>NZ_DASYGZ010000006.1:0-4154 GCF_035999135.1 Ensifer sp.
TCTCTTCGATCCTCCACGTCAATTGTCGTAAAATTGTTATTTGAGTCATACAGTTCGTAATCGCAAGCTGTATTGTTATAAGTGTGCGAGACGGGATTCGGCAGGAGGTCCAATGGGCAAGAAGAACAAGGCCGAAAAGAAAGGCAAGAACGGCAAGAAGAAGGACGAGTTCCTGATCGACGAGCCGCACGATCTTGCCGCCATCCTCGTCCAGGCCGCGCGCTCGATGCGCACGGTGCTCTCGCGCAATCTCGTCGAAAGCGGTCTTTATGCCGGGCAGGACGGCGTGATGCTGGCGCTGGCCGAAACGGACGGGCTGACCGCCGGCGGACTTGCGACAAGGCTCGGCGTCAAGGCCCCGACCATGACCCGCACGATCGGCCGCATGGAAGCGCAAGGCTTTCTCGAACGCCGCCCGGACGAGGACGACGCACGACTGACCAAGGTTTATCTGACCGAACCCGGCCGAAACCGGCTGCAGACCATCGCCGAGGCTGGCCAGCATTCCGAAAAGCTCGCGACACGCGGCCTGACGGACAAGCAGGTGCGCACGCTGATGAAGCTGCTGAGGGCCGTCGACAGCAATCTGCAAGCGGCCCGGGCCGCCGATTGAGCCTCGCTCGACGCATATTGCCGCGGCGATTTAAACAGTTTAAAAGGGATTTAAATTCGTGGCGTCGCCGCGCCCGCAAGGGCGTCGGGGAGCAGACCGCGGGGGCGCTGCATCCTCTCCACTGTCTGATCTCGGAGGGACGCGGCGCGGGGGCGAACAGGGTTAGCAGGGGGCATCGTGGCGCAAAAGGTCAAGCTTTCGACGATCGCGGAAACACTCGGTCTTTCGACGGCAACGGTATCCCTGGCCCTCAGAGACAGTCCGCTGGTGGCGACGGTCACACGCGACAAGATCAAGGAGCAGGCGCGGGCGCTCGGCTATATCTACAATCGCCGTGCCGCAAGCCTCAGGACCTCCCGATCCGGCATCATCGGCGTCGTCGTGCACGACATCATGAACCCGTTCTACGGCGAAATCCTGAAGGCGATCGAAGCCGAGCTCGATCGCGACAAGCAGACCTTCATTCTGTCCAACCACTACGATTCCGTCGACAAGCAGCGCGATTTCATCGAGACGCTGCTGCAGTTGGGCGGCGACGGCGTGATCATGTCGCCGGCGATCGGCACGCCGCTCGAAGACATCCAGCTTGCCGAGGACAACGGCATGCCGGCGATCCTGATCGCCCGCTCGATCGAGGGCGTCGATGTTCCGATCTTCCGCGGCGACGACGCCTACGGCATCTCGCTTGCAGCCAACCATCTGATCGGCCTTGGCCACCGTTGCATCGCCATGGTCGGCGGCACGGACGAGACCTCCACCGGACGCGATCGCTACCAGGGTTATGTCAACGCGCTGCGCAAGGCGAATATCGAGGTGGATCCTGAACTGCGCATCCCCGGCCCGCGCACCAAGCAGGGCGGCTTCGAGGCGGCTGTGCATCTGCTGTCGCTGCCACAGAAGCCGACCGCCGTCGTCTGCTGGAACGACCTGGTGGCGATCGGCATGATGAACGGCATCGCGCGCGCCGGCCTCGTTCCCGGCGTCGACATCTCCGTTACCGGCTACGACGACCTGGAAGAAGCGTCGATCGCAACGCCGGCGCTGACGACCGTCTGGAACGGCCAGGCCGATGTCGGCCGAAGTGCGGCCCGCGCGCTTCTCGACAAGCTCTCGGGCAGCCACGAGCCTGACGGCATTCACCTGATCAAGCCGGAAATGCGTATCCGGCAATCGACAGGGCCGTTGCGCGTCATCGCCTGAGGCCCATCACCCGCAAGGAACCTGCCATGTCTGCCCGCATTCGCGTTCTCGTGCCCGGAAAGATCAATCCACGGGTGGTCGATCGGCTGGCGGAGCGGTTCGAGGTCATCAGGATCGACAGCGCCGACCCGGCGCTGGTGACCGCTGAGATACAGGATGCGAAGGCCGTTGCCGTTTCGGGACGTGTCCCCGCCGCCCTGATGGACGCCCTGCCGGGCCTTGAGATCATCGCCAATTTCGGTGTGGGCTACGATGGCGTCGATGTGGGGCATGCGGCTGAAAGGGGCATAACCGTCAGCAACACGCCCGACGTGCTGACCGAGGAGGTTGCCGACACTGCGGTCGGCCTCTTGCTCAACACGCTGCGCCAGCTGCCGCAGGCCGAGCAATGGTTGCGCCAGGGACGGTGGGCCAAAGACGGTGCGTTCCCGCTTTCGCCGCTTTCGCTGCGCGGGCGAACGGTCGGTCTTTATGGGCTCGGGCGCATCGGCCTTGCGATCGCCAGGCGGCTCGAAGCCTTCGGCGTCTCGATCGCCTACCATACCCGCAGCCCGCGTGAAGGGCTTTCCTATGCCTATCATCCGACACTGGTCGGGCTCGCAGCCGCGGTCGATACGCTCGTTGTCATCGTGCCCGGCACCGAGGCGACGAAGCGCGCCGTCAATGCCGAGGTGCTTTCAGCCCTCGGCAGCAACGGCGTGCTGGTCAATGTCGGTCGTGGCTCGACCGTGGATGAGGCCGCGCTGATTGCGGCACTTCAGGCGGGCGTGATCGCTGGCGCCGGTCTCGATGTCTTCGAGAACGAACCGCAGGTGCCGGACGCGTTGATGGCCCTGCCGAACGTGTCACTGCTGCCGCACGTCGCTTCCGCATCTGTGGTGACCCGAAATGCCATGGCGGATCTCGTCGCCGGCAACATCGAAGCCTGGTTTGAGACGGGCAGGGCGCTGACACCGGTGCCGGAGACGCCATTCACCAGGCGCAGCGCCTGACGGCGCGATTGATCGCGGAGATCAAGTCTTGGCCGGTTGTTGCCGTCTCGCACGGTGGCGCAAGGGTGTCAGGCCGTGCGGCGACCGGCGGCGTAGGTCCGGACGGCATCGCCGAACGCCTTGAACAAGCTTGCCGACGGCGTGTCGGTGCGCACCCAGTATTCCGGATGCCATTGCACGCCGACGGCGAAGGCCTTGGCGCCGATCACCGAGACGGCTTCGATCGTGCCGTCGTCAGCAACCGCTTCGACCGCAAGGCGCGGGGCGCTTGCGGCGATCGCCTGTCGGTGCAGCGAGTTGACGCGGATGCGGCCGGCGCCAAGCACCGGCGCAAGGCAACTTCCTTCCTTGACGATGACGTCCTGACGGATGCCGTAGGCCACGTCCAGTTCCTTCACGTCGGGCTTGCGGTGGTCCCAGATGCCGGGCTGGTCCTGGATCTCGCTGGCGAGCGTGCCTCCAAGCGCGACGTTGAGCTCCTGAATGCCGCGACAGATGGCAAGCAGCGGCACGCCGCGCTCGATCGCCCGGGTGATGAGCGGGAGGCTGGTCGCGTCGCGGCCGGGATCGAAGGGGCCGTCGCTTTCCCTCGCCTCGCGGCCGTAGAGCGACGGGTGGACGTTGGAGCGGGCGCCGCTTGCCAGCACGCCGTCGACGCGATCGAGGATCTCGTCGATGTCGTTTCCGGTCTCGAGCGCGGGGATCAGGAAGGGCATGACACCGGCGCCTTCGACGGCGGCGCGCACGTATTGGTGGGCGACCACGTGCCAGACATTGCCGTCGAATTCGCGGAAATCGCAGGGGATGGCAACGACAGGTTTCGACATCATCAAGCTCCGTACTGGCTTCAAGAAAAGCCTTGCCTTCAGATGCGGATGAAAGTCAACTGAGAAGGTGGTGAGTGCGAATGCTGCGTCGATCCGGGATGAAAAGGGCGGCAGGCGCACTCTGAAACGGCAGGAAATCGCAGGTAATCTTCAAGAACGGGTAACCATCCGAAGCGCAAATCCGGGATCGCCGAAAAACGCTGCAGAATTGTCGAAGTTGCAATTAAGCGTTTTTGTTATGGCGGTGCCTATGTTTGGTTGTAGAAACCGAGTATTGTCCGACGTGGTTCGCACTGTGGAGTTGAACTCTGGGGCAAAACTGGCGCCAGCCCGTGATTTTGCTGGGATTCGATACATTTTTCGGGGCGTTAGACGAAATCTTTCGTTAAGTCATCACCCCTAACAATCCGGTAAACCGGAGCTTGGTTCATGATGCGACTTGGACAGAGCGCTCTTCCGACTGACGTGTATCTGTCATCCGTGAGCTCGCTCTACGAACATCGCAAAACGCTGGTGATCGGC
>NZ_DASYGZ010000074.1:0-5337 GCF_035999135.1 Ensifer sp.
AAGTGGACGATTTTAGTCCGGTATCGCACCTGATTGTGCGCAATTCAGTCCTTCGGACCTTTAATCACCATATTGCTTAACGACAAGTGTGTTTGCAGTGCAAAATCAATTTAATCGATTAGACGAATTGCGCCATTTTCCGCTCTGCCGGAGACACATTCGTCCGTTAACGATAGCGGCAGAAAACCAAGCGATTCCGTGACTTTCCGGCAATTTTGGCCCAGAGTGGCCTTAACGATTTGTTAAGCGTCACCCGGAGGGCGGGCAGAATGATTCTGTTCAGGGCAATCCATGCGACCAAAGTGCTGGCGCTCGCTGGCCTGGTCTTGGCCACAAGCTGCATCCCCATGCAGGCCGCGGACCGTTCGGGCGGCTGGGGCGGACCGCCGCAAGCCGAAACCCGCACCCGACACATCCGGATGAATTCCCATCGGCCTTACCCGCGCTACGACTTCGACCGCATGGGTTCTCGCCGTGACTGGAACCGCATGCCGCGCCGCGACTGGGCCGACAATGGCGGGCCGCCGGAAGTGGAAACCCGCACCCGGCACGTTCGCCTTCCGCGATACCGCCCCGGCGCTTACGCCGGCCAATGGCAGCATCGCGGCGGATGGGTCCGAGACCGAGGCGGCCGCGATATCTGGCTCTCCGATGCCCGCGGCCAGGATAGACGCCCGGGTATTCACGACGGACTGCCGGAAGTGGAAACGCGCACCCGGCACGTTCGCCTCCCGCAGTATCGCCCCTACACAGGTCGCCTTGTCGAGCGCTGGGGCGACGGCGGCGGATGGGTTCGCGATCGGGCGGGACGCGAGATCTGGACATCGAGCGGTCGCAGCAGTGACTATCGGCAGGGCGTGTATGGCGGCGACGAATTCCCCGACATCATTCCCGGCATCGGCACTTATGTCGGCGGCATTTCGGCCTATGTCGACGTGGGCAACGGCATCTATTTCAGCCAGGAAGGCGATTATCGCTACGCCGATGATGGTGGGCTCGCGCCGCCAGCCGAGGTGAACCGTGGCAAGATCATCGACGTCACGCCGCAAACGATGAACCGCGCCTGCGCCTACGAACATGGTATCTGCGTCATCCGGCGTTAACGCTGATCCCGCGCCGGCCTAGCCGGCGACGCCCATGGCGCCGATGATGGCGCCCATGGCGATGAGCGCAAGCAGCCAGTGCAGGCCGTCGATCAGTGTCAGGTCCCAGCCGAAGCCCTGATAGCGGTGGTTGACGACCAGTGTCGTGGCGACGAAGCCGAGCCAGACGAAGAAGGCCGAGACCACACCGTTGACGAGCGTCACCTGATCGGGTCCCAGATGGCCGACGACGCCGGCAACCATCGTCGCCATCACCAGTTCCGAGACGAAGGAGATGGCAAAGAGCACCGGCGACATCTCGGCACCCGCAGGATCGATGCGTGCCGCCTTCATCCAGGGCTTGCCGAGAACGCCGTAGTAGATCGCGCCCAGTCCGAAGGCCGCGATGGCGGCAATCAGCACCGCCAGATAGTTCATGCCCGCAAATGCCATGTCCGTTCCCCCTTTTTTCCAAGGATTGGAATCGAACGGCTTTTGCCTGTCAACCTCGGGATCTGGGCGCGCCCGGCACATCGAACCGCCAGACGGTGGTGCGCTTGACCTCGCTGTCCTCGAGAGCACGGGTCACCGGCACCTCGTAGGTCGCAAGCGCCGTCATCCTCTCGCGCGGACAATAGGCGCGGCCGGGATCACCGACGATGACGGTCGCTCCGCTTTCGGCTAGACGTGAGAACCACGGCTTCAGCTGCTCGGCAAAAGCCTTGTCGTAGAAGACGTCGCCGGCGAGACAGACATCGGCCCGTAGGTCCCGGCCCGTGATGTCCTCGCCCGTGTAGGACAATGCGACGTCGTTGAGGGCGGCATTGAGCCTGACGGCCGTTTCCGCCCAGGGGTCGATATCGGCGGCAACCACCGAAGCGGCGCCGGCCTTCATCGCGGCAATCGCCACCAGCCCGGAGCCGGAGGCGAAATCGACGACGCGGCGGCCGCGCACCACCTCGGGATGGTCGAGGATGTAACGGGCAAGCCCCTGCCCGCCAGCCCAGGCAAAGGCCCAGAATGGTGGCGGCAGGCCGATCTCCTGCAATTCCTCCTCGGTCTTCAGCCAGAGCTCATGCGCTTCGGTCGCGAGATGCAGCAGGATCTCAGGCACATGCGGCGGCGACAGCACGTCGGTATTGTCGAGGATGAAGCTTTCCGGATCGGTCTTCACGAAGGTTCTCCGCGCCTACCCGGGCGCAAGGCCCGGACAGGCGCACATCAAACTAGCGCGGCGGGTTGTCGAGCCCGCCCATGCGGCAGACCTCGATCCACTCGTCCTCGGTCACCGGCTGCACCGACAGGCGCATGGAGGTGACGAGCGACATCCTGGCGAGCTTCGGGTTGTCCTTGATGTCCTTGAGTGTCACCGGACGCGGCATGTCCGTCACGGCACGGATGTCGACGCAGTCCCAGCGGGCATCGCCCTCGGCGGTCGAATCCGGATGGGACAGCATGCAGACCTCGGTGATGCCGACGATCTCGAGGCCTTCGTTCGAATGATAGAAGAAGCCCTTGTCGCCGACCTGCATCGCCCGCATGTTGTTGCGCGCCTGGTAATTGCGCACGCCGGTCCATTCGGTGCCCTTGGCGCCTGCGTCCTTCTGCATCTGCCAGGACCACTTGAACGGTTCGGATTTGTAGAGCCAGTGCGCCATCGCGTCCTCACGCCTCCGGATTGTTGAAGACCCAGTTGAAGGCCTTGATCTCGACGTTGGAAAAGAGGCCCGCCTTGGCATAGGGATCGGCTTCGGCGATCGCACGCGCGTCCTCGATCGTCTCCGCCTTGACGATCACCAGGCTGCCGGTCGGCTTGCCATCGTCGCCGAGGAAGGGACCTGCCATTTTCAGGATGCCCTTGGCATTGAGATCGTTGAGATAGGCAACGTGATCGGGACGGGTATCGAGCCGAAGCTGCAGTGCGCCGGATTTGTCGGTGCAGTGAAGTGCGAAGAGCATGCTTCCTCCTTTGCGTTTTCGTTCGGCGCGGGATGAACATTGCCTCATCCCGCCGCCGGATTATTCCTGGGTGATCGGACGGGTCATCAATTGTTCAAGGGCGGTACGGACGTCGAGCCTGCCGTCGATGATCGCCGCCACCGCGTGCGTGATCGGCATCTCGACACCGAGATCCTGGGCGACGCGGGCGGCGACGGAAGCGGCAAAGGCGCCTTCGACCAACTCGCCCTTGCGCTCGCCGGCGCGACCATCCTTGCCGAGCGCAATGCCGAAGCGCAGGTTGCGCGACTGGTGGCTGGTCGCCGTCAAGACGAGGTCGCCGAGACCGGAAAGACCACGCACCGTGTCCGCCTCGCCGCCTTCGGCGACGATGAAGCGCGACATTTCGGCAAGCCCGCGCGAGATCAGCGCGGCGCGGGCGCTGTCGCCAAGACCCGCACCCTCGACGATGCCGCAGGCGATCGCCAGCACGTTCTTGAGTGCGCCGCCAAGCTGGACGCCGATGCGGTCTTCGGAGGGGTAGAGCCGGAATGTCGGGCCGGAAAGCACCTCGGCCAGCATCGTCGCGGTCTGGGCATCATGCGCCGCAACGACCATGGCGGTGGGCAGGCCCTTGGCGATGTCGGCTGCAAAGCCCGGACCAGAGAGCACGCCGATCGAATGGCCGGGAAGCTCTTCCGCCAGCACATCGGTCAGCAAGCGGCCGGTCGCCTGCTCCATGCCCTTGGCGCAGGTGACGATCGTGGCGGCAGGATTGATCGCGGGACCGTATTGCCGCGCCGCAGCGCGATGCGCTTGCGATGGCATCACGAAGAGGACGACGTCGGCATCGGCAAGCTCGGACAGCTCTGACGTGTGTTTCAGCGCCGGCGGCAGGTCGATGCCCGGCAGAGCGTCTTCGTTGCGGCCCGTCGTGCGGCAGGCGTCCGCGATCTCCGCGCGCCGGGCAAGCAGCGTCACGTCGCTGCCATCGGCTGAGGCTGCAACCGCGGCAAGGGCGGTGCCAAAAGCGCCAGCGCCGACCACGACGATCTTCGGCCCGATCTTGAAGTTGTCGTTCATTCTCTATCCGTATGTCCTGATTCCCGGGCTGAGTTCGTCATGCCCGGGCTGATTTCATCACGCCTTGGCGCCGCGCTTGCCCGAGCCGAGCAGTGTCTGCGCCCGGGCGTCAAGCGGCCAGCGCGAGCGCGGGGCGACATCGAGCTCGTCTGCCGCCATGCCGGCGGCAAGGCGTTCGGCGCCGGCCCATGCAATCATCGCCGCATTGTCGGTGCAAAGAGAAAGCGGCGGTGCGATGAACTTGAAACCGTTCTTGTCGCAGAGCTCCTGCAGCGTCGCCCGCAGCACCTGGTTGGCGGCGACCCCGCCGGCAACCACCAGCGCCGGCTTCTCGACTGCCGCATGCTCCGCTTTGAAGCGCTTCAGGCCGCGCCCGACACGATCCTTCAGCGTGCGCGAGATCGCCCGCTGGAACGAGGCGCAGATGTCGGCGATATCCTGCTCGGTCACCGGCTCCAGCGATTGCGCCGCCTGGCGCACCGCCGTCTTCAGCCCGGAAAACGAGAAGTCGAGCCTGGCGTCGCCGACCAGCGGCCGGGGAAAGTCGAAGCGCTGCGGATCCCCTGCAAGGGCCGCGCGCTCGACCGCCGGACCGCCGGGATAGGGAAGGCCGAGCAGCTTTGCCGTCTTGTCGAAGGCTTCGCCGAGCGCGTCGTCGATCGTCGTGCCCCAGCGCTCGTAGTCACCGATGCCCTTGACGAGGATCAGCTGGGTGTGGCCGCCGGAAACGAGCAGCATCAGATAGGGAAAGGCCAGGCCGTCCGTCAGCCGCGCCGTCAGCGCGTGGCCTTCCAGGTGGTTGACGGCATAGAGCGGCTTGCCGGTGGCGCGCGCGATCGCCTTGCCGGTCATCAGCCCGACGATCAGGCCACCGATCAGGCCGGGACCACTTGTCGCAGCGATGGCGTCGATGTCGGCAAGCGTCACGCCGGCGCGCAACAGCGCCTCCTCGATCAGCGTGTCAAGCGCTTCCACATGGGCGCGCGCGGCGATCTCCGGAACCACGCCGCCATAGGCGCTGTGCTCCTCCAGCTGGCTCAGGACCACGTCGCCGAGGATGTGTCCTTTGCCGTCGGAATCGCGCAAGATCACCGAAGCGGCGGTTTCGTCGCAGCTTGTTTCTATGCCGAGGATGCGCAGGGGCGGAGACATCAGGAACTACTCAAAGATTGCGGTCGCACCGAAAGGTGGGTACACGGAACTCCGGTAACAATGGATAGCCTTTGATGCAAAC
>NZ_DASYGZ010000142.1:0-55740 GCF_035999135.1 Ensifer sp.
TGGCGAGCCAGATGAGGCAGCCGCCGAGCGCCAGCCAGCGCCCTTTTCCCTTGAGAGTGCGCACGCTCATTTGTGCTTCTCCAGATAGGGCTTGAGGATGGCGAGATAGACGAGGCCGATGACGGTGATGACGATCAGGAAGAGGAAGGAAAGCGCCGAAGTGTAACCGAGGTTGAACTTCTTGAAGCCTTCCTGATAGGCGAACAGCGTCAGCGTCTCGGTCGAGATCCCCGGCCCGCCGCCCGTCATGACGAAGACCGTATCGATGATCTTGTAGCTCTCGATCAGCCGGATGAAGACGACGGCAACCGAGATCGGCAACAGCATCGGGAAGGTGATGTCGCGGAACTGCTGCCAAGGCGTGGCGTTTTCGAGCGCCGCCGCCTCGTAGACGTCGTCAGGCAGCGTCTGCAGGCCGGCGAGCATCATCAGGATGACGAAAGGCGTCCACTGCCAGACCTCGACTGCGATGATCGAGCCGAGCGCCCAGCTCGTCTGGGTGAGGAACGGCAGATTGGGCAACCCAATCGCCGTCATCAGCTCATTGAGCGGCCCCATTGTCGGATTGAGCACCTGGCGTGCGATCAACGCGACGGCAACCGGCGCGACCAGCATCGGCAACAGGAAGCTGACGCGAAAGATGCCTTCCCCCGGCACCCGCGAATTCAGCGCCAGCGCCACCGAGAGGCCGATGACATATTGCAGACCGACGGAAATGAAGGCGATCAGCGTCGTCGTGCCCGCCACATGCCAGAAGCGTGGGTTTTGCAGGAGGTCGATGTAGTTGCCGAAGCCGACGAAGCGGGCTGGCGTCGGCGGCACGAGCCGCATGCTCATGAAGCTCGTCGTCAGCGAATAGACCAGCGGGAAGATCGAGATCAGAAGCACGATCAGCAGCGCCGGCCAGATGAAGAAGTGCTTGATCGGGTCGTTGCGCGTCATGCGGCCGGACCTCTTGCAAGCAGCGCCTCGATCTCGGCGAGTGTCGGCATGGCGGGCGCGGTGCCTCGCCGGGTCACGGCAATGCCGGCCGTGGCGCAGCCGAAGCGCACCGCATCAACAGGTGAAAGGTCCCGCGCCAGCGCCGCAGAGAACCCACCGACGAAGGCGTCGCCGGCACCTGTCGTGTCGATCACCGGACCGCTGGCGATTGCAGGCACCAGCACCGACTGCTCGTGGTTATGGTAAAGCACGCCGCGTTCGCCGAGCGTGATCAGGGCCGTCTTTGCACCCTTCCTCAACAGCGCGTCGCCGGCGCGACGAACATCGTCCTGTGTCGACAGCGAAAAGCCGACGATTGCTGCCGCTTCGGTTTCGTTCGGCACGAGGTAGTCGCAGAGCGGGTAGATCGCATCCGGAAAAGGTTCCGCCGGCGCCGGATTGAAGACCGTGATGACACCGGCTGCATGGGCGATCTCGAGCGCGCGTTGGGCTGCGGCGACCGGCTGTTCCAGCTGGGTAACGAAGATTCGCGAGCCCTCGATCGTCTCGCGCGCGGCCTCGACATCGTCGACACCGATGGAGCCGGCGGCACCCGGGTAGACGATGATGGCATTCTCACCGTTCTGATCGTTCACGTAGATGAAGGCCGCACCTGTCGGCAGATCGTCCATCTCGACGATCTTCGGCGTCACGCCAGCTTCGGCATAGGTGCGCAGCGCCATCTCGCCAAACGTGTCGCGGCCAAGCTTGGAGATGAAGGAGACCGAGCTGCCTGCCCGCGCGCAGGCAACCGCCTGGTTCGAGCCCTTGCCGCCAGGCCCGACCGAGAACCCGCTGCCGGTAATCGTCTCGCCGACGACCGGCAAGCGCCGCGCCAGATAGGCCGTGTCGGCGACGAAAATGCCAAGGATGGAAACACCAGTCTTCATTCAAGCCTCCCCCTGCGACCGCACCGCAAGGAAACGGCGTGCCCAGGCAATCTCTCGCGATTTCATGTCTGGCCCTGCGCGGCGACCGCGCAGGCATGTCTCTCAGGTCCTGGGCGGAATCACGCCCTTGGTGAACAGGAAGCAGCCATAAAAGCGCGCCTCACCCGTGGTGATGACGCAGTAGGCTTTCTTGGCTTCTTCGTAGAACTTGAAGCGTTCGATGCCGTACATCGGCGCCGACTTGCCCTCGGCGCGATCGATCGCGGCCTGGACTTCCTGCTGCACCGGCAGGACCTCATCGGGCGCGCCCATCACCTCCATGCGACCTGCCGAAGGCTGCAACGGCGTGTCGAGCGGTAATACGGACAGCACCGCCTCGACGGCGCGCGCGGCCGACACGTTATCGATCCGCAACAGCGTGCCGAGCGTCGTCTTGCGGGCAATGGCATCTGAGGGAAAATTGGTATCGGAAATGACCAGCGTGTCGCCGTGGCCCATCGATCTGAGGGCATGCAGCACGTCTGCATTAAGCGCGGGGTCGATATTTTTCAGCATGCAGTCCTCCTCCAGACGGGTGCCGATTGCCATCGACAACGCCCAATGCGCTGGCCTTTCTGGCGAACGCGTCTCCCCAACTGTCTACACGTCCATCGCGCGAGCCGGCTCCCCCCGCCCCGCGCCTTGCGGATCCCTTACTCGCCGTAGGGGATCCAGATGTTCTTGACGTCGGTCGCACGGCGCAGATAGGCGGGGCCTTCCGCGGCATCGCGATCGAGCCAGTTCGTCGCCTTGCCGTAGTCGACAAAGGTGCGCTTCAGGTTGCCGGACGAGAGCATCTCGACCTGCGTCGACAGCTCCTGTGTACCGAATGCCCAGACCGCATCGACGTCGTTGTGGCTTGCCAGCGTCTTTGCCAGATCGATCGCCGAGCCGGTGACGATGTTGACGACGCCGGCCGGAACGTCCGATGTTTCGAGAACCGAGTAGAAGTCGGTGGCTGCGAGCGGATGCGGCTCGCTCGGGACGACGACGACACGGTTGCCAGTGGCGATCAATGGCGCAACGAGGCTGATCATGCCGAGAAGCGGTGCCTCCGGCGGGCAGATGACGCCGACGACGCCGATTGCCTCGGGCATGGCGAGCGAAACACCGCGAAGCGGCGGCTGATGCACGGCGCCTTCGTATTTGTCTGCCCAGGCACCGTAGGTGAAGAGGCGCGCGATCGAGGCCTCGACCTCAGCCTTGGCAGCGGCCGCTGAAGCCCCGGTCATCGCCGAGATACGGTCGGCGAATTCCTCGGCGCGGCCGCTGACGTTCTCGGCGATGTAGTAGAGGATCTGGGCGCGGTTGTGGGTCGTTGCCGAAGACCAGCCCGAGGCAGCTTGAGCCGCGACGACGGCGTTGCGGATGTCCTTGCGGTTGCCCTCGCCGACCTCGCCGAGCACCTTGCCCTTGGGCGAAAGCACGTTGCGGTTATAGTTGCCATCAGGCCGCGCCTGCTTGCCGCCGATGAAAAGCTTGGCGGTGCGATCGACCGATGGCAGGGCGAAATCGCCGGCGACCGGCTTAAGCATCGGCTCGGCAACGGCCGCGCGTAGCTTGCGGCCGAGCCAAGCCCTCGGCTTCAGATATTCATAGCAGCCCTCGCGGCCACCCTCGCGGCCGAAACCGGACTCGCGCTTGCCGCCGAATCCGGCGGACGCGTCGAAGAGATTGGTGGCGTTGACCCAGACGACGCCGGCGGCAAGCTTGGCCGCGACGTGCAGCGCCAGGCCGATGGTCTCGCTCCAGACGCTGGCGGCAAGGCCGTAGCGGGTGTGGTTGGCAAGCTGGATGGCCTCTTCCGGGGTGCGGAAGGTCATGGACACGGCGACGGGGCCGAAGATCTCTTCGGTTGCGACGATCGAGGTCGGCTGCACCCCGGTCAAAAGAGTCGGCGGATAGAAGCTGCCGCCCTTCGGCAGCTCGATCTTCGGCTGGTGCAGGGCAGCACCTTCGGCGACGCCCTTGGCGACGAGGGCTTCGATCCGCTGCAACTGCACCGGGGCGACGATGGCGGCCATGTCGATCGCCTTGTCGAGTGGATGGCCGACGCGCAGCGTCTGCATGCGGCGCTTCAGCCGCTCGTAAAACAGCGGTGCAACACCTTCCTGCACCAGGATGCGTGAGCCGGCGCAGCAGACCTGGCCCTGGTTGAACCAGATGGCATCGACCACGCCTTCGACAGCGCCATCGATATCGGCGTCGTCAAAGACGATGAAAGGCGACTTGCCGCCGAGCTCCAGCGTCAGCGACTTGCCGGTGCCGGCCGTGCGCTCGCGGATGAGGCGACCGACCTCGGTCGAGCCGGTAAAGGCGATCTTGTCGATATCGGAATGCTCGACGATCAGGGCGCCGGTATCGCCCTCACCCGTCACGACGTTGAGCACGCCTGCCGGCAGACCGGCGGCGGACGCAAGCTCGGCAAAGAGCAGCGCCGTCAGCGGCGTGAATTCGGCCGGCTTCAGGATGACGGTGTTGCCGAGCGCCAGCGCCGGTGCGACTTTCCAGGCGAGCATCAGGAACGGGAAGTTCCAAGGAATGACCTGGCCAACGACGCCAACCGGCACCTGATCGGCAAACTCGGTTTCCTGCAGCTGCGCCCAGCCGGCATGGTGATAGAAATGGCGGGCAGCAAGCGGCACGTCGATGTCGCGCGTTTCGCGGATCGGCTTGCCGTTGTCGAGGGCCTCGACCACGGCAATCAGGCGCGCATGGCGCTGGATCATGCGGGCGAGCGCATAAAGATGACGGGCACGGGCATGACCCGGCAGCTTGGCCCAGGCGGCTTGCGCCTTGCGGGCAGCGGCAACCGCATCGTCGACGTCCTTGGCGCCGCCGAGCGCGATCTTTGCAAGCAGCTTGTCGGTTGCCGGCTCCTTCGTCTCGAAGGTCTTGCCCGAGGCGGAGGCGACGAAGGCGCCGTTGATGAAGTGGCCGAATTCGCCCTTGTGACGGGCGAGCCACTTGCGGGCTTCCGTGTCGGCTTCGGGGGCTGGGCCATAGGACATTTCGTCAAAATACCTTGCGACAGTCATCGGGATCATCCAATCGGGTGTCGGTTGAGGGCCGAGTAGGCGCCGGTCACGTGATGCTCGAGCTGACGCTCGATGTCGGCGAGCAGGCTCGATGCGCCGATACGGAAGAGATCCGGCTCGAGCCATTCGCGGCCCAGCTCGTCCTTCATCAGGAACTGGTAGTTGAGGATATCCTTGGCCGCCGAGATGCCGCCGGCGGGCTTGTAGCCGACCTTGAGGCCGGTCTGTTCCTGATAGGCGCGGATCATGCGCAGCATCACGAGCGTCACCAGCAGCGTGGCGTTGACGCCTTCCTTGCCGGTCGAGGTCTTGATGAAGTCGGCACCGGCCATCATGCAGACCAGCGACGCGCGGGCGACGTTGCGCAGCGTCTTCAGGTCGCCGGTCGCAAGAATGGCCTTCACATGGGCGTCGCCGCAGGCGGCGCGGAAATCACGCATCTCGTCATAGAGCGCCTGCCAGTTGCCGGTGAGCACATGCTCACGGGTGATGACGATGTCGATTTCCTTGGCGCCATCTGCGACCGAAGCTTCGATCTCGCGCAGCTTCACGTCATGCGGAATGAGGCCGGCGGGAAAACCGGTGGAGACGGCCGCAACCGGAATGCCGGAACCGTCGAGCGCCTCGACGGCGGTGGAAACGAAACGGTGATAGACGCAGACAGCGCCGGTGGTGATACCGCGACTGCCCATGCCGATCGCCTCGAGCAGGTCCTGGCGAACCGGCTGGCGAGCCTTGGCGCAGAGGCGCTTGACGCGCTCGGTCGTATCGTCGCCGTTCAGCGTCGTCAGATCGATGCACGTCACAGCCTTCAGCAGCCAGGCGGCTTGCGCGTCTTTCTTGACTGTCCGACGACCGGGAAGCGTCGCCACGCGCCGCTCGGCGGCGGACAGATTGACGCGCTGGTCCAGCACCCAGCCAAGATCGAGATCGATACCGTTGTTGCGCGGCAAGTTGTGGCCCGCCGCGGGCGAATGCGCAGCCTTCGGCGCGCCAGTCTTCACAGCAAGGTCTTTCAAGCGATGACTCCTTGAACTCCCTGTCACGGCACAACATTACACCCAAGCAGGCGGCCGTGGAGATCAATTTTGTTATTTTTCTACCGATTTTTTGTGACTATTCCATCAAAGTTTTGAGGTGTCAAGCGAAGTGCCGGGAATTTGACGATTTTGTAATATTTTTGGCAGGCCGGCAATTACTGCGCAGGCACCAGGGTCTCGCCCTCTTCCGTAATGACGGAGCGAAACACGTGAAGCGGCGCAAAGAATGCCGGCTTCAGCTTGCCGATCTTGCTCATGTCGATGACGAGGTGGCTTTCGCGGGCAAGCGAGATGACCTTCTGCTTCACCGACACCTCATGGAAATGCACACAGGTGGCGCCGCGGCCGGGATCGACACCGGCCGCCGACAGGAACGCAACGTTGATGCCGAGCGAATCGAGCGTCTCCAGCCCGGAATTGCCGGAGAAGGACGCCGATGAGGGGTGATAGACGCCCCCCAGCATGACGATCCGGACATTGGGCCTGTGGGTCAGCTTCTCTGCGACGTTCAGCGAATAACATACTGCAGTGATTGAATAATTTTCCGGGATAAGGTCGACGAGATATTCCAGCGTGGTGCCGCAATCGATGAAGATCGTCTCGTCCGGACGAATGTGGCGGGCCGCATGAACGCAGGCGTCGCGCTTGGCGGCCGCATGGCTGTCGGCTTCGCGCGCCAGCTCATAGGGCGCATCCGGCTCGATCTCGCCGGCCGGCACGATATGCCCGCCGAGAAAGGCGAACTGGCCGGGATTGTCGGCGACATCGCGGCGAATGGTCATTTCCGAAACACCAAGCAGGGCAGCGGCATCGCGCAGATGCAGCACCCTACGCCCGGAAAGCGCGTCGGCGAGCTGGATGATGCGGGATATCTTACGGCTGACCATGATTTCTTCCGTCTTCGGACCAGATTTGCTGACCTCTGCCCGCGAATGCGGCATCGAACAGCATTTGTGAAATTTATCACAAAATTGCGTCAGCAAGCAAGGGGACTCACATTGCTTGAAAAGCAGCCAACGGGAATTGGCGATCAGTGGCACAGAAAAATCGAAACGGCGGGCAATCTTGCCCGCCGCCCCAATGAATGACTGAACTTGGTGCAACGACCCGGAAACCGAAACGGCGTCAGCCTGCGACGGGCGCCGTCCGCTCCGCCAGCCAGGCCAGGCTTTCGGTGTCGAGCAGGCCTTCCGCCTCCTCCACAACGCGCCGGTGATAGGTGTCGACCCATTGCCGTTCAGCGTGCGTCAGCAGATCGACATCGGCCAGGCGCATGTCGATCGGAACCAGCGTCAAGCTGCGAAAGCTGAAGAAGCCATCGCCATCGTCGACCACCTCGACCTGGTTCTCGATGCGAATGCCGTAGGCGCCGGCCTTGTAATAGCCCGGCTCGATCGTCGTCACCATGCCCGGCGTGAGTTCGATCTCGTTGACGCGGCGATCGAAGCGTTGCGGCTGCTCATGGACCGAGAGGAAATGGCCGACGCCGTGACCGGTGCCGTGATCGTAGTCGAGCCCGAGGTCCCAGAGCGGACGGCGGGCGAAAGCATCGAGCTGATGGCCGAAGGTGCCCTTGGGGAATTTCAGCGTCACCATCGAAATCAGCCCCTTGAGTACGGCCGTATAGGCGCGCCGGACCTCGTCGCCGACGGGGCCGATCGCGGTCGTCCGGGTCGCATCGGTGGTGCCGGTCAGATATTGCCCACCGCTGTCGAGCAGATAGACCCCGCCCCTCCTGATCGGCGCGCTGGTCTCCTTCGTCGCCGCGTAGTGGCACATCGCCGCGTGACCGTCGGCTGCCGAGATCGAGCGGAAGCTCGGTTCGACGAAGCTCTCGTCCATCTGCCGGTAGGCGAGAATGCGGTCCTCCGCCTCAAGTTCGCTCACCGCTTTGCCGCTGGCATCCCGTTCCGCGGCGTTCCGTTCGAGCCAGGCGAAGAAACGGATCCAGGCTGCGCCGTCTAAGCGATGACACTCGCGGAAACCGGCAAGCTCGGTCTCGTTCTTGTGCATCTTGGCGAGCGTGATCGGGCTTCGCGCCAGTTGCACGGTCCCGCCGGCGGCCCGCGTTGCATGAGCCGTCGCGGACGGGGCGAAGCCGGGGTCGATCAGAGCCGTGCGGCCGCCGGCCATTGCCCTCACGCGCTCGAGCAATTGCCGCGGCTGGGCGATTGCCACATCGTCGAGTTCGAAATCCGAAAGGTCGTTCGGCAGCTTGCGATGATCGACAAGCCATTCGGTCCGCCCGGAACGATCGACGATCAGGAAGGACTGCGGCATCGGATTGAAGGCGACATCGCGGCCGCGGACGTTGAGGAACCAGGCGATATTGTCCGGCTGGGCCTCGATCAGAAGGTCGGCGCCCTCTGCCTCCAGCATGTCGGCTATGCGCCGCTTCTTGTCGGCAACGCTTTCGCCGGAGTAGGTGACCGGAAAAGCCGTGATCTTGCCAAGCGGTTTTTCCGGCTGGTCGGTCCAGATCGCATCGACGAGATCGCCGTCGACAGCGGTCCAGACGCCGCCCGCCTCTGCGACCGGACGACCGCAGTCGGCGTCCCAGGTCGAGGGCAACAGCATGGCATTGAAGCCGACACGTTCGCCCTTGCGCAGGTTGTGCCTCAGCCACGTCTTCAGCGGTGCGTCATAGAAATGTTCGATGGTGAAGGTCCCAAGATCCACCTCGTCGCGCACCTGCACCTGATAGCGGCCGTCGACGAAGATGGCCGCGCGATCGCGCATGACGATCGCGACGCCCGCCGAGCCTGTGAAACCGGTAACGAAGGCCAGCCGGTTATCATGCGGCGCGCAATATTCGCCCTGGTGTTCGTCGAAACGCGGCACGACGTAGCCATCGAGCCCGGTTTCGGCAAGCTTGCGGCGCAGCGCGCCGATCCGGCCGGAGATATCCGGCCTCGCTCTCGTATCCATGATGTCTTTCCTATCGAGTGGTGCTTCAGGCGTCGCCGATCGTCTCGGCGAAATGGCAGGCGGTCATGCCCGATCCAACCGGGCGCAGCGCCGGCTTTTCGCGGCGGCAGAGCTCGGTTGCGTGCGGGCAGCGCACGTGGAAGGGACAGCCCGTCGGAATGGCGAGCGGGCTCGGCAATTCGCCGGACAGCGCCGGGGCACGGCGCCTGGCGCCGGGATCGAGCGAAGGCGCCGCTGCGAGCAAGCCCTTGGAATAGGGATGCATCGGCTTTGAAAACAGCGCCTCGGACGGACCGATCTCGACGATCGCGCCGAGATAGATGACGGCGACCCGGTGCGAAACGTGACGCACGAGGCGCAGATCATGGGCCACGAACAGCACGGTCAGACCCAATTCGTCCTGAAGCTCGATCAGCAGGTTGACCACCTGCGCCTGCACCGAGACGTCGAGGGCGGAGACCAGTTCGTCGGCAACAAGACAGGTCGGCTCCAGCGACAGCGCCCGGGCGATGCCGATCCGCTGGCGCTGACCGCCCGAGAATTCGTGTGGGTACTTGTCGGCAGCACCCTCCGGCAGCCTGACGAGGTCCAGCAGTTCGTCGACCCGTCGGTCGATCGCCGCCCCCTCGCGCATCCTGTGCACCGATATCGCCTCCCGCAGCGTATCGCGCACGGTCATGCGCGGATTGAGCGAGGTATAGGGGTCCTGAAACATCATCTGGACCCGCCTGTTATAGGCGCGCCGCCGCGCGCCCTTGAGCCCGACGACACCTTCGCCCTCGAACAGGATGTCGCCGGATGTCGGTCGATGCAGCCCGGCGATCAGCCGTGCGAGCGTAGACTTGCCGCAGCCGGATTCCCCGACGATCCCAAGCGTCTCGCCGGGCATGACGTCGAGGTCAACACCGTTGACTGCCGAGACGACCTGAAGCGGGCGTCGGGCGAGCGCATCGGAGAGCGAGCGCCGCTTTTCGAAGCGCATCGAAAGTGCGCGAAGCGAAAGCAAGGGTGACGTGCTCGCTGAAACGGGCATGGTCATTGTGCCGCCTCCCGTGGTCTGAAGTGTGTTTGGGCGTCGCCAAGATAGTGACAGGCGACCTGGCGCAACCCGCCGACCGCCTCAAGGCGAGGGCGAACGTCCGGACATTCGGCGCCGGCCACCGGACAGCGGGCGCTGAAGGCGCAGCCTGATGGAAGCGCGTTCAAGGCCGGCGGGGCGCCCGGGATCGAGTAAAGCGGCGTGCGCGGCGGCACGTCACGCGGGATCGAGCGCAGCAGGCCCAGCGAATAGGGATGGCGCGCATCGGCGATCACATCCGCCGTCGAGCCGACCTCGCAGAGACGACCGCCATACATCACGGCCACCCGGTTGCACGTTTCGGCGACGACGCCCATGTCGTGGGTGACGAGGATTACCGCCATGCCGAGATCGCGGCTCAGCGACTGGATCAGCCTGAGGATCTGGTCCTGGATGGTGACGTCGAGTGCCGTCGTCGGCTCGTCCGCCAAAAGCAGTCTCGGATTGGAGGCAAGCGCGATGGCGATCATCACCCGCTGCCGCATGCCGCCGGAAAATTCGTGCGGGAAATCATCAAGACGATTGCGCGCCGCGGGAATGCCGACCAGGTCCAGAAGCTCGATCGCGCGGGCTTTTCTCTGCCTTGCATCGAGATCCGTATGCGCCACGAGATTTTCCTGGATCTGCAATCCGACCGTCAACAGCGGATTAAGCGACGACATCGGCTCCTGGAAGATCATCGCGATCTCACGACCACGGATCCGACGGAGTTGCGGCTCGGAGAGCGGCACAAGGTCCCGGCCGTTCCAGAGGATTTCACCGGCGACGCGCCCCCGCGGACGGACAATGCCGAGGATCGAACGCAGCGTGATGCTTTTGCCCGATCCGGACTCGCCGACGAGCCCGAGAATTTCGCCCTGCCCGACCTGGAACGACACGTCGTCGACGGCGACCAGCGGCCGTTCGCGCGGACCGAATTCGGTGCGCAGGTTTCTGACGTCGAGAACGACTGGCTTTTGATGTGCTCTCATCTCAGCGCCCCTTCGGTCGAAGCAGGTCGGCCAGCGCGTCGCCGACGAGGCTGAAGCCGAGCCCGGTCAAGACGATGGCGATGCCGGGCATCAGGCTCATCCACCAGGCGGTCATCAGGAAGTTGCGGCCTTCGGCGATCAGCACGCCCCATTCGGCAGCGGGCGGTTGAGCGCCAAGGCCGAGATAACCGAGGGAGGAGCCGAGCAGGATGGCGAGCGCCATGTCGGTCATCCAGTAGACGATGATCGGCGAGAGCGCGTTCGGCAGCAAATGGCGGAAGATGATGCGCCGATCGGAATAGCCGAGCACCCGGCCGGCCGCGGCATAGTCGTTGGCCTTCTGCGCCATGATTTCGGCGCGCGTCAGCCGGGCGTAATAGACCCAGTTCACGGCGGTGATCGCCACATACATGTTGACGAGGCCCGGCCCGAGCACCGCGACGATGGCAATCACCAGAACCAGAAAGGGAAAGGTGATGATGGCGTCGACGCAGCGGCCGAAGATCACGTCGGCGATGCCGCCGTAATAGCCGACGAAGGCGCCGACCGCGAGCCCGATCAAAAGCGCGAAGATCGTCGCGAAGAAGGCCATCTGCATGTCAACGCGATAGGCCCAGATGACCCGCGACAGCACGTCGCGGCCGAAATTGTCGGTGCCGAAGGGATGTGCAAGGCTCGGTCCCTGCTGCATCGCCTGCAGGTCGAAGGCGAGCGGATCGTAAGGGGCGAACACCTGAGGAAAGAGCGCAAGCGCCAGCGACAGCCCGAGAATGGCGATCCCCACGGCGAAGGACGGGCGGGCGAAAGCGCGGACGAGGAATGCGGCAAGCCGCCCCTTACTGCGCGAACGGGATGGGATGACGGCGCTCATGATTGGCGAAGCCTCGGGTCGAGCCAGGATTGAACGACATCCGTCAGGAGAAAGACGACGGAGACGAGTACGGCAAAGGTCAGCGTCAGCCCCTGGATCAGCGGATAGTCGCGGGCAAAGATCGCTTCCAGCATCAGCCGGCCGACGCCCGGAATGGCAAAGACCGTTTCGGTCACCAGCGTCCCGCTCATCAGGTTGCCGATCGACAGGCCCAGCAGCGTCACCGTCGAAACCAGCGCGTTTCTGAGGACATGCCGGGTCATGATGATGCGCGGTGACAACCCCTTGGCACGGGCGAACTGCACATAATCGGCGTCGAGCACCTCGATCAGCGAGGCCCGGAGATTGCGCAGGATGATCGCCGACGTATAGAGCGCGACGCTCAGCGCCGGCAGGATCAGGTGGTAGAGATTGGCGAAGAAGGTCTTGCCGTAACCGCCGACCGGAAACCAGCGCAACTGCGCCGCAAGCACCGTCAGAAGCAGAAGCCCGATGTAGAAGACGGGCATGGAAAGCCCCACCTGGAACACGCTGCGAATGGCGACATCGACGGGGCTGTTGACCCTGGCGGCCGCGAGGAACGCCAGCGGCCCGGCAAGGATCACGGCGAGCACGACGGAATAGAGCGCCAGGAAGATCGTCGTCGGCAGACGGGCGAGGATGATCTCGGTCACCGGCGCCTTCAGCATGATCGAACGACCGAGATCGCCTGTCAGCGTGTTCTTCACAAAGACAAGAAACTGTACCGGCAGCGGCTGGTCGAGGCCGAGGTTCTGCCGGATTTGTTCCAGCTGCGCATCGGTTGCCTTGGCTTCGGCCATGGCGATGGCCGGATCGCCCGGCAACAGGCGCACGAGCAGGAAGATGAAGACCATCACCAACAGGAATGTCGGGATGATCTGCAAAAGCCGCGCCACGAGATAGGAAAGTGAGGGCATGGATCCAACCTTCACCCCGTATGCCTGGAGGCTCGCACCGCCAGACATACGGGAAGCGTTGCGTTATCAGTCGGCGCGCCATGCTTCAGAGAAGTCGTTGGCGCCGAGCGGCGTCTGCACGTAGCCTTCGATCGACTTGGACACGGCGACGGCAAAGGGCGTTTCGAACAGGAAGAGCAGCGGCGCATCCGCGGCATAGATCTCCTGCATGCGCTTGTACTCGTCCTTGCGCTTGGCCGGATCGGTCTCGACGTTGGAGGCTTCGAACAGCGTGTTGAATTCCTGGTTGTTCCAGCCGGTGCCGACCGCCTGGCGCTGCTTGTAGTAGCCGAGCCAGCCGGTCACCTGCGCCGGATCGTTGACGTCGTTCGCCCAGCCGTAGGTATGGATGTCGAAGTCGCCGGAACGGTTCTTTTCGCCGCGCGTCGGGTTGTCGACCTGCTCGACCTTGAGGTTGACGCCAAGCGGCGCCCACATCTGCTGCAGGGCGGTAAACAGCGTCGCATCGTCGGCACTGCCGGCAAGCGTCGTGAGCTTCACCTCGAAGCCGCTGCTGAGGCCGGCGTCGGCAAGCAACTGCTTGGCCTTTTCCGGATCATAGGGGTAGAGCGGTTCCGGCCCGTAATGCAGTTGCGTTGCCGCCGACATCAGCGAGGTCATCGGCTTGCCGGTGTCGAAGGTGACGAGCTTGATCAGGACGTTCTTGTCGGTCGCATAGTTCAGCGCCTGGCGCACCTTGACGTCGGCAAGCGGGTTCTTCGCACCGTCCTTCTTGGCCTCACGGGTGTTGATCGGCGCGTAGACGATGCGTGTCGATGGGAAAAGCTCCATCTTCAGGTTTGGGTCGGCGCCGAGCTCGCCAACGCGGGCAAAGGGAATGAACTCGGCCGCATCGACTTCGCCGGCCTGCAGCTTGAGAATTCGGGTGGCATCGTCGGGGATGACGAGGAACTCCACCCGGTCGAGATAGGGCAGCGGCTTGCCGTCTTCGCCCTGGCGCCAGTAATTCGGGTTGCGCTCGAAGCTCATGCTCGAGCCCTGGACATGGCTCTTCATAACGAAGGGACCTGATGTCACCGGGCCGCCCGCAAAGAAAGCCCTGGCCTTTTCCTGGTCCGTCGCGCCGGCTGCCTTCTCGAAGGCGGCCTTCGGCATGATGCCGGTGTTGAACGTCGCAAGGATCGAAATGATCGTGGGATCGGGATTCTTGAGAGAGACAGTGACCTTGCTGCCGTCGACAGTCACCTTATCGACCGCACCGAGCAGGCCGGCCCAGGGGCCGAGACTGGCATCGCGGGCACGGTCGAGCGAGAAGACGACGTCGGCGCCGGTGAGGTTCGAACCGTCGGAGAACTTCAGACCGCTTCTGAGCGTCAGCGTGATGGTCTTGCCATCCGCAGAGACGTCATATCCCTCGGCGAGACCTGGCACGATCGACCCATCAGGCCCGTTGCGCAACAGCGTCTCGTAGAGGCCGTTCACCATCCAGAGATCAGGATTGCGGTCGGCGTAAACCGGATCGATGACGGTCGAATCGTCATAGCGCGCGAATGTCATCGCGCCGCCGCGCTCGATCGCAAACGCCGAGGTGGCCGCAAGCAAGCCAAGCGTCGCCCCGAGCATGATTGGCAATATACGTTTCATCTCACTCCTCCTTTTTGCCGCAGCCGGCATCGATCGCGCGCCCAACGCGTTCATTTGGATATTGGATCCAATTTTTCTTAGTGTTTTTGGACGCCGACGGATTGCCGCGAAGACGTTTTTGTCGTTCCCCTTTTCAAGAAGGCCGGCATTCGATCTGATCGCTTGCCGAACCAACTTTAGTCCGACTAAAGTACATCGATAGACGTGAGTCAAGTGGAAAGAAAGTCATGCCCCTGAAGATCGAAGAGGCGCCGGGAACAGCCGGCGGCGCCTCCCGTCCCGATGCCCCGACCACCGCCTCGCTCGGCCAGATGCTACGTGCCCGCCGCAAGGAAATCGGCAAGACCATGAAGGACGTGGCGCGCGAGGCCGGGCTGACGGAAGGCTTTATCAGCCAGATCGAGCGCGGCATTTCCACACCCTCGCTGATCTCGCTCTACAATGTCGCCAACGCGCTCGGCACCAGCGTCGACACCTTCCTCTCGCAGCCGCCCCAGCACGGCCATTCGATGGTGTCGCATGCAGGCGCGCGCCCAGGCTACAATGTCGAAACGAAGGAGCGCGTCTACGAACTGATAGAACGCGGCTTCCCGGGCGCTTCACTGAACGGCTGCATCACGCACATGCCGGCAGGCTACGCATCGGAACTCACCAGCCACGACGGCGAGGATTTCCTCTACCTGATCGACGGCGAGATGCTCTACGAGATCGACGGCAAGGAATACCTGCTGAAGGCCGGCGACACGCTGCACTTCCCCGCCTCCCTGCCGCATCGCGCCCGCAATGTCGGCGCCGGCCCGGCGCGGGAGCTCTGGGTCGGAACCACCCGGATCATCAAGGAAGATTGAACGGTTGCGCGGGCCGTAAGGTGCGCGCGCAACGCTTTGCCTGATCTGACGGGGCACCGCCCACGATGGGGGGCGCCCGTCTGAGCGACTACTGCTTGCGCGGCCAGGTATCGGCGAGTCGGTAACCGGCCGGCCACGGATCGGCCGGATCGAGCATCAGCTGGTGGGTACCAGTGATCCAGGCGCGACCGGAGATTTCCGGCACGATCGCCGGACGGCCACCGACCGTCGTTTCACCGGCGATGCGGCAATCAAACGTCGAGTCGATGATCGAATGGCCGCTGAAGCGCTGGCCGACCTTCATGATGCCGCGCGCATGCAGCACCGCCATGCGCGCCGAGCAGCCGGTGCCGGTTGGCGAACGGTCGAGCTTCGCCGGCTGGATGACGACGGTGTTGCGACCGTGAAGGATGCCGTCCTTCTCCTCGACCGGCAGCGTCAGCTGGCAGAAGGAGATGTGAGCCCATTCCGGGTTTTCCGGATGGGTGAAACCGAGCTGCTCATTGGCGGCGCGGGTGATCTTGATACCGGTTTCGGCAAGCTCGCGCGCCTCGTCCGGTGTCACCGAAAAACCGAGAGCGCGGGCGTCGGTGATGACGAAGCTGTCGCCGCCATAGGCGGTGTCGACAGTCAACGTGCCCAGGCCTTCGACTTCGAGCTTGGCATCGAGCTTGTCGGCGAAGGACGGAACGTTGGTCACCGTGATGCGCTCGGCCTTGCCATTGCGGCACTGGGCGACGACGTTGACGAGCCCGCCCGGCGCTTCAAGCACCATGCGCGTTTCGGGCTCCTGCATCGGCACGATGCCGCTGTCGAGCAGCACGGTCGAAACGCAGATCGAGTTCGAGCCGGACATCGGCGGCGTGTCCTCGGGCTCCATGATGATGAACCCCATCGTCGCCCGCGGATCCTTCGGCGGCACCAGCAGGTTGATGTGGCGGAAGACACCACCGCGCGGCTCGTTGAGCACGAAATTGCGCAGCGTCTGGTCTTCTGCAATGAATCGGCGCTGCTCCCAGAGGGTCGCGCCCGGCGGCGGTGCCACGCCACCGACGATGACGTCGCCGACCTCCCCTTCCGCGTGGCAGGAAACGATGTGGACGATCTTGTTGCTGCGCATGCCCTTCTCCTTCCATGATGGTGACAGCCGCCACCCGGGACCCACCGGTGCGTCGCGCATCGGCTTTCTCCCACACTCGCTCAGGACGATGGCGCGACCACGCCCACCCGGCAAGATGACTCATAGAAAAATTGGATCCAATATACAATCTGCCCGATCAAAAATGTCCGGGCGGCTGTCCGCTGGAGGTGATGCAAGCCAGAACGAGCGGCAATGTCGGCAAGGGCGGGCGAAAATTGTCCGCTACTCAAGCATGACCACGGCCTCGACTTCGAAGAGCATAGGGTCGATCGCCAGCTTCGGAACAGGAACGAGCGTCTGGGCCGGCAGCGTCGTGCCGAACATCGCCTTGACGTTGCGGGTCAGGATTTCGAGTTTGCCCATATCGTGAGCGACCACGTAGATCGTCAGCTTGGCGACCTGATCCGGCCTTGCGCCGAGGCCATCGAGGGCGGCGCGAAGGTTTGCATAGGCCTGCTCGACCTGGACAGCGAAATCGGGCGATAGGCCACCTCTTGCGTCCTGGCCGCCCTGGCCGGAAATGTAGGCGATCCTCGCGCCCGCCGGCACGATCACCGCGGTGCTGTAGCCGTTCGGCGTCGGATCGTAGAGATTTTTGGGGTTGACGATCGTCAGCCTCTGTCCGGTTTCCGTTGCAGTGGCTTGTGTGGGAACACCCGTGGTCATGATCAATAGCCCTCCGATGAGCAGATGCCTGTAAATGCGTGACATGTTGTCCTCCTGGCTCCGGCACGTGCGGCCATGGAGCGCCCAGTGGCGCGTACGAGATTTCATTCGGCCGCTCGAATGAAGTCTCGTACGCTGTACGATTAATTTGCATCGTACAGCGTACGAGTCAATTGCTCCGAGTCGATATTTGTCGCATTGTCGGCCGAAATCGGCAGCGCACGCGGCAAGGAAGACGGATGGCAGGCAAGAGAGATGATGCTGCCAACAAGCGGCAACAGGCGACGGGCGCACACGCAAAGTCCGCACCGAAGCCGCGCGGCGAGCCGTCTCTCTCGCTGGAGCGGATCGTGTCGACCGCGGTCGATCTGCTGGACACCGAGGGCATCGAGGGCTTGAAGATGCGTCAGCTCGCCAATCGTCTCGGCTCGGGCGCGATGAGCCTCTATTGGCATGTCGGCAACAAGGAGGAAGTCTTCGATCTGGCGCTCGACGCGGTGCTCGAATATCGCCCGCCGCAGGACACGGCCGTGCCTGGGGACTGGCGAGAGGAGCTTGTCCACCTGCTCGAGGACTGGCGCGCCTGCATGCTGCGGCATCCCTGGTCGGCATCCTTGCTGCCGCGCAGGGCACTGGGCCCCAACATGCTTGCTCGCCTCGAACTGCTGAGCCGGAGCTTATCGGGAGCCGGCGTCGCCGAGACGGACCTGAACGTGTCGATCTGGTCGTGCTGGAATTACGTGATCGGCGCAACCGTGACCCGCGCGAGCTTCGAGCTTTCGCACGAGGATATGGCAGCAGCCCAGCAGCGCCTGGCCGAGCTTGGCGAACGCTACCCGACGATCGGGCGTACGGGGCTGCTCATGGACAGCGACTGGGACGGCGCATTCAGGAAGGGCCTCGATTTCCTGATCGACGGCCTGTCGTCAAAGCAGACCCCCGCGATGACCGAGGGATGAAGGCAACTGCGGACACGTTTCAGCTCCACCAATGGCCGTCAGGCACAGTCTTCAGCTTTCGAGCGCGGGCGCTGTTGCCCGATCCGACGATTGGACCTATGACCTTTGCCGACCGTGCCAACACGTAAAGACATCGCCAGGCCAGCCGGCATGGCCAACAGGGTTTGAACAGGATGAAGCTCGACGCCGTCGATGTCAGGCAAGCCGCCTCAGCCGCCGATATCGTCTATGAGGCGCTGCGCAAGGCAATCATCGAGGGTGATCTTGCCGAGGGCGAGAACCTGCGTCAGGACCACATCGCCCAGATGTTCAACACCAGCCGCATCCCGGTGCGCGAAGCCCTTTCCCGTCTCGAGCAGCACGGCCTGATCACCACCGAACGCTACAAGGGCGCGGTCGTCGCGGGCCTGTCGATCGAAGAAATCGAGGAGATCTTCGAATTCCGCGCGCTGATCGAAGCGGAGGTCATCCGCCTCGCCGTCCCCAATCTCGATCGCCGCACGCTGGATCTTGCGCGCCGCCATTGCGAGGAATTCGAGCAGGAGGACAACGCCGATCGCTGGGGCGAAATCAACCGCAACTTCCACTACAGCCTCTATGAAGCGGCACGCCGCCCCTACTACCTGCAGATCGTTCGCGCCTCGCTGGATCGCATCGACCGCTACCTCAGGGCACAGCTGACACTGACGTCAGGCATTGCCCGTGCGCGGCGTGAACACAAGGCGATACTCGATGCCTGCATTGCCCGCGACGGCGACCACGCGAGCGCTCTGACGCGGGACCACGTCCTTGACGCAGGCCGCTCGCTGATCGTTTTCCTGCGGGACCAGAGAGGCTGACAGCAACCTTGGCGCCTCGACGCCTCGCCGTCATAATAATTTGATTTAAATACCGTTTTATCGTTTTTCACTAGAGACCGATCTTCAAGCTTTCCAAAGCTTCGCACTCGCCGAAATTGCGGCGTGCCTTGACCTCTCCTTGGTTGACAAGTGCGGCGGATGCCTGAAAAGTGAAAGCTCTTATCGAGACCGGCAGCGTTGGGAGGACTTGATGTCTGTGCGCGCGTTTTTCGGCCTTTCCACCCTCCTTTTGTCGCTTTTCGTCGCCGGTAGCCCGGTCGTTGCGCAGGAGAGCGGTCGCCAGATCGAGATCACCAAGGATGGTGACTATTTCGGCTTCGATCTGCGGACCGAGCAGAACGTCTCGCTCGACCAGTGCCAGCAGGCCTGCATCGGCGACCAGGCCTGCCGCGCCTTCACCTACAATCCCAAGGTGAAGTGGTGCTTCCTCAAGTCCGACTATAACCAGCTGAACTCCTTCCCCGGCGCCATCGCCGGCAAGGTCGTGCAGCCAGAGCTCCAGGCAGCCGACATCGGCGCGCCGCCACGGCTGAAGTTCCTTTCCGACCAGCTGCTGCAGGACGCCCGCAACACCAAGTCTAACCTGACGCTTGCCGACGACCAGCAGGGAATGGGCGTCAACACGCTGATCGAGATGGCCCGCGGCCAGGCCGGCATGGGCAATATCGAGAATGCGCTGAAGGCCTTCCAGGGCGCCCTGGCGATCAATCCCGAAGATGCCGAGCTCTGGCTCGAAGCGGCGCGCACGGCGAACCGCATCACCAACAACTCGTCCGTATCGATCCAGGCGGCGATCGCCGCGATCAACGGCTATGAACTCACCCGCACCACCGAAAGCCGCGCGCATGCGCTTTCGGTCCTCGCTAAATCGCTCGAAGGCGCCGAGAATTTTCGCGCAGCCCTCGATGCCTACAAGGCGAGCCTTGAGCTGGTGAAGGCGAAATCCGTCGAAGCCGCCTATCTCGATCTCAAGCAGCGCAAGGGTTTCCGGGTCGTCGAGCACACGATCGATTCCGACGCGGCAAGCCCGCGCGCCTGCGTTCAGTTTTCCGAGCAGCTGTTGAAAAGCGGCGCCGATTACGCTTCCTTCGTCACCGTCAACGGTGCCGCACCGAAGGCGCTTGAAGCCAAGGGCGACCAGGTCTGCGTCGAAGGTCTTTCGCACGGCGAACGCTACAAGCTGACAATCCGGACCGGCCTGCCGTCCTCGGTTGACGAAGTGCTCGAAGCCCCCGTCACGCTCGACATCTATGTCGCCGACCGCGCCCAGATGGTGCGCTTCACCGGCGACAGCTTCGTGCTGCCCTCGACCGCACGTCGCGGCATCCCGATCGTTTCGGTCAACACCGACAGCGCCAAGCTCAAACTCTATCGCATCGGCGACCGCAGCATCGCCCAGGTCCTCCAGAACTCGCAGTTTCTGACCCAGCTCGACGGCTACAGCGCCCAGCGCATCGAGGACGAAAGCGGCGAACTGGTCTGGCAGGGCACGATCGATATCGTGCGCGACGTCAACAAGGAGGTCGTCACCAGCTTCCCGGTCGACGAGGCGCTGCCGGAGCGCAAGCCCGGGGTCTATGTCATGACCGCAGCACCAACCACCGGCCTCAGCCAGGAGTGGGATGCCCGCGCGACGCAGTGGTTCGTGGTTTCCGATATCGGCATCTCCACCTATGCCGGCACCGACGGCCTCAACGTCTTTGCGCGCTCGCTCGCCACGGCCCAACCGATCGAAGGCGTCGAATTTCAGCTCGTCGCCAAGAACAACGAAATCCTCGGCACGGCGGTGAGCGACGGGGATGGTCGCGTCACGTTTACCGCCGGGTTGATGCGCGGAACGTCCGGCCTGATGCCGGCCGTCATCACCGCCAAAAAAGGGGACGACGACTACGTCTTCCTCGACATGAGCCGTGCCGGCTTCGATCTCTCCGATCGTGGCGTCACCGGCCGCGCCGCACCCGGCGCCATCGATATCCTCGCCTGGACCGAGCGCGGCATCTATCGCGCCGGCGAAACGGTGCATGCGGCAGCGCTTGCCCGCGACGTTGACGGCATGGCGATCGAGAACCTGCCGCTGACCTTCGTGTTCCTGCGGCCGGACGGCGTCGAGTATCGCCGCATGACGAGCGCCGGCGGCAAGCTCGGGGGCCACACGCTCGATCTCGATGTTCAGGCGAACGCCATGCGCGGCACCTGGACGATGCAGATCTTCACCGATCCGAAATCCCCGGCGATCGGCGAAAAACAGTTTCTGGTCGACGACTTCGTCCCGGATCGCACCGAATTCGACCTCACCAGCGACGCCAAGGAAATCGCCGTCAACGAGACGGCGAGCGTGGCGGTCGACGGGCGCTACCTCTATGGCGCGCCGGCGGCCGGTCTGGAGCTCGAAGGCGAAGTGACGATCAAGCCGACCCGCGAAAATGCGGCCTTCAAGGGCTATTCCTTTGGCCTTGCCGACGAAGAGGCAAGCGAAGACACCCGTCTGCCGCTCGAAGAACTCTCGGCCCTCGACGAAGACGGCAAATCGACCTTCGACGTGCTCATAGACGAGGTGCCCGCAACCACGCAGCTGCTCGACGCCACCGTCACCGTGCGCATGCGCGAGGCCGGCGGCCGCGCCGTCGAGCGCTCCTTGAAGTTGCCCGTGCGCACCGAGGGCCCGATGATCGGCATCAAGCCGGAATTCGAAGGCGAACTCGCCGAAAATTCCGTTGGCAAATTTCGTGTCATCGCCGTCGACCCCGAAGGCGGCAAGCTCGCCATGCCGGGACTGCTGTGGAAGCTGATCAGCGTCGAGCGGAACTACCATTGGTACCGCGACGGCAGCGCCTGGAAATACGAGCCGGTCGTCACCACGAAGCAGGTCGCAAACGGCAATGTCGACGTGACGGAAGACGGTGCCGAGATTTCCGTTCCGGTCGGTTGGGGACGTTATCGCCTCGAGGTCGAGACCGCTTCGATCGACGGTCCGACATCGAGCGTGGAGTTCGATGCCGGCTGGTATGTGGCTGCGACCTCGACCGAGACGCCCGACGGTCTTGAGATCGCCCTCGACAAGGAGAAGTATGCGGTCGGCGATACCGCCAAGCTCAAGGTTTCGCCGCGTTTTGCCGGTGAACTGCTGGTCACCGTCGGCACCGAGAACCTGATCACGACGCAGACGGCGTCGATCGCTGCAGAAGGCGGCGAGGTTGATCTGCCCGTCACCGACGCCTGGGGCGCCGGCGCCTATGTCACCGCCACGCTCTATCGGCCGGGCGATGCACAGGAAAGCCGCATGCCGATGCGCTCGATCGGCATCAAATGGCTCGCGGTCGACCCGGCCGAGCGAAAGCTCGCCGTCACGCTCGATGCGCCCGAAAAGATGGAGCCGCGTGGAGCCCTCGACATCAGCCTTCAGGTCGCCGGCGCCGGCGCCAACGAAGAGGCCTATGTAACGGTTGCCGCCGTCGATGTCGGCATTCTCAATCTCACCCGCTACGAGATGCCGGATCCGGAGGCCTGGTACTTCGGCCAGCGGCAGCTCGGGCTTGAAATTCGCGATCTCTACGGTCGCCTGATCGACGGCTCGCTCGGCGCCACCGGAAAACTGCGCACCGGCGGCGACGGCGGACAGGTGGCGCTGCAGGGAAGCCCGCCCACGGAAAAGCTGGTCGCCTTCTTCGAAGGACCGCTGAAACTCGACGGCGAAGGCAAAGCGACCGTCAGCTTCGACATTCCGCAGTTCAACGGTACGGCGCGGCTGATGGCCGTTGCCTGGACGAAGTCCGGCGTCGGCCACGCCACAAGGGACGTCGTGATCCGCGACCCGGTCGTCGTCACCGCCAGCCTGCCGCGGTTCCTGGCCCCCGGAGACCGGTCGGCATTGAGGCTCGACATCGCCAACACCGATGCGCCGGCCGGCGATTACCAGATTCAGGTCACGACCAGTGGCCCCGCCACGGTCGAACAGCCGGGCACCGGCAGTACGGTGACGCTCGAACAGGGTGGCCGCTCCTCGATCACCTTGCCCGTCGTCGGGCAGTACCCCGGCAACGGCGTGGTGACGGTGGCGCTGACGGGTGCCAACGGGCTAGCACTCGAACAGTCGCTCGATCTGCTGGTGCGGCCGGCGACCCTGCCCGTCACGGAGCGGCAGGTGGTCGCGATCGCGCCTGGAAGCAGCCTGACGGTCGACGGACAGTTGCTCGCCGACAGCATCCTGCAGGGCGCTTCGGTCAATCTCAGCGTCACACGATCCGCCGCCTTCGACATGCCGGCGCTGTTGATGACGCTCGATCGCTATCCCTATGGCTGCGCCGAGCAGACGACCAGCCGCGCGCTGCCGCTGCTTTATCTGAGTGAACTCGCCAAGCAGTCCGGCCTTGCCGACGACGACGGCGTGAAGGCGCGCGTGCAGGAGGCGATCTATCGGGTGCTCTCATACCAGTCGTCTTCAGGCAGCTTCGGCCTCTGGGGCCCGGGCTATGGTGACCTCTGGCTCGACGCCTATGTGACCGACTTCCTGACCCGTGCACGCGAGCAGAAGTACGACGTGCCGGAGGCCGCCATGGTCCAGGCGCTCGAAAACCTGCAGAACGGCGTCGGCTACGACAGCAACGTCAAGGATCGCGGCAACGAGATCGCCTACGGGCTCTATGTCCTTGCGCGCAACCGCAAGGCCGCGATCAACGACCTGCGCTACTACGCCAACACGGTGATCGACGATTTCCCGACGCCGCTCGCCAAGGCGCACATCGCCGCAGCCCTTGCGCTTTATGGCGACGCGCAGGGGTCGCAGGACACCTTTGCCAAGGCGGCAAACATGTCGACCGGCCTCATCAATGTCAGCCTGTCGCGCTCCGACTACGGTTCGTCCCTGCGTGACAACGCGGCCGTGCTGGCGCTTGCCGCCGAAAGCCGGCCGGTTCCGCCGATCGTGCCGGAACTGTCGAAGATCGTCGCGCGCGAATGGGAGCAGAAGACCTACACCAGCACCCAGGAACAGGCCTGGATGCTGCTCGCCGCCCGCGCCATCCAGAACGGTGACGAGGACATGGCGCTCGACGTCAACGGCGCATCGAAGACCGGAAGCTATGCCGCCCAGATGACCGGCGACGCGCTGATGACCCACCCGGTGGTGATCCAGAATCAGGGTGCCGATCCGGTCTCGGCCGTCGTGACCACGGTTGCAGCACCCGCCCAGCCGCTTTCGGCCGGCGGCGACGGCTTCACCATCGAGCGCACCTACTACACGCTCGACGGCGCGGAAGCCAACGTCACCGAGGCCCGCCAGAACGAACGCTACGTCGTCGTGCTGAAGATGACCGAGGCCAACGACTGGCCGTCGCGCGTGCTGGTCACTGATCTTCTCCCGGCCGGCTTCCAGATCGACAATCCGAGCCTGGTCGACAGCGCCCAGCTCAGCAACTTCGAATGGCTCGGCGAAATCACCGCGACCCACACGGAGTTCCGCAACGATCGCTTCGTCGCCGCCCTTGATCGCAGCACAGGCGCCGGTCGCGAAGTCACGCTCGCATATGTGGTGCGCGCCGTAACCCCCGGCGTCTACGACCACCCGGCGGCAACGGTCGAGGACATGTACCGGCCGCAGCTCTCCGCCCGCACCGCGACCGGGCGGATGGAGGTGCTCGCCGCACAATAGGCAGGATCATGTCGATTGGGCGCAAACTGCTGATCGCCTTGCCCGTCTCACTCCTGCTGACGGGGCTGACGGGTTATGCGATCGAGAAGGCCGACGAGGCGTTTCCGCCACCGATCGAGGCGGCGGACGTCGTCTCGCGCGAGGTGGACGATGCGGAAGGGCGCTTGCTGCGCGCCTTCGCAACGCCCGATGGCTTCTGGCGGCTGAAGACCACCGTCGACGACGTCGATCCGCAGTTCGTCAAGATGCTGATCGCCTACGAGGACCAACGGTTCCGGGAGCACTCCGGCGTCGATTTCCTCGCGCTCGGCCGCGCGGCGTTGCAGTTCGTCACCAATGGCCGCATCGTATCGGGGGCCTCGACGCTCTCCATGCAGGTCGCCCGGCTGATCGAGCCGCGCCAGCAGCGTTCGGTGACGGCCAAGCTATTGCAGATCGCCCGTGCCATCCAGATCGAACGCCGCCTCTCGAAGGACGAGATCCTCAATCTCTACCTCACTCACGCCCCTTACGGCGGCAACATCGAGGGTGTGCGCGCCGCAAGCCTCGCCTGGCTCGGCAAGGAGCCGAAGCGACTGACGGCCGGCGAAGCGGCGCTTTTGGTGGCGCTGCCGCAATTGCCGGAAAAGCGCCGCCCGGACCGCAACCACGCGGCCGCGGTCGCGGCCCGCGAGCGGGTGCTGGCACGCCTAGCGGTCGCCGACGTCATTGGTGACGGTGAGGCCGAGCGCGCCGTTGCAACCTCCGTGCCGTCGCGCCGCCTGCAGCTTCCCTCCTATGCCGCGCATCTGGCCGAGCGTGCCCTTCGCAAGGATCCCAAGTCCGTTCGCCATCAGACGACCCTACGCCTTGCCGTGCAACGCAATCTCGAGGCTGTCGCCCGAGAAGGTGCAGCGAAACTCGGCCCGAAGGTTTCCGTCGCCATGGTCATGGCCGATGCGCGAACCGGAGAGATCGTCGCCTCGGTCGGATCGGCAGATTACTTCGACGCCAGCCGATCCGGCTGGATCGACATGACACGCATCACCCGTTCGCCCGGCTCGACCCTCAAGCCCTTCATCTATGGCCTCGCCTTCGAGGAGGGTCTGGTCAGCCAGGAAACGATCATCGAGGACCGGCCGGCCGACTTTTTCGGCTATCGCCCGCGCAATTTCGACATGAGCTATCAGGGCGATGTCAGCGTGCGCGAGGCGCTGCAGCTGTCGCTGAACGTGCCGGCGATCCGCTTGCTCGACGCGGTCGGCCCTTCCGAATTGATGATGCGCTTCCGTCGCGCCGAAGTGCGGCCAGCTCTACCCACCGGCGAAGCGCCAGGGCTGGCGATCGGCCTTGGCGGCGTGGGCCTTTCGCTGCGCGATCTCGTCCAGCTCTACGCCACGCTTGCCAATCGCGGTTTCCCGATCCGGCTCGGCGACGGCGTCGAGGGCAAGGCGGGCTTGATCGAGGCCGAGCCTCTGTTGTCGCCCGTTGCCGTCTGGCAGGTTTCCGATGCGCTCTCGGGCGTTCTGCCGCCGACCGGCAGCCGGCAGCGCGGGATCGCCTACAAGACCGGCACGAGCTACGGCTATCGCGACGCCTGGTCGGTCGGCTATGACGGCCGCCATGTGCTCGGCGTCTGGGTCGGGCGTCCCGACAATGGCGCCGTTCCCGGCCTCACCGGCTACGCTAGTGCTGCGCCCATACTCTTTGAAGGATTTGCCAAGTCAGGCTTCGGCGTGACGCCTCTGCCCGATGCGCCGGCCGGCGCGATCCGCATTTCGCAAGCCGAGCTACCCGTCAGCCAGCGCCGTTTCTCGTTGACCGCAAGCGGTCTCGTCAACGCGTCTGCCCGCGAACCGGCACCACAGATCGTCTTCCCGCCGGAGGGCGCGCGAGTCGAGCTCGGCGCAGGCCACCAAGCGATCTCGCCGCTGACACTGAAGCTCCAGGGCGGTCGCGCGCCTTTCCGCTGGCTCGCCAACGGCAAACCGCTGCCCGAACTGACGCGCAGGCGTATCACGCAATGGCAACCGGATGGCGCCGGTTACTCGACGCTGACTGTGATCGATGCCGTCGGGCGGGCAGCAAGCGTCGGCGTCTTTATCGAATAGCTGCGCTAACCTCGCCGACCTCACCGCCCACACCCTTGAGTGCCGCGGCGATCTCCTCCTCCAGCCGCGTCGCGTCGAGCGGCTTGTGAAGCAGGCGGTAGCCGCTTTCGGTCACCTGCTTCAGCCGAGCGGAGGATGTATCGCCGGAAAGGATCAGGGCCGGCACGCTGCGCCCGAGATAGGTCGTGATTTCGCCGAGGGCATCGATGCCGGTCTGCCCGTCGCGCAGATGGTAGTCGGTGACGACCATGTCGACCGGGGCATCGCCACGGCGCGCCGCTTTCGTGTGCGCGTGGCGAGCGGCGGCAGCCGAACGGCCGGCATAGACACGATAGCCGAGCGTGCGCAGAAGCAGCGCGGTCGCATCCATGGCATCACGCTCGTCGTCGATGACGACGATCCCGCCCTGGTGGCGGGCCGGTATCGGATGTGCGCGTCCCTTGCGCGGCGAAGCGATCGGCGCTGTCACGGGCAAGGTGATCGAAAACATCGATCCACGCCCTTCCCGGGAGACCACCTTGATCGGGTGCCCGAGCAACTGCGCTGTACGCTGCACGATGGCAAGGCCAAGGCCAAGTCCCTGTGCCCGGTCGCGCGTCGGGTTTCTGAGTTGAACGAATTCCTCGAAGATGGACTGCTGGTCGGCGAGTGGAATGCCGACGCCCGTGTCCCAGACCTGGACTTCCACCGTCATGCCGCGACGGCGGCATCCGATCATCACAGTACCGGCCTGGGTGCAGCGAAAGGCATTCGAAACGAGATTATCGAGAATCCGCTTCAGCATCATCGGATCCGTATCGACCCAGATGTCGGTCATGACGACGCGCCAATCCAGCCCCTGCCCCTTGGCAACTCCGGAAAATTCCACGCGCAGATCGGCAAACATGCGCCTGAGCGCCATCGGTTCGCGCGTCACGGTCAAGACACCGGCGTCAAGCTTGGAAATGTCGAGCAGCGCGTCGAGAAGACCGGACAGGCTGCCGATGACCGAACGTGCCCGCTCGGCGAGGTCACGTGCGCTCTTGGCGGGCACGTCGCCGTTTCGGCCGAGCACCCCGAGCGTCGAGATGAAGAGGCCGAGCGCGTGGATCGGCTGGCGCAGATCGTGGCTGGCGGCGGCAAGAAAACGCGACTTGGCGCGATCCGCACTTTGCGCCCTGTCGCGTTCCTCCTTCAGATCCCCGATCAGCGACAGGTTCTCGAACCGCAGCCGCACGGTTTCGGCAAGGGTGCGGTGCGTCACACGGCTATAATAGAGGTCGACCCCGAAGAGGCAGACGGTGAAGACCAGGTAGGTGTCGTAGATCGGCCCGTCGCCCATCAGGCATCGGATCGCAAACGGAAGCAGCATGGCCAGAAGCGAGCCGGCATAGGCGAGCGGAAAGGCCGAAAGCGAAGGAACCGCGCCGCTCGCAATGCCCGTGATGACGATGCAGACGAAGGCGAGTGTCTGCGGCTCCTGCGGAAGGAAGGCAAACCAGGCGAGCGCACCCCACAGCGCACTCGACGCCCACGAAAGCAGCGTGAAGCGCCAGGCCCATTGCCGCCAGTCCTGGCTTCGCCGCTGATCGGCCGCGCGCCGGTAACACCGGTCGAGAAATATGCGAAAGAACGTCAGCAGGTAGAGCGCTGCAATCCAGCTGAGAAGCAGGTTCGCCGGTACCCATTCGCTGAGCACATAAGCAACCGGCAGTGGAATAGCGAAATTTGCGAACAGCACCGCGTATGATTGACGAAATAAAAGGTCTATCAAGAGAGGCTGCAAATGCTCCCGAGTCTCCATTGCCCATCCTCTCCTGATTCCACGCAGTAACTCTGCCAAATTGCTGAAAAATACATAAAGGGTTTCTCTCATGCGTAAACCGCTGACGATCATCGTGGCGGACGACCACGCCATCGTTCGCGAGGGTCTGAAGCTGCTGCTTTCGACCATGGAGCATGTATCGGTGGTTGCCGAGGCTGCTGACGGCGAGGCGCTGGTCAATCTGGTGCGCACCAGTGGCGCCGACATCATCCTTCTCGATCTCGGGATGCCGGGGGTCGCAGGCGTGCAGTTCATCACCGAACTCAAGACGATCGCCCCGAGAACGAAAATCCTGGTGCTGACCGCCAATGTCGAGCCGAGAACCGTGCGCGCGACGATCGAGGCCGGGGCCCGCGGGTACCTTACCAAGAGCGGTGACCCCTCCGAACTCGCCGCATCACTCGAGTCCGTATCGCGCGGCGAGGTGTATCTCAGCCAATCCATTCGCTTCGCTGTCAGCGAACCCGACCGTCACCAGGACCCTCCGGCGGCGGATGCCGCGCTTTCGCCCATTCCGCTGACACGGCGGGAAATGCAGATCCTCTCGCTTGCAGCCCAGGGGCTGACGGCGCGCGAAACTGCCGATCGCCTCGGCATCAGCCCGCTGACGGCGCGCAAGCATCGCGAAAACCTGATGCGCAAGCTCAGCCTGCACAGTGCGGCTGAAGTCGCCGCCTACGCGGTGCGCATCGGCCTGCCGATCTCCTGACAGCGCCACTCGCTCTCCACGCCTCGACGGTCACATTCCCTTAACCACCACACCATAAGCGAACACACACCAGCTGCGATACACGGCACCTGCCGTATATCGCCCGTCCACAACCAAGCGTAGTTCTCCTGCCGGAAACGGACCCGATCTCGAAGCGTCGAGATGGAATGCCGCGCAACAGCGGCGCCGTGATTTTCTGGAGGATCTGCCATGCCCTCACTCGAGCATTGGATGTCGTTTGCGCTCGCCACGGCGATCTTTGCCTGCATGCCGGGACCCGCCATTCTCTACATGACGGCCCAGACGCTTGCGCATGGACGCAAGGCAGGTTTCCTCGCCGCCTTCGGCATCCATATCGGATGTTACGTCCATATCGCCGCGGCCACGCTGGGGCTTGCGGCCCTCTTGCATCACGCGCCGCTCGCCTACGTCGTCATCAAGCTCTCAGGTGCGGTCTATCTCGTGTGGCTCGGCGCGACCATGCTGCTGGGCGCAGGCAAACATGCGGTTCACGCCGAAGCAGCCAAGCCCGGCGTCCTCAGGGACAGCATCGTCGTCGAGATCCTCAATCCCAAGACGGCCCTCTTCTTCGTGACCTTCCTGCCGCAATTCGTCGATCCCGCCGCGTCCATGCCGGCGTCGATGCAGTTTTTGATGTTCGGGCTCCTGGTCAACCTTGCCCTGTCGATCGCCGATATCGCGGCCGTGCTGATCGCCTCGCTCACCCTCGGACGTTTTACGGGCGGCGGCAGCCGGCTGGTTCCGCGCGCCTGCGGCTCGATCCTCATCGGCCTCGGTCTGATGCTGGCAAGCCAGCCGAGCTGAAGCGGCGAAAGACGGCCCGTGTCGCAACGGCAACCTTGGTGTATCGTGTGACACGCTGGAGTGGAGGGGCCTGACCATGCTCAATGCGACCGAGATTGCCAAAGCCGCCGAAAGCCTGCATCAGGCCGAGCGCGATCGCAAACAGATCGGGCTGCTCTCGCTCAAGCATCCAGACATGACGGTGGATGACGCCTATGCCGTGCAGGCGGCCTGGACCAGGCGCAAGCGAGACGACGGCCACCGGATCATCGGCTGGAAGATCGGTCTGACCTCCAACGCCATGCAGCAGGCGCTCGGCATCGACACGCCCGATTCCGGCGTGCTCTTCGACGATATGCTGTTTGACGACGGCGCAACCGTTCCGGCCGATCGCTTCATCCAGCCGCGCGTCGAGGCGGAAATCGCCTTCATCATGAAAACCGGCCTCAAGGGCCCCCGCGTCAGCCTGGTGCAGGTGCTGAACGCCACCGACTACGTGATGCCGGCGCTCGAAATCCTCGACACCCGCATCCTGCGGTCCGATCCGAAGACCAAGAAGGCCCGGACCATCGTCGACGCCATCTCCGACAATGCCGCCAATGGCGGTCTTGTTCTCGGCGGCCGCGCCGTGCGTCCCGATACCGTCGACATGCGCTGGATGGGCGCGATCGTCTCGCGCAACGCCGTGATCGAGGAGACGGGTCTTGCAGCCGGCGTGCTCAACCATCCGGCCCGCGGCATTGCCTGGCTTGCCAACCGGCTGGCCCAATGCGGCGACGCGATCGAGCCCGGACAGATCGTGCTGTCAGGCTCGTTCATCCGCACCATCGAAGCTGCGAGCGGCGACACGATCGTCGCCGATTTCGGCGCCTACGGCACGGTGAGCTGCCACTTCGCTTAGATCTGGAAGCAGCGCCTACTGCACCAGAATGGCGCGAAAATCATTGACGTTGGTGCCGGTCGGTCCCGGCTTGAAGAGATCGCCGAGCGCATCGAAAGCCGACCAGCTGTCGTTCTTCTGCAGCAGGCCCGCCGCATCCAGCCGCTGCGCGGCAAGCCGCGCAATGGTGGTGTCGTCGGCAAAGGCCCCGGCATTGTCTTCGGAGCCATCGATGCCGTCCGTGTCGGCGGCCAGCGCCGACACGCCCTTGGCGCCATCGATGCCAAGCGCCAGCGCCAGCAGGAACTCGCTGTTGCGGCCGCCCTTGCCCTTGCCGCGAATGGTCACCGTCGTCTCGCCGCCCGAGAGCACGACGACCGGCTTGCTGAATGGCCGGCCTCGACCGGCGACTTCGCGCGCGATCGCCGCGTGCACGCCGCCAACATCGCGCGCCTCGCCTTCGATCGCGTCGGACAGGATAATCGCTTCGATGCCGGCTGCCCGCGCCTCGTCGGCTGCGGCCTCGAGCGACACGGCGGCCGATGCGATGAGCCGAACCTCGTTTCGAGCAAAGCGCGGATCGTCAGGGGATGGTGCGACACTGTCGGCACTTCTGATCCAGGCCATGACATTGCCAGGCAGATCCAGGCCGTAACGGTCGATGAGCTTCAACGCGTCTTCCCGCGTGCTGGCGTCGGCAAGCGTCGGGCCGGATGCGACCAGCGCCGGATCGTCGCCCGGAATATCGGACACAATCAACGATACAACCTTCGCCGGATAAGCGGCTGCGGCGAGCCTGCCGCCCTTGATCATCGAGACGTGTTTGCGCACGGCATTCATGGCGCTGATTGGCGCACCGGAGACAAGCAGCGCCCTGTTGACGGCGATCTCGTCTTCCAGGGACAGGCCGGGCGGAGGCGAAGGCAGCAGCGCCGAACCGCCACCGCAGACGAGCGCCACGACAAGATCGTCCTCCGTCAGACCGTCGACCTCAGAAAGCAGCCGTTTGGCGGCCTGAAGCCCGTTTTCGTCCGGCAGCGGATGGGATGCTTCCAGAACCTCGATCCGCTCGCACGGAGCGGCATAACCGTAGCGGGTGACGACAACGCCGGAGAGCGGCCCATCCCAATGGCGCTCGAAGGCGGCGGCCATCTGGGCTGCACCCTTGCCGGCGCCGACGACCACCGTTCGCCCCTTCGGCCGCGCCGGCAGATTGGCGGCGATCACCTTTTCCGGATCGGCCGCGGCAACTGCTGAAGTAAAGAGCGCTTCAAGGAAACGGCGTGGATCGGTGATGGCTGGCATTGTTCTCCCCCGGAGCAGGTCGCATCGCCCATGATGCCCCGCTCTTGTATGTCATCCCAGAGCAAGAACGCAGCTGGAATTGCAAGAAGGTCTCGGGCGGCGGTTCCTCCAACCGCCGCCCGGACACATGACCGGCCAAAACAATGGGATGCCGGACGGGTCATGTGCATTGCTGCGCGCGCTGGCGGCTCAGGCGACCTGGTGGTTCGCCATACGCTCCAGTGCGCGGACGAGACCGGAGTGGTCGAGGCCGCTGTCGCCGTTGGCGGCGCAGTTGTTGAAGAGCTCCTGGGTCGCAGCCGTGTTCGGCAGCGAAATTCCGAGCGACTTGGCCCCCTGCAGCGCCAGGTTCAGGTCCTTCTGGTGCAGCGAGATGCGGAAGCCCGGGTCGAAGGTGCGCTTGATCATGCGCTCGCCATGCACTTCGAGAATGCGCGAGGAGGCAAATCCACCCATCAGCGCTTCGCGAACGCGCGCCGGATCGGCGCCGGCCTTGGACGCGAAGACGAGGGCTTCGGAAACCGCTTCGATCGTCAGCGCGACGATGATCTGGTTGGCAACCTTCGTGACCTGGCCGTCACCGCAATCGCCGACCAGCGTGATATTCTTGCCCATCAGCTTCAAGAGCGGCAGGGCGCGTTCGAAGCTTTCTTCACTGCCCCCCGCCATGATCGACAGCGAGGCGTTCTTGGCGCCGACTTCACCGCCGGAAACCGGAGCGTCGATGTATTCGGCGCCGGTTTCACGAACCTTCTTCGCGAATTCCTTGGTCTCGATCGGCGAGATCGAGCTCATGTCGATGACGAGCTTGCCCTTCGAAAGGCCGTAGGCGACGCCGTTCTCGCCGAAGAGAACGTCCTTCACTTCAGGCGTATCCGGCAGCATCAGGATGATGGTGTCGACGGCCTCTGCCAGTGCTTTCGGCGTCTCGACGAACTTGAGGCCGGCATCCAGCAGTTCCTGGCGCGGCGGGATGACGAATTTCGAGGTGACGATGGTGTGGCCGGCGTCCTGCAGGTGGCGCGCCATCGGCGTGCCCATGATACCCAGTCCAATGAAACCGATTGTTGCCATGGTGCTTAGCTCCTGATCTTGATGATGTCTGCGGATTGGGTTCGCTGGCGCTCGGTGCCGAGCCAGCCGAGGCCGTCGGCCGTCGTGGTGCGCGGCTTGTATTCGCAGCCGATCCAGCTGTCGTAGCCGGCGGCTTCCAGCGCGTCGAAGACGAAGGGATAGTTGATTTCGCCGGTACCCGGTTCGTTGCGGCCCGGATTGTCGGCCAGCTGAACGTGCGCGATCAGACCGGCGAAGCGCTTGTAGGTGCCGATCAGCTCACCCTGGGTGCGCTGCTGGTGATAGAGGTCGTACTGGATGAACAGGTTGTCGCTGCCAACCTCCTCGATGATCGAGGCGGCCTGCTCGACCGTGCTCAGATAGAAGCCCGGAATATCGAAGTCGTTGATCGGCTCGATCAGAAGGCGAATGCCGTGCTTGCCGAGCTCGCTTGCAGCAAGCTTGAGATTTGCGACCAGCGTGTTGCGCAGCACCTGTTCCGAGACACCCGCGGGCGCAATGCCGACCAGGCAGTTGACCTGCTTGCAATCGAGCGCTGTCGCATAATCGATGGCGCTGGCAACGCCCTTGCGGAACTCGTCGATCCGGTCCGGCAGGATGGCGATACCGCGCTCGCCGCTGGCCCAGTTGCCGGCCGGCAGGTTGTGCAGAACCTGGGTCAGGCCGTGGCGCTGAAGCTCGGCGCGCAGGCTCACTTTTTCGAATTCGTAGGGAAACAGATACTCCACGCCTTCGAAGCCGGCCTTGGCGGCAAGAGCGAAACGGTCGAGGAACGGCGCCTCGTTGAACAGCATTGTCAGGTTCGCAGCGAACTTCGCCATGCGATGTCTCCTCCTTCGTGTTTTTCTCTGGGGCAACGTGCGGGCGGCGGGCCGCCCGCATTTTCCTCAGTCAAGCAGGGCCGTGATCGCGGTCGGCACGTCCTCGCCACGCAGCGCCAGTTCCTCGAACTCGACGACGGCGTTGATGTCGGCGCCCATCGAGATGTTGGTGACGCGCTCGAGGATGAACTCGATGACGACGGGAACCTGGTGCTCGTCCATCAGGGCACGCGCCCGGTCGAACGCTTCCTGGAACTCGTTCGGGCTGCGCACCCGGATCGCCTTGCAGCCGAGACCTTCGGCGACCGCGACGTGGTCGACGCCGTAGCCCTTCTCCGCATCGCCCGACGCGTTGATGTTGTCGAAGGCGAGGCTGACCTCGAAGTCCATGTTGAGGCCGCGCTGCGCCTGGCGAATGAGGCCGAGATAGGAATTGTTTACGACCACATGCAGGTAAGGCAGCTTGTGCTGGGCGCCGACGGCCAGTTCCTCGATCAGGAACTGGAAGTCGTAGTCACCCGAGAGCGCGACGATCGTCCGATCCGGATCGGCGGCGCGGACACCAAGCGCTGCCGGCAGGGTCCAGCCGAGCGGGCCAGCCTGGCCGCAGTTGATCCAGTTGCGCGGCTTGTAGACATGCAGGAACTGAGCGCCGGCAATCTGGCTGAGGCCGATGGTCGAGACGTAGCAGGTGTCGCGGCCAAAAGCCTTGTTCATTTCTTCGTAGACGCGCTGGGGCTTCAGCGGCGTCTGGTCGAAGTGCGTCTTGCGCAGCATGGTGCGCTTGCGCTCGCGGCACTCTTCGGCCCAACCGGTCCAATCGCGCAGCTTGCCGGCCGTCTTCCATTCGGTCGCAACGTCGAGGAACAGCTTCAGCGCCGCGCCGGCATCCGAGACGATGCCGAAATCGGGGGCGAAGACGCGGCCGATCTGGGTCGGCTCGATGTCGACGTGAACGAACTTGCGGCCTTCCGTATAGGTCGGGACGTTGCCGGTGTGGCGGTTGGCCCAGCGGTTGCCGACGCCCAGAACGAAGTCCGACGCAAGCATGTTGGCATTGCCGTAGCGATGCGAGGTCTGCAGGCCGCACATGCCGGCCATCAGCGGATGGTCGTCCGGGATCGTGCCCCAACCCATCAGCGTCGGGATGACGGGAATGCCGGTGATTTCGGCAAACTCGGTCAGGAGATCGGACGCGTCGGCGTTGATGATGCCGCCGCCGGCGACGATCAGCGGGCGTTCCGCCTCGTTCAGCATCGCGATCGCCTTTTCGGCCTGGGCGCGCGTCGCCTTGGGCTTGTACGCTTCGAGCGGCTGATAGGTGTCCGGATCGAACTCGATCTCGGCGAGCTGGACGTCGACCGGCAAGTCGATCAGCACCGGGCCGGGACGGCCGGAGCGCATGATGTGGAACGCCTTCTGAAAGACGAAGGGAACCAGCGCCGGCTCCATGACCGTGACCGCCCATTTGGTGATCGGTGCAGCGATCTTGGCGATATCGACCGCCTGGAAATCTTCCTTGTCGAGACGGGCGCGCGGCGCCTGGCCGGTGATGCAGAGGATCGGGATCGAGTCTGCCGAGGCCGAATAGAGGCCGGTGATCATGTCGGTGCCGGCCGGACCCGACGTCCCGATGCAGACGCCGATGTTGCCGTGCTTGGCGCGAGTGTACCCCTCGGCCATATGCGAGGCGCCCTCGACGTGACGGGCGAGAATGTGGCGGACGGAGCCGCGGGCCTTCAGCGCCGAATAGAACGGGTTGATGGCGGCACCCGGTACGCCGAAGGCACAGTCGATGCCTTCCTTCTCCAGAACAATAACAGCCGCGTCAACGGCACGCATCTTAGCCATGAGAACTCCTCCAATTTCCTGAAAACATAATCCATTGGTCCCGATACGCAACATCAAAATGGAATTGATTTCCATGATGCGGAAATAAAGATCTTCAACAATTTGGAGAAAATCGCTTCATGGCCTGATAGAGGATGATGGCGAGCGACGTGATTTGCAGAGAGGCTTTTATGGACGGCAACGGCAGGGGAAAACGCGGACGTAAGGCAGGCGAGAATGCCGCCCCTTCATCGGTCCAGGTGCTTGATCGCAGTCTTGCCCTCCTGACGGTCGTGGCTGAGGGCGACGGCTCGACCCTGACCCAGCTCGCCGACGAGACCGGCATGGCGCCATCGACGGTGCACCGGCTGCTGACAACGCTTTCCGGCCACGGCATGGTGATGAACGACCCGGACACCGGCGCCTGGACGGTCGGCCTCAAGGCGTTCGAGATCGGCAACGCCTATCTGCGGTTCCGCAAGCTCGGCACCATCAGCCGTCCGTTCCTCAAGGGGCTGATGGAAGAAAGCGGCGAGACGGCCAATATCGGCATCGAAGAAGGCGGCGACGTCGTTTTCATCTCGCAGGTCGAAAGCCACGCGCCGATGCGTGCCTTCTTCCGACCCGGCCGCCGCGGTCCAATACATGCCTCCGGTATTGGCAAGGCGATCCTCTCCACCTGGTCGGACAAGGAGATCGCGCAGCTGCTCCACGGTCGCGAACTCGCTCACTTCACCGACAAGACCCGCGACACGCTGCCGGCGCTCTTGAAGGATATCCAGGATATCCGCCACCGCGGCTGGTCGGTCGACGACGAGGAGCACACGCTCGGCATGCGCTGCGTCGCCGCCCCGATCTTCAACGAATATGGTGAAACGATCGCCGGCATCTCGATCTCCGGTCCGTCGGTTCGCGTCAATGACGACAAGCTGTCGACCTTCGGCCCGATCGTGCGCGAGCGCGCCGACGCGCTCACCAGGGCGATGGGCGGCAAGCGTCCGGAAGACCTTTAGCGCAGTCGAAAAGAAACGCCGCGCATCCAGGGGGCACGCGGCGTCTTGAGAATTTGGGCTCGCACCCCGCTCCGGTTTTGCGAGGCGGTTTGGAAACGTCGATCAGGCTGTTTCGAGGTTTCTGGATGCAGTCGTTGCCGCTTCCTTCGCGCTGCTTGAAGCGTGTTTCATCGGCTTGCCGGCGACATAGGTTTCCGCCACTGAACGGTCGTCACCCATCGTCTGCAGGATGAAGAGCTCCTCGGCGAGCGAACCGGCGACCCGCATGCGCAACTCCATCGATGGCTTGGCGCGACTGTCGAGCACGACGATATCGGCATCGGCACCGACATGCAGCGAGCCGATGCGATGTTCGAGGTCGAGCGCGCGGGCGTTGCCGAGCGTCAGGCGGTAGAAGGAATTGAACGGCGTCAGCCGCTGGCCCTGCAGGTGCAGCACCTTGTAGGCCTCATCCATCGTTTCCAGCATCGAGAAGCTGGTGCCGGCGCCGACATCGGTCGCGACCGACCAGCGGGCGCCAAGTCTGTCGAAGCGATCCCGGTCAAAGAGCCCGGAGCCGAGGAAAAGGTTCGAGGTCGGGCAGAAAGTGCCGACGGCGCCTGTCTCGGCAAGGACGGAGATCTCGCGGTCGCTCAGATAGATGCAGTGACCGAGCAGCGTCTTGCGGGTCAGAAGATCGTAGCGCGCATAGATGTCGGTGTAATCCTTGGCCTCCGGATAGAGCGAGGTCGCGAAGGCGATCTCGTCCTTGTTTTCCGACAGGTGCGTCTGGACGTAGCATTCCGGATGCTCGCGAACGAGCACGCGGCTCATCTCCATCTGCTCCGGCGTCGAGGTGATGGCGAAACGCGGGCTGATGGCATAGTGGGCGCGGCCACGGCCATGCCACTTCGATATCAGCGCCTTGGTCTCGTCATAGCCAAGCTGTGGCGTGTCGCGCAGCGCGTCGGGCGCGTTGCGGTCCATCATCACCTTGCCGCCGATCATCAGCATGCCGCGCGCTTCCGCAGCGCCGAAATAGGCATCGACGCTTTCAGGATGCACCGAGCAATAGGCGACTGCCGTCGTGGTGCCGTTGGACAGGAGTTCGTCCATGAAGCGGCCGGCGATGTAGTCGGCATGCTCGGGTTTGCGGAACTTCTGCTCCTCGACGAAGATGTAGGTGTTCAGCCATTCGAGCAGCTGCGCGCCATAGGACGCGATCGCCTGCGTCTGCGGGAAGTGCAGATGCGTGTCGATCAGGCCCGGCAACACCAGGTTGGGGCGATGGTCGGCAACCTTGACGCCCGGTCCGGCGCGGCGGGCGACTTCGGCGTGTTCACCGATATCGGCGACCTTGCCGCCCCGCACCAGCACGGCGCCATCTTCGAAGTAGCGATAGGATGCGGCATCGTCGATGCCTTTCGGCTCGTCGACGAAGGTCAGCACACGGCCGCGGATCAGCAGATCGGTCATTGGGTCTTTCCTCCATTGACGACGGATTCGTACCAGGCAACGAGGAGTTGACGCTCTTCATCCGACACGGCGGTCACGTTGGCGGGCGGCATTGCATGGCTGCGGCCGGCCTGCAGGTAGATTTCACGGGCGTGATTGGCGATCTCGGCGTCGGTCTCGAGCGTCACGCCTTTCGGCGGAACGATCATGCCTTCCCAGCCCGGTTCCTTGGCATGGCACATGGAACAGCGGCCAAGCACGGTGTCACGCACCTTCGGGAAGGCTTCCGCCGCGACGAAGGGCTGCTGCGCGGCGGAGATCTTTGTCTCATCGCCGCCCGAGAGAATCTTCGGCACGGTCGACAGCCACATGATCGCAACGAACAGCAGTGCGGTCACGAGCCAGGTCCAGGTCGGGTTGCCCTTGTTGGCGTGGCGGGTGTTGAAATAGTGGCGGATGGTGACGCCCATCAGGAACACCAGCGAGGCGATGATCCAGTTGTACTGGGTGCCGAAGGCCAGCGGATAGTGGTTCGACAGCATCAGGAACAGAACCGGCAGCGTCAGATAGTTGTTGTGGGTCGAGCGCTGCTTGGCGATCACGCCGTATTTGGCGTCGGGCGTGCGGCCGGCGATCAGGTCGCCGACGACCACCTTCTGGTTCGGAATGATGATGAAGAAGACGTTGGCCGACATGATCGTCGCGGTGAAGGCACCGAGATGCAGGAAGGCTGCGCGGCCGGTGAAGAGCTGCGTGTAGCCCCAGGCCATGGCAACCAGGATGAAATACAGAAGCACCATCAGCCGGGTGTTGTCGCGGCCGAGGGGTGACTTGCAGATCGTGTCATAGGCGAGCCAGCCGAAGGCGATCGAGGCAAGCGAAATGGCGATCGCCACCGGTTTGGAGACATCGAGCACGTTCGGATCGATCAGATAGAGGTCCGCGCCGGCATAGTAGACCAGGCAGAGCATGCCGAAGCCCGAAAGCCACGCGACATAGGATTCCCATTTGAACCAGATCAGATGCTCGGGCATGTTGGCCGGCGCAACCAGGTACTTCTGGATGTGGTAGAAGCCGCCACCATGCACCTGCCACTCTTCGCCATAGGCGCCGACGGGCAGGCCGGGATGCTTCTTCAGACCAAGGTCAAGGGCGACGAAATAGAAGGACGAGCCGATCCATGCAATCGCGGTGATGACGTGCAGCCATCTCACGGCAAAGGTCAGCCAATCCCAGGCGATGGCATAGTCGTACATGAAATTCTCCCATTTCTCCTCCCGCCATTATGTGTCATTGCTGGAGGTCGCGGGAACGTCGCTGCTTCACCAACACTTTCAAAAAAATCTATAAAATAGCGACGCAATGGATAGGCTAGAGAGAGCCTGGAGGAGTGGGACGAAGGCATGTCTTATCTGGACAATGTGCGCGTCTTCGTACGCGTCGTAGAGCTTGGAACCCTGTCGGCGGCCGGTCGCGACCAGCGCGTGACGCCGGCGGTTGCAAGCAATAGAATCAAAGAGTTGGAACGCCATATGGGCGTTCGCCTGTTCAATCGGACGACGCGCAAGCTGACTGCGACGGAGCACGGCCGCGTCTTTTACGATGGCGCCGTGAAGATCCTCGAAGCGGTCAACGAAGCGGAAAACGCGATCGCCGATCTCTCGCACAATCCAAAGGGGGCGCTCAAGATTACCGCGCCGCTGGGGATAGGTCGGCGTCTGATCGCGTCAGGCATTCCCGAGTTTCACGACAAGTATCCGGATATCGAGGTGCGGCTTCGCCTGTCGGACCACAATGTCGATATCCTGTCTGAAGGCGTCGACGTCGCCTTCAAACTCGGCATCCTCGAAGATTCGAACCTGCGCATGCGCGGCATCATGAATTGCGAGCGGGTGATCTGCGGCGCGCCTGACTATTTCGAGAAACGCGGCGTGCCCGAGACCCCGCAAGCGCTGATTGCCGACAAGCACGACTGTCTGCTCTTGCGCTATCCCGGCTCGAAGGAGTTTTTCTGGACGCTCCAGACGATGGAAGGCGTGCGCAAGCTCGAGGTCACCGGCCCCTACGATTCCGACGACGGCGACGTGCTGACCCAATGGGCGCTCGACGGCCGCGGCATCATCAACAAGCCGCTGTTCGAAGTGAAGGCGCACATCAATTCCGGTGCGCTGGTGCCGATTCTGGCCGATACGCCCCCGCTCAGCGTGCAACTGGCGGCGATCTATCCGCACAAGCGCTTCCAGGATCCGAAGGTCCGGCTGATGATCGATTACATGGCCGAGCGCTGTCAACGCTTGATCGGCAAGGCGCTGGAATAGGCGCCGTTTCGCCCCTCGGCGTCCGGGCATAAGGAACGCTCTGGGTCGGGCCGACGCTTCCGCGCATTCCCGTCCGGATTGTTTCTTTGCCGACTGCACACCCTGACACCTAAGCCGGCGATCAGCGCAAAAAAAAGGGCGCACCGCAGCTACGGCCGCCCTCAGTAGGCTCATATCAGCGTTTCACATCGCTGTGTTTCGATTTACCGGGCACGCCGTCGCCACCGCCGTTACCGAAGCCGTTGTTTGCGTGCTTGGTCTTACCGCCACCGTCACCTCCGGTACCGCCGCCATCGCCACCGGTACCGCCCCCGTCACCACCCGTGCTACCACCATCACCACCAGTTCCGCCGCCATCACCACCGGTTGAGCCGCCATCCCCGCCGGTACCGCCTCCGTCACCACCCGTGCTACCACCGTCACCGCCAGTTCCGCCTCCGTCGCCACCGGTTGAGCCGCCGTCACCGCCAGTACCACTATCGCCACCGGTACCACCAGTGCCGCCGTCGCCGGTGGTGGTTCCTCCATCGGCGTGCGCAGTGCCGATCATGAACGGCGCGCTATAGTGCGTCAGCACCGCGAATGCCGTGGACAAAAGCAACACACGAGTCAGTCTCTTCATGGTCGTATCCCCTTGTTAAAGCGCCCCTTCTCCGTACGAGTGCGTCGAATGCGAACTGCCCTGAAAGCACTCAAAGAAACCCTGGACGCGTTACTCCGTTAAAGGTCGGCATCGTCACCGACTTTATTTTAGCAACCGCTTTATAATAAGCAGGAGTTGCACAGTCGGTAAGCGACACATTTTTGGTATGTGTTGCTGCGCGCGGGCGCTCACACCGATCCATTCGGGCTAGGAACTCTTCCATATCGGCCAAACCACGTGGATCGGCAGCGCCTCTGTCTCGCATGGAAAACTGCGAGCGACCGGCCGCTAGGCTTTCGCTTTCTCAATCCCGGGAATCGCACCGATGTGCCCCACAAGAAAATCGACCAGCAGACGGACGCGGGCAATGCCCGCCCGCTCGGGCACGATCAACAGGCTGAGCGGCACCGACGGCAGCGTGTGATCCGGCAGAAGCTCCACGAGCTGGCCGTTCGCCAACAGATCGTCCACAAGCCAACGATGGGCGGGCGCGATGCCACGACCCGCGGCGAGCGCCGCCCGGGCGCCAAGGCCATGATCGATCCGAAAGCGTCCGGAAAACGGCACCTGACGGCTGCGGCCGTCCGGCCCTTCAAGGTTCAGCATGTCGCTGCCGGCGACGTTGGACATGCGGATGCCTTCGTGGATCGAGAGTTCCTGTGGTGAGACAGGGACACCACGTGACGCAAGATAACCGGGCGCGGCGACGAGCACGCGCCGGCTTTCGCCAAGCGCCCGCAGCTTCATCGAGCTGTCGGTGAGCGGCCCGAGACGCAGGGCGATATCGACCCCTTCGCGCACCAGATCGACCCGCTCGTCGGTCAGGCTGAGGTCGACGCCGATGTCGGGGTATTTGTCCTGGAACGCGAAGATCAGCCGGCTGACGTGCAGCACTCCCAAAGCAGCAGTACAGGAGACGCGGATCGTGCCCGCCGCAGCACCACGGGTGCCGCGCGCCTCGTCGCCAGCCTGCTCGACCAATCGCAGGACTTGGATGCAATTGGCGTAGTAGCGACTGCCTTCGTCGGTCAGCGTGACGCGCCGGGTGGTGCGGCTGAGCAAGGGTACGCCTATCGCCTCCTCCAACTCGCGCAGCTGCCGCGTCACGGTAGACTGGCCGATGCCAAGCTCACGCGCAACGGCCGAAAGGCTTCCGCGCTCGGCGACGCGGACGAAGGTGCGCATGCGCTCAAGCGTCACATCCGATCTATCCATTTTTCGGCATATTCATATCCATTACAGACACCTACCGCATAGATGAAACGGGGTCTACTTAAAGTGTCAGTTCATCACTGAAGGACACCCGACCATGAACGTTTTGCTTGTGTATGCGCACCCCGAGCCGCGCTCCCTCAACGGCGCTCTGCGCGATGTCGCCGTCAGGGCGCTTGAGGCCGAAGGCCATGAGGTCCGGGTTACCGACCTCTATGCCGAGGGATGGAAGTCCGAGATCGACCGTGCAGATTTCCCGGCGCTTGACCCGGATGCGCGGTTCAAACCGAGCCGTGCCTCGAAAGAGGCTTTTGCGACCGATAGCCTCACCGCCGACGTCAGGGCCGAGCAGGAAAAGCTGCTTTGGGCCGACGCCCTGATCCTGCAGTTTCCGCTGTGGTGGTATTCGATGCCGGCGATCCTCAAAGGTTGGGTCGATCGCGTCTATGCCTATGGCTTTGCCTACGGCGTCGGCGAACACAGCGACAAATACTGGGGCAAGCGCTTCGGCGAAGGCACGCTTGCGGGAAAGCGGGCCATGCTGATCGTAACGACCGGCGGATGGGAGGAACACTACTCCTCGCGCGGGGTCAACGGGCCGATTGACGACCTGTTGTTTCCGATCAATCACGGCGTGCTCTATTATCCCGGCTACGACGTGCTGCCGCCCTTTGTCGCCTACCGGGTCGACGGTCTCGACGAAGCGGGTTTCGAGGCGACGGCCGATCGTCTGAGGCAAAGGATGCGCACGCTTTCGACCACCGCGCCCATTCCCTATCGCCGGCAGAATGGCGGCGACTACGTGATCCCGACGCTTCAGCTTCGGCCGGAGGTGGGCGCACCGGATGCCCGCGGCTTTGCGCTTCACCTCGATGCCGCACAATAACGGGGATGCGCCCTTGATTGATGGTTGCGCTGCTAGCGCACGAGCTTCGCGGCCGGCCGGCGGGCGTGCTCCGCCTGCGCCGGCTGCTGATAGCTGAGCGCCGCGGTCATGACTTCGGCCGCGGCAAGCGCCGCAATGACGGCCGGACGTTTGTCCTTCACGGTCGTGCCGCCGATCGGGCAGATCAGCCGGTCGAAGAGATCCGGCCGGCCGCTTTCGCGCGACAGCCAGTTCTTGAAGGTGGCGCGCTTGGTTTTCGATCCGATCATGCCGACATAGGACGCGTCGTCGCGACGAAGGGCCTCCGCGGCGATCAGGAAATCCAAAGCGTGGTCATGCGTCAGGATCACGAAGGCGCTGCCGGGCGGTGCATCGCGGACGACCGCTTCCGGCATCGCCGTCAGGCAGGTTTCGATGCCGGGAATGTCTGCGACGGCGGAAAGCTCGTCTTCGCGGGTGTCGACAAGCACGGTTCGCACCGGCACCAGCGACAGGGCAAGCGCCAGTGCATCGCCGACATGGCCGGCGCCGAAGACATAGACATGCGGCCGGCTGGCGATTTCCAGGTCGCTGCGTTCAATCAGCATGGCGGCTTTCTCCCGATCGATGCGCGTGAAGGCGAGCGCAACGCGCCCGCCGCAACACTGGCCGATCTCCGGACCGAGCGGGATCGTCATCGCCTGAAGCGCGTCCCCGCGCTTCAGCGCCCGCCGGCCATGGTCGATCGCCATATACTCAAGCTGTCCGCCGCCGATCGTCCCGAAGAGGCCCTCGGGCGCGACGAGCATCCAGGCGTCGGTGTCGCGCGGCGTCGAACCCGCCGCACCGCTGACTTCCACCAGTACGCAGTCCGGCTCCCGTCGGAGAAAGTCCCTGATATCCTCGCGGCTTGCCACCATGACAACCTGCCCCTGTTACCCTTTCTGCCGTGCGGCTGCCCTCAGCCGCTCGATTGCCATCAGCACCCGCTCCGGCGTTGCCGGCGCATCGAGCCGCGGCGCAATACGATACTCCGCAACGCTCGCCGCCGCCATCGACAGGGCTTCAAGGACGGAGATACCGAGCATGAACGGCGGTTCGCCGACCGCCTTCGAGCGGCGGATCGTTTCCTCGCGGTTGACCGACCATTCGGCAAGGCGGGTATTGAAGATGCGAGGACGGTCTGAGGCAAGCGGGATCTTGTAGGTCGAGGGCGCATGCGTGCGCAACCGGCCCTTGACATCCCACCAAAGCTCTTCCGTCGTCAGCCAGCCCATGCCCTGGACGAAGGCGCCTTCCACCTGTCCAAGGTCCAGCGCCGGGTTCAACGACCGGCCGACGTCGTGCAGGATGTCGGTGCGGTCGACCTGGTATTCGCCGGTCAAGGTGTCGACGCTGACTTCGGAGCACGATGCGCCGTAAGCGTAGTAGAAGAACGGCCGTCCCCGGCCCTCCGAACGGTTCCAGTGGATCTTCGGCGTCTTGTAGAAACCGGCCGCCGAAAGCTGAATGCGGGCGCCATAGGCGATCTTGATGAACTCGTTGAAGCTCATGCGCTCGGCACCGATGCGCACCGTGTTCGGCTCGAAGGCGATATCGGTTTCGGCGACGTTCCAGCGCTCGGCGGCAAATTTGACGAGCCGCGCCTTGATCTGCTGGGCGGCGTTGGCGGCCGCCATGCCGTTGAGGTCGGAGCCGGACGAGGCGGCCGTCGCCGAGGTGTTCGGCACCTTGCCGGTCGTCGTCGCCGTTACCTTGATCCGGTCAAGGTTGACCTGGAACTCGTCGGCGACCACCTGGGCGACCTTGGTGTACAGCCCCTGCCCCATCTCGGTGCCGCCATGGTTCAGATGGATCGACCCATCCGTATAGACATGCACCAGAGCACCGGCCTGGTTGTATTCGGTCTTGGTGAAGGAGATGCCGAACTTCACCGGTGTCAGCGCGATGCCGCGCTTGACGATGTTGCTCTCGCGGTTGAACGCGATCACCGCTTCGCGCCGCCTGGCGTAATCGGCCGAGGTCTCCAGTTCCTCGATGATCCGGCCGATGATGTTGTCTTCCACGGTCTGGTGGTAGGGCGTGAGGTTACGCCCCTCGCCGCCGTAAAAGTTCAGCTTTCGGATCTCGAGCGGATCCTTGCCGACGGCATAGGCGATATCCTCGATCATGCGCTCGCCGCCGACCATCCCTTGCGGGCCACCGAAGCCGCGGAATGCGGTGTTGGACACGGTGTTGGTCTTGAGCGGTCGCGAACGCAGCCGGACGTTCGGATAGAAGTAGCAATTGTCGGCGTGGAACAGCGCGCGGTCGGTGACCGGACCCGAAAGGTCGGCCGAGTAGCCACAGCGCGCCGAAAACACGGCGTCCACCGCCTCGATGCGACCGTCGTCGTCAAAGCCGAGCTTGTAGTCGACGTGGAAGTCGTGGCGCTTGCCGGTCGCGCTCATGTCGTCGTCGCGGTCGGGCCGCACCTTGACCGGGCAGCGGTACTTCTTGGCCGCGACAGCGGCGACGGCCGCAAAGATGTTGGCCTGGGTCTCCTTGCCACCGAAGCCACCACCCATGCGGCGCACGTTGACGGTCACCGCATTCGACGGCACACCGAGCACGGTCGCGACCATGTGCTGCGTTTCTGCCGGATGCTGGGTCGAGGAATAGACAAGCACCTCGTCGTCTTCGCCGGGGATGGCGAACGAGATCTGGCCTTCCAGATAGAAGTGATCCTGGCCGCCGATGCGCATCTCGCCCTGAAGAATGTTCTTCGACTTGGCAAAGCCCGCGTCGATATCGCCGCGCTCGAGCTTGAGCGGATCGATCACCAGCGGATAGTTGGCGGCCGCAGCCTCGAGCACGTCGGTCACATGCGGCAGGTCGCGATAGTCGATCTTGACCTTGGCCGCGGCCCGGCGCGCTGCTTCGCGCGATGTGGCGATGACGGCGAAGATCGGCTGGCCGTGGAACTCCACCTTGTCGGTGACGAAGATCGGCTCGTCGTGCTTGTGGGCAGGGCTGATGTCGTTTTCGCCGGGAACATCGGCGGCCGTCAGCACGCCGATGACGCCTTCGCTGCTTTTCACCGCTTCGAAGTCGATCGACAGGATATCGGCATGCGCGCGCTGCGACAGGCCGAGATAGCCGTGCAGCGTTCCCTGGGGTTCCGGGATATCGTCGATGTATTCGGCCGTACCCGACACATGCTTGTGGCCGGATTCATGCCGTTCGTTTTCATGCACAGCGCCGCGGATTCGGCCGATGGGTTGCATCACGTTCATGGCTTCCTCCCTTAAACCGCGACAGCAATGGTGCGATCGAGGCGGATCTGGCCGCTCGATTGCGTTTCGAGATAGAAGCGGCGCAGCAGGTTCTTCGCCACCAGCTGGCGGTACTCCGCCGAAGCGCGCCAGTCGGTCAGCGGCGTGAAATCCTGGTCGAAGGCCGCAACCGCGCGCTCGATCGTCTCCTCGTTCCAGTCAGCACCCTTCAGTGCCGCCTCGACATTGGCGGCGCGTTTCGGGGTGGCCGCCATGCCGCCGAAGGCGATCACGGCGTCTGCCACCCGGCCGGCTTCGAAGGTGATGGTGAAGCCGCCGCAGACGGCGGTGATGTCCTCGTCGAGGCGCTTCGTCACCTTGTAGACGGCGACGCGGGCTTTGTCGGAAACGAAGGGGATGCGAACGCTTTCGACGAACTCTCCGGGCTCGCGGTCCTGCTTGCCGTAGGCGATGAAGAAGTCCTCGAGCACGACGTCGCGGCGGCGAGCGCCCTTGCGCAACGTGATTGAGGCGCCAAGCGCAATCAGCGCCGGCGGCGTGTCACCGATTGGCGAGCCGTTGGCGATGTTGCCACCGACAGTGCCCATGTTGCGGACCTGCTGGCCGCCGATGCGGTCCCAGAGTTCGGTCAGCTGCGGGAAATGCTCGACGATCACAGGATAGGCTTCGGCATAGCTGACGCCGGCGCCAAGCACCACGCCGTCGGTCTCAACCGTGATGCGCCGCAACTCCTCGAGATGGGTCAGGTGAATGACCGGGGAAATGTCGCGCATGAACTTCGTCACCCAGAGCCCGACGTCGGTCGAGCCGGCAACGATCGTCGCCTTCGGGTTGGCTTCGAGCACGGCGGCGAAATCGTCGACCGAGCCAGGCAGAATGAAGCGCTCGGTCTCCGAGCCGATTTCCACCCGGCGGCCATCCTGGAGGGCCGCCAGTTCGCCAGCGATACGCTCACGCTCGACAACCAGCGGGTCCTTGCCGACATCGCCAATCGTCGAGATCGCCTCGGCCGCGCGAATGATCGCTACATAGCCGGTGCAGCGACACAGATTGCCCTGCAGCGCCTTCTCGATTTCGGCGATCGACGGCTTGGCGTTTTCCATCCAGAGGCCATAGAGCGACATCACGAAGCCCGGCGTGCAGAACCCACATTGCGAGGCGTGCGTATCGACCATCGCCTGCTGCACCGGATGGAGCGGACCGGCAGGCTGCGCGAGACTGTCCACCGTCACGATATGACAGCCGTCGAGCGAGCCGACAAAGCGGATGCAGGCGTTGACGGACTCGTATTTCAGCTTGCCGTCGAGCAGGCGGCCGACGAGCACCGTGCAGGCGCCGCAGTCACCCTCGGCGCAGCCCTCCTTGGTGCCCTTCAGATTGCGGTCGATGCGCAGGAAATCGAGAAGGGTCTGAACAGGCGATACGTCGGCGAGCTCGACCAAACGATGGTTGAGAATGAAGCGGATTGTGTTGCGGATCTGGATAGTCATCACATCAGCTCCCGCGGTAAGTGGAGTAGCCAAAGGGCGAAAGCAGCAAGGGCACATGGTAGTGCGCGCCCGCGTTTTCGATGCCGAAGCGGATCGGGATCACGTCAAGGAACGGGTTGTCTCCCCGTTTGCCTTTGCCGCCGAGATAGTCCCCGGCATGAAAATGCAGTTCGTAGGTGCCCGTCTGCATCGCTTCGCCGCTGAGAAGCGGTTCGTCGCAACGACCGTCGTCGTTGGTACGGACGGACTTGATGTGCGTCTGGCGCTCGCCATCGATCCGGTAGAGCTCGATGCGCAGGCTCTCGGCCGGTTTTCCGCTTGCCGTATCCAGCACGTGCGTCGTCAGACGGCCGGCGTTTCCACCATGAGATTGCATGTAGTTCGCTCCTCCCGAAGTCAGCTTTCCACCTCGCAGTATTCCGGCATTTGGGCATCACCGGTAGCGAGCCGATCATTCGAGACTTTCAAATTTTTTGGGGGGAATGGCTCGAAACAAATGCCGCTACGAATTGGATGCAGAGACGAAAATGTCTGGAGGAGCTGCTTTCATGAGATACCCCCGCGATCTTCACGGCCACGGCCCGAACTTCAAGATCACATGGCCCGGCGGCGCGCGGATCGCCGTGCAATTCGTCATCAACTACGAGGAAGGCGGCGAGAACTGCGTGCTGCACGGCGACGCGGCCTCCGAAGCATTTCTGTCGGAAATCGTCGGTGCGCAGGCCTGGCAGGGCCAGCGCCACTGGAACATGGAATCGATCTACGAATACGGCGCTCGGGCCGGGTTCTGGCGCCTGCACCGCATGTTCACCGAACGCGGCGTACCGGCGACGGTCTATGGCGTTGCCACCGCGCTGAAGCGCTCGCCCGAACAGGTCGCCGCCATGCAGGATGCCGGCTGGGAAATCGCCTCGCACGGCCTGAAATGGATCGAGCACAAGGACTTCTCGCCCGAACGCGAGCGCCAGGAGATCGCTGAAGCGATCCGCCTGCACACGGTCGTCACCGGCGAGCGCCCGCGCGGCTGGTACACCGGTCGCTGCTCCGACAACACGCTCGATCTCGTGACGGAGGCCGGCGGCTTCGACTATGTGTCGGACGCCTATGCGGACGACCTGCCCTACTGGCATGAGCATGCCGGCCGCCACCAGCTGGTGATCCCCTATACGCTCGACAGCAACGACATGCGCTTTGCGACGCCGCAAGGCTTCAACAGCGGTGACCAGTTCTTCAGCTACCTGAAGGACAGCTTCGACGTGCTCTATGCCGAAGGCACCGCCGGCGCGCCGAAGATGCTGAGCATCGGGCTACACTGCCGCCTCGTCGGGCGCCCGGGCCGCGCCGCGGCACTCGCCCGTTTCCTCGACTATGTGCAGAGCCACGAGAAGGTCTGGCTTGCAAAACGCGTCGACATCGCGCGCTACTGGGCCGAGGCCTATCCGTACAAGGCCTGGAACGATCGCCCGTCGCAGCTTTCGGAAGAAGAGTTCGTTGCCCGCTTCGGCGGCGTCTTCGAACATTCGAAGTGGATCGCCAAGCGCGCCTTCCAGGGCGAACTCTCGCGTGCCAACGATACGGCGATCGGCCTTGCAGCCGCCCTTTCCGTCGTCTTCCGCGAAGCGTCGGCCGAAGAGCGGCTTGCTGTTCTCATCGCCCACCCGGATCTCGCCGGTAAACTCGCCCAGGCAAAGCGTCTCACGGAAAGCTCGACCAACGAACAGGCCGGCGCCGGCCTCGATGCGCTGACCGACGCCGAGCGCGAGCGCTTCACCGCGCTCAACGCGGCCTATGTCGACACGTTCAAGTTCCCGTTCATCATGGCGGTGAAGGGACGCACCAAGGACGAGATCCTCGCCGCCTTCGAAAGCCGGATCGGCAACGATCGCGAGACGGAGTTCGAAACCGCGTGCAGGCAGGTGGAACGCATCGCCTATCTGCGCCTCAAGGACATACTGCCGAGCTGAGGACCTCGCGATGACGACCGACGGCGTGAGCCTGCCCGAATTCGCGCTGAACGCGATCAACCTTGCCTCCGCCGGCCTCGGCGCGCGGCCGGTCTTTGCGACAGACGAATTCTTCGCACCGCTCGAGCGCATGCTTGAGGACTCAGCCCCGGTCTATCATCCCGGTGTCTACGACGAGAACGGCAAGTGGATGGACGGCTGGGAGACGCGCCGTCGCCGGGGTCCGGGCAACGACCATGCGATCGTTGCGCTGGCCGCGAACGGCCGCATCCGCGGCTTCGAGGTCGATACGGCCCATTTCACCGGCAATTATCCGACCGCCTGCGGCATTGACGCCTGTCTGGCGCCAGATGGCCCGGACGAGCGGACGGTGTGGACGGAACTGGTCTGTGCGCGACCGCTCGGGCCGAATGGCCGGCATTTTTTCGAAGCTCGCTCCGATGGGGTGTGGAGCCATGTGCGGCTGCGCATCTATCCCGATGGCGGTGTCGCGCGCCTCAGGGTCTACGGGACGCCGGTGCTCGACCGGGCGGCTGCCGAGGCAGAGATCGATCTTGCCTCGTCGCTCGTCGGCGGGCGCATCATCGCCTACTCGAACGGCCACTACGGCCACCAACGCCTGCTTGCGCCCGGGCGCGGCATCAATATGGGCGACGGCTGGGAAACGCGCAGGCGGCGAGAGCCTGGCAACGACTGGATCGTCGTCAAGCTTGCAGCCCGGGGCGAGATCGGGCGGATCGTCGTCGATACTGCGCATTTCAAAGGCAACTTCCCGGATGCTTGTTCGTTGCAGGCGGCCGATCTCGGGGAAACGGCCTGCGAGCTCGCGTCCGCGATCACCGCATCCTCGATGTTCTGGCAGGAAGTCCTGCCGGCGCAGAAGCTTTCAGCCGACAGCGTCCACACTTACGGAACAGACGCCATGCTGCGCCGCGGCCCGGTGAGCCACGTGCGCTTCAACATCTACCCCGACGGCGGCGTCAGCCGGCTGCGCATCTTCGGGCGTATTGCAAAGGCCGGCACATCGTAAGTCATCTCACTGTGGGAGGTGATTGAACCAACCGCGGTTGCGGATGGAAGGCCGATTCACGCCCCTTCCCGCCGTTTCCGATATTTCATCAACATTGGACGGAGGAGCGTCACATGAAAGAGATCGTCATTCAACCGTTGACCCGGGAGGCCTTTGCGCCGTTCGGCGACGTGATTGAAACCGACAATGCCCACAACTTCCCGATCAACGGCGGCAAGGCAACCCGCTATCATGATCTCGCCAAGATCGACACGACGGGCGAAAAGGCCCGGCCGATGATCAGCCTCGTGCGCGGCGTACCTTATCCGCTACCGCTGAAACTGACCATGGTCGAACGCCATCCGCTCGGCAGCCAGGCCTTCATTCCCTTGAGCGACAACCCGTTTCTGATCGTCGTTTCCAAGGAGACCGAAGAAGGACCGAGTGAACCGATCGCCTTCAGGACCACGCCCGGCCAGGGCGTCAACATCGCCCGCAACGTCTGGCACGGCATCCTGACGCCGCTCGACGACGTCTCGGATTTCGCCGTTGTCGACCGCGGCGGCGAGGGTGTGAACCTCGAGGAACACTTCTTCACGGAACCGTTCCTGATCGTGTGAGAAGACGCATGACCCGGTCGTCCGGTCGGGTTCATCGGTGCGCCAGGGCCTCGCTGGCCGCCGAAAATCGGATGATGCAACTGCGGTGTCAGTAGCCGCCATCGCGCTTGAATTTGGTCGGCGTGTATCCCGTCAGCCGCCGGAAATCGCGCGAGAAATGATAGGGGTCCGGATAGCCGCATTCGGCAGCAACCGCCGAGACCTTGGCGTCGGGACCGATCAGCAGGCGTTTTGCCTGGTTGATGCGCTCGTGCCGCAGCCAGTCCATCGGCGTCGTACCCACCAGATCGCGAAAGCGCCGAAAGAACTGCGAAGGGCTGAGCCGCGCCCGCGTGGCGAGGTCGTCGATCGTCCATGACCGGCTGAGATCGTCGCGCATGGCCTTCAGGACCGCGAGCAAGCGGTCTTCGCCATGCCCACCGTCAACCGGTTCCGAACCCGTCAGCCGCGGCGCGACCAGATCGGCGATGAGGCCGGCGATCGCCGCACTCGCCAGCGCATCGGTCGCAGGCAAACGTTCAGACAGAAATCCGATCACGGCCTCAAAGGCGGCACGCACCGCGCCTTGATCCCTCGGCACGAACAGTGGCTGCTGCTGGACGCCGAGAAACTGATAAAGGGCGTTGAGGCCATGGCCCTCGATCCCCATCCAGAGATAGCGCCAGCTATCGCTGTCCTGAGCGCAGCTGTGGGCGTAGGCCTGCGCGGTATCCAGCCAGACGACACTGTCGGCTTCCGCCAGAAAGCGCTGGTCACGCAGCTCGATCAATCCACAGCCGCCGGTCGTGTAGACGAAGACGTGCTGGTGGAAGCGTTTGCGGATCGGTGCTTCCTGCGGCCATGCCGTCCGGCTTCCGGCAACCAGCGCCAGATAGGGGAAGGCGTCGGCGAATTTCGCCGGCGTATGGAAGTGAAGCTCTTCTTTCAGGCTCTGCATCTGCTTTTCCTGACAGGCGATGCGAGTTTTGTCCATCATCTTGCGATCGGCCACTATTCCTCAACGCGAGCCCGTGACGCTATCATGCAGCTTTATGCACGGAGTGTACCCATGACCGAAGCCGCGCCGAACGGCGATGCAGCCAATTTCGTCTTCGCGCCGCTGTCGCGGGAATTTGCCCGCAATCCTTACCCGACCTATCAGACGCTGCGGGAGACCGAAGGTCTGCACTATTTCGCGGATTTCGACATATGGCTCGCTTCGCGCTTCGAGGACGTGTCGGCCATCGTCATGGACAAGCGCATGGTGCGCTCGCTTGAAGATATCGCGACCGTCGAGGAGCTTGCGAAACTCCAGCGGGATGCCAATTGGCATGACATGCCGCATCACCAGCGCTTCGTGCAGTTCAGCCTGCTCGACAGCGACGGCGCGGTACACGACCGGCTCCGCAAGCAGGTGTTCAAGCTGTTCACGCCGGCGATGATCGCCAAGCTGCGTGACCAGATCCAGGCCTATGTCGACCGGCTGATCGACAGCCTTGCCGATCGCGGTGAGATCGACTTCGTCGACGATCTCGCCGCCCACGTGCCGGGACATATCATCGGCCGCCTGCTCGGCGTGCCGGACGAGGACTGTCCGCAGCTTCGTATCTGGTCGGAAAACATCGTTCAATTCTTCGACGTCGACCGCTCTGACGCGCGCAAGGAGCTTGCCGAGCGTAACACCACCGAGTTCTACGAATATCTGACGGCGCTGAAGGCCGAGCGCGAGCGGGCGCCGAAGGACGATCTCATCTCGGTGCTGATCGAGGCGGAGCGTTCGGGCGCGATGAACTTCGACGAATTCATCTCGACCTGCATGCTGATCCTGATGGCCGGCCACGGCTCGACGATCGACGTACTCGGCAGCGGCATGCATGCGCTCTTACGTTTTCCCGACCAGATGGCTAGGTTGCGCGCAGAGCCCGGCCTGATCCAGACCGGCGTGCAGGAGATGTTCCGCTTCGAATCTCCGCTTCCGTTCTTCCATCGCCATTGCGTCGAGGATGTCGAAATCGGCGGCCGCCGTTTCGAGCGCGGCACCAAGTTCGGCCTGCTCTACGGTGCCGCCAACCGCGATCCCAAACAGTTCGAAAACGCAAATACGTTCGACATCGGCCGCACGCCCAACCGGCACCTCGCCTTCGGCGGCGGCGTACACTTCTGTCTCGGCAATCACCTGGCGCGCCTGGACATGGACATCATCTTCAGCACGCTGCTTCGCCGCTTCCCGACGATCGAACTGGTCGACCGGGAGCCCCAGTACAAGCGCGGACTGTCCGTGCGCGGACCCAAGCGCCTGAACATCGCCATTCGGCCGGCCTGACCGCAGCAAACCGACATACCAGGAGAATACCCATGCCCAAAATCGTCTTCATCGGTGCGGACGGCACGTCGAAGGAAATCCAGGCGGAAATCGGCCAGTCGCTGATGTCGGCCGCCGTGCAGAACGGCATCGACGCCATCGCCGCCGAATGCGGCGGCTCGTGCGCCTGTGGCACCTGCCACTGTTACATCGACGGCGCTTGGAGCGACCGTTTGCCGGCCCCCGAATTCCAGGAACAGGACATGATCGAGTGCGTCGTCAACCCGGATGAGCGCAGCCGGCTAAGCTGTCAGATCACGGTCTCGGCGGAGCTGGACGGCCTGGTCGTGCATCTGCCAGCCGGGCAGTACTGAGACGAAACGGAAAAAAGGCCGGGGCAACTGTTACGTTGCTCCGGCCAGCACTTACGGGGAAGTCCTGATGGCCGAGGCAGAAATGCCCCGGCCAATTTCGCTTACTCGGCAAAGAACGCGAAGCGCACGATAAAGAGCGCGGCGACGAGCTGGGTGGCCGGATGGATGACGCTCCACTTGCCGGTGAAGACCTTCAAGACCACGTAGCTCACGAAGCCGAAGGCGAGGCCGTTGGCAATCGAGTAGGTGAAGGGCATGGCAAGTGCTGTGAGTGCTGCCGGAGCCGCTTCGGTCAGGTCGTCCCAGTCGACTTCGGTCAGTTCGCGCATCATCAGGCCGGCGACGTAGAGCAGAGCCGGCGCCGTCGCATAGGACGGGACGGCGGCTGCGAGCGGCGAGAAGAACAATGCGGCCAGGAACAGCACGCAGACGGTGAGTGCGGTCAGGCCCGTGCGGCCGCCTGCCTGGACGCCCGAGGCGCTTTCGACATAGGCGGTGGTGCTGCTGGTGCCGATCAGCGAGCCGGCGACGATCGCGGTGCTGTCGGCGAGAAGCGCGCGACCGAGACGGTTTGGCTTGCCTTCTTCGACGAGCTTGGCGCGCTTGGCGACACCGATCAGCGTCCCGGTGGCGTCGAAGACTTCGACAAGCACGAAGACGAGGATGACGTGCAACAGGCCGCCATGCAGTGCGCCCATGATGTCGAGCTGCAGGAAGGTCGGCGCAATGCTCGGCGGCGCCGAGACGATGCCCTTGAATTCGCTGACGCCGAGGATCATCGACAGGACGGTGACGACCAGAATGCCGATGAGGATCGAACCGCGAACCTTCAGTGCATCGAGCACGGCAATCACGAAGAAGCCGAGGATCGCGAGCAGCGGACCGGTCTGCTTGAGGTCGCCAAGACCGACGAGCGTTGCCGGATTGTCGACGACGATGCCGGCGTTCTTCAAGGCGATGATGCCGAGGAAGAGGCCGATACCGGTGGCAATCGCACTTCTCAGCGAATGCGGAATGCCCGCAATCAGCCAGCTTCGGACCCCTGTCACGGTCAGGATCAGGAAGATCACGCCCGAGATGAAGACCGCGCCCAGCGCCTGCTGCCAGGTGAAGCCGAGGGCTGCGACGACGGTAAAGGCGAAGAAGGCGTTGAGGCCCATGCCCGGCGCCATGCCGATCGGCCAGTTGGCGACGAGCGCCATGACGGCCGAGCCGAGGGCCGCGGCGATACAGGTTGCGACGAAGACGGCATCCCTATCCATGCCCGTGCTCGACAGGATGTCGGGGTTGACGAAGATGATGTAGGACATCGTCAGGAATGTCGTGATACCGGCGATCACCTCGGTGCGCGCCGTCGTCTGATGCTCTTTCAGCTTGAATAGTCGT
>NZ_DASYGZ010000024.1:0-4294 GCF_035999135.1 Ensifer sp.
CACCAAGGTCGGCAAGGTCGCGGGTTGCCGCGTCACCGAAGGCAAGGTCGAGCGTGGCGTCGGCGTCCGTCTGGTTCGCGACAACGTCGTTATCCACGAAGGCAAGCTCAAGACCCTCAAGCGCTTCAAGGACGAAGTCTCGGAAGTCAACGTCGGTCAGGAATGCGGTATGGCCTTCGAGAACTACGAAGACATTCGCGCCGGCGATACGATCGAGTGCTTCCGCGTCGAGCACATCACGCGGACGCTGTAAGCTCCGTCCGATTAGAGAATATGCGGGCGCCGGGTTATCCTTCGGCGCTCGCATTTTTTTGAGGTACTGTTCATGAGCAAAGCCACATCCTCTGCCCCTTCCCAGCGCATGCTGCGCGTCGGCGAACAGGTGCGTGCAGCGATCACACAGGTTCTGCAGCGCGGTGAAGTGCGCGACCCGGTGATCGAAAAGACCGTCATTGCGATCTCGGAAGTGCGCATGTCGCCCGATCTGAAGATCGCCACGGCCTATGTCACGCCGCTCGGCGTGCCGAACCATGCCGAGGTCATCGACGCATTGAACCGCAATGCCAAGTACATTCGCGGCCGCCTGGGCCCGCAGCTGCGGCAGATGAAATACATGCCCGATGTTCGTTTCCGCGACGATACGAGCTTCGACAACTACAAGAAGATCGACGAGCTTCTGCGTTCGCCGGAAGTCAGCCGCGATCTCGACCAGACCGAAGACGAAGAATAGTAGATTTCATGTCCAAACCGCGTAAGCCCAAGGGCCGCCCGATCTCCGGCTGGCTGATCCTCGACAAACCGCTCGACTTCGGCTCCACCGAAGCCGTTTCGAAGATCAAGTGGTTGTTCAAGGCCCAGAAGGCCGGCCATGCCGGCACCCTCGATCCGCTCGCCTCCGGCATGCTGCCGATCGCGCTCGGCGACGCGACCAAGACCGTTCCCTACGTGATGGACGGCCGCAAGATCTACGAATTCACCGTTGCCTGGGGCGAAGAGCGTTCGACCGACGACCTCGAAGGCGAGGTCACCCATTCCTCGTCCGAGCGGCCGACGGAAGAAGCGATCCGCGCGCTCCTGCCGAACTACACCGGCGTCATCAGCCAGGTGCCGCCGCAGTTCTCGGCGATCAAGATCGATGGCGAGCGTGCCTACGATCTCGCCCGCGAGGGCGAGATCGTCGAAATCCCGGCCCGTGAGGTCGAAGTGCACCGTCTGACGCTTCTGGGTTGCGCTCCCAATCTTGCGCATTTCGAGATCGAATGCGGCAAGGGCACCTATGTGCGCTCGCTCGCCCGCGACATGGGCCGCGACCTCAACTGTTATGGTCACATCGCTTCGCTGCGCCGGACCTTCGTCGCCCCGTTCGGCGAGGAGGACATGGTGCCGCTGGCCGACCTGGTGGCACTCGAGAAACTCGAAAGCGACGAGGACCGCCTGGCAGCGCTCGACGCCTATCTCGTCGATACCGGCGAGGCCTTGTCCAACCTGCCGCACGTCGCCGTCAACGACGACCAGGCGCATCGCCTGAAGATGGGCAACCCGATCATCCTGCGCGGCCGCGACGCGCCGCTTTCGGCTCCCGAGGCCTACGCAACGGCCCGCGGCAAGCTGGTGGCCATCGGTGAAATCGGCGAGGGCGAGTTTCGTCCCAAGCGCGTCTTTGCCGGCAGCTAAGCGCCCGCAGGCATTTGCCTTTGTGCCGACCTTGACGCATGATCCCCGGAATGGGTTTGCAAGCCATCCGGGGTGATTCCATTTCCATTTCGAGCGTCGGCACGCGTCGGCCCCGGCGCGGCCGGCCGCAGAGCTTTGCCGCCGTCGTGACATGGAGAAGGACAGAAAGGCCAGTCAGGTGACCGGCGTGTCGGACGAAAGAGAGCGCAGGACAGCAGGCTTCGCGACGGTCGCCGACGTCGTCCGTCATCGCCTGACCCGCCCCTTCAGCTTCTATCTCACCTTCCTGCTGCTGGTCGCGATTGTGCCGGCCTTCATATTTTCGCTGGTGGTGCTGAAGCGCAGCGTCGACGCGCAGGAGCAGGTGATCACGGCCTTGCTCCAGGCCTCGACCGGCTCGGTAACCCGCATTGTCGAGCGCGACATCGAGGGCATGCTGACGACGCTCAAGGTGTTGTCGACCTCGCGGACGATCGACGACGGCAACCGGCAGGCCTTCTACGAGCGCGCCTCGACGGCGCTTGCCGGCACGGATTCCTTCCTGATCGTCATCGATCGCAAGCACAACCAGTGGCTCAACACGCGCGTACCATTCGGCACGCCGCTGTCCCAGGCGTCCGATCCGGATTCGGTCGAGCGCGCCTTTACCAATAATGGCGCACCGCTCGTCTCCAATGTCTTCTTCGGCAAGACGGCCGGAAAATGGGTGTTCAACGTCTATCTTCCCGCGAAGCTTTCGACCGGCGAAGACTACCTGCTGACGCTGACGCAGAACGCCGAGAACATGGCCAAGGCGGTCAATCGCGATACGCTGTCGCCCGGCTGGAACGCAGCCCTGGTCGACAGCGCCGGCAAGGTCATCGTGTCGTCGGACGCGTCGGTCAAAGCCGGCGAGCCGTTCTTTCTCGACAAGGTTCCGGCGATCAGCATCGGTGTGCGCAACATCAGCGAAAACGGCACTGAATATCGGGTGGCGACCGAGTTTTCCGTGATCACCGGATGGCGCATCATCGCCTGGGCGCCGAAGGCGATCGTCGATGCGCCGGCCCTCTGGTCGTTTCTCTCGCTGTCGCTCGGCGGTATCCTTTTTGCGGCGATCGCGATCGCCGGATCTCTGGCGATTGCGCGACTTTTGTCCCAGGGCGTCAAGCTGGTGGCCGAGGATGCCCGACGCCTTGGCGCGGGCGAACGGATCGAGCCGCGCCCGCACAGGATCGCCGAGGTCGAACAGGTCTCGGCGGCGCTGGCGCGGGCGGCGGCGGCGCGCACAAAGGCGGAGAGCGAAATCCGCTTCCTGATGCGCGAGGTGGCGCACCGCTCGAAAAACCAGCTGACCGTCATCCAGTCGATGTTGAACCAGTCGGTCTATTCGGCCGATAGTGCCGCTGACTTCGCCGACAGCTTCCGCAAACGCATCGCCGGTCTTGCGCGCTCGACCGACCTGATGATCGCCAACGCGGCCCAGGGCGTCGACTTCCGCGAACTTGCCCAGAACCAGCTGCAACCGTTCGTGCCCGACGATCCCAAGCGTGTGATCCTGTCCGGTCCACCCCTGAGGCTCGACACCCAGATCGCCCAGACACTCGGCATGGGCCTGCACGAACTGGCGACCAACGCTACGAAATATGGCGCGCTCGCCAACACCCAAGGGGTCGTCAAGCTGAGCTGGTCGCTCGAGGACGACGGGATCGCCATCCGCTGGCGCGAAGAGGGCGCCGATCTCAAGGGCAGGCCGTCCGATCCGGTTCGCAAGGGCTTCGGCTCCCTGGTGCTGGAGCGTATGCTCGGCATGGCGTTGAACGCCACGCTCGAGCGCATCATGCATGCCGATGGCATCGAATGGCGGATCACCATTCCGCGCGATGCGAAAGACCAGGGCGCGCCATAGGGATCGGGGGGGAGCGATGAAACGGTCGGTGGGTCGCCTCTGCATGCTTGCACTTGTGTTGATGGCGTCTGAGGCGAGCGGCGCTGCGATCGAGTGCACGGTCGCCGACCCGACGGGCACGCCGCTCAACGTGCGTGACGCGCCGAATGGTCGGGTGGTGGCGACGCTCGCAAACGGGACGAGGGTGCGCGAGACCGAAGAGCGCCATTTGAACGGCAAGCGATGGTCGGCGGTTTCTGCGAAAGCCGGTGCGATCGGCTGGGTCTTTTCCGCCTATCTTGATTGCGCGGCCATCATTCCGGACGAGCAGAAATCGGCGCCGATGCGGCCTCGTCCAACTGGCAATTAGCGCGGTTCGCACACCCTTTCGGCCGCGAGTCCATGACCCTTTCCTTTTTCATCCAATTCGTTTATAGGCACGCCAGCAAAAGGCTCAATGCCCGTTGCATTCACGGCCGCAGCTGGACGACATCCCGGCTGAAGGCGTCCCGAAATCCTCGAAATCGAAAGGATCATCCGATGTCGATTGCTGCAGAGCGTAAGGCTCAGCTCATCAAGGAATACGCAACCGTTGAAGGCGACACCGGTTCCCCGGAAGTCCAGGTTGCTATCCTGACGGAACGGATCAACAACCTGACCGAACACTTCAAGGGCCACAAGAAGGATAACCATTCCCGCCGTGGTCTGCTCGCGATGGTTTCCAGCCGTCGTTCGCTCCTCGACTATCTGAAG
>NZ_DASYGZ010000166.1:0-16811 GCF_035999135.1 Ensifer sp.
GTCTCGAAAACTGCATCAACTGCAGAAGATGCGTCGGTCTTGGAAAGTCCGGCCTTCTCAGCAACGGCAGACACGAGCTCATTTTTGTTCATGTTTCCACCCCTTTCAGATTGGTTCGAAACGACTGTGTTTTAAGGCGCGGCGGCTTGCGCATCGGCCGCGTCTTGCCTTTCCCAATTGCGCCTAATCCCTTGGAATGCAAGGCTTGCAGGGCGTTTTTACAACAAAAAAGACCGGCCAGAGGCCGGTCTTCCCAATTTTTCTGCAAAATGGGCGCCGCGCGAGCCGGCCGCGCCCATTTCCTGGCATCCGTCAGTGGGCGACAGACGCGCCCGCTTCGTCCTGCGAATCAACGGCTGCAACGGTCGCCGGCTCGTTTGCCGGGTCCCATTCGATCGGTTCCGGCATGCGCACCAGCGCGTGCACGAGCACCTCGCCCATGCGTGAAACCGGGATGATCTCGAGCGCGTTCTTCACGTTGTCCGGGATCTCGGCGAGATCCTTGGCATTCTCCTCGGGAATCAGCACCTTCTTGATGCCGCCTCTGAGAGCCGCCAGGAGCTTCTCCTTCAAACCACCGATCGGCAGAACGCGACCACGCAGCGTGATCTCACCGGTCATGGCGACATCCTTGGAGATCGGAATGCCAGTCATGATCGACACGATCGTCGTTGCCATCGCGACACCAGCCGACGGACCATCCTTCGGCGTCGCCCCTTCCGGCACGTGCACGTGGATATCACGCTTGTCGAATAGCGGCGGCTCGATGCCGAAGTCGATCGCACGCGAGCGGACATAGGAGGCCGCTGCAGAAATCGATTCCTTCATCACGTCGCGCAGGTTGCCGGTAACCGTCATGCGGCCCTTGCCGGGCATCATGACGCCTTCGATCGTCAGCAGCTCGCCGCCGACCTCGGTCCAGGCAAGCCCGGTGACCACGCCGACCTGATCGTCGCGCTCGGCTTCGCCATGGCGGAAGCGCGGCACACCCAGGTAGCCGTTGATGTTGGCCGCAGTGACCTCGACCTTCTTGGTCTTGCCCTTGATGATCTCCGTCACGGCCTTACGGGCGAGCTTCATCAACTCGCGTTCGAAGTTACGCACGCCGGCTTCGCGGGTGTAAGTCTGGATGACCGCCATCAGCGCGCCGTCGGTCACCGAGAACTCCTTCGGCTGCAGCGCGTGATCGCGGATCGCCTTCGGCAGCAGGTGCCGCTTGGCGATTTCCAGCTTTTCCTCTTCGGTGTAGCCGGCGATGCGGATCACTTCCATACGGTCCATCAACGGCGCCGGAATGTTCAGCGTGTTGGCCGTGGTGATGAACATCACGTTGGACAGGTCGTATTCGACTTCCAGGTAGTGGTCCATGAAGGTCGAGTTCTGTTCCGGATCCAGCACCTCAAGCAGCGCCGACGACGGATCGCCGCGGAAATCCTGGCCCATCTTGTCGATTTCATCGAGCAGGAACAGCGGGTTGGACCGCTTCGCCTTCTTCATCGACTGAACGACCTTGCCCGGCATGGAGCCGATATAGGTGCGGCGGTGGCCACGGATCTCGGCTTCGTCGCGAACGCCGCCAAGCGCCATGCGCACGTACTCACGGCCGGTCGCCTTGGCGATCGACTTGGCAAGCGACGTCTTGCCGACGCCCGGAGGGCCGACGAGGCACAGGATCGGGCCCTTGATCTTGGTCGAACGCGCCTGCACGGCGAGATACTCGACGATGCGCTCCTTGACCTTGTCGAGGCCGAAGTGGTCGACGTTGAGCACTTCCTCGGCATGGTTGAGGTCGGTCTTGATCTTCGACTTCTTGCCCCAGGGCAGGCCGAGCAGCCAATCCAGGTAATTGCGCACGACCGTGGCTTCCGCCGACATCGGGCTCATCTGGCGCAGCTTCTTCAGTTCGGCGTCGGCTTTCTCGCGCGCTTCCTTGGAGAGCTTCGTCTTGGCGATGCGCTCTTCGATCTCGGCCATCTCGTCGCGGCCGTCTTCGCCGTCGCCGAGCTCCTTCTGGATCGCCTTCATCTGTTCGTTGAGGTAGTACTCGCGCTGGGTCTTTTCCATCTGGCGCTTGACGCGCGAGCGGATGCGCTTTTCCACCTGCAGGACGGAGATTTCACCTTCCATGAAGCCCAGCGCCTTTTCCAGGCGCATCTTCACGCTGGTGGTCTCCAGCATTTCCTGCTTCTCGACGATCTTGATCGACAGGTGCGAGGCGACCGTGTCGGCCAGCTTCGAATAGTCCTCGATCTGGCTGGCGACGCCGACGACCTCGGGAGAGATCTTCTTGTTGAGCTTGACGTAGCTTTCAAACTCCGACACGACCGAGCGGCTGAGCGCCTCGATCTCGACCGGATCCTCTGTCGGCTCGTCCAGCGTATGGGCGGATGCCTCGTAAAACTCTTCGCGCGGCGTGTAGCCGTCGATCTTGGCGCGGGCGCGGCCCTCGACAAGCACCTTGACGGTGCCGTCAGGCAGTTTCAGCAGCTGCAGAACGTTGGCGATCGTGCCGACTTCGTAGATCGCGGAGGGTTCCGGATCGTCATCGGTGGCGTTGATCTGGGTGGCCAGCATGATCTGCTTGTCCGTCCCCATGACCTCTTCAAGCGCCCGGATCGATTTTTCACGGCCGACGAAAAGCGGCACGATCATGTGGGGGAAGACTACGATGTCGCGGAGCGGCAGGACCGGGTAGGTCGCGCTTTCAGTCGCCGGTGACGTTTTGTTCGTCATGTCATTTCCTTTCCGTCCCGATTTCGGGCCCGTTCCCGGGAGCCCCTCAGGCACTCCCGGCTGTCATATTGTCCACATGAAAGTGGAGTGCGACCGCGTCCATTTCAAGGCTTGACGCGACATCCACAAACCGTGGCCGGGGCCTTATGACTAAGCGTTATTGCTGTTGCGGACCTTGCGACGGAGAACAAAACCCGGGACCCGCAACCAATAAGGTCCTTCATTGAATCGTCACATCATTGCGTTGTTTGAGACACTTTAGCAACAATCGAATTGTGAAATCTGCACCCGGCCGCGCCTGTCTCAACAGCTAAGTGCGCAGACATGAAAAAGCCCGCACAGGGCGGGCTCTTTCAGGAATGGCAGATCGGATCAGGCCGAGACGTTGGTCTTTTCGTCCGACCGTTCCGAGTAGATGTAGAGCGGCCGGGCCGAACCCTTGACCACCTCGTCCGAGATCACCACTTCGCGCACGCCTTCGAGCGTCGGCAGCTCGAACATGGTGTCGAGCAGGATCTTCTCCATGATCGAGCGAAGGCCGCGGGCGCCGGTCTTGCGCACGATCGCCCGGCGGGCAATCTCGCGCAGCGCGTCCTCGTGGAAGGTCAGTTCCACGTCTTCCATCTCGAACAGGCGCTGGTACTGCTTGATCAGCGCGTTCTTCGGCTCCGACAGGATCTGGATCAGAGCATCCTCGTCGAGATCCTCGAGCGTCGCCAGGACCGGCAGGCGGCCGATGAATTCCGGGATCAGGCCGAACTTGACGAGATCTTCCGGCTCCAGTTCGCGCAGGACCTCGCCGACGCGGCGATCTTCCGGCGAGCGAACCGTTGCACCGAAACCGATCGAGGTCTTCTCGCCACGGGCGGAGATGATCTTGTCGAGGCCGGCAAACGCACCGCCGCAGATGAAGAGGATGTTCGTGGTGTCGACCTGCAGGAATTCCTGCTGCGGATGCTTGCGGCCACCCTGGGGCGGCACCGAGGCTACAGTGCCTTCCATGATCTTCAGCAGGGCCTGCTGCACGCCCTCGCCCGAAACGTCGCGGGTGATCGAGGGATTGTCGGACTTGCGCGAAATCTTGTCGACTTCGTCGATGTAGACAATGCCGCGCTGCGCGCGCTCGACGTTGTAGTCGGCGGCTTGGAGCAGCTTCAAAATGATGTTCTCGACGTCTTCACCGACGTAACCGGCCTCGGTCAGTGTCGTGGCGTCGGCCATCGTGAACGGCACGTCGATGATGCGTGCGAGCGTCTGGGCGAGATAGGTCTTGCCGCAGCCGGTCGGGCCGACGAGCATGATGTTCGACTTCGCCAGTTCGACGTCGCTGCCCTTGGCCGCGTGCGCGAGGCGCTTGTAATGGTTGTGCACAGCCACCGACAGAATGCGCTTGGCCTGCTGCTGGCCGATGACGTATTCGTCGAGGACCTTGATGATTTCCTGAGGGGTCGGCACACCGTCGCGCGACTTGACCATCGAGGTCTTGTTCTCTTCGCGAATGATGTCCATGCACAGTTCGACGCATTCATCGCAGATGAAGACCGTCGGTCCGGCAATCAGCTTGCGGACTTCGTGCTGGCTCTTGCCGCAGAACGAACAATAAAGCGTATTTTTCGAGTCACCGCCGTTGCTTCCGCTGACCTTGCTCATTTCCACTTCCTTCCAGCACGCCGGACACTTGAGAATAAAGTATCGCGGACCACTCAATTTGCCCTGCAGCTCAACCTCATGCGGGGCTTCCGGGAGTACTCACCGCACCGAGCAAAACGCCCGACGCGGTCGCAACGACTCTCCCAACTCCTACCGGACACTACGCTGTCAGATTCCAACATAGCATTAACGGTTCATATTACCGGCTTTACCCCGACGATAAAGCCCTTGAGCCATTACAATTGTGTCACAATTACATCTACGGCGACACAAAAGCGCGTTATCAGGCCTGTTCGCCGCCTTCGATTTCCTCGCGCGAGGTCAGCACCTTGTCGACGAGGCCCCAGCTCAGAGCTTCGTCAGCGTTCATGAAATGATCGCGATCGAGCGTCTGTTCGACCTCTTCGTAGGTGCGGCCGCAATGCTTGACGTAGACCTCGTTGAGGCGGCGCTTCATCTTCAGGATGTCCTTGGCGTGACGCTCGATATCCGAGGCCTGGCCCTGGAAGCCGCCCGAGGGCTGGTGAACCATGATGCGCGCGTTCGGCGTGGCAAAACGCATGTCCTTGTGGCCGGCGGCCAGGAGCAGCGAACCCATCGAGGCGGCCTGACCGACGCAGAGCGTCGAAACGGCCGGCTTGATGAACTGCATCGTGTCGTAGATCGCCATGCCCGACGTCACGACGCCGCCCGGCGAATTGATGTAGAGCGCGATTTCCTTCTTCGGGTTTTCCGCTTCGAGGAAAAGAAGCTGGGCGCAGACGAGCGTTGCCATCTGGTCTTCGACCGGGCCGGTGACGAAGATGATGCGCTCCTTCAGAAGGCGCGAAAAGATATCGTAGGAACGTTCACCGCGGTTGGTCTGCTCAACAACCATCGGCACCAGTGCCAGGGCGGTATCAACGGGATTTCTCATATCGAACCTTCATCAATCGGGCTCGCAAAACCTTTGCGAACCGGGAATCACGGGATTTACCTTCTGTCCCTACATAGAGTGTCAACACCCTTCACTTCAAGTCGCCAACCTTCGATAACCTTAATCGATGGCGCCGTCCTGCACGAAGTTTGTCCGTCCTCCACACATGGTTGGCGCTGAAACATTTTTCCACCGGCATCCGCCGCCGCGTTCGGGCGAACAGCGGCCTGCGGGCATCGGCGATGCGGCTTGCGAGCCGATAACCTGCGCCTTGGCTCGCTAAAGCTGGGACTCGATCGGCAGAATGCGGATCAGGCCGGCAATCATCCGTCTGGTGCGGCTCGCGTCCGGCTCATGACGCAACAGCCGCTCCGAGCCGTTGGCGCGGTCTCGCCAGACAAGGCGCGAACCGTCGATCCCGAGGCGGTAGCTGATCGCAGGCGATGTCTCCTCCTCGAACATCAGAGCCAGTTCGCCCGCAAGGGCCGCATCGGCAAACACCACGCCCATTTCGGTGTTGAGCGAGGCGGAGCGCGGATCGAAATTCATCGAGCCGACGAAGCCGTTCAGTCCATCGACGACAAAAGCCTTGCTGTGCAGGCTCGCATTGCGGCGCCCGAACAGGGTCATGCGGTGTCCGTCGGCAACATCGCCCTGCTCTTTCAGCTCAAACAGCGCGATGCCGGCCCGGATCAGCTTGCGCCGGTACTTGACGTAACCGCCGTGAACCGCAGCAACGTCGGTCGCGGCGAGCGAGTTGGTCAAAACGGAAACCCGCGCACCGCGCGAAACGATGGCTGCAAGTTCCCGCGTGCCCGCAACGCCGGGGATGAAGTAGGGCGAGATGATTCTGAGATCGCGCCGGGTCGCCTCGATCAGCGGGAAGAGCTCGCGCAAAAGCCAGTTCTGACGACGTTGCATCAGCGCTTTTTCCGGCGGATCGGACGCGAGGCGCACATCGATACTCCAATGGAGCTGGCGGGTGCCATGGTAGAGACCGGCCTCGTCGACGGCCCTGTCGACGCGCTCGAGGTAAAAGCGGCCGGCCGGCGTGCGGGCAAGCCCGTCGACCGTCTCGCGCAACGCCGGCAGATACTGTTTGCGCGGCGTGCGCAGCGCTGCGATCGGCAGAACCGAGGCGCTGTTCCAGTAGCGGTCGAACATCGCCGACGCCTGCTCCAGGACCGGCCCGACCATCCAGACGTCGAGATCGCGAAAGTTGGAAAGCTCGGCGGCATCGAAATAGGCATCGCCGATGTTGCGTCCGCCGGCGATCGCCACGCGCCCGTCGGCCACCCAAAGCTTGTTGTGCATGCGACGGGTGGCGCTGAAGGCGCGGATCGCCATCTCGAAGCCGCGACGAAAACGATCGGTGCGCGCCCTGCTCGGATTGAACAACCGGACATCGATGTTGGGATGTGCGTCGAGCGCGATGCACATGCGGTCGTGAATTCCGGCATTGATGTCGTCGAGCAGCAACCGCACCTGCACGCCCCGATCGGCAGCAGCGAGGATCTCGCGCGCCAGCAGAAGACCGGCCAGGTCACCCTTCCAGTAATAATACTGCAGATCGAGGCTTCGGCCGGCGCGCCGCGCGCTGTGCGCGCGTGCCACGAAGGCTTCGATATTGTCGGAGACGAGCGCGATCCCGTTTGCGCCGGGTCGATCGGCGAGAGACGGAGCGACGATCCGGTCGAGTTCCGTCTCAGCATCCGCCACGGCAAGGGCCGTCGACGGCGGCCCATGCGGGCGCCGTCCGAACCGGCCATAAATGTAGAGGACAGCCGCCACGACGACGCCGGAGACGGCGGCCGCGATGATCAGGACCAAGGACACCATCGAAAGCCCACTCAGCGCCCCCTGTCAGACCGATCCCAAACGACCGGCCTCGACCCGCTTGCCCCGGTGTTCGTGCTGCGCCGCCTTCAGGTCGATCGAGGCCTTTACCGGCAGGTGGTCGGAGGCAACCCGCGCAAGCGGAGAATCGTGCACGGCGACGGACGTCACCAGATTGTGCGGATTGCCGAGCACGCGATCGAGCGGCAGCAGCGGAAACCGTGACGGGAAACTGGCAACCGTCGCATGGGACGGATCAAAGATCGGACTGAGGAACGACAGCGACGACCGCCGGCCCATCCGCCATTCGTTGAGATCGCCCATCAGCAAGGTCGGCCGCCCGTTTGCATCTGCCGCCGCCTCCAGGATCGCTTCCGCCTGCTGGGCACGCGAATGCCGGAGAAGACCGAGATGGGCAGCAATGATGCGCAGCGGACCGACCTTCAGATCGAGATCGACGACGAGCGCGCCACGCGGTTCGACACCGGGCAGTTTCAGTTGCCGCACGTCGGAAACCGCACCTTCGCGCAGCAGAAGCACGTTGCCGTGCCAGCCATGCCCCTTGGTCGAAAAACCGGAGATCGGTACCGACACCAGATGGGCCTCGCGCCGAAGATGCTCCAGGTCAAGCAGCCCGGCGCGCTCGCCGAACCGCTGGTCGGCCTCCTGCAAGGCGACGATGTCGGCCCCGAGCTCGCTGATCACATTGGCCGTTCGCCCCGGATCGAAGCGCCCGTCGGTGCCGACACATTTGTGGATGTTGTAGGATGCGATGACGATGTCGCCACGGCTTACCGCCGCTTCGCGGTGGACGACGGTGGGACGCCGCTTGCGGATCGCCGCCACGATCCCCGCCGATAGACTGGACTGGTTTTTTGCCATGCCGCTCCCTGTCTGCTGCCTGCATCATTGCGCAAATAGGTCACAGGGCGCCACTGAAAAAGGGAGGTCAGGGCAAGTTGTTTGCGACCGCGGCACCGCGCCGCATCGGCGGCGCGGCTTTCGGTAATCGTGCGCCGCTCTCAGTCGCCAGGTCCGGCAAACAGAACCAGGTTGCCGTCGGGATCGTGCACGATGAAGGTGCGCGTCCCCCAAGGCTCTGTCCGCAACGGCTGGTGAAAGCGCACACCGGCTGCCTGGTAGGAGAGGAACAACTGCTTGATATCGCTGGCGGAGTTGAGGCCGATCGACGCAGCGAGCAGGTGTTCCCGTTCCCGGATGCCTGCGACGAAGACAGGTTCGCAAACCAGGCGCAAGGCGAGGCATGCGTGGTCTCGGGCAACCTGGCCGTAAAACGGCGGCTCCCCGTAGACGAAGTCGACGGCAAAGCCGAGTTTGTCGCAATAAAAGTCGCATGCGGCCCTGATGTCGGCCACGAAAAGCTGTGCGGCCGTCGATTGCAGCACGGGTTGCGATGCGGTTGGTCTTGATGGCGCGGTCATTGCTGGTGCTCCCGATTTGAGCGCCTGCCAGCTGTCGAATCCGCTTTGACGTGCAACCAGTTCCTGCGCGTCGGCGAGCTTGAACTCGGCCTTGAGAATGGCGTCGTCATCAAGGGATAGGAAACGCGGCAAGCCAGACCTTATCGTCGCCGCAACGGGATAATGCCCTTCGCGGTGCCATTTAAGATACTGTTTCGCCTGCTTCTTCAGGTTTTCGAGATTTGGCATGGGCGCAACTACAGACTGTTCCGGTAGGTGGGCATTGCCCTTTCGGCCGATCGCCGATGCGCCCCATGCAGCGGCCTGAGAGTGACTGCCAAAGCCTGCGCTGTCAACGGCTTCGGCAAGAATGGAACGCCGGATATCCGCGCTTGCCGGCTGATCCCCGGTTCCCGTAGAGATAGGCAATACCCGTTTGCGCAAAGAGCCAGACCATGCCTGCACTTGCCATCGACGACACCACGAGGCGCGTTTCGATCGACGCGCGCAATCCGGCTTTCTTCCGCGCGCCACTTGCGGCCTATGCCGAGATCCACGCGCAATGTCCGACCTTCTTCTGGGAGGAACGGCAGCAATGGTATTTCGCAGGCTACGACCAGGTGAACGCGCTTCTGCGCGATCGCCGTTTCGGCCGCCAGATCCTGCATGTGGCGACGCGCGAAGAACTCGGCATGGACCCGCCGAAGCCGCATCTCAAGGATTTCGATGCACTGGAGGAGCATTCGCTGCTGGAACTCGAGCCGCCCGCCCACACGCGGCTGCGCACGCTCGTCAATCGCGCCTTCGTCTCAAGGCAGATCGAACAGCTGCGTCCGGACATCGAGCAGCTTTCGCATGCGCTGATCGATGGCTTCGAGGCCGATGGCGAAGTCGAGTTGCTGAAGGCCTTTGCCGAAACGCTTCCGGTGACGATCATCGCCCGCATGCTCGGAATTCCGGCCGAAGCCACACCCGATCTTCTCGACTGGTCGCATCGCATGGTCCGGATGTATGTCTTCAATCCGAGCCACGAGACCGAACTCGACGCCAACAGGGCGTCGGCCGATTTCACCACCTATCTCAGGGAAATCATCGCGGACAAGCGACGCAATCCGGGCGACGACCTGCTGACGCACATGATTACCTCGGAGAAGGATGGAGAGCGGCTCAGCGAGGAAGAGCTGGTCTCGATCACCGCGCTGCTCCTCAACGCCGGACACGAAGCAACCGTGCACCAGATCGGCAATGCCGTGAAGACCATCCTGGACACCGGCTATTCAGCGAAAGACCTGTTCGTCACGAACGCGGCAACGACGTTGACGATCGAAGAGTGCCTGCGCTTTGCAGCACCACTGCACATTTTCCAGCGCTACGCGCTATCGGATGTCGAACTCGATGAAGGCATTTCGCTTCGAAAGGGCGACAAGATCGGACTGCTGCTTGGAGCGGCCAACGTCGACCCGAAAAAATTCAGCGATCCGAACCGCTTCCGGCCGGGCCGGGACGAAGGCGCCAACGTCTCCTTCGGCGCCGGCCTGCATTTTTGCATCGGCGCACCCCTCGCGCGACTGGAGCTCAACCTGGCGCTGCCGATCCTCTTTCAGCGCCTGCCGCGCATGCGGCTGAAGAACGAGCCCGAGGTCAAGGACGCGTTTCATTTCCACGGCCTGGAGCGACTTGATCTGGTCTGGTGAGTTGCTGAGTTCCGGAACCGAAGGCCCCGACCGGCTTACAGCCGGATAACGTAGTCCTTGCGGGTGGTCTCCACCACTTCCCAGGTGCCTTCGAAACCCGGTCGCAGGATCATGCTGTCGCCGGCTTTCAGATGTGCCGCCTCACCGCCATCCTGCGTGACGATCGAGTAGCCGGAGATGATGTGGAAGTACTCCCACTCCTCGTAGACGATCCGCCACTTGCCGGGCGTCGCTTCCCAGACGCCGGCATAGAGGCCGCCTTCGGCCTCCTCCAGGTTCCAGGTCCTGAACTGCGGCGCACCCGATATCAGCCGTTCGGCGGCGGGCGTTCCCTCCTCCGGCTCGACGGAGGACAAATCGAACTTCTGCATTTTGGTCATTGGGCACCCTAACGGCGAGGGCTTCTCCGCTCAGCCTGTGCGAGGTTTACGATCGTCTTGCACCTTCGACGGTGCTGTCCTTGATATCAAACGATTCTGTCGTTTTGTCGCTTCAGGGGGCACTTAGGCTGGCCATGAAGTCCTTGTACAGTGTCCAAGCCGGCTCGTAGCTATGTGATATTTGGATTGAATACGGCTGTCCCTTCAATCTCTAATTGAACTGCACCATCCAGCCGTCAAAATCCTTGACATACCAATACCATTCCTTGCGCTGATTTCCGGTAACGACCAGCACTAGGCGACCCGCGCCGTTTACATCCAACTCTTCCAAAGCGTCTTCGAAGGCGATGTGAGCGTTGTTGGTTTCCGCATCGGGCATTCCGTTCGTCGGCGAGCTATAACGCCAAAGGACCACGACCCGGTTCGCAAAATCGACCTCTTTCACCCCAGTAGGCACGGCGCTCAAACCTCGAAAGATCAGTGGTTTCCCATCTTCCTGACCGGTCGCTGTAAAGTACATAGGCGGTCATCGCCGAACTTCCGCATAAAAAGATCCACACGAGATACTTCGTGAATTGAAGCATGAGCCACCGAAGCGCGTCCGCCGGAGCGGACGCACTGAAGGAAAAAAGTCCATGAACTTCGTCAGCCAGAGGCTTTTCAGAGCTTGCCCAGCGACTGCTCGAGATCGGCGATGATGTCGGAGACGTCCTCGATGCCGACCGAAAGGCGAACGACGTCAGGGCCGGCACCGGCCGCGACCTGCTGCTCGGGCGTCAGTTGCCGATGGGTCGTCGAGGCCGGGTGAATGACGAGCGAGCGCGTGTCGCCGATGTTGGCGAGATGCGAGAACATCTCAAGGCCCTCGACGAAGCGCTTGCCGGCTTCGTAGCCGCCCTTGAGGCCGAAGGTGAAGACGGCACCGGCGCCCTTTGGCGAATAGCGCTTCTGCAGGGCGTGATTTGGGTTGTCTTCAAGCCCGGCGTAATTGACCCAGGAGACCTTATCGTTCGTCTTCAGCCACCTGGCGACGGCAAGCGCATTGTCGCAATGGCGCTGCATGCGCAGCGGCAGGGTCTCCGAGCCGGTGACGAGCATGAAGGCGTTGAACGGCGAGATCGCCGGCCCGAAATCGCGCAGGCCCAGCACGCGGCAGGCAATGGCGAAGGCGATGCTGCCGAAGGTCTGGTGCAGCAGGACGCCGGCATATTCCGGACGCGGCTCCGACAGCATCGGATACTTGCCCGACTTCGACCAGTCGAAGGTGCCGCCATCGACGATCACGCCGCCCATCGAATTGCCGTGGCCGCCGATGAATTTGGTCAGCGAATGCACGACGATATCGGCGCCGTGCTCCAGTGGCCGCAACAGGTACGGCGTCGCCATGGTGTTGTCGACGATCAGCGGCACCCCGTGCTTGCGCGCAACCTCGGCGATCGCGGCGATATCGACGAAGGTGCCGCCGGGATTGGCAAGGCTTTCGATAAAGATTGCCTTGGTGCGACCGTCGATCTTCGCTTCGAACGAGGCCGGATCGCTTGGATCGGCCCAGCGCACCTGCCAGTCGAAGGACTTGAAGGCGTGGCCGAACTGGTTGACCGAACCGCCGTAGAGCCGGTTGGCGGCGACGAAATTGTCGCCCGGGCTCATGATCGTGTGGAAGACCAGCAGCTGAGCGGCATGCCCCGAGGCAACCGCGAGCGCAGCCGTGCCGCCCTCGAGCGCGGCAATTCGCTCTTCGAGCACCGCCTGCGTCGGGTTCATGATACGGGTGTAGATATTGCCGAACTGCTGCAGGCCGAAGAGTGCTGCTGCGTGATCCGTATCGTTGAAGACGAAACTCGTCGTCTGATAAATCGGTGTTGCCCGCGCGCCCGTCGTCGGATCCGGTTGTGCGCCTGCGTGGATGGCGAGTGTATTGAAGCCAGGATTGTCTTTCGTCATCTTATCCCTCCCATGACCAGGGCACGGCGCACCCTCAGTACCGCCTGAGCGCCCTATCACCTTGAATCTTTGCGTAATCCGCATCGCACCTTCACGCCAAGCGCAAAAGTCGCGGCACTATTCCAGAGCCGCCGCGTGTGGTCAAAGAGGTTTTTGCGATACCGGCAGTTGCGGCGAGCGAAGGTCCGCCGCAGCAACCTCGATCAGCCGATCAGGCGGGGGTACTCGATGGCCGGACAGCGATCCATGACGACCTTGATGCCGGCGGCTTCGGCCTTCGCGGCAGCGCCGTCGTGACGAACGGAAAGCTGCCCCCATATCGCCTTCGGCAGCGCATCAAGCGCCAGGATCTCGTCGACCAGCGCCGGAAGTGCATCGGCGGCACGGAACACATCGACCATGTCGATCGGCTCCTTGACGTCCGTAAGCCTGCCAACCACCGTCTGGCCCTGGATGGTCTTGCCGACATGTCCGGGGTTGATCGGGATCACCCGATATCCCTTGCGCAACAAGAACGCCATGACCCGATGGCTCGGCCGTTCTGCGTTCGGCGAGGCCCCGACGAGGGCAATCGTCTTCGTCTCGCGCAGGATGTCGGCAAGGTAAAAGTCCGGATAGGCGTCGTGGTTCATCTAAGGCTTCGCATCCATTCCAATTGAACGGGCGTATAATGATGCCAGGCCCCGGCAAGTCAACTGCGCTTCACGGTCTTGCCACAGCGGACTATCGCGCGGATCAAGGACTTTCCGGTTGCTTTTATGGTCGGGCGGCGCGACAAGCGTCTGAAAGCCGCCACATCGTTTCCGAGGTTCCATCTTGCCATTAGAAGTCATTGCGCTCGTCCTTTTCGGGGCGTTGCTGCACGCGACCTGGAATGCGCTCGTCAAGGCAGGCTCGGAAAAATCCCTCGATGCGGCGATGATCGCGCTTGGGGCGGCTGTGGTAGCGCTCCCGTTCCTGCCGTTCATGCCCTTGCCCAAGCCGGAGGCCTGGCCGTACATTCTGGTCTCGGCCCTGTTCCAGTTCGCCTATTTCCAGCTCGTTGCCGCCTCCTATCGCGCCGGCGATATCGGCCTCGTCTATCCGCTGATGCGTGGAGCAGCACCGTTATTGGTCGCGATGACCAGCGGGGTGCTGATCGGCGAAAAGCTCACCTTCGGCACGATGATCGGCATCCTGACGATTTCGGCCGGTGTGCTGACGCTTGCCTTCGAGTCGCGCAAGGGCGGCAAGCACGCGATCGTTCTCGCCTTGCTCAACGCCTGCGTCATCGCCAGCTACACCTTTGTCGACGGCATCGGCGCGCGCGTCTCGGGCAACGCCATTTCCTACACGCTGTGGATGGCGCTGTTGCCGCCTGTGTTGCTGTTTGCCTGGGCTTTTGCCCGGCGCGGTATCAAGCCGGTCGCCCGCCATGTCTACAAGAATTGGTGGCGGGGGCTCATCGGCGGCGCCGGATCGATCGGCGCCTATGGACTGGCGCTCTGGGCGATGACCAAGGCGCCGGTCGCAACCGTCGCTGCCCTCCGCGAAACCTCGATCCTGTTTGCGGTGGTGATCTCGGTCGTCTTCCTGAAGGAGCCGGTCAGCGTCTGGCGCATTGCGGCTGCCTGTGTCATCGCGCTCGGCGCGCTGCTTTTGAAGCTTGCCTGAGCGTCAGTCGTCCTTCCATTCCGGCATGCGCTTGCCGAGGAAGGCGCCGATGCCATCTTCGGCGTCGCGCGCAAGCATGTTCTCGGTCATGACGCTGACGGCGTAGTCGTAGGCTTCCGGCAGGTCCATCTCGGCCTGACGATAGAAGGCCTCCTTGCCGATCTTCAGCGCCTGAGGCGACTTCGAGGCGATCACGGCGGCATATTTGTCGACGACCTGGCGCAGGTACTGCTGCGGCACGATGCGGTTGACGAGGCCAAAATCCTTGGCGGTGGAGGCATCGATGGTCTCGCCGGTCAAGAGCATCTCCATCGCCTGCTTGCGGTGCGCGGCCCGCGACACCGCGACCATCGGCGTCGAGCAGAACAGGCCGATATTGACGCCGGGCGTGCAGAAGGTCGAGCTGTCCGTGCAGATCGCCAGATCGCAGCTGGCGACCAGCTGGCAACCGGCGGCGGTCGCGAGGCCGTCAATTTCGGCGATGACCGCCTGCGGCAACCGGTTGATCTTCAGCATCAGGTCGGCTGCAAGGCGGATCGTCTTTTCGTAGAACGCCCTGCCCCGGTCGTCATCCTGACGGTGCGCGGTCATTTCCTTGAGATCGTGTCCAGCCGAAAACAGCTTGCCGGTCGCTGAAAGCACAACGACCCGGATATCCTTGGCGAGGCAGACCGCGTCAAACTCGGCATGCAGTGCCTCCATCATGGCGATCGAGAGCACGTTGGCCGGCGGGTTGTTGAGGGTGAGCCTCAGCACCGGTCCGGACCGTTCACGCAGCAGCAGGCCATTCGGCTCCTCTTTCCGGAACGATACGACGTCGGCCATCTAATTCTCCTTGGGCTTGAACTCGGCATGGTGGTACGCCGGCCGCGTGCGCTGCGCAACCCGACAGAGCCGTCTCGGTCGCGTTGCGCCTAAGACCTTTTTCCGCCTTGCGTCCGGCAACGGTCAGGTTTCAGCTATAGGGATAATCTAGGGGACTGAAACTTCATGACCATCGAACCGATCATGACCGTCGAGCAACTGAACCGTTTTCTCGACACCGACTTCCCGCAGGTCCACACCGACGGCAAGGTCTTTCACGTCACCACGGTCGGTCCAGGTTTTGCCACCATGCGCCTCGATCCGAACGAAAGGCACATCCGCCCTGGCGGCACGGTCTCAGGCCCCACGCTCTTTGCGCTCGCCGACGTCTCGGCCTATATCGCGCTGATCGCGCATATCGGCCCCATCGCACTTGCCGTCACCACCAACCTCAACATCAATTTCCTGCGCAAGCCCGAACCGGAGCCGCTCGAATGCACCTGCCGGATCCTGAAACTCGGCAAGCGGCTCGCCGTTCTCGATGCTGCGATCGTCAAGGTCGGCGATGACGATCTTGTCGCGCATGCCACCGCGACCTATTCGATTCCGCCGCGCTAACTTGTGGTAACAAAATACCCCATAAATAAGATGTTGTTTTTGTTATATTTTATTTCCAAGTCACGGATTTGGCGTTCTTGACGCTTGTTTCGCACTTGCGTATAAGCTGCCGCAGATCGCGGTCCTCTCAAGGGCCGCTTTCTCTTTTGTCCGGGAAACCGGTCAAAACCAAGCAACAAGAAACGCCCAGCGGTTCGCCGCTCGGGTCCAAAGAAAGAGTTTTTGATATGGCAACCTTCGTTCAGAAGCCTGCAGAGGTGGAGAAGAAGTGGATCATCATCGATGCCGAAGGCCTCGTTGTTGGTCGCCTCGCTTCCCTCATCGCAAACCGCCTGCGCGGCAAGCACAAAGCTACCTTCACCCCGCATGTTGACGACGGCGACAACGTCATCGTCATCAACGCCGAGAAGGCAGTTCTGACGGGCAAGAAGTACACCGACAAGAAGTACTACTGGCACACCGGCTACCCCGGCGGCATCAAGGAGCGCACCGCGCGCCAGATCATCGAAGGCCGCTTCCCGGAGCGCGTCCTCGAGAAGGCCGTCGAGCGCATGGTTCCGCGCGGTCCGCTCGGCCGTCGCCAGATGAAGAACCTTCGCGTTTACGCAGGCGCCAACCACCCGCATGAAGCACAGCAGCCGACCGTCCTCGACGTCGCCAAGCTGAACAGCAAGAACACAAGGAGCGCCTGATAATGGCTGACCTTTCCGCTCTCAAGGAAATCGCCACGACCGCGGAACCGGCTGCTCCGGTTCACGTCAAGAAGGTCGACGCCCAGGGTCGCTCCTACGCGACCGGCAAGCGTAAGAACGCTGTTGCCCGCGTATGGGTCAAGCCCGGCTCGGGCAAGATCACCATCAACGGCAAGCCGTACCTCGACTACTTCGCCCGTCCGGTTCTGCAGATGATCCTGCAGCAGCCGATCGTCGCTGCTGCCCGTGATGGTCAGTTCGACATCGACGCGACCGTAGCCGGTGGTGGTCTCTCCGGCCAGGCCGGTGCCGTTCGTCACGGCATCTCGAAGGCACTCACCTACTTCGAGCCGGGCCTGCGCTCGGTTCTGAAGCGCGGTGGCTTCCTCACCCGCGACAGCCGCGTGGTCGAGCGTAAGAAGTACGGCCGTGCGAAGGCACGTCGTTCGTTCCAGTTCTCGAAGCGTTAA
>NZ_DASYGZ010000057.1:0-30615 GCF_035999135.1 Ensifer sp.
GCGTCTCGACCATGTTCACCTGGCAGTTCGCCAAGATCCTGAAGGTCTGCGAAAAGAACGGCTGGGCCCGCCCGATCAACATGCAGCTCCAGCTCAATTGCGCCTATCGCGAGGAAGAGCGCGAGATGATCCCGTTCTGCGCGGATCAGGGCGTTGGCGTGTCGGTCTTCAGCCCGCTGGCGCGCGGCATCCTGACCAACGACATGAACTCGATCCGCAACCAGACCGACTTCTTCACCGCCGAAATGTACAACGATCGCGCCTCGCGCGACATCGCCTTGTCGGTTGCCCGCGTCGCCGAGGCGCGCGGCATCAGCCCGGCGCAGGTCGCCCAGGCCTGGGTTCTGCGGAAACCGGAAATTTCGTCGATGCTGGTCGGCGCCGACACCAAGGCGCAGTTCGACAGCGCACTCGCCGCGCTCTCGACGGAGCTCGACGCCGACGAAGTGTTCGAGATCGAACGCAACTACACGCCCTGCGACCTGATCAACGACTACACGGCCGGCAAGCGTCTGCCGCGCGAGCCGCGTCCGGCCGCCGGGCGCTTTGCCGCGCCCATGGCTGCTGTCGCCTGAGGGGACAAGGGCCGGACCGGACCGCGGTCCGGCCATCAAAAGATTTCTAGAGAGGGAGAGAGAAAGTGACTGAATACAAGACGCTCAGCGGCGCGCCGCTTCATGCCGAGGCCGAGGCCCTGACAACGCGCCTTGCGCGCGGCGAGATCGACCGGCGCGGGTTCCTGCGCGCCATGGCCTGGCTCGGCGTTGCCATCGGCGGCGTGGGCGCGTTGGGTGGTAAAGCCTTCGCCGAGGAAACGCCGAAGGACGGCGGTACCCTGCGCTTTGCCTGCCAGATTCAGGAAATCACCGATCCGATGATGACGAACTGGATCGAGGCGTCGAACCTGTTCCGCAACAGCCTCGAATTCCTGACCTATGTCGATGAGAACAACATCACCCACCCCTATCTGGCGAAAAGCTGGACGCCCTCGGCGGATCTGACCGTCTGGGATTTCGAGCTGGACGAACGCGCCAAGTGGTCGAACGGCGACGCCTTCCAGCCGGAGGACGTGATCTTCAACATCGAGCGCTGGATCGCACCGGATTCGCAAAGCTCGAACAAGACCGCTTTCGGCGCGATCTCGCGCGTGGAAAAGACCGGCGATCACAGCGTGCGCATCACGCTGTCGCGGCCCATGGCCTCTCTGCCGGAGCAGCTTTACTCCTACACCTGCCCCATCGTGCACCGCGGCTTCAAGGGCAACTGGCCGGCCGATCCGGTCGGAACCGGACCGTTCGCGCTGGTCAGCCACGAGGTCGGCCGCCAGTCCGTGTTCCAGAAGCGGCCGGACTACTGGGGCACGCCCGCCCGTCTCGACGGCATCCAGTATATCGACCTCGGCCCTGACGTGACGACGCATCTGGCGGCACTCTCCAGCGGTCAGGTGGACGTCATCTATCGCGCGACCATCGCCGAATACGACCTGATGAAGTCGTTGCCGAACATCCAGATCCTGTCGGCGAAGGGCGCGAACACCATCGTCCTGCGCATGCAGGTCGACCAGAAGCCGTTCGACGACATCCGTGTTCGCCAGGCGGTCGTGCTCGCGGCCAACAACCAGCAGATGCTCGACGTGGCCTATCGCGGGCGAGGCGATCTTGGCGCGAACTACCACGTCTCGCCGACCCAGGCCGACTACTTCTCGCTGCCGGCGACGCCGCGCGACGTGGAAAAGGCCAAGGCGCTGCTCGCAGAAGCCGGTCATGCCGACGGTCTGGACATCGAACTGACGCTCGGCAACACCCAGGGCAAGTGGGAGCAGGACACCGCGCAGGTGCTGCAGCAGAACCTCGCCGAAGCGGGAATTCGCCTGAAGCTCAACGTGCTGCCTGCCTCGCAGTACTGGCCGATCTGGAACAAGGTACCCTTCGGTCTGACCTTCTGGGCGCACCGCCCGCTCGGCACGATGACGCTGGACCTCGCCTATCGCTCAGGCGGCTCGTGGAACGAGAGCCGCTTTGCCAGCCCCGAATTCGATGCCGCATTGGACAAGGCCATGGCCCTGGTCGATCCCGAGGCGCGCAAGACGGCGATGCAGGAGGTCGAGCGCATCCTTCAGGACAACGCCGTGATGGTCCAGCCGTTCTGGCCCGAGCGCCTGAGTGCTGCGGCCGAGAAGGTGCACGGCTTCGTCCTGCATCCGTCGGACTATTTCCGCATGGACGGCGTCTGGATCGCCTGAGCAAGCGCCGGGCGTCTGACGCCCGGCTGTCGGGTCTGGTGAGAAGAACGGGGTTTCGGCCCCGTTTCAGGGAGAAGGGGGAGAAACATTGGTTTTTGGCATGTTCCTATTGAGAAAGGTCGCGATTGCGCTCGCCACGATGCTGGCGGTCTCGTTCCTGATCTTTCTGGCGCTGGAGGTGAACGTCGAGGATGTCGCGGTCAAGGTGCTGGGGCAGTATTCGACCGTCGAACAGCGCACGGCGTGGCTGGCGCAGAACGGTTACAACGATGCTTTCGTGCTGCGCTATGTTCGCTGGCTCGGCCATTTCGTGGCCGGGGACTGGGGCATGTCCACCTTCTTCCGCGCGCCCGTCGTGGAAATGGTGATGCCGCGCCTTGCGGCTTCGGCCATCCTTGCCGGCGGCGCGCTGCTGGTGATCGTGGTCTTCGGCCTCGGTCTCGGCGTGCTTGCCGGCATGCGGCCGGGTTCGCTCCTCGACCGGGTGATTTCGGTCTTTTCGGTTGTGACCACCTCGATCCCGGATTTCGCCTCGGCGGTGTTTCTCTCGGGCATCTTCGTCTTCTGGCTCGGCCTGTTGCCGGGGGCAAGCACGATGATTTCAGGCCTGTCGCTGGCCGAACTCATCCTGCCGGTTTCCGTGCTCGGGCTCTATTCGATGGGCTACCTTGCGCGGGTGACACGCGCCTCGATGGCCGACGTGATGAACACCCACTATATCCGCACGGCGCGGCTGAAGGGCGCCGGCATGGGCCGCATCGTGCTGCGCCACGCGCTGCGCAATGCGCTGATAACGCCCGTCACGGTCATCATGCTGCAATTGCCCTGGCTTCTGTCGGGCGTCATCGTGGTCGAAGTCTTTTATGCCTACAAGGGTTTCGGCACGCTTCTTTATGATGCCGCGCTCAACCAGGACATCTACCTGATCGAGGCCTGTGCCATGATCTCCGTCCTCGTCGTGGTGCTGAGCCAGATCCTGTCTGATCTCATCTACGGCTGGCTCAATCCGCGCATCGCACTGGGAGCCAAGGCATGAAGGCGCTCGTCCCGTACCTGACAAAACCTCTCGTCCTGGTGGGCGGCGCGCTGGCTTTCGGCTGGCTGCTGGTTGCCATTCTCGCGCCGCTGATCGCACCCTACGATCCCTTGCAGACGCTACAACCGCTTGCCAAGCCGCTGGCACAGGGCGCCAAGGGTGAGTTCTTTCTGCTCGGCACAGACATGCTGGGGCGCGACATCCTCTCGCGCCTCGTCTGGGGCGCACGCACAGTGGTGATCTACGCCACGCTCGCGACGCTCACCGCCTATGCCTTCGGGCTCCTCTTCGGCCTGATCGCCGGCTATGCCGGCGGGCGGACGGATGCTGTCCTCTCCTTCCTTGCCAACGTGGTGCTCAGCTTTCCGGTGCTGGTGCTCTACATCGTCATCATCGTGGTGATTGGCGCCTCGCCGGTGAACATCGTCATCGCCGTGACCTTCAGCAGTGCGCCGGCGATCTTCCGCATCGTGCGCGGGATCACCATCGACGTGGCGAGCCGTGATTTCGTCAAGGCCGCCATCACCCAAGGCGAAAGCACCTTGCGGATCCTCTTCATCGACATCCTGCCCAACACCACCGGGCCGCTCGCGGTCGATTTCTGCCTCAGGCTCGGCTACACGGCGATCACCATCGGCACGCTCGGCTTTCTCGGTCTCGGTCTGCCGCCGCCGACGCCCGATTGGGGCGGCATGGTCAACGAGGGCCGCGCCATGGCCATTGCCTTTCCGCATCTCGTCATCTTTCCCTGTATCGCCATTTCGTCCCTGACCCTCGGCCTCAGCCTTCTGGCCGACGGCCTGCGCGAAGTGAACGACGCGAAGGAGCGTCAGGCATGACCCAGCCCCTGTTGCAGATCCGCAATCTTTCCGTCGCGCTGCCGAAGGGCGCCGACCGGCCGTTCGCGGTGCATGATGTCTCGATCGAGGTGAAACCGGCCGAAATCCTCTGTGTCGTCGGCGAATCCGGCTCGGGAAAATCCGTGCTGACGGCGGCGCTGATGGGCGCCGCACCAAAGGGCCTGCGCGTTGCCGGCGGTGAGGCCGTCATGGGCGGGCGCGACCTGCTGACGCTCGGGGAACGCCAGTGGCGTTCTATCCGCGGCAAGGACATCGGCATGATCTTCCAGGAGCCGATGGCCTCGCTCAACCCGGCGCTGACCGTCGCGCAGCAGATCGAGGAGGTCTTTGAACTGCACGCCGACTTCCCACGCGCCGAACGGGCCGCACGGGCGCGAAAACTGGTCGAGGAGATGCACCTGCCGGAGCCGGACCGCATCCTCAGGAGCTATCCACACCAACTCTCCGGCGGCCAGTGCCAGCGTGTCGTCATCGCCATGGCCCTGGCGATGAGCCCGAAGCTGCTGATTGCCGACGAACCGACCACGGCCCTTGACGTGACGACACAGGCCCAGGTGCTGAAGCTGATCCGGGAACTGCGCGACAATCACGGCCACGGCATCATCTTCATCACCCACGATCTCGGCGTGGTGGCCGATATCGCCGATCGCATTGCCGTGATGCGTCGCGGCGAAGTGGTGGAGGTAGGCAGCGCCAAGCAGGTGCTGACGGCGCCGCAGCACGATTACACCCGCACGCTGATCGCCGCCGTGCCCAGCCTCGTGCCGCGTGATCGCCCTGTGGCTGAAGCAGGGGCGGAGCCAGCGCCGGCGCTGGCGGTGAGCGCGCTCAACCACAGCTACGGCGCCAAGCAGGTACTGCATGACATCACGCTTTCGGTCGCGCCGGGGCGGGTGCTGTCCATTGTGGGCGAATCCGGCTCGGGCAAGTCCACTGTCGCGAGGAACCTCATTCGCCTCACCGATCCGACCTCGGGCACGATCGCGGTCGGGGGGCACGCGATCCTCGACCTCAAGGGTGGCGCGTTGCGCCGTGTGCGCCGCCGGATCCAGATGATCTTCCAGGATCCCTTCGGCTCGCTCAATCCGCGCCGCAAGGTGGGGCCGATGATCGCGCGGGCCGCTATGCTGTCGGGCGCGAGCCGCCACGAGGCAGTGGAACGGGCGAAGGAGTTGCTGGAACTCGTCGGGCTGCAGCGCAACGCCTACGATCGCCGCCCGGCGGCCTTTTCCGGCGGCCAGCGTCAACGGATCGGCATCGCCCGGGCGCTGGCGATGCGGCCGGATGTGCTGATCGCCGACGAAAGCGTCTCGGCGCTGGATGTTTCGGTCCAGGCTCAGGTGCTCGATCTCCTGGCCGACCTGCAAAAGCGCCTGTCGCTCGCGGTGGTGTTCATCACCCATGACCTCCGGGTGGCCGCGCAGATCAGCGACGAAATCGTGGTGATGAGCAAGGGCCATGTGGTCGAACGCGGTCCGGCCAGCGAGGTCTTGACCCGGCCGCAGCATCCCTATACCCGCGATCTCATCGAGGCGGCGCCGGGACGTGGCGCCTTCTGACGCTGTCGGCAAGCGGGAAGATGCCGGGTCCAGATCTCCATGCTGATCCGGACGGCGGAACCGGTCGACCGGGACTGCCGCTCCGGGCGCCAAGCCAGGTGTCGTTCCGATGTCGGTTTCTCCGTCCCTGACGTCTCTTCGGGCCTTCACGGTCGTCGGGCAATGCCTCAGCTTCACCCAGGCGGCGCACCGGCTGGGCGTGACGCAGAGCGCCGTCAGCCGGCAGATCCGCCAGCTCGAAAGCACGCTCGATGTCGCCCTCTTCCGCCGCATCGGCAATAGCGTCGCGTTGACCGAAGCGGGCGCCGTGCTGCACGAGCGGCTGCTCGTCTCGTTCGACCTGATGGACGAGGCGGTGCGCGAGGTGCGCGCGACGGTGCCGCGGCAGACCCTGAAGGTTCTGGCGCCGCCGACCTTCGCCGCGCGCTGGCTGTCGCGGCGGCTGACCTCCTTCCGGCAGCGTTTTCCCGATCTCGACCTGTCGCTGCATATGCGCGGCGACGACAATGTGCGGTTCGACTGCGTGATCCGTTTCGGCGCCGGCCCGCGGGAGCGGCATACCAGCACGCGGTTGATGACCGAGCAGCATATTGCGGTGTGCGCGCCCGGGCTCCAGGCCGACCCGGAGCGCCTGCGCGGCAGCTGCCTGCTCTATGTGCTCGACGAAACGCGGCGGCTGCCCACCTGGGACAACTGGTTTCAAGCGGCACAGCGCGATCGCCGGAGCCTGCCCGAGAATGCCATGGAGTTCGCCACGCTCGACATGGTGATCCAGGCTGCCCTGACCGGAGCGGGGCTTGCCGTGGTGGATCGCAACATGATCGAGGCCGAGTTGCAGGCCGGCAGTCTGATCCAGCTCGACCCGGTGGTGGTGACGGGGCCGATCGGCTACTGGCTCGACATATCCGGCGAGCGCCTCGCGCGCTCGCGCGTCGTGCATTTCGCCCGCTGGCTGCAGCAAATGGCCGGCGCCAACCGCGAGAACACCCTGCCTTAGGCGTCATCAATAATGGTCTCTGGCACCGACCGCGTTGTGCGCCTGCAAGCGCGCCGATGCTGACGAACGTCTTATTGCCTCTTGCCGGAGGACGTTTATCATCTCGCCTGTTCTGTTATTCGAGAAGCCATTTCCAGGCGTCGCCGATGATCGTCGGGTGCCTTCATCTTTCTAGATCCATAGCTTGCTAAAAGCTGTCTGCATCCAGACCCCCCGCGTCGACAGAGGCCGGAGAATAGCTTGGAAGAGGAATTATACTTCGCGCCGTTTTCGATCGTTCCTGCAAGGCGCAGCCTTACGCGCGACGGCGCGATCGTTGCGCTCGGCAGTCGAGCGATCGACATTCTCCTTTTCCTGATCTCCAGTCCCGGCGAACTGAAAGCCAACCACGATATCGTCAAGCAGGTCTGGCCGGACACGTTTGTGGACGAGGCAAATCTGAGGGTGCATGTTTCCGCCTTGAGAAAGGCACTCGGCGACACGCGGGGCGAACCGCAGTACATCGCAAACATACCGGGACGAGGCTATGTATTCGTCGCACCGGTCGAGAGACGACCGGTCGCTCAAGCCGAGCGGACCATTCGGCCGCTTTTGAGCGACGATCCCGACGATATGCGGATCTTCGGGCGCGACCAGAGTATCGAAGCCGTCGTCTCGCAGCTTGAAAAAGGGCGTCTGGTAACGATTGCCGGACCGGGTGGTATCGGCAAGTCCACGGTTGCCCGGGCAGTGGCGGCCCGCCTGGGCTCCCGGTTCAATCTCGTGCGGATCGATCTGTCCGAGGTCGGGGCCGGCGAACTTGTCCCCACGGTCGTGGCATCCCGTCTCGGCGTCCTTTCCCGTTCGGGCGAACCGATCAGCGCAATCAGCGTGGCCCTCGAGGCAACGCCCACCCTCGTCGTTCTCGACGGATGCGAGCATGTCGTCGAAAACGCCGCCAGGTTCGTTGAAGCGGTGCTGCACGGGACGAGGGCCGTGCACTTTCTCGCGACCAGCCGGGAGCCGTTGCGGTCCGCCGGCGAGAGGGTGCACCGGCTTCTGCCCCTCGCTCTTCCACCATCGACGCTGTCAAGCCGGGAGGCACTCGCGTTCCCTGCGGTTCAGCTCTTCGTGGAACGCGCGGATGCATGTCTGGGCGGCTACGAACTCTCCGAGGAAGATACGCCGGTTGTGATCGATATCTGCAGTCGCCTCGACGGCATTGCGTTGGCGATCGAGTTGGCGGCGGGTCGTTTGGAATCCATGGGCGTCGCGGCGCTCGGCAAGTCATTGACGGACTGCTTCAAGGTCTTAAGCCGTGGCCGCCGTACGGCGCTGCCGCGGCACCAGACGCTTCGAGCGGCCCTGGATTGGAGCTATCTTCTGCTCAATCCATCAGAGCAACGCGCGCTTCGCGAACTGTCGGTGTTCCGCGGCCGCTTCACCGCGAGCGCCGCTGAAGAGATGCTGACGGAAGATGCGACCGATGTCCTGGCTGCGCTCGTTGCCAAATCTCTGGTGACCTTGGAGGCCAATGTCGAGGATCCGTACTATCGACTGCTCGACACGACCCGGATCTATGCCGCCGAGAAGCTTGCCGGCAGCAGTGAATTCGAGCGCGCGATGGCCAGATTGGGCAACTATCTCTGCCTGCTCCTGGAAAAATCGGGCCCGACACTCCACACAAACTCGGCCGAAGAAGTCGAAGCGGGCGCATCCCATCTTGTACCCAGCCTCCGGGCCTGCCTTGATTGGGCATTCGGAGCGAAAGGCGACAGGCTTCTCGGGGCCAGGATCACGGTAGCGGCACTGCCTTTGTACTTCAAACTGTCGCTGTTTGATGAATGTATCGCCGTCGTCACGGCCTCGATCTCCTACCTTGATGCCAATCCGGACCTGGACGAGGCGAGCAGGATGAAGCTCTACACGGCCCTTGGCTGGCCACAGCTGATTGCAGCGGACGAGCCCTGGCGTGGCGTTGCTGCATGGACCGCTTCGGCCCGGATTGCCGAAAAGCTGGGCGATGTTGATCATCAGCTTCGTGCGATATGGGCGCTCTGGGTGGACGCCATCAACAGGGCGGCACCCAGGGAGGGGCTTGCATGGACGGAGCGGTTTACCGATCAGGCGATTGTCTCGCCGGATCCAGCCGACAGCGTGATCGGCCAACGCATGCAAGGTGCGACGCTGCACTGGCTGGGGCGCCACGCCGAGGCGGAGGCTCACCTCGAAGCGATGCTGGCGCAGTACGAGGATGTTCCGTCCGCTGGACACTCCATCCGGTTTCACTTCGACCAGCGGACGACGGCGCACACCATCTTGTCGCGCTGCAAATGGTTCCTCGGCCGTGAAACGGACGCTTTGAAAGAGGTGGAGGACAGCCTCCTCTACGCCGAGAGCATTCGCCACTATGCCTCCTTGACCAATGTGCTGGCCGAGGCGGCCTGCCCACTCGCGCTGATGACCGGCGACGACGGACTGGCGGCCCATTACATCGCCATGCTGCGGGAGCATACGAAGGCCATGTCGCTCGACGTATGGCGGACTTACGGGGATTGCTTCGAGGCCGAGCTCATGCAGAGGGCCGGTGAAAGTCTCGGCAGTCTGAGGCTGTTGCGACACGGGTTGCAGCAGTTGCGCGGCGCAGGCTTCGTGCTGTTTGAAACCATGTTCGTTTCGACGGAGGCCCGCGCACTTTCCGGGATAGGTCGAGACGAGGAGGCACTTGGCGTGCTCAATGCCGCCCTTGCAAAAGGGGCGTTATCCGGGGAGGCGTGGTGGCTTCCGGAACTGCACAGGGAAAAGGCGGGGATCTACCTGAAACAGGCTGACCTCCGCAACGCCGCCGCAAGCTTCGAGGCGGCCATTTGGGCGGCGGAACTTTCGGGAGCGAACGGTCTGCTTCGCCGTATCGAAGGGGACATGGCCGACGCGCAGATATGCCTTGATCCGGTCTTGTCCGGCGCCAGTGCCGCGGTTGGCGCCAGGCGTCCGGAGTAAATCTGCAGGTCCGCTTCGACCGTTTACACCGATTTACAACTCTCTACTCGGCAGGTCGTGCTCCTCCATGCATCATCGCTGTTGCAGCGCTGCGTCACCCGTCTGACGCGACAAGGTCGCTCAAGCATTTTTTGAACTGCTTCTCCCTTCGAGCGTCCACGACCGAACGAGGCATGAAGTAGAGGAGAGCGCCCATGGAAGGCAGCCAACCGATCCGTTTCCTCGTCATTCTTTGTGGGGGTGAGGGCGGCGAGGGACTGGATTGCGAACTCGAGCTCGGACACTTCGCTCCCGCCTACTATCTTTTCAAGGACGATGGGGCTGACGTCGTGCTCGCCACCCTTGAGGGCGGGCATTGTGATCTGCCGAACTTCAAGCGGTTGGCATCCGACGCCCCCGACGTCGGCCGTTTTCTTGCAGACCGCTCGGCGCGCGACGATCTTGCCGACACGCTCGGTCTCCATCAAATCGTGATCGATGACTTCGACGCAGCCCTTTGCCTCGGGTTTTCCGGAGAACTCTGGAAAGGCGGCGGCAACGAGGTCGTTCTGCTGTTGAGGTCACTTCTGGACAGCGGCCGCCCGGTGGCCGCGATCCCGGGAAGGGATATCGCCCTTGCTCCCCATGGAGCCGCCGCTGGACTCCTGATCCTTGGGGATGCCGGGGACGCTCCGGTCATGGCGGCTCACGCGCTCATGAAGGTCGCGAAGGAACGCCGTCTCAAAGCCTGAGCATGGGGGGCGTTCTGGCTCACCTGGCCTTTGCATCGTTTTACGACGCTTTACTCGCCAACAATCCGGATATGCTGCAGCGTGGTGTCGTCAAAGGGCGGACAGTCAGGAGGTAGACATGAAGGAACGCGCAGTCACCCCTAAAGTGCTTGCAACGCGACGCGATCTTCTCGTGGCAGGCGGAGCGGCAATGGCCGCCATGGCACTACCGGGCCTGGGATCGGCCGCACAAGGATCATCTTCAAATCCACCGGGAGACAAAATCATGTCGTTCGTCAAAACCAAGGACGGTACCGAAATCTTCTACAAGGACTGGGGGCCGCGCGATGCACAGCCCGTCGTCTTCCATCACGGGTGGCCGCTCAGCGCCGACGACTGGGATGCGCAGATGATGTTCTTCCTCGACAAGGGCTTCCGTGTCGTCGCCCACGATCGCCGGGGTCACGGGCGTTCGACCCAGACCTGGGAAGGCAACGAGATGGATACCTATGCCGCCGACGTGGCGACCGTGACGGACCATCTCGACCTCAAGAACGCGGTTCATGTCGGGCATTCCACCGGCGGCGGCGAAGTTGCCCACTACGTCGCGCGGGCAAAGCCGGGGCGCGTTGCCAAGGCCGTGCTCATCGGCGCTGTGCCGCCCATCATGGTCAAGTCCGACAAGAACCCCGGTGGGTTGCCGATCGAGGTGTTTGACGGCTTCCGGGCAGCGCTCGTCGCCAATCGCGCCCAGTTCTTTCTCGATGTGCCGGCCGGCCCCTTCTACGGTTTCAATCGTCCCGGCGCGAAGGTGAGCCAAGGCGTGATCGAAAACTGGTGGCGCCAGGGAATGATGGGTGGCGCGAAGGCGCACTACGACTGCATCAAGGCGTTCTCGGAAACCGACTTTACCGAGGACCTGCAGACGATCGCCGTGCCGACGCTGGTCATGCACGGCGATGATGATCAGATCGTGCCCTATGCCGACTCTGCGCCGCTCTCCGCGAAGCTCCTGAAACACGGCACGCTCAAGACCTACCAGGGTCTGCCGCACGGGATGTGCACCACGCACCCGGACATCATCAACGCCGACCTTCTCGCCTTCATCAAGGGATGATCGTCGGCGCCCCGATGCTGGCGGCGACCGCCCCGCCGCTGGCATCGGATGGATGGGACGAAACAAAAGGAGGGGCGCTGCTCATTGTGGCGATCGCCCCAACAGGAGACCTGGCCAAAAGGAGACCTGGAATGCATTGGAAGCACGCAACCGGCGTCGTCATCGCCGGAACGGCATCGCTATGGCTAAGCGCTGCCGCCGCCCACTCGATCGAGGCCGAGCCGGCCAAGGCCGTGCATGCCGCGTTTGACATTGTGGAAACGAGCATCGTCACGAAGGGAGACAGGGCCGTTTTCACGACTCGCGTGCGCGGCGAGGCCGGCAAGGACAAGCCGGATGCGACAGGCAAGTTCGAGGGCTCGAACGTCTATGCCTATGTCTGGCCGACCAGCCTCGACAGCGGAGAGATCGGCTTCGATAACGGCCAGGGGATCGTCGCGCTCGCCGTCACCTTCCATCCGGATTTCGACGACGCCGCCAAGGGCGGCAAGAACCGCCACATTTGGCATCCGCACTGGGTCGTGCTGTCCGAAGACAAGGCGTGCGGTGGCGGTCTCAAGGTGGTCGACATTCCTGAAGGCGCAAAGCCGAAGGTTCCAGAGACCTGGCCCGGCGTTCCACTGCTGATCGACAGCCCCGAATATCCGACCAGCTTCAAGGGCGAGACGGTCGATGTGGAAATCCCGCTGTCGCTGATCGGCGGAATCAAGGGCGCCTCCTATGACGGCGTGACGGCCGGCCTCAAGGTCAACGGCAACCTGCACGCACCGCTCCTGTGCGTCGACAACGTCTTCAAGGTCGCATCGGGAAATCTCAGCCTGCCCGGCAAGGTCATGGAAGCCGAGTAGCCATGCAAGCGTCGGTCCGGCGACGGCGATCGCCGGACCGACAGGTTCTCCCCTCGATCGTTGCGATCATCGCCCGGCGTCGCGTTGTTCAGGCTGCGGCCCTTCATCACGAAACCGTGCCCGCATTTGTTCGCCGCCTCGATTGGTCGGCGACCGAAAAGGCGTTAAGTTCGGCACGTCCATCGTCGAATTCGGGAAGGAGATCGGCATGTCTGACGTCTGCTTCGAGCGCCGAACCTTGATTGCCGCCGGCGCCGCCTTTGCGGTGGCGGGGCTTTCCGGCTTCATTGTGCCTGCCCGGGCCGCCGGGCTTGCCGCGACGCCATCGATGCGTGGGGGCGCCAACAACTATATGCCGGGCGCCCCGATCGTCGAGCGCATCGGCGGCGGCGGTTTCTGGATGTCCGGCACGGTGCGCCGCGCCGGCGACGGCTCCCCGCTGGCGGGCCAACGCATACAGATCTGGGCCCATACCACCGAAGGCAGCGAGCGCGACTGGCACAGCCACGGCGCCACCCTGACAGACGCCAGCGGCGCGTTCCGGCTCGAAATGCCGCAGATCGTGCCGGCGCTCGGCCAGGCCCATGCGCATCTCAGCTATGACAGCGGCGAATACGAAACCGTATTCCTTCGCCCCTTGCTGTCGAGTCCGAAGGACACCAGTCTTGAGGCGCATTTCGTCCTGCAGCCGGCCTGACCCGACGCGATGCGTCTGGCTCGCGCGATGCTGATCTGGACCGGCCTGGCGTTTGCGATCATCGTGCCGCTAACCTTTGCCGCGACGAGCGAGTATCTGGCTTGGCGCGACCCGGTTTACATTGTCGCCGGCTTTGCCGGCGTCGTCGCGCTCTGTCTCGCGCTGGTGCAGCCGCTGCTTGCGCGCGGCTGGCTGCCCGGCCTGTCCCTCTTGCCGGGACGTCGTGCTCACCGTGCGGTTGGTCCCGTTCTGGTCGCGGCGGTTGTCATTCATGTCGTCGGCCTCTGGATCACCAGTCCTCCCGACATCGTCGACGCGTTGCTGTTGCGCTCACCGACCCCGTTTTCCGTCTTCGGCGTCGCCGCCATGTGGGCGCTTTTCGCCTCCGCACTGCTCGCTGCGTTCCGGCGTCGCCTCTCGCTGCGTGCCTGGCGCATCGGTCACACGGGCCTCGTCATCGTCGTCGTGCTTGGCGGCGCAGTCCACGCAATGCTGATCGAGGGCACCATGGAGACGACCTCGAAGGCCATGCTCTGCGGTCTGGCCATCGTCGCAACAGCGGCCGCAGTCGCGACCTCCTGGTTGCGTGCAACGAGGTGGGTCCTTGGCAAGAAATGAGGTTCCCGCCGCCCCCGATGCAAAGGAAGGCGGTCACGAGCGTTGAGCGTCTCCGCCGCAGCCACATCGTCTCGACGCCGATCATATGGAACGGCCGCGAGACGTCATTGCGGCTCATCGGCCAGCTCTCCGCTCGACGGAGCGGTTGAGATCTGTGGCAGCCAGAGCGTCATGGTGGCGGCCGCCATGGAAAGCGCGGCGGCGCACAGGTAGATGCTGCTACGGCCCCATTCTTCGCCCAACTGACCCGATAGCAGGGTTCCAAGGCCGTAACCGGCCCACATGAAGCTTGTGAGCCAGCCGAACGCCTCCGTGCGAAGTTCGGGACTGGCACTCAGACCGACCGCAAGCTGCCCAATTGCATCGCGGGCACCGCTGAAAAAGCCGGCGGCCATGTAAAGCGCCAGCAAGCCAAATGGCACGGTGACGCCGATCATCGCCACGAATAAGACGGCGGTCACCAGGTGTAAGGCCACTAGGTCTCGGTTCACCTTCGCGCCTCCGGCGCGTGCGCCGTAATAGAGGCCGCCCACGACCTCTCCTCCCGCGAACGCGCCAAGAAGCAGGCTTGCCGTTGCCGCCGCAACGCTCGCCACCGCCCCGACCTGCAAAGCGCCTATCGTGAAGGTGTCTGCGGCGATGACGGCAAACAGAAGCAGCAGCGGGACGTTTGTCATCAAGGTGAGCGCTTTGTCGGCGCGGCGGGCCGGTCTCTTCCAGCCGTACGGTCCGGTGGCGATCAGCAGGTCTCCCGTAATCTTCGCGACAGCGCAAAGCCCGAGAACCGTGGTCGCAGGGATGAAGGCCAGCAGGGCGCCGACGACGATGGGCCCGACAATGAAGGTGGAGGAATTGATGGCCGTATCGAGTGCGTATGCAGTCGACAGGTTGCTTGGGGCTACGAGCTGCGGCCAGGCACCGCGCACGACGGCACCCGACGGCGGCGTCGAGCAACCAAGAACGGCTGCCGCTACAAGGAGCGCCGGGAGCGACAGGTCAAGCCCGATGGCCGATACGATTGCCGCATAGGACAGCGTATGGACCGCGATGAAGATCAGAAGCGTGCGGCGTGGGCCGTATCGATCCGCGAGACGACCGCCGACCGGTGCGGCCACGGCCAGCGACAGCGCGTGGCAGAACAAGACAGCGCCGGCCGCGCCAAATGATCCACTGCCTTTTGAGACTGATAGCAGAAGCGAAAGGCTCAGCATCGATGTCGTCAGGCGGCTGATCGTCGTCGCGCCTGCAAGTCGCGTGACACCGGGACCGCGCAGAACGGCGGCGTAGTTTCGCCAGGTCGACATGGTGTTACCTCTCTCCCGCTGTTAAGACGTAACAATGGAAGAGCGAGGTGTTACCTGTCAAATGCAACTTACAAGTAACTCACAACGGCAATCCGGTCTGGCTGCGACGCTGGTGAACCTTGCGATCGACGGCCGGGCAGGGGGGCGTCCCCATCAGGGCCTGCGCAATGACGCCTTGAAGGACGCCTTTGCGTCCAGGCTCGGTGCCATGATGCGGGAGCGCATCCTTTCCGTGAAAGATGGCGGTGCCCGGCTGTATCGGGTGGCGGCCGAACTTCGCACGGTCTTTGAGGCGGAGGACGAAACGTCGGCCGCCGCGACCCTCAATCGGCTCATGCGCCGTTACAGGGCTAGCCCCTACCTCATTGAAGATGTGGGGCAGCCCCATCATCTTCACTTTCACGGCGATGGCGAAACCGACGTGGAGGCGCTTGCTGCAGAATTTGCGGTATCGCTGGCGCTTCTGATGGACACCTTCGGCAGCCGGCGCTTTGGCATCTGTCATGCCCGGGACTGCGATCGCAGCTATGTCGACGTCACGCGCAACGGATCAAAGCTATACTGTTCCGATGCGTGCGCGGCACGGATGAAAATGGCGGACTACCGAGCACGGGCACGCAAGCGATAACGGGCCAGCTCATTTTCGAAAAGGAAGTCTTTCATCCCACCACGATCGGCACTTTGGTCGGCGACGCCTTGACCCGGTTGTAGAGGTCGATGACGTCCTGGTTGATCATGCGCACGCAGCCGGAGGATGCCTGAGTGCCAATGGTCCACCATTCCGGCGAGCCGTGCACGCGATAGCCGGTGTCATGGCCATCCTTGAAGATATAGTGCGCGCGGGCGCCAAGGGGGTTGTCGAGGCCACCGGGCTGGCCGCTCGACCATTTTACGAGCTCGGGCTTGCGCGCGATCATCTCCTTGGGAGGCGTCCAGGTCGGCCACTGCTTCGTGTACTGGATCTCGGCGCGGCCGTTCCATTCGAAGCCGGCCTTGCCGATGCCGACGCCGTAGCGGATGGCTTCGCCGCCTTCCTGGACCCAGTAGAGATACCGCTCGCTGAGCCGCACCACGATCGTTCCCGGCGCCTCGCCGGTCGGATCGAGAACGATCTGACGCCGGAATTCCGGCTTGATCTTCTGGAACGGGACTGCCGGGATCGCGAAACCATTGTCGACCAGCGAGGCATACATCGTGCCGTTGTCGGTGATGTTGCTGTCGACGCTGACCAGTGGGATCGCCCCGGTCGACATGCGGTCGACGCCCGCTGGCGCCATGCGGCCGGACGGCTCGAGCGACGGCAGTTCAAGCGCCTGCGAGCAGCCGGAGGCACCAAGCAGGGTCATCACGCCGAGGCCCGAAAGCACAGTGCGGCGGGAGACGAGGTGCTCGTTCTGCTGGAAGGGGTTTCCAAATGAAAGGTTGTGATCTTGCGGCTTACGCATGCGCTTTTACCCGAACGAACGGTTGGCCTCATGCCCACCGGATGGGCGCATTTTCACAATTCGTGGTTAACAAGGCGTGAAGCGGGCCTCCGGGTTGCGTCCAAGATGTGTCACGGATCGCGCCCGAGCTGTGCGACGGCGAGATAATCTCGGTGGTGCGGGTACGTTTCCGACCGCTGGCGAGGGGGGCGCATCGTGCGCATGGGCTGACGGAAAACGCTGTCCGTGCCTCAATCGATCGCTGGGCGCCCGACTGTTCAGCGCTGATCCGGGCGTTCCAGCGCCCGGAAGGCGCTCGGCGTGTCCCCAAACGTTTTGCGGAACTCCCGCGAGAAATGGGCCGTGTCTGCGAAGCCTGTGATGTTGGCAATCTCCATCACCGTCAGCGAGCCGCCGGAAAGCAGGTAGCGCCCGTAGTTCAGCCGCATGTTTCTAAAGGTTTGGCCGATCGTCTGGCCGAGGTTGGCGCGAAACAGGCGTTCGAGCTGGCGATGCGATATCGCGCAATAGCGGGCAATTGCGAGGTTGTTTGGCGGCTGGTCGAGCTGTTGTTCCATGAAGTGCAGCGCTTTGCGCACGCGGCTGTCGGTTCCGTCGGGCGGCAACTGGAAAAAATGCGCTTGCGGCACACTGGCCGGGCGCATCGAGGTGAGCATCATGTGCCGCATCACCTGCCGGGCCCGTTCGGAGCCGCAATGACGCACGATGAGGTACAGCGCCAGATCGATGGCTGCGGTCGACCCGGCACAGGTAATGACATCGCCTTCATCGACGAAAATCCGGTCGAGCGAGATCTGTGCGCGGGGAAAGCGGCTCTTGAACGCCTCGAGTACGTTCCAGTGAATGCAGTACCGGCGTGCATCGATGAGGCCGGCCCGCGCCAACGCGAAACTTCCCGTACAGATGCCGAGCAGCCCGACGCCGTTCCCGTGGGCCGACCGGATAAAATGCATCAGTGCTGGAGCCGGCGTATCGTCGTCGAAGCTGTTGCCGCCGCAGACCGCGACGTAATCGAAACCTGCGGGATCGCGGGGTGCCGGCAGCGTGGTGATCGCGACGCCGCAACTGGCATGAACCGGGCCTCCGGACAGCGAATAGACGTCCCATCCGACACGGATCTGCCGGCTCTTTGCTGCGTCGTCGGCTGCGAGCCGCAGCGCGTCAATGAAGCCGGAGAAGGCTGCAAGCGTGAATTTGTTCTGCAGAATGAATGCTATACGCAGTTCGAAACTGCTTTCCCGCGTCTTTGTCATACCGCTGGCCACCGATGAAGTTGTCGGCCATGTTCAATCATGCGTCCATAATATTCAATATGGATGCCGTGCTTATTGCTATGGTCTCAGCCGGACAGAGGTCCCAAGCGCACAAAGCGCAACCCCAGAGACGGAGATATCAGATGAAAAAAACCATCCTGCTTGCCACGGTTGCCAGTGTCGTCGGCCTCCCCCAGACAGGCCTCGCCCAGACAGCGCCGCAGTCGATCACAGTTGCCTACTATGGTGGCAACTGGGGCGAAGCGTTCGACGCATGTGTCGCAAAACCCTTTACGAAGGCGACCGGAATTCAGGTCGTTGCTGAAATCGGCAATTCGACCACCACGCTCTCCAAGCTGCAGCAGCAGACTGGAAATGCGGTCATCGATGTTGCCTACATGGATGGCGGCATCAGCGAGATCGCGGAAGCCGCAGGCGTTCTGGAGCCGATCGATCTCGCAGAGCTTTCCAATTCCGGAGCCCTTCTGCCGCAGGCTGCCTACAAGAACGGCGATCATGTCTTCGCCGTCAGCGCCGGCTACTATTCGCTCGGTCTGATCTACAACACGTCGGAAGTGACCGAAGCGCCCAAGAGTTGGGAGGAACTGTGGAACGACGCCTATGCCGGGGCCGTCGCCATTCCGTCGCCGAACAATTCCGCCGGCGTGCCGTTCGTGATCTTTCTTGCCGGCGCCTTCGGCGATGCGTCCGAAACCATGGATGCCACATTCGCCAAGCTGAAATCGCTGGATAGTGGCCTGCTCTACGATACATCAGGTGCTGCTTCCAACGCGTTCCAGAGCAACGAGATTGTCATCGGCGCGCATTTCAATGTTGGTGCATGGGACCTGATCGATGCCGGCCTGCCGATCGGCTTCGTCGTCCCGAAGGAAGGTGTGTGGGCCACCGATGCGCGCATGCACATCGTCAAGGGTACGAAAAATGCGGAAGCCGCGGCCAAGTTCATCGACACGGCCCTGACGCCCGAAGCCGCAACCTGCCTTGCGGAAAAGCTCTATCTCGGCCCGGCGATCACCGGCGTCACGCTCTCGGCCGATGTCGAGCGAAAACTGCCCTGGGGCACCGGTGGGTCGATCGAGACCTTGCGTCTCTTCGATTGGGCCAAAGTCAATGCGGCGCGACCTGCGATCACCGACCGCTGGAACCGCGAGATTGCGAACTGAACCAATGACCCTGCTTGCCATCACAAACGTCACGAAGTCCTTCGCCAACTATCGCGCGCTTGATCGCGTGTCGTTGGATGTCGCGCAGGGCGAATTTATTTCGTTGCTCGGCCCGTCGGGCTGCGGAAAGACGACGCTTCTGCGCATCATCGGCGGGTTCATGTCCGCAAACAGCGGTCGTGTCGTGATCGATGGCGAGGATGTCTCGGTTCTGCCGCCCGAAAAGCGACCACTGAACACGGTCTTCCAGAACTATGCGCTGTTCCCCCATATGACCGTGTTGCAGAACGTCGCCTACGGGCCTCTGCGTGGCGGCGCCTCTCGCAAGGAGGCGGAAAGCCGTGCCCAGGAAGCGCTGGAAATGGTGGGGCTTGCCGCAATGGCGCCCCGCAGTCCGCGCGCGATGTCCGGTGGACAGCAGCAACGGGTGGCGCTTGCGCGCGCCATCGTCAACAGACCCAAGCTGCTGCTGCTCGACGAACCGTTGTCGGCACTGGACCTGCAGTTGCGCAAGCGCATGCAGATCGAACTGAAACAGTTGCAAGTCCAGCTCGGCATCACGTTCATCTTCGTCACCCACGATCAGGAGGAGGCGATGGCCATGTCCGATCGTATCGCGGTCATGTCGGCCGGCCATATCGAACAGATCGACGTCCCGGAGGCGATCTACCGCCGTCCGAAGACCCGTTTCGTCGCCGACTTCATCGGGGAGGCGAACATTCTGCCGATGCAGGCCGATGGCCGTTCACGCGCCGAAAACCCGTCCGAGGGTGTCCTCCGCCCGGAAAACTTGCGCGTCTTTACGCAGGCGGACGATCTGCCCGCAGGTTGGTCGTCACTGCCTGGCCGCGTGACCGCCACCACCTATGTCGGCGGCACGTCCAATATCTACCTCACCTCCGGCGACCGGACGCTGCACGCCCGCCGTTACAGCGCCTTGCCGGATGGCGTGCGCGACGGTGTCGACGTCATCGCCGGTTTTGATCCGGCGGATGTCCACGTTCTGGAAGGATAGGCGATGTTTACCTCCCGCCCGACCCTTCTCTGGCTGCTTGCGCTGCCGGTCTGCGTGTTCACGGCTTTCTTCCTGATGCCCCTCGGCGTGGTGCTGGTCGCATCGCTCACCACGCAGGACGGCCAGGTCAGCTTCGCCCAGTATGGTCGTATCCTGATGGACGGCTATCACTGGCAGGTCATCGGCGTCACCTTCCGGCTCGCAATCCTGTCCACCTTGATCTGCGTGGTGCTCGGTTATCCGCTCGCCTGGTATCTGGTCCGTATCGTCCAATGGCGCAGCTGGCGACGGGCATGCGTGATCCTTTTGATCCTGCCGCTGTTCACCTCCAACATCGTCCGTTCTTTCGGCTGGATGGTCCTTCTCGGGCGCACCGGACTTGTCAACGACGCGTTGCTCGCGACCGGCCTGGTGGAACGTCCGGTCCGCTTCCTCGGAACCGAAACCGGCATCCTGATTGGCCTGGTCTACATCCTGTTGCCGTTCACCGTGCTGACAATCGGCAATGCGCTCGCTCGGGTCGAACCCGCCTTGGAACAGGCGTCACGCGATCTCGGCGCAGGTCCGATGCGTACGTTTTTCAGCATCACGTTTCCGCTGACGATGCATGGCGTGATGGCCGGCGGGATCATCGTCTTCTCCATGGCGATCAGCGCCTACGTCACGCCGGCGCTCCTTTCGGGCGGCAAGGTGACGGTGCTCGCGATGCTGGCTTTCCAACAGTATTCGACGGTGTTCGATTTCAATTATGGCGGTGCGCTGTCCATCACGCTTCTGGCCTTCACCATGGCCCTGATCGGCTTCTCGTCCTGGCTGGCGCGGCTTGGCGCGCATGACATGAAAGGAAACTGACATGTTCATCCGTCTCGTAGCGCTCTCGACGCTGGCCTTTCTCGTGTTGCCGCTGGTCGTGGTGATCGGTGTCTCGCTCACCGACACGAAGTTCCTGGCTTTTCCGCCGCAGGGGCTGACGCTCTCCTGGTATGCGGTCGTCCTGGAAAACCCGACCTATCTCCGCTCCTTCCTCACAAGTGCCGTTCTCGCGGCGCTTGCGACCCTCGCAGCAATACTCGTCGCACTGCCTGCCGCGATCGCGATGGCGCGCTATTCCTTCCCCGGAAAATCGGCGCTCTCGGCCCTCATGCTGTCACCGCTCGTCCTGCCGCACATCGTCATCGGCGCAGCACTGCTGCAGTACGGCGCATCGATCGGGCTTGTGCGCAACTTCCCGGCGCTGCTGGTCGGCCACGTCGTGATCGTCACGCCCTTCGTTCTGCGCACGCTCCTGCCGCTCTTTTCACAGGAACAACTGTCGCAGGAAGAGGCATCGCGCGATCTTGGCGCTTCCGCATGGTCGACGTTCTTCCTGGTCACGCTTCCGCAGATCCGGGCAGGGCTCGTGTCCGGCGGCATCTTCGCCTTCATCACCTCGTTCATCAATGTTGAGCTGTCGATCTTCAACACCACGTCGACGCTCAACACCATCCCGGTGCAGCTCTTCAATTACGTGCAGTATTCGGTTGATCCATCGATTGCGGCGGTCTCGTCGCTGACCATCTTGGCCGCGGCCATAGCGATCATACTGATCGACTGGCTGATCGGTCTGGACTTCCTGTCCGGAAGTTAACGCTTACCAAACCCAACATTTTCAGGAGACATGCGATGCGCGTTCAGGACGTGTATAACGTAATCTATACCCATACAGAAGGCGAACCGCTGTGCATCATCTATAGCGGTGTCCCCTATCCGGCGAACTCGAGCATCCTCGAGAAGCGCGCCTTTCTGGAGGAGAACTACGACTGGCTGCGCAAGGCCTTGATGCGCGAACCGCGCGGTCATGCGGACATGTTCGGTGTCTTCCTGACGCCGCCTTCATCGCGGGAGTTCGATGCCGGCCTGATCTACATCGACGGCAAGGAATATTCGCACATGTGCGGCCACGGCACGATCGCAGTCGCCATGGCGATGGTCGCGAATGGCCTGGTGCGCCGCTCGCCGGACGGACTGACGAAGATCCGTTTCGAAACGACGGCCGGTCTGGTCGTGGCCGAAGTCGCCCACGAAGGCGATCGCGTGCTGTGGACCCGGTTCGAGAATGTTCCGGCCTATGTCGCCGAGCAGGACATCGAGTTCGAACTGCCGGGCTACGGCGCACTGAAAGCCGATCTCGTCTGGGGCGGCAACTACTTCGGCATTATCGATCTGCGCAACACCACGCTGCGTATCGCGCCTGAGAATGGCTCCGAACTGTCGCGCATGGGTCTGATTGCCCGCGAGGCCATCCGCGAGAAGGTCAAGGTCCAGCATCCGACCGAAGCCCACATCAACAACCTGAACTTCGTCACCTTCTGGCACGAGCCGACGATTGAAGGGTGCCTTTACAAGAACGTGCATGTCTTTTCTGCCGGCCAGCTCGATCGCTCGCCGGGCGGAACCGGTACCTCGGCGATGATGGCCTATTTCGAGAAGCGTGGCGTCATCACCGTGAACCAGACGATCACCTCCGAAGGACTTCTCGGCTCGGGCGTGTTCGAAGGCTGCCTGATCGGAGAAACGAAGCTCGGCTCGGTGCGGGCCGTGCGCCCGACGGTCAAGGGTACGGCAGGAATTCTCGGCACTGCCGCCTGGACCATCAACCGCGACGACCCGGTCGACGCCGGTTTCCTGGTGCTTTGATGCGAACGGGTGTGTCAGGGCCATGCCTGCCGACGCACCCCAAATGATTGAGCCTCCGCCTTGGGGGCGGAGGCTCAATCAAGATGTGCACTCGTAAAATCGAGGTGCGCCCGACGCCACCGTCACAGCGGCGGCGCCAAGCGTTCGTGAAGCTACCTGGTCTTTTTCGGCTTCGACGGGAGCAGGCCTTCGCGCTGCATTTGCTTGCGCGCATTCTTGCGCTGGCGGCTTACCGCCTCGGCTTTCTCGCGCGCCTTCTTGACCGAAGGCTTTTCAAAAGCCTCGCGCATCCGCATTTCGCGAAAAATGCCTTCGCGCTGGAGTTTCTTCTTCAGGACGCGGAGCGCCTGATCGACATTGTTATCACGTACTAGAACCTGCATTGCCCGCTCGTCGGTTGGAAAAGGTTGCCCAACTTACAGGTTTTCGCGGTGATTTCTAGATCACAGTTCGCAGGAATTTGCGCTTTTCAGAATGTAATGCGAGGCGCCGCTTCAAGACGGCACTCTCGTGAAGCGTCGCCATGGGACCGGCTCGGTGGTAACATGGAATAGCACGGTCGTGGCGTCGGGCCGCCGGACGGTGCTTGTCGCCTCAATCGCACCTGGGCTCATCCGGCGGATCTCCTGAGGGGGAGACAGCCATGGCAACTGCAAGAGCAGAGCGGCGGCTGGCCGCAATCCTGGCCGCTGACGTCGTCGGCTATTCCCGCCTCGTCGAACATGACGAGGCTGGGACGTTGTCGGCGCTCAAGGCTCTGCGCAAGGACGTGATCGATCCGCTGCTGGCGGCCCATCAGGGCCGCATCGTCAAGCTGATGGGCGACGGTGCGCTCGTGGAATTCGGCTCAGTCGTCGATGCGGTCGCGTGCGCGGTCGCCGTCCAGAAAGCGGTTGCCGGCAGCCAGGCCGATATCCCGACGGAGAAACGAATCATCTTCCGGATCGGCGTCAATCTCGGCGATGTGATCCATGAGGCCGATGGGGATCTCTACGGTGATGGGGTCAACATCGCGGCCCGCCTCCAGACCTTGGCTGATCCGGGCGGCATCTGCATTTCCGGCACGGTCTACGATCACCTCCCGGGCAAACTTGACTGCGACTACGAGTATCTCGGCGAACGCCCGCTCAAGAACATGGAGCGACCGGTGCGACTGTACCGCGCGCTTCTGGAAAGGACGGTCGGGCGGAAAGCCGCTCCGAGGCCTGCACTTCCGGACCGACCGTCCATCGCCGTGTTGCCGTTCAATGCCATGAGCGTTGACCCGGAGCAGGACTTTTTCAGCGATGGGCTCACCGAGGACATCACCACGGCGCTGTCCAAGCTCAAGGGCTTCTTCGTCATCGCCCGAAACACCATGTTCACCTTCAAGGGAAAGCCCGTGGATGTGCGCGCCATCGGGCGCGAGCTCGGGATCCGCTATGTTCTTGAAGGGAGTGTCCGCAAGGCCGGCAACCGGATGCGGGTGACCGCGCAGCTCATCGATGCGGCCTCCGAAGTCCATCTCTGGGCCGAGAGGTACGATGGCGACCTCGGCGACATCTTCGCCATCCAGGACGAAATCACCGCAAGCGTCGTCGGCCGCATCGGGCCGGAACTGCTGGCGGCGGAGCACGCTCGTGAAAGTCCCAAACCGCATCATGGCCTTGATGCCTGGGAATGTGTCGTGCGGGCGGTGTTCCTGTGTTCGCAACTCTCCGAGGAGAGCAGCGGGAAGATGCTCCCCCTGCTCGATCGGGCCATCGGACTGGCGCCCGGTTATGCCCAGGCGCTGGCCATGAAAGGCTGGATTACCGTGTGGCGCGCGTTCCAGGGGTGGGAGGACATGGGATCCGCCCTGGCACTGGCCAGGGATTTGGTCCAACAGGCCATCGCCGCGGATGACAAGGAACAGTGGACCTACCTTGCGCAGGCGATGATAGCCTTTGCGACGCGCGACAATGTCCTGGCGACGGCAGCGATCAGCCAGGCTGTCGCGATCAACCCCAACTCGGCCTTTGCACACGGGCAGTTGGGACTTGCGCATGCCAACGGAGGGCGCGGGGCAGACGCCATTCCGTGTATCGACCACGCCCTCAGACTGAGCCCACGCGAGGCTTTTCTCGGCGATTTTCAGTTTTACTACGCCATGGCCTATTTCCAGGGCGCGGACTACCAACTTGGATTGTACTACGCACGCGAGGCGCATCGTTTGCGCTCCGGCCATGCGGTTCCGCTCATCATCGGTACGGCCTGTGCCGGACTTCTGGGCAATCAGGAGGCTGCCGCGGACCTGCTCGGACGGCTCAAGTCGATCGTTCCCGACATCTCACGGGACGCGGTCGCAGTGACATCGTCTTTCGTCCGCGCCGAGGATCGGGCGCGCCTGATCGAGGGACTTGCCCGTGCCGGCCTGAATTGACGCCGCGCACGCCTAGCTGATCACTCGTCCATCAAGGGTGAGCGGCAGCGGCGTCACGGAAGGACACCAGTCTCTGGCGTCGATCGTCCCAAAGGACAAGCTTGACGCAACGCAAGCTATCCCAGAGCGTTATGCGTCCGATATCCGCGAGTTGGGGATGGTCGCGCAGAACCTCCGGCAATCTGTAGTATGGGATCCTGCTCGAGAGATGATGCACGTGGTGAATGCCGATATTGCCGGTCAGCCATCGAAGCACCAGCGGCAGGTCATAGTGCGATGCGCCGTGCAGGGCTGCCCGCGGAAAGTGCCAGTCCTCTCCGGCCGACCAGTGCGTCTCCTCAAACTGGTGCTGCACGTAGAAGAGCCAGATGCCGGCGGCGCCGGCCAGAAGCACGATCGGCAGGTGGACCAGGAGGAAAGGTCCAAGTCCAATCGCCCAGGCCGCCAAGGCGGCGCAGGCCAGGATCGCGGCGTTCGTCGTCATGGTGGAAACCCAGGGCAGCGCGCCGCCCTTCATCATCCCGAAGGGCAGACGTTGCTTGAGCAAAAAGAGCCAGGCCGGGCCGATGCCGAACATCACAAGTGGGTGCCGGTACAAGCGGTAGCGCAGTCGCTTCAGGCGGGAAAGCGCGCGGTACTCCGAGATGGTGAGCGTGGTGATGTCGCCGGTTCCCCGCTCATCCAGATTGCCGGCCGAGGCGTGATGAGCGGCGTGGGACCTGCGCCAATAGTCGTAGGGCGTCATGGTCAGCACGCCGATGACGCGACCTGACCAATCGTCGAGGGCGCGACGGGCGAAAAATGAACCGTGGCCGCAATCGTGCTGGATCATGAACAGTCTGAGCAGGAAGGCTGCGGCCGGAATGATCGCGATCAGCCCGTACCAGACCCCGTAAGCGAGGGAAAAGTAGGCGATGGCCCAGAAACAGGCGAACGGGACGATCGTGACAAGAAGCTCAAAGGCACTGCGCCCGATGCGGGGCTGACGGTACTTCGCAAGGATCTTCAACCATGTGCGGGCGTCCTGTTCAACAGGAGAGGCCGACGGATAAACATGCGTGTTCATCAAAAACTGTTCCGAATTCCCTCGCCTCGCAAATCATCTGCCAGGCCCGTGTTTGTTTGTTTCGGAGTGCAATGGTCGAAAGTGTCGGGCTTGGCAAGCCTTGCGCGCCCGATATCGGACATGGCGCGCGGCCCTGTGCGTCGAAACGGCGTCACCAGTGCGCTTGGCGGAAGAGCATGTCGCGGGGATGCGCCGTAGCTTGAGGGCCAAAGAACCCGGTGGGCGGGCGACGCGCTTTGGGGCCGTCGCTGTGGCCGTTCGAAGTCTATTGCTCGACGCGATGCGAATAAGCGGACAATCCGGTGACGAGGGCATCGAACACCGCGCGGATACGGGGCATGTCGAGCATGTCCTCATGGGTGACGACCCACGTGCCGAGCTCGGCGATCACGAGCCCGGGAAGGACACGCCGGAGATCGGGATCGCGCGTGGCGGAAGGGACCTGCATGACCCCGATGCCGACACTCGCCCGGACGGCGGCCGCAACGGCCGTGTGACTGTCGGTTCGAAGGACGAAGCTCGCCTGCGCATTGGCCGGACGGAGCGCTTCGGCCAATGCGAGTTCCCGCAGGTTTCGATCCGGTCCGATCAGGTCATGCCCTGCCAGGTCGTCCAGACATTCCGGCACGCCATGCGTGGCGAGATAGTGGGTTGAGGCGAAGAAGCCGAGTGACACCGGCGGCAGCTTCTGCGCCACCAGAACGGACTGAACCGGGGGTATGTTGCGGATCGCGACGTCGACTTCACGCGACAACAGGTCGGCCACCCGGTCGCTCGCGACCAGCTCGATGCGGATGCCCGGATGGGATCGGCGCAGCCGGGCAAGGATCGGAGGCACGACTTCGACGGCCATGAAGTCCGACACGCTGAGCCGCACGACGCCCGACAGCGCATCCGACGGCGCGGCGGCCTGACGGACGAACAGCTCCGAAGCGGCCGCCATGGTGCGCACGGTGGCGGCCATGTCGCGCGCGTGATCGGTCGGGTTAAGGCCGTTGACGGAGCGGGTGAACAGCGTCGTTCCGAGCGCTTTCTCCAGCGCCGCAATCCGGGCTCGAACCGTGGGGTGCGACAGGCCGAGCGCCCGGGCGGCCCCGGCAAAACTGCCGGTTTCAAGCGCCGAGAGGAATATCCGCTGGTCGTCCCATGACACCGGTCTGCTCATAAGTTTCTTTCTATCAAATGCCGGCGTTCTTGCAATTCAGTTTCTATCATTACGGTTGTATTTTCGCCTCACCCTCTCAAGAAAAGCGAACGAACATGAGCATTGTGAGCGCCAGCCTGCCCCGCAAGACAACATGGGCTCTCTTCATCGCATCGGCCGTCGGCATCGCCCTTTATTCGGTGCCACCATACCTGACGCTCGATCCTGCCTTGAGCAAGATCCCGCTCAATCGCGCTCATCTCTCTCATCTGCTCTGGATTTCGATCCATGGGGTGCCGGGCGCCGTGGCCCTTGTCATCGGTCCGTTCCAGCTCCTTGCCGGGTTCCGCAGCCGCTTCCCGCGGTGGCATCGCTATCTCGGCCGGGTCTATGTGGTCGTCGTCGTGATCGGCAGCATTGCGGGTCTCGTCGCGGCGCTGATGTCCACATCCGGCATCCCGGCGCAGATCGGCTTCGTTCTCCTGGCACTGGCCTGGATGTTCACGATGTGGAAGGGTTATCGGGCGGCAAGAGCGCGTCGTTTTGCGGATCACCGCATCTGGATGATCCGCAACTATGCCCTGACTTTCGCGGCGGTGGCGTTGCGGGTGTTTCTCGGCCTCGGCGGTATCGCGATGGCTATCTGGCCGCAGGTGACTTTCAGCGACATCTATCTTGCCAGCATCTGGGGTTCGATCCTGGTCTGTGCGGTTCTCGCCGAGTGGCTGTTCGTCAGCCCGTCGCCTCGAAACAATCTGGCGCTCGGGGGGCGACGACCCCTCGACAAGGCTGACGCGACCTAGAGAGGCTTGAAGGTGACAATCCCTCCGGCCAGCGCGAGTGCGCCGCCGGCGATGAGACCGAAGCTCTTTTGAAACTCGACCAAGCCGCTTGGCGTCCCCACAGAGGCGCGGGTACGACAATCGTCAAGTTGCGGAAGGAGTGCACTGGACGCGACGGCGAGGGTAATTCCAGCTGCGGTGGCACTGACCCCAATCGCGATTGCAACTGCAATACCTGCGTATGGGATTACCGCGATGAACGCTGCGGCTACGGCCGCCGCTGTGAGGGCTGCCAGAGCTGCGGCCAAGCCAATAAGCACAGCAAAGAGCTTGTCGCCGGCCTCTTTGCAGGGCGCCACCGTACATTGGGCAGCCTCCGCCGCAGCCGCGTTGACCGAACCCATCGCGCTTGCAGACAAGACGGCAATAGCGAGCATGATCGGCATGTTGGCTGCCGATGTCCACCATGATCCAGCGAGCGCGGTTGCGATGCCGGCGAGGACGACCGCGATCAGGAGCAGCACACTTGCGCTGATCAGGAACGCTGCGATCTTGGTCGGATTGCACATGGTCCCTCCAATCTGCTCACATCCGACTGACACGAGAGCCTTCGGAAAAAGAGGGGAGAGGCTGCTCGTCGAATTGCGCCCAGCAAGGATGTCCGCAAGGATCACCTTAGAGACGATAGGCCGAATGCCGGCGGTTTTCAACGCAACCGGGTTGAAGGGCGGCCGGAGGATGGGACGCGCGAACGCGTGTCCCAACGGTTTGCGGAGGAGCATGGCGGCAGGTTCGTGCTGTGGTCAAGGCCGGCGCTCATTGCACGAGCGCGTCGTCGATCGGCGGTCGCTTCTACCGATGGCCCTCTTCAATTCGTGGAAGGAACCACGCCAGAAGCCCCGCGAGCGGGAGGAACGAGCAGACGTAGTAGACGGTTTCGACGCCGTAACTGTCAGCCAATATTCCAAGCAGCGCTGCGGCAATGCCGCCGAGGCCGAAATTCAGGCCGTAAAACAGCCCGCCGATCAGGCCGATCCGGTGCGGCAAAAGCTCGATGGCGTAGATCAGGATAGAGGCGAACGCACTTGCCATGATCAGGTTGATCATCACCGTCAGCACACCGGTCCAGAACAGGTCCACATGCGGCAGCATCAGTGTCAGCGGAAGCGGGCCCAGAACCGAGATCCAGATGATGCGGTAGCGCCCGATGCGGTCGCCGACGATGCCGCCGATCAGCGCGCCGGCGGCGGATGCCAGCAGGAAGATGAACAGCATCATCTGTGCGGAGGGGATCGATAGGCCGAACCTCTCCATGAGATAGAAGGTGTAGAACGAGCGGAAGCTCTCGCCATAGGCGTTCTTGGTGAACATCAGCAGGGTCAGGACCACCAGGGCCACCGCCACAGTCGCTGGCGCGTGACGAACGGCGCCGCCCGCCTTCTTCCCGTCGGCCCGCAATGCCATGAATGCGGCGCTGATCTCCCGCTGCTTGCTGCCGATCCAGACCAGAAGCGCCATGGCCATCAGCGCCAGAACGGCAAACCAAGCAAGGCTCGGCTGTCCCCAAGGAACAATGATCAGCGCGGCAAAGACCGGGCCGAGCGCGCCGCCCGCCTGGCCGCCGACTTGAAACAGTCCTTGTGCCAGTCCCTGCCGTCCGCCGGCGGCGTAGCGCGCCATGCGGGTTGCTTCGGGGTGAAAGATGGACGATCCGATGCCGATCAGCGCGACGGAAACCAGGATCACCGCGTAGCTATGGGCAAAGGCGAGGCTGACAAGCCCCGAGAGCGTAAACATCATGCCGACGACCGGCGAATAGGGCGCGGGATGTTTGTCCGTCACCATACCGATCACCGGCTGTAGCAGAGACCCGGCGATCTGGAACGTCATGGTGATCATGCCGATCTGCACGAAATCCAGCGCATAGGCATCCTTCAAAATAGGATAGGCAGCTGGTATCAGCGACTGCATCAGGTCGTTCAGCAGATGGGTGAGGCCCAGAATGGCCAGGACGGCAAGATGGGTCTTTGGACGCGACATGGTTGGGACGGCGACTGTCATGATGGTCGTACTTGGCCTTTTGGAGAATCCGGGAAGGAGACCGCAGCGAGGTCTGCAATCCTGATTGACTGAGAGCCTGCCGCGCTTCGCAGCTTATGCGTCGTCAAACGGGCGGGCAACCGGGTTGTTCGCGCTGGAATGGCGACCGCCCCGGGATTACATGTTCGTTCACATCGATTTTTGCGCTCTGAGCCTGCTCGGCGTCTGTCCGTAGGCCTTTGCGAATATCCTGGAAAAATGCCCGGCGCTTTCAAAGCCGACGTCGAGCGCGATCTCGATCAGCGACGCATCGGTCTGGGTGAGAAGGTGCTTGGCGCGCTCCAGCCGGAACTTCCGGTAGACGAGCGCCGGCGACATTTTCGCCTTTTCCATGAACAGGCGCTCCAGTTGCCGACGCGACAGACCGACGGACGCGGCGAGTTCCGGGATCGAGATCGCCTTTTCGGTGTGCTGCTCCATGATGATAAGGGCGGCGTTCAAACGGGGATCGTTGCTCTCGATTGCCAGCGGTTTTCGCGGCTGGACATGAAGTTGCGAGCGCGCCTTGTCGATCTGCAGCACTTCCAGCGCGTTCCGCTCCGCTTCCTTGCTGATGTGAAGGCGGACGATGTGGGCTGCCAT
>NZ_DASYGZ010000066.1:0-12717 GCF_035999135.1 Ensifer sp.
GATTCACTTCTGCTGTCTTGAAACCGCTACCGTTTGATGCCTACATTCATGGACGGTTCGATCTTTGTTCGAATCGAAAGTGCCTGTTCTGTTCTATGGAAAGGAAAGACCCTGACAACAGCACACGCCAAGGGATATGCGGTCTCCGCATTCCCGCGCAGCATGGGATCGAGCGACGAAGCCGCTGTCCGTGCTCTTCAACTGGTCCTCGAAAGCCTAGAGGACTCGAAGGCAGAAGATATCGTCACCATCAACATTGCCGGAAAGTCGGCGCTGGGAGACTTCATGGTCGTTGTCTCAGGGCGATCGAGCAGGCATGTGGCGGCGATCGCCGACCACCTGACGACCGATCTGAAAGACGAGGGTTTCGGCAACGCCCGCGTCGAAGGACTGGAAGCAGGTGACTGGGTGCTGATCGACACCGGTGATGTGATCATCCACATTTTCCGGCCCGAGATCCGGGAGTTCTACAACATCGAAAAGATGTGGGCGGCTCCTGAAATCGAGGACGGCACCCTGCATTAAGACCGACCGGGTCGCCGCGCAGATAGTGCCGGACGAGCCGAGTTGCGGTCATGCATGAATGAGAAGGGCTGGCGCTGTCTTTTGCGGCGTTTTCAGCCGGAAGTTTGTTGCGACTGATCGAGCTCAGGCCGGTCCAGCGCGAGCGGGGACGGATAGGGTCATGCGTATCGGACTTTTCGCAGTCGGCCGCCTGAAGGCGGGTCCGGAAAAGGATCTCGCGGCCCGTTATCTCGACCGTTTTTCCAAGGCCGGTCCGGCGATCGGCCTCGAACTCTCCCGCGTCGTCGAAGTCAACGAGAGTCGCGCCTCCAATGCCGAAACGCGCAAGCGCGAGGAAGCAGCCCAGCTTGAAAAGGCGCTCGCCGAGGGCAGTCTGCTCGTCCTCCTCGACGAACGCGGCAAGGCGCTGGATTCGGAAGGCTTTGCGTCACTTCTTGGCACCTTCCGCGACGGCGGCAAGCGCGACCTGATGATCGCCATCGGCGGCGCCGACGGCCTGGATCCCGCCCTGCATCAGCGCGCCGATGCCGTGCTCAACCTCGGCAAGATGACCTGGCCGCACCAGCTCGTGCGCATCCTGATTGCCGAGCAGCTCTACCGTGCCGTCACCATTCTGTCCGGCCATCCCTATCACCGCGTTTAACGCATCCGGTGAAAGCGCATGACGCGCATGCGCTCGAAGAGGGCTCCTTTATCGGCATTGCAGGGCGCTGCAACACAAGTCGATAACGAGAATATGCTTGGTCGGGCGCTCCAAATCAGATTAGGCTTTTCCTTCATATTTTCGGATGGACGCACGCGAACGATGACGCGCCAGGATACGGCCAGCGTTTTCAGCAGGAAAAGAAACGACGCAGGACGGCTCGGCCGGAAGGCGGCGGTTCTTGCGCTCGCGCTCTCGTTGGGTCTACCGGCCAGCGCCCAGGATGCAGCAACGACCGACGCCGCAACCGCCGGCCAGGAACAGGGGCCGCCTGATCCCGCCGCCGACCTCACCCTTCGCCGCAACAGCACCCGCAGCGAGCTCGACGCTCTTTCAAAGACCATCACGCTTTCGCAGGAACGCGCCAACGCGCTCGGCGAAACCATTGCCGAGATCGACAAGAGCAACGAGGCGCTGCGCGCGGCGATCGTCGAGTCCGCCGGGAAGCGCCAGGGCCTCGAACAGCAGATCGTCGATGGCGAAAAGAAGCTCGGCGACCTCCGGAGCAAGGAAGATACGGTCCGTCGGTCGTTGAAATCGCGCCGCGGCGTGCTCGCCGAGGTGCTTGCCGCCCTGCAGCGGATGGGACGCAACCCGCCGCCGGCGATCCTCGTGACGCCCGAGGATGCGCTCGGCTCCGTGCGCAGCGCCATCCTGCTTGGCGCCGTCGTGCCGGGCCTGCGCAAGGAGACGGAAAACCTGGTCGCCGACCTCAAGGCGCTCGCCGACATTCGCGCCGGCATCGACCGGCAGCGCGAGGACCTGACGGCGGCGATGACGGCCAATCTCGAAGAAGAGCGCCGCATGTCGATGCTGGTCGCGGAGAAGGAAAAACTGCGCCAGACGAGCGCCAGCGAACTGGCCGCCGAGCAGCGAAAGGCACAGGAACTGGCCTCCCAGGCGACCAATCTCCAGGGCCTGATCGGCTCGCTCGAAGATCAGATCACTTCCGTGCGCGAGGCCGCCGAGGTGGCGCGCGCCCAGGAGGCGGAGCGGCTGCGCATGAGCGAGGCCGAGCGCGAGGCGGCGCGGGAGCTCGCCCGCAGCGCGGTGCCCGACAAAAACCGCATTGCCCCCGCATATGTGTTTTCGGAGCTGAGGAACAAGCTTGCCTATCCGGCTGCAGGGTCGCTGTTGCGTAAATTCGGCGACGCGGACGGCACAGGGCATTCGCTGCAAGGGATCATGTTGGAAACCAATCCCGGCGCGCTGGTGACTGCGCCGTCAGATGGCTGGATCGTCTATGCAGGCAATTTCCGCAGTTATGGGCAGATGATCATCCTCAACCCGGGGGACGGCTATCACGTCGTGCTCTCGGGCATGGAGAAGGTGAGCGTGCAGACTGGTCAGTTCGTTGTGGCGGGTGAGCCGCTGGCGACGATGGGCGCAAAAAGAGTGGCGAGCGCTGCGGCCTTGGCGCTGGAAACGGACCGGCCGACGCTTTACATTGAATTCCGAAAAGACGGAAAACCGGTTGATTCCCGACCATGGTGGACCGCAGCAGAGGTTGGAAAGGCGCGAAATGATACGTAGGGCTTCACTTGTTCTGGTCGGGGCGCTGATGGGCGCGACCGCAATGGGCGTGGTTTATTCGGCTGTCGTTCCGGCCGTCGCCGCCAACACCTCGACCTACCGCGAACTGGCGATCTTCGGCGACGTCTTCGAGCGGGTGCGCGCGCAATATGTGACGCCGCCACAGGACGACAAGCTGATCGAGAACGCCATCAACGGCATGCTTTCGTCGCTCGACCCGCATTCGAGCTACATGAACTCGGCCGACGCCGAGGACATGCGCACCCAGACCCGTGGCGAGTTCGGCGGCCTTGGCATCGAAGTGACGATGGAAGACGACCTCGTCAAGGTGACGAGCCCGATCGACGACACGCCTGCTGCCCGCGCCGGTGTGCTTGCCGGGGACTTCATTTCCAAGATCGATGGCGCGGATGTTCGCGGCCTCAAGCTTGAGGATGCGGTCGAGAAGATGCGCGGCGCCGTCGGCACCCCGATCAAGCTGACGATCCTGCGCAAGGGCGCGGACAAGCCGATCGAGCTGACGATCGTTCGCGACGTTATTGCCGTTCGCGCCGTCAAGTTCCGCACCGAAGGTGACGTCGGCTACCTGCGTGTCATCTCCTTTACCGAGAAGACCTACGACGACCTGAAGAAGGGCATCGAGAAGATCAAATCGGAAGTGCCGGCCGACAAGCTCAAGGGCTACGTGCTCGACCTGCGCCTCAATCCGGGTGGCTTGCTCGACCAGGCGATCAACGTTTCCGACGCCTTCCTGGAGCGTGGCGAGGTCGTTTCGACCCGTGGCCGCAACCCGGACGAAACCCGCCGCTTCAACGCCACGCCGGGCGACCTGACCGATGGCAAGCCGGTGATCGTGCTCGTCAACGGCGGCTCGGCCTCGGCTTCGGAAATCGTCGCCGGCGCCCTGCAGGATCTGAAACGGGCGACCGTGCTCGGCACGCGCTCCTTCGGCAAGGGCTCGGTCCAGACCATCATCCCGCTCGGCGAAGCCGGCGCGCTGCGCCTGACGACGGCGCTCTACTACACGCCATCGGGCAAATCGATCCAGGGCACCGGCATCACGCCGGATATCAAGGTCGAACAGCCGCTGCCGCCGGAACTGCTCGGCAAGGTCGAGGCTCAGGGCGAGTCCGACCTGCGCGGCCACATCCAGGGCCAGAGCGAGACCGACGAGGGTTCGGGCTCGGTGGCCTACGTGCCGCCGGAGACGAAGGACGACCTGCAGCTCAACTACGCGCTCGACCTTTTGCGCGGCAAGAAGAGCGATCCGTCCTTCCCGGCGAGCCCCGAACAGGCGCAACTGAAGAAGTAAGCCTGACAAACGAGAATACGAAGCGCCGCAGGCTCAACCGAACCTGCGGCGCTTTGCGTTTCGGCCGATGCCCTGGAGCCGCCTGCCTTCAAGTGGAACCGCTTCAGGGCGGAAAGATGCGCTGAAATCAAGGTGCTAGAGCGTCCTTTGTGCGTTCGGATGAACGCACGGCGCTCTGGTCAACGCTTCTCCGCTAAATTATAGGGTTAGGAGGCGCTGCCGCGGGACTGATTCTCAAGCCACGGTTGCGCAGACGGGCGAGGCCCGGACGATCATGTCCCGGCGCCGCCCCCCACTTTCGCGGCAACATCCCACAGCTCGACCGAGGCTCCGTTTGGGAACTGATCTCAATGCCCCGCTCGGCCAGAACCGGCGGGCAAAGCCAGCGGCGAAGCGTTATCCCCGGCGTCTGATCGGGTTCTCTCTTTTTGGTCTTGTCGCCGCGTCGGTCGTCGGGCTGTCCCTGTGGGGGTCGCTGGCGCCCGATGGGCTGAAGCGCACGCCGTCATCGACAGCCCTCACCGCCGGAAGCATCAAGGAGACGGGCGGCAAACCCGAGAAAGTCGCCAACGGCCAGTCGGGTGCCGGCGATAGCGGGACCATGACGCCCGGCACGGCCTATTCCGGCGCCAATGTCGAGCGCACGCTCACCGATGACGGTTCGACGGTGACGACATTTTCGCCGCGCAGCCGCGACGGCAAGGGCCCGGCACTTATCAATGTCGGCCCGATCCGTGGCCAGGATCCGCGCATGGCGGCGATGCCGAACGACGATCTGCTCGAAGACAGCCCCACGGGGCGCCTGCCGGTCACCGGCCCCGATGGGCTGAGGCCGATGGATCAATATGCCCGCCCCTGGTCCGGCGCGCGCGGCACGCGCATTGCCCTGGTCGTCGGCGGCCTCGGGCTCAGCCAGACGGGCACCCAGAAGGCCATCCGCGAGCTCCCGCCTGAAGTGACCCTCGGCTTTGCCACGGCCGGCAACAGCCTGCAGCGCTGGATGCAGGAGGCGCGCCGCGGCGGCCACGAAATCCTGTTGCAGGTGCCGATGGAACCGTTCGATTACCCGGCGAACGATCCCGGCCCCAATGCGCTCAGGATTGGCGTCAGTGAAAAGAAGAACCTCGCCGAACTGCACCGCAACCTTGCCGAGATCACCAACTACACCGGCATCATGAACTATCTCGGTGGCCGCTTCCTGTCGGATGCAGATGCGCTGGAACCGGTGATGCGGGACCTTGGCAAGCGTGGCCTCCTGTTCCTCGACGACGGCACGTCGGCGCAGTCGCTCTCCGGCAAGTTCGCCGACGCCATGGACGTGCCGCACGGCTTTGCCGACCTGACGCTCGACACCGAGCTCAGCCGCAGCACGATCCTGAAGAAGCTCGACGAGCTCGAACGGATCGCACGACGCAACGGCAGCGCCATTGGCGTCGCCTCCGCCTTCGACGAAAGCGTCGGCGCGATCGCTTCCTGGGTGACGGAAGCGCAAGGGCGCGGAATCGAGATCGTCGGCGTCTCGGCGCTCGTCAAGGATCCGCAACGAAACTGAGATATTGCGGGAAGAACGCGGAACGACTTTCCGTCAGGGATCACGTCATACCAAATGAGTTAGCTGACGCCGTATCTTCGGTGTCGAGGGAAGGAAAGCCGATGAGCAAGGACAAGACATTGAGACCGGAGGATCTTCCCTATCGCCCCTGCGTCGGGATCATGGTGCTGAACCGCGCCGGCCTCGTGTGGGCCGGGCACCGCATCGCCGTCGGCAATTCCGAATATGACGGCTCGCCGCAGCAATGGCAGATGCCGCAGGGCGGCATCGACAAGGGCGAGGATCCGCTGAAGGCCGCCCATCGCGAGCTTTACGAGGAGACCGGCATGCGCACGGTCTCGCTGCTTGCCGAAGCGCCGGGCTGGATCAATTACGATTTGCCCGGGCATCTCATCGGCATCGGCCTGAAGGGCAAGTTCCGCGGCCAGACCCAGCGCTGGTACGCCTTCCGCTTCGAGGGCGAGGAGGACGAGATCGCCATCAATCCGCCGCCGGGCGGTCACGAGCCGGAGTTCGACGCCTGGGCGTGGAAGCCGATGCGCGAGCTGCCGGAGCTGATCGTGCCGTTCAAGCGCAAGGTCTATGAAGAGGTCGTCTCGGCCTTTGCGCATCTGGCGCCGTAAACCAGAACACCATCAACAAAAACAATGAGGCCGGCTAAATCGCCGGCCTCTTTGTTTGTCGAATATTCTACCAGGCTCAGTCGGCTTCGGCTTCGTTGGCCGGCGCGGCGTTGAGCTGGCCGTATTTCTCTTCGCCGATCTTGTCGAGCAGCTCGAGCTGGGTTTCGAGGAAGTCGATGTGGCCTTCCTCGTCCGCGAGCAGTTCTTCGAAGAGCTTCATGGAGACGTAGTCTCCGGCGGCGTGACAGATGTCGCGCGATTTCTTGTAGGCGGTGCGGGCGTCATATTCGCCGGCGAGGTCCGCCTTCAGCACTTCCTTGACGTTCTGGCCGATGCGCAGCGGCGCAACCGTCTGCAGGTTCGGATGGCCCTCAAGGAAGATGATGCGGGCGACGAGCTTGTCCGCATGCTGCATTTCCTCGATGGATTCGGCCCGCTCCTTCTTGGCGAGAAGGGTGTAACCCCAGTCTTCGAGAAGGCGGTAATGCAGCCAGTACTGGTTGACGGCACCGAGTTCGAGATAGAGCGCTTCGTTAAGCTGCTCGATGACCTTTTTGTCGCCTTTCAAGATCCGCCCTCCGGTTGTCTTCATGGAATTGTCTGAGGCGGGTCATGAAATCAAATATATCTGCGTCCGTCGAGTCGCGGTGCGCGTGATATTGCTCGGTCGTGCGGATGATGATGTCGACGACATTGGGGAAACAGCCGCAGCAACGGCCGCGTTTTTCCATCGCGTGATAGACTTTCGCCGGCACGATCAGCTGCCAACAGTCCTCGTCGAGAAGGCCGACGATGACGTCCTCGATCTCTTTTTCCGTGATGAAATTGCAGCTGCAAACCAGCATGTCGTCTCGCCTGTCGTACGCAACGCCCTGTATTAGCGCATAAAGCAAAACAGGACATTTAGTGTCAACAAAAAACTCCGTGAGCCTAGGTTGCAGGTCGATTAGAACGGCTCTAAACTTGACAGAAAGTTTCGTGTTTTCAGAATTTTAGCGAAATGCGTGGGTCTATTCCTGCGCGCATCGCGCCTCGTTTTCCACGGTCAGCCTGCGACACTTTTACACACCCATTCCCGAGTGGCGGAACGCAGGCGAAGCGCAAGGTCACGCTATCGTCCGGTCGGGCCGGGATGCCTGGCTTCCCGCATGAACGGGTACCTGCCTTTCCATCGATGATGCTGCTGAAACCGCCAGCGGTGTCCCGGAGCATTCGGAACGACGCACGAAAGCATGCTCGAGCGCCGCTGGTGAAGCAGAGCTCCGTCCGGCGGCGCCGCTTCACCAGCGGAACTGGAACAGCTGGAGCAAGGTATCTAATGGAGCCACCAAAGGCACTCCCGGACTTTGGCCCCTGAGCACCTTTCTCTTCAGGATGTGCCTTGAGGCAGGACGCCCTAGTGGAAATTGCGCCCTCTCGGCATGACATCCGCTACCTCCGCCGTCGCCTGGTCCGCCTTGCCGCCAGATCGCCGCGCCATCGCTGCCTCCTTATCCCCAAGCGCCTTCTTTTGGCGCGCGTCGACGGTCGGCCGCAACACCTCGTCGGCACGCTCGCTCGCCCCGAACCGGCGCACCTCCTTGCGCAGGAGACCGAGCATCGGCGTGATGTCCTCGATGTGTTCGGCGACCACGTGGATGACGCTACTTTCGCGCTGCAGCCGGCCGCGGATCTTGACCAGGCGCGCGCCCATGACGACCGGGCGATAGGCCGCAAACACCTTCGGCCAGACGATCGCATTGGCAACGCCGGTCTCGTCCTCGATGGTCATGAAGATCACACCCTTGGCCGAACCCGGGCGTTGGCGCACGAGCACCAGCCCGGCAACCGTCACCCGCCGCCCGACCGGGGCGGTTTCAAGCGCACGGCTTTGCACGATCCCCTGTTCGGAAAGCTGCGGCCGCAGGAAGGATACCGGATGCGCCTTCAGCGAGAAGGAGAGATAGCGATAGTCGTTGATTACTTGTTCGCCCGGCAGCATCTCCGGCAGGCTGACCGCCGGTTCCGGCCGCAGGTCCTCCAGCGGCTTCAGATCGAAGAGCGGCAACCGTTCGGCAGCGCTCTTTTCATCGAGCGCCTTCACCGCCCAGAGCGCCTTGCGCCGGTCGAGCCCGATCGAGCGGAAGGCATCAGCATCGGCAAGCCTTTCGAGCGCCGAGCGGGAGAGGCCCGAGCGCAGCCAGAGCTCGCGCACCGTCCGGTAGCCGGCACCCCGGTTGGCAACAAGCTTGCCCTCGACGTCCTCTTGCCTCAGACCCTTGACCGAGTTGAAGCCGAGGCGCATCGCCTTTTTCGTCCTGATCACCCCGTCCATCTCGCGGTGGCGCGGCTCAATGCCACCGCGATCGAGGCTCCCCTCTTCGAGGTCCGCATCCCAGGCCGAATGGTTGATATCGACGGGCCGCACCCGCACCCCATGCTCTCTGGCGTCGCGTATCAATTGCGCCGGGGCGTAAAAGCCCATCGGCTGCGAGTTCAACAACGCCGCACAGAAGACATCCGGATAATAGGTCTTCAGCCAGGAGGAGACATAGACAAGCAGCGCGAAGGACGCGGCATGGCTTTCCGGAAAGCCGTATTCGCCAAAACCTTCGATCTGCTTGAAGCAGCGCTCGGCGAAGTCCCTGTCATAGCCGTTCTTGACCATGCCCTCGATCATCTTCTCATGGAACGTATGGATCGTGCCGGTGCGCTTGAAGGTCGCCATGGCGCGCCGAAGTCGATCAGCCTCACTCGGCGAGAAGCTGGCGGCAGTAATGGCGATCTGCATCGCCTGCTCCTGGAACAAGGGTACGCCGAGCGTGCGCTCCAGAACCATCTCAAGTTCCTTGCTCGGATATTCGATGGGGATATTGCGCGCGCGCTGCTCCCGCCGCTTCAGATAGGGATGCACCATGTTGCCCTGGATCGGCCCGGGTCGGACGATCGCCACCTCGATGACGAGATCATAGAAGATACGCGGCTTCAGCCGCGGCAGCATGCTCATCTGCGCCCGGCTCTCGATCTGGAAGACGCCGATCGTGTCGGCGCGGCAGATCATGTCGTAGACGTCCTTCTGGTCATCCTTGAAGAGCTGATGCAGGGTTTTGCGCTCGCCATAATGGCGGTCGAGAAGCGTGAAGGCGCGGGCGATGCAGGTGAGCATGCCAAGCGCCAGCACGTCGATCTTCAGGATCTTCAACTCATCGAGATCGTCCTTGTCCCACTCGATCATGTAGCGGTCGGGCATCGCCGTGTTCATGATCGGCACGACTTCATCGAGCCGATCGCGGGTGATGACGAAGCCGCCGACATGCTGGGAGAGATGGCGCGGAAAGCTCATCAGCTCGGTGGCATAGTCGAGCACCTTCACCGTCGTCGGGTCCTTGGTGTCGAGCCCGGCAGCCTGTGCCTCGCGCTCGGAGAGATCGGCGACCGACCAGCCCCAGACGGAGCCTGCCAGCGCCGACTGCACGTCCTCTGAAAACCCGAAGGCCTTGGCGGTCTCCCGGCCGGCCGAGCGCGCCCGGTAGCTGATGACGGCCGCCGTCAACCCGGCATGCTCCTTGCCGTAGGTGCGGTAGATATGCTGGATCACCTCTTCGCGCTTTTCGTGCTCGAAATCGACGTCGATATCCGGCGGCTCGTCCCGCTCGGTCGAGAGGAAGCGGTCGAAAAGCAGGGTGGTCGTAAGCGGATCGACCTCGGTGATGCCCAGGCAATAGCAGACGGTGGAATTGGCCGCCGAGCCGCGGCCCTGGCAAAGGATTTCGGCACCACGCGCAAACTCCATGATATTGCGCACCGTCAGGAAATAGGGCTCGTAACGCTTGCTGGCGATCAGTTCGAGTTCGTACTCGATCTGCGTCGAAACCTTCTCTTGAATGCCCTCGGGATAACGCTTGCGTGCGCCCTCCATCGTCAGCCGCCTGAGAGTTTGCGTCGGCGTCTCGCCCGCAATGCTTTCGTCCGGATATTGATATTCGAGATCCGACAGCGAGAACTTCAGCCTGCCGAAAAACTGCCCGGTATTGGTGATCGCCTCCGGATAGTCGCGCAAGAGGCGCGCCATTTCGTCAGGCGTCTTCAGATGCCGTTCGGCATTGGCGTGCAGCCGATAACCGGCCGAGGCGATCGTCACATGCTCGCGGATGGCGGTGACGACGTCGGCGAGCGGCCGGCGGTCGGCGGCATGAAACAGCGGACTGTTGGTGGCAACGAGTTTGACCGACGCATGGCGGGCGATGGTTGCAAGCCCGGCAAAGGCGAACTGATCGAAGCCGTCGTAACGCGGCACCAGCGCCAGATAGAGATGGTCGCCAAAATGCAGCTTCAGGCGCTTGAGGAAATCGCCGAGCACGGTCGCCTCCGATGCGCCGATCACCGGATCCGGCAACACGGCGAGCACGAGATCCTCGCCCCATTCGATCAGATCCGTCTCGTAAAGCGTGCAGGTGCCTTTCTTGGCGCGCAGGTTACCGGCGCTCAGCATCCGGCAGAGATTGCCCCAGCCGCGGCGACTTGAGGGATAGGCAAGCACGTCGGGCAGGCCTTCGGCAAAGGAGAGCCGCGCGCCGGGCTGGAAGGCGTATTTCTCCACCTTCGCCTGCGCATGGGCGCGCACGACGCCGGCGACCGTGTTGCGGTCGGCAATGCCGATACCGCCGATACCGAGGCGGCTTGCAGCAACCACCATCTCGCCCGGATGGGAGGCGCCTTCAAGGAAGGAGAAGTTCGACCAGGCGCCGATCTCGAAATAGGGCGTGCTCATGCGAAGACCCCATGCATGAACCAGCGCGGCGGAGCGCCGGCGCCATAATGGCCCTCGCGAAACAGCCAGAACCGCCGGCCGCGCTCATCCTCCACCCGGAAATAATCCCGCTCCATCGCCGGCTCGCCGTCGAGCCACCATTCGCCGGCGATCCGCTCCGGTCCTTCGGCGCGCGCAATGCGGTGCAGCGTGCGGCGCCAGCGGAAGCTCCGCGGCGGCCCCTCCGGCACCTCGGCCACCGCCTCAACCGGCTCGGGACTTGGGAAGAGCCGCTGCGGCCGGGCGGCGGCCGCAAGCAGGGTCATCGGAATGTTTTGCGCCGGTGCGTCGGCCTTGCCCATGAGCGCCAGATCCGTGAGCGGACGCAAACATGCCGCCCGTTCCGGCACGTGGCTTTCCGAAAGAGCCGGAACGAGCAGGCTTTCCGCGCCGAACCTTGCCATCACCCGGTCGGCAAAGGCCGCAAGCGGGCGCTCGCGATCCGGCGTGCCGGAAAAATCCTCCTGCATCACCTCGTATTTTTCGCTTCTCGGCACCGAGAGCCTGAGGATTTCAAAACCGAACCCGGCATCGAGATCGTCGTGCACCGCCTGCAGCCGCTCGCGGAAAAGACCGGCGATGCGCCGTGGCTCGTTGAGCGGCGAAGAGGTGCCGGCTGCGATGCGGAAAACGGCGCCGTCGACGCGAAACAGCAGCAGCTCGAACAGCCGCCCGCCCTCGCCACGCTTTTCCAGTTCCGGCTTCAGTCGGGCCGCCAGCTCTTCCGCCAGGCCTAAAATATCGTCTTCGCCTTGAACGGGTTCGCCGAGACGACGCTCCACCGAAAGGGCAGCGACGGGCAGCCGTGGCGACAGCGGTTCGTCCTCCCGGCCGAGTGCCTGGTCAAGCCGCAGAAGCAGGCTCGCGCCGAACCGGCGGGCAAGCGGCGCGCGCGGCGCTTCCAGGATGTCGCCGATCTGCTTGAGCCCGACCCGGCCAAGCGTTTCGATCATCTCCCGCGGCAGCCTGAGCGCTGCCAGCGAAAGCGGCGCCAGCACCCGGGCCGCCTCATCCGGGGCAATGACGCCTTGCACGCCAAACCGCGCCATCGCCCAGGAAAGGCCGGCAGACGAAGAGATCGCCGCCCGCGCCTCGACGCCCAAGTGAAAAAGGCGAGCGAGCAGGTCGTCGAGCAGCGCCTTTTCTCCGCCCAGAAGATGGGCGCAGCCGGTAATGTCGAGAAAGAGGCCGTTGTCGCCATCGAGCGCGACCAGCGGCGTGTAGCGGCAGCACCAATCCGCAAGACCGTCAAGCAGGGCCCGGTCGGCAGCGGGATCAGCCGGCAGCACGTCGATCTCGGGACACATGGCCCGCGCCTCGGCAACGCCCTGGCCGATCTGAAAGCCGGCCTTTTCGGCGAAGCCATCGAGTGCGACGAGGCGCATCGCGCTCTTCACCTTGTCGGCGAAGACGACAGGCGGATGCTCAGGACGCCCGCGGGAAAGCCACGAGTTCCCCCAGCGCTTGCGCGCGACCCGATCGGCCGGAAGATGCGGAAAGGCGAGCGACAGAATGCGCTGGTCGTGAATCTGCCGCAAAAGCGGCTGGTAGGGGCTCGACGGGGTAAAGGCGGCGGTCATGGGGGTTCCACTCCAGCTGGAAGCCGAGCGGCGCAGGAGCCCTGCTCTTCTCGGCAATGACATGAAAGACGGGATGGCCGATGCTGCCGCGAAGCATCGA
>NZ_DASYGZ010000099.1:0-36142 GCF_035999135.1 Ensifer sp.
CATCCTGACGGGCGGCACCGTGATCTCCGAAGACCTCGGCATCAAGCTCGAAAACGTCACGCTCGACATGCTCGGCCGTGCGAAGAAGGTTTCGATCTCCAAGGAAAACACGACGATCGTCGACGGCGCCGGCCAGAAGGCCGACATCGAAGGCCGCGTCGCCCAGATCAAGGCCCAGATCGAAGACACCACCTCCGACTACGACCGCGAAAAGCTGCAGGAACGCCTTGCCAAGCTCGCTGGCGGCGTTGCCGTCATCCGCGTCGGCGGCTCGACGGAAGTTGAAGTGAAGGAAAAGAAGGATCGCATCGACGACGCCCTCAACGCGACGCGCGCTGCTGTTCAGGAAGGCATCGTACCGGGCGGCGGCACGGCACTCCTGCGTTCGGCCTCCAAGATCTCGGTCAAGGGCGTCAACGAAGACCAGGAAGCCGGCATCAACATCGTTCGTCGCGCTCTGCAGGCTCCGGCCCGCCAGATCGCCGAGAACGCTGGCGATGAAGCTTCGATCGTTGTCGGCAAGATCCTCGACAAGAACGAAGACAACTACGGCTACAACGCCCAGACCGGCGAATATGGCGACATGATCGCCATGGGTATCGTCGACCCGGTCAAGGTCGTTCGCACCGCTCTTCAGGACGCAGCCTCGGTTGCTGGCCTCCTCGTCACGACGGAAGCCATGATCGCCGAACTGCCGAAGAAGGACGCTCCGGCAATGCCGGGCGGCATGGGCGGCATGGGCGGCATGGACATGATGTGATAAGGCGCCAGCCTTTTCGCAGTGATCCATCCGGATCGGAAGGGCGGCCCTCGGGTCGCCCTTCTTGCTTTTTATCAAGCTTACGCGGCCGCGACGAAGCCTGCCTCGAGACTGACCTAGGGAAAAGTCCTCCCGGTTGTAGTCTCGCTTCAAAAAACCGTTGAAGTCGAAAAAAAACGAACTATAACAGCGCCCCAAGTGGGCGGAGATTCACGGGAGACTGGGTAGCGCCAAGGGAAAGCAGCCGTTCGCCGAGCCTTTTCCGATTTCGCCGCACACCCGGAACCTCTTCGAGAATATACGAAAAGAATAAAAGTATTTAATCGCAAATTAGGCCGACACTCTCCTACGAAATCACTTCGTTTGGTGAGCTTCATTACTAGCTGACGACCGTTTCACCTGAGAACTCACCCGCAGACTGCGACGGGTTCTCTTGCATTGGTCATGTTGAGCCGTATTTGCACATTGGGATGCGTTTCCTGGAGCGTCATAGGCGGCACCGGGGAAGTCTGCTGGGGTAGACCGTGTTTAAGATCACGAGAACAAATTCCGTTCCCCTCGGCGCTCCGGGACAACCACATCCCGGTCTTCCGCATCATGAGTTTCTGGAACAGTTCTGCGCCTCGGAAGGCTGGTCAGGCGACCTGTCGACCGGCCTCTTCCGGCTTGGCGAGAAGGCCGCGGCCATCCATGGCCTGCGTGACGGAGAATGCGGACTTCTCAATTTCGTCCGCTGCTACGACCCGGCCGATCGCAACCACGTGCTCGAGCTGTTCGAGCAGGCGGCGACCAGTTGCTCATCCTTCTGCTTCTCGACGACAATTGCGCTCGAAGAGGCTGGCCAGAAGCAGCCACTGTTCTGCATCGGGGAGTCATCCGGACTGGAACAGCGTTACTCCGGCACGATCCTCGGCGTCTTCTTTTTCCCGCGCTTCCTGGTGGATGGCGCAGGCCGGTCACCGCTGCGCCAGTAAGGCAGAGGCGACACCGAGGCGCCCTTGCCGGCGCCGAACAATTCGCGAACGCGCCCTGCCCCAACGAAGGCGCGGCCTGCGCTCAAGCCGCCGCCGCTTCGTCCTTATCGCCGAACAGCCGCCCGATCGGGGCCGGGCGACCCAGCAGATATCCTTGAGCCTCGTCGCAGCCTTCGGCCTGGAGGATATCGAGCTGCTTCTGGGTCTCGACGCCTTCTGCGAGCACCGGGACGGACAGGCTCTGCCCCAGCGCGAGGATCGCACGCACGATCGCCTTGGCCTGTGGGCTGGCTTCCACCTCCCACATGAAGCTCTTGTCCAGCTTGATCTTGTCGAAGGGGAACGAGCGGAGCGTTTCGAGCGAGGAATATCCGGTGCCGAAATCGTCGATCGCGATCGTGACGCCGAGTTCCTTGATCTGGCGCAGCGTCAACAGCGCCCGCTCCTTGTCGTCGATGATCGTCGATTCCGTGATTTCCAGTTCCAGCCGGTTCGGGTCGAGGCCGGTCTGGGCGAGCACGTCCTGAACGAGGCTGACGATATCGCCGTTGGCGAGCTGGACCGGCGAGAGATTGACCGCGATCTTGTGGCTGCCTTCCCATCCCGCTGCCTCGCGGCACGCTTCGCGCAAAACCCATTCGCCGATCGGCAGAATGGCGCCGCACTCCTCGGCCAGCGGAATGAACTCGCTGGGCGGCACCATGCCACGTTCGGGATGGCTCCAGCGCAACAGCACCTCGTAGCCGATGACGTCACCGGACATCACCGATTTCTGCACCTGGTAATGCAGGGCAAGCTGCTCCTTCTCGACCGCATCCCAGAGGTCGTTGGCAAGCCCGCGTCTCTGCCGCGCCGCTTCGTCCATCGATACCTCATAGAAGCAGACAGTCTGGTTGAGCGCGGCCTTCGCCCGGTACATGGCGAGATCGGCGTTGTTGATCAACGTGTCCGCGGTCTCGGCATCCTGCGGATAGATCGCGACGCCCATGCTGCCACCGGACTTCAATTCGAAATCGCCGAACCGCATTTCCTCATGCAGGCTCTTTTCGATGCGGCGCAGGAAGTCGTTGAGTTCGGAAAGCTCCTCGAAGCGCTTGACGGCCGCGAACTCGTCGCCGCCGAAGCGCGCCACGAACTCGCCTTCCTGTAGGAGGCCCTTCATGCGCTGGGCGATCGTCACCAGCACGAAGTCGCCGGCGGCATGGCCATGCAGGTCGTTGACTTCCTTGAACTTGTTGAGGTCGATGCCGACGACCGCAACCTTGCGGTTGAACCAGGTGGCGGCGTCGAGCTCCTCTTCGAGATAGCTGCTGAACTGCAGGCGGTTCGGCAGGCCCGTCAGGCTGTCGTGGCGGGCAAGGAAGGTGATCTGCTCCTCGGTATCGAGGCGCTCGGTTATGTCCTCATAGGTGCTGACCCAGCCGCCGTCGGGAAGCGTGCGGTGCTTGGTCAGGATTGAGCGGCCGTTTGCCAGCTTCTCGACGATGTCGCCGCCGCCCTTGCCGACCATTTCGACCCGATGCTTCTGGTAGAGCTCCGCGGACTTCGCCTTGGCGATGTCCGGGTCGCTGTAGATGCGGGCAAAGACGATGTCGAGGATTTCGCGGAAGGTCAGCCCCTGGCCGGCAAGCGTCTCCGAGAAGCCGAAGATCTCGCGGCATCGCCGGTTCGACAGAAGCAGCTTGTCGTTGCTGTCGAACAGGCAGATGCCTTGCGACATGTTTTCCAGCGCGACGTCGAGATTGTTGCTGACCTCGGCGATCCGCTCGGCATCCATCTTCGCCTTGGTGATGTCCTTGACGATCTTGATGAAGCCAGCGTGCCTGCCCTGCTCGTCAAGGAAGGGATCGATGACGACGTGGGCCCAGAACCGCGAACCGTCCTTGCGGTAGCGCCAGCCTTCGGTTTCGAACTTGCCGTTGCCAAGCGCCACGTCAAGCGCCTTTTGCGGCACGCCGTCGCGCTGGTCCTCTTCGGAATAGAAGCAGGCGAAGTTCTTGCCGACGATCTCCTCGGAGCGATAGCCCTTGTTGGCTTCGGCGCCGGCGTTCCAGCTCGCCACGCGGCCCTCGATGTCGAGCATGTAGATCGCGTAGTCCTTGACGCTGCGCACGAAGCGGGCGAACTCGCGCTCGGCGGCGGCGGCGGAAATCTCGGCGTGGTGGGCAAAGCCGGCGGCGATCAGCACCATCGACAGAAGGAAGAAAGCGGTGCCGGCGATGACGAACGCGAGCAGGTGCGGCTGGATCATGCCTTCGTGGCTCGCCGACAGCAGGTCGGCCTCGATCGTTACGGCGCCCATGGCGGTGAAGTGCAGCGCGACGATGCCGAGCGTCATCAGCAAGGTGGCGGCAATCTTTGCCTTCAGCCGGTCGCCGACCCGGGCGATCGTGCGCAGGGCTGCCATGTCGAACAGCGATCCGGCGACAACGGATGCAACGACCAATGTTGCGTCCCAGCGGATGCTGCCGGGCACATCGAGTGCTGCCATGCCAAGGAAGTGCATGCAGGCGACGCCGCCGCCCAGAACAAGGCCGCCGACGATCCAGCCCATGCGGTCCTGGACATGTGTCGCAATCAACAGCGCAGTCGTTGTCAGGATGATCGCGACTGCGAGCGACAGGCCGGTCAGGTCCATCTGGTAGCCGAGGACGACGCCGGGGTCATAGGCGAGCATGGCGATGAAGTGCGTTGCCCAGATGCCGAAGCCGCTTGCAATACCGGCTGCGGTCGCCCAGATCGCCTTGGCCTTGCCGGAGGATCCGCGCGCCCGCTGCAAGAGGGTCACCGCCCCATAGCTTGCAAGGAAGCAGACGAGAGCGGCCAGAACGACCAGCTTGGGATTATGCTCTACCACCAGGCACGTAAGAACCTTGATCATCGCCAATCGCCTAAATCAAATCCTGTCGGAAACGAGACCTCTCGCCTCCACTTAAGCTGTCTGTGTTGGCGTCAGGTGATTTAAGGAAATGATAAATCGAGGCCCTGCCGGGCAATTGCCCACGAAGACAATAGTTTCGTCGTTAACGAATTTTGAAACGACGCCGCCTTCAAGTTGCAGCCCGCTAGAAAGCGCTGCCAGGCGTGGTTCTCGACGCTAGGGCTGCACCAGCAGCGCCTTGAGATCCGATTGGGGATCGGCCACCACGGCACGATCGGGATTGACGCCGGTTTCGAGCAATTTCTTGCCGGTGACATAGGCCTTGGCGTCGTTGATCGCGTCGACGGCAACAAGCCGTCCCTGGCGGAAGTACCAGACGGAAACGCTGCCTTCGCGCTGGCCGGGCCTGACGATGGTTTCGTCATGGCCAAGACCAAAACCGGCGATCTGCAGCTTGACGTCGTACTGGTCCGACCAGAACCAGGGCTTAGGCGCGTACGGCTGTTCGCCGCCGGCAAGGATGGCTGCCACCGCTTCGGCCTGATCGACGGCGTTCTGCACGGATTCCAGCCGGATGCGCAGGTCTTCGAACGGCAGCACCGCGCAGTCGCCCATGGCGAAAATCGAGGGGTCGGCGGTTCGCCCGAACGCATCGACGACGATGCCGTTTGCTGTTTCGAGGCCAGCGTCATGCGCCAGGCGATCGTTGGCGGTCACGCCGATGCCGACGATCACGACGTCGACCGGCAGGGTCGACCCGTCGGAGAGTTCAGCAGCGGTGACACGGCCATTGTCGCCGACAAGGCGATTGAGGCCGGTGCCCTCGCGGATGTCGACGCCCCGCGTTTTGTGGATGTCGCGCACAAGGCCCGACGTTGCAGCAGAAGCAACGCGCTGCAGGATGCGGTCGGCCATCTCGATCACCGTCACCTCCAGCCCGCAGGTACGGGCCACGGCGGCGGCCTCAAGGCCGATGTATCCGCCACCCACGACCAGTGCCCGGCGGCCGGGTTTCATTTCTTCGGCCAGCAGATCGGCATCCCTGAAATCGCGCACGACGAAGACGCCCTCAAGCTCGCCGCCGACCGAGGCCGGCAGCCGGCGCGGCGTCGCACCGGTGGCAAAGGCAAGCACCTCATATTCGAGGGACGACCCGTCGCTGAGTGAGACGCGCTTGTCCGCGCGATCGAGCCCGGTCACGGTCGTCTCGAGGCGCACGTCGACATCGTGTTCGCCGTACCAGGCCTCGGGGCGATAGAGCAGCCGGTCCAGGCTCATCTCGCGCAGCAGGTATTTCTTGGACAGTGGCGGGCGCTGATAGGGCAGGCTCGCCTCGGAGGCGACGATGGTGATCGGCCGCTCGTCCTTCAGCGCGCGGAGCTTGGCAACCAGAGCAAAGGCGGCTTGACCGCCACCGACAACAACAAGCCTACCCGACACGCTTCCCACCCGTTTCCTATCCGTCTGTACAGCAAGGCCTAGCCTTGCGCCCGAGCTTCGTCAACTCAGACACAAGGCCGCAAGAACTGCTATTCCTTGCGCGGCACTTCCATGCCCTTTAGAGCCGCCGGGCGCGCGAGGCCACGCTCGACCCAGGCCATCACGTTCGGGAAGCTCTTGTAGTCGAGCACCTCGGCGCCGCCATAGAACCGGCGGGCGCCCTCGATCCAGGGGTAGGTGGCGATGTCGGCAATCGTGTAGTCGTCGCCCATCAGCCATTGCCGCCCTTCAAGGCGCGTTTCCAAGACGCCGAGCAGACGCTTGGCTTCGTCCCGGTAGCGCTCGACGGGATAGGAGTTGTTGGCAACCTTGTCGGCGGCAAACTTGAAAAAATGGCCGAACTGGCCGAGCATCGGCCCGACGCCGCCCATCTGGAACATGACCCAGCAGAGCGTCTCGTAGCGCCCCACCGCATCCGCCGGCAAAAGCTTGCCGGTTTTTTCGGCGAGATAAATCAGGATCGCGCCGGATTCAAACAGGCCGATCGGCTTTCCGTCCGGGCCGTTGGGATCGATGATCGCCGGGATGCGGCCGTTCGGATTGAGCGAGACGAATTCCGGCGACTTCTGATCATTGGCGTCGAAGGCGACACGATGGGCTTCGTAGGGCAGTCCGAGCTCTTCGAGCGCGATCGAGACCTTCACGCCATTCGGCGTCGGCAGCGAATAGAGCTGGATGATATCGGGGTTTTTCGCCGGCCAGCGCTTGGTGATCGGAAAGGCGGAAAGATCGGCCATAAAAGTCTCCTCAACGGAACGGGGAACGGCGGAACCGCCGTTTTCGCGACTTACATAGGAGCGGAGGGTTCGCTTTGTGAGGGCCCTACTTTAATTTTTCGCGCCATCGGGCGGCTTGCCTGCCGGCCCGATGGCCAGCGTTACAGCGCGCCGCGAACCGCCGAGATCACCCGGGCGACAACCGGATCTGCGTCGTGGCCCGGCTTGCGCGACCGCACAAGGCAAGCTTCGGAGCGCAGGATCACGCCATCCGTCAGGATCTTCAGATGGTTCGCCTTCAGCGTTGAGCCGGTCGAGGTGATATCGACGATGATATCGGCAGAACCCGAAGCCGGTGCGCCTTCGGTGGCGCCGAGGCTCTCGACGATGCGGTAAAGCTGGATGCCGTGGCTGCCGGAGAAATGGTTCTGGGTCAGCCGCCAGTACTTGGTGGCGATCGCCAGGCGCCGGCCATGGCGGGCGCGGAAATCGGCGGCGACGTCGCCGAGGTCGGCCATGGTGTCGACGTCGTACCAGACCTCCGGCACCGCAACGACGACATCGGCATGGCCGAAGCCGAGGCGGGCGCAGAATTCGACACGGGCATCGGCATTGGCAAGGCCTTCGCGCACCAGGTCCTCGCCGGTAACGCCGAAATCGATCGAGCCGCTGCCAAGTTCGCGGGAGATTTCAGACGCCGACAGGAAGGCGATTTCAACGTCGTCAGAGCCTTCGACCCGGCCGCGATAGGAGCGGTCGTTGCCGACAGCGACGATCTTCATGCCGGCGCGTTCGAAGATCGCCGAAGCGTCGTCCTTCATCCGCCCCTTGGATGGCAGCGCGATGGTAATGGTCATTGGGCGCCTCCTTCAGAGGCTATCGCCTTTTCGATACGGTCGAGCCAGAGCGAGAAGCCGACGGCCGGGATGTGTTCGCGGGCGCCGAGCAGCGTCAGCAGGCGGTCGAACCGTCCCCCGCCCGCCAGGACAGCATGGGTACCGGCAACCTCGACCTCGAAGACGAGGCCGGTATAGTAGTCCAGCGGACGCCCGAAGGCGGCGCGATAGCGGATCGCATCGATATCGGCGCCGGCCCCGGAAAGGGCTGCGACACGGGCGTCGAAACGGGCAAGCGCCTCATCGAGCTTGAGGCCGGATTTTTGCGCGAAGGCACGCAGGGCTGCCGGAGCTTCGGCGAGCGGCAGGTCGAGCGCCAGAAACTCACCGACCAGATCGAGCGTCCGCCGATCGAGCCGGGTGTTGGCCAGCTCCATCTTTTCCTTCAGCCGCCGGGCGATATCCTCAGGCGAGCGGCTGGCATTGGTGGAATAGCCCGTCGCCTCCATCGTCTCGGCGACATGAGCGACGAGACGGGTCTCGTCTTCGAGCAGTCCGTCCATCGACAGGCGAACGACTTCCGGGCCGAAGACGCCGACCGTGCGCGGGTGCGCAAGCTCGGTCAGGAGCTTCTGAAGGTGCTTCTGGTCGCCGAAGGCATGGATCAGCCGCTTCTGCCAGCCGGCCGGCAGACCGCAGGCGCCGACGACGGCTTCAAACACCGCCTGGTCGCCAAGGGTGACGCTGAGCGTGCGGCCGGGCAGGCGATTGGCAACGACGCGCATGGCATCGCCAACGATCCGCGCATCGGCGCTGGCGATGTCGGTGTCGCCAAGATCCTCGATGCCGGCCTGATAGAATTCGTTGCCGCCTTCGCGACGCTGGCGGAAGACCTCACCCAGATAGGCGTAGCGCTTCGGCGTACCGGTCACCGCCTCGATGTGGCGCAGGCAGACGGGGATGGTGAATTCCGGGCGCAGGCACAGGCTTTCGCCAGTTTCGCTCTCGGTCATGAAGATGCGCCGGCGCAGATCCTCGCCGGCCATGGCGAGGAACGGCTCGGCCGGCTGGATCACCGGGGTGTCGACCCGCAAGGCGCCGAGACTTTCGAAATCGGCCAGCAGCGCGTCGGCGAATTCGGGCAGGTTGATGAGGGCCATGATCGTCAGCCCCTTGCCCGATCCTCGGCCTGGGCCGCCAGCATTTCGCGCACCTTTTCGACCAGATCGGCCGTCGGCACCGAAACCTGTGCGACGCGCGCTTCGCGCCAGGCTGCATTGTCCTCGATCTCGCCCGACAGGCGCTTGCCCTCGATCAGGTCCTTGATCTGGACGAGGCCGGCAGCGCGCTCGTCGCCGCCCTGGATGATCGCCAGCGGCGAGCCGCGACGGTCGGCATATTTCAGCTGATCGCCAAAGTTCTTCTTGTTGCCCTGGTACATCTCGGCACGAATGCCGGCATGGCGCAGTTGCTGCACGAAACGCTGGTAGTGGCCCATGCTGTCGATGTCACGGTCCATGACGCAGACGACGACGGGGGCCAGGACTTCGGAAGCGCCGAGCTTGCCGAGGTTTTTCAGCGCCGTCATCAGCCGCGAGACGCCGATCGAGAAGCCGGTTGCCGGCACCGGCTGCCCCATGAAACGCGAGACCAGACCATCGTAACGACCGCCGCCGCCGACTGAACCGAAGACGACCTTCTCGCCCTTCTCGTTGGTGACGGCAAACTGCAGCTCGGCCTCGAAAACCGGGCCGGTGTAGTATTCGAGACCGCGCACCACCGAAGGGTCGATCTTGATGCGGTCAGCCTCATAGCCGGCGCTGACGACCAGGCTGCGGATGGTGTTGAGTTCCTGGACGCCCTCGCCGCCCCTGGCGGTGCCCGAAACGAGCGCTGCGAGTTCGTCGGCGCTTTCGGCATAATTCTGGATGCCGACGAAGAACAGCACCTTGTCGATCTGCTCGGCGTTGAGCCCCGCACCCTTGGTGAAGTCGCCGCTTTCGTCCTTGCGGCCTTCGCCGAGCAACAGCCGCACGCCTTCGGGGCCGAACTTGTCGAGCTTGTCGATGGCGCGCAGAACCGTCAGACGGGCGTTGGCCTTGTCGTCACCGCCCAGGCCGATCGCTTCCATGACGCCATCAAGCACCTTGCGGTTGTTGACGCGGATCACATAGTCGCCGCGCGCAATGCCGAGCGCTTCCATGGTGTCGGCCATCATCATGCACATTTCGGCATCCGCCTGGACGCCGGCAGCGCCGACCGTGTCGGCGTCGAACTGCATGAACTGGCGGAACCGACCCGGACCGGGCTTCTCGTTGCGGAAGACGTAGCCGGCACGATAGGTGCGGAACGGCAGCTGGATCTCGTTGAAATTCTCGGCGACGTGACGGGCGAGCGGCGCGGTCAGGTCGTAGCGCAGCGACATCCACTGGTCGTCATCGTCGGTCAGCGAGAACACGCCTTCGTTCGGACGGTCGCTGTCGGGCAGGAACTTGCCGAGCGCGTCGGTGTATTCGAACAGCGGCGTCTCGACCGGATCGAAACCATAATGCTCGTAGACCGCCCGGATCTTGCCGATCATTTCGTCAGTCGCGCGAATATCGGCGGCGGAGCGATCGACAAAGCCGCGCGGCAGGCGGGCCTTGAGCTTCTGCGGTTTCTTCTGTTTCTCGGTCATTTGAGCATTCCAGACTGTCAGCGTGTTGGCTGCTTTCCCTATCGGATCACTTGAGGTGCGGCAAGGGTTTGAACCCTGCAAACCGCGCCTCAGGGCCGATGCCTGCCGGTGTCACGCGACCGCACGGCAACACAGGCGCCGGCACGCGCGTCGCAGGCCTATTGCGTCACATCATCGTTGGAAGGACTTGACCTCAACCACAGGGCGCACTATTCCACAAACAATCACTAAAAGTTTATTCGATAAACGATCATCCACATTCCGATCTCGCGGGGGATCGACTATCTTCGCGCTCAACGGAACGCGCGACCTGCGACGACCCCTGGCGCAATGATTGCACCGAATCCGACCCACGGCAGAGATTTCGACGGAAAGCCACGCGACGGTATCGACCGCGCCCGCACAACGTCGCGACAAGAGAGAGGCATCATGCTGAGATACATGACACCTGGCTCAGGAGCCATCCAGTCCGGGCAACTGGACGCGGACACCACGTGGATGCGCCACCTCGACGAGAGGGACTACCTGGTCGAACCGTGGCATTGCGACCTCGCAAGCGGCGTCTTTCATCTCGGCCAGCAGACGGCGTCACTGCTCGGCCTGCCCGCCCGCTCCTGCGGCATCGTCGATTTCACCCGCGCCTACGACCGCAAGGATCGCACCACCATCCTCAACATCCTGGAACAGGCGACCGCTTCGCCATCGTCGTTCTGCTTCACCGCGATGGCGCGCGCGTCGACATTGAATGCGGCGCAGCTTTTCTGCATCGGCCGATCCGTTCTTGACGCGCCGAGCGGCGAGGAGCGCCTGCAAGGCATATTTGCCGTGCGGCGCGAGCGCGTCGTGCTCTGCGCCTGAGCAGGAGATCCGCCGGACAATCGGTGCCCGTGGGGCCGCTGCCCTCTGGCGGCCACCGCCGTCAGGCCGCTCGAATGGCCGGGCGCGCGAGCCTGCCGCGCAGATCGTCCACCACCGCACGGCAATGGCAGCCTTCGATATGGTCGTTGACCAGTCCCATGGCCTGCATGAAGGCATAGATCGTCGTCGGTCCGACGAAGGTCCAGCCGCGCTTCTTCAGGTCCTTGGAGATCCGGGTCGAGGTCGGCGTCGTCGGATTGGCGACGATCGCCTCATAGGTCACCACCTCAGGGCGCTCCGCCGCCCCCGGCTCGTAGGACCAGAAATATCCGGCGAGCGAGCCGAACTCCTGCCTGAGTTCCTGCGCACGGCGGGCGTTGTTGATGGTGGAGACGATCTTGCCGCGATGGCGCACGATGCCCGTGTCGGCAAGGCAGCGCTCGACATCGGCGTCCCCGAAGGTCGCAACCCGATCGAAATCGAAGCCGGCGAAAGCGGCGCGGAACGCCTCGCGCTTGCGAAGGATCGTCAGCCAGGAGAGGCCCGACTGGAAGCCCTCGAGGCAGATCTTCTCAAACAGCCGGCGGTCATCGGTGACCGGACGCCCCCATTCCTCGTCGTGGTAGCGACGATAGTCATCGACATTGCCCTGCCAGGCACAGCGCAAAACGCCGTCGTCACCCGTCACAATACCCTTGGCCGTCATCGCCTTTTGCCCCTCCATACCGCTCATTTCCCTACCTTTACCATTTGCAAACCAGATTCCTAAAGCGGCGGATAACCCTACCCAGAGCTTTATCGCCGCCTTCGCCTTTTAACGAACGGCCGTTTACCATTCGGTGGCCCCGCGGTGACACGATCGCGCCATTGCCAAGGCGCATGCCCGTCCGAGCGTTCCGTTCTTCGGCCGCCTGCGCCCCCTTGATTGATTTCGGCGAAAGGTAGCGAGTCCGTCCGATGTTGAAAAAATCCCTTCTTCTAGCCGCCTCCCTTCTGGCCATTGTCGCCAGCCCGGTCGCCGCACAGGACCGGTATCAGAACCGTCCGCCCGTCGTCGTTAGCCCCGACCTCACCGCCCCCTGGGTGATGCAGCTCGGCGGCCAGCAGCAGACGCGGCAGCGGCAGGTGACCTATCGGCAGCAGATTCCGCAGGCCACCCGAAAACAGTTCTATCCGCAGGCTCAGGTCGCCAAGCCGCAGGTTCAGGTCGGCAAGCCACAGGTCAAGCGCCGCACCGTCAATCCGCTGTTCCAGCCGGCCAATGCCACGCGCGCCCAGCGGCCGGTGAAATCAAGGTTCGATCCGCAATACCTGCCGCAGACGGTCGCCTACGAGACCCAGGAGAAGGCGGGCACGATCGTCATCGACACCAACAACCGCTTTCTCTATCTCGTGACCGGCAATGGCGAAGCGCGGCGCTACGGTGTCGGCGTCGGAAAGCCGGGCTTCGAATGGGCCGGCGCCCACAAGGTCACCCGCAAGGCCGAGTGGCCGAGCTGGACGCCGCCGCAGGAGATGATCAGTCGCGAGGCGGCCAAGGGTCATTACCTGCCGGCGCGCATGGACGGCGGCCCGGAAAATCCGCTCGGCGCGCGCGCCATGTATCTCGGCTCGACACTCTACCGTATCCACGGCACCAATGCCCCCTGGACGATCGGCTATGCCGTTTCTTCCGGCTGCATCCGCATGCGCAACGAAGACGTCGTCGACCTCTACGAGCGGGTAAAGCTCGGCACGAAGGTTATCGTCATCTAGTTGGAGCATAGCGTAGAATATTCCCCCGCCCTCGAACGTGTTGCTGTTGCGGATGCGTGGTCTTCAGGCAACAGCCACTGAAAGAGATACAAGTTCTGCGATCACGTTTGATCGACCGGATGTATCGCAGGCTTGAACTTCGACGCGATTTGCATAGCCTGCCGGGAACGAGGGTTGAGAGGGAATCATATATGAAGCGTCATGCCAGCAAAGTGGTCGCGATCGCGATTGCGACCAGCACTATTCTTGCCGCCACCGGTGCCTCGGCTTTCACGCCGGCGCCCGGCACTGCGCCCAAGGTCACATCGTCAGATGTTGTCCTCGTGGCCACGCCGAAGAAGCCGGCAAAACAATTCTGGCGCACCAAGGTCCGCTTCCGCACCGACGAGGCACCGGGAACGATCATCGTCGATACCAACAACAAGTTTCTCTACTACATCGACGGCCCGAACCGTGCGACGCGCTACGGCATCGGCGTCGGCCGCGACGGCTTCGGCTGGTCGGGCGTGGTGAAGGTCGGCCGCAAGGCCGAATGGCCGACATGGACGCCGCCGGCGGAAATGCGCCGCCGCGAGGCCGCCAAGGGTCGCATCCTGCCGGTGACCCAGGAAGGCGGGATCGACAATCCGCTCGGCGCCCGCGCCATGTATCTCTACAAGGGCGGCCGCGACACGATCTTCCGCATCCACGGCACCAACCAGCCCTGGACCATCGGCCAGAACATGTCGTCCGGCTGCATCCGCATGATGAACGAGGACGTGGAGCATCTCTACGACCGCGCCGACGTCGGTACCAAGGTCATCGTCATCGGCCCCGGCAGCAAGGCGGGCGACACCTATTACGACGACCGCGGCGTCGATATCTTCCGCCAGATTTTTGGCGGCTGATCGGCGACCGCCCGGAGGCTTGAAACGAAGAAGGCCGGCATCCGCCGGCCTTTCTCTTTGGGTCAGAGGCCCTGCGGCTTTGCCCCGCCATAGGCCCAGTCGAGCAGTTCCACCGTGTGCACGATCGGAATGGCGGTGCCGCTCGCGATCTGGGTGATGCAGCCGATGTTTCCGGTCGCGATCGCGTCCGGCTTCGTCGCCTCGATGTTCCTGACCTTGCGTGCCTTCAGCTTCGCCGAAATTTCCGGCTGCAGGATGTTGTAGGTGCCTGCCGAGCCGCAGCAGAGGTGCCCTTCCGCCGGATCACGGACAACGAAGCCGGCGCGCTTGAGAAGCTGCTTCGGCACTGATGTGATCTTCTGGCCATGCTGCATCGAGCAGGCGGAATGGTAGGCGAGCGTCATGCCGCTTGCGTCCCTTTCCGGCAGGTCGAGCGACGCCAGATACTCGGTGATGTCCTTTGCCAGGGCCGAGACCCGCGCGGCCTTTTCCGCATAATCGGGATCGAGCCTCAGCATGTGGCCATAGTCCTTGATCGTCGTGCCGCAGCCTGATGCCGTGATGACGATGGCGTCGAGCCCTCCCTCCTCGGCAACCTTCAGCCAGGCGTCGACATTGCGCCTTGCGGCGTCGAGCGCCTGGTTCTCGCGACCCATGTGGTGCACCAGCGCGCCGCAACAGCCCTCGCCCGCCGACACCACCACCTCGATGCCGAAACGGGTCAGGAGCCTGATCGTCGCCTCGTTGATCTCCGGCTTCAGCACCGGCTGGGCGCAACCGGTCAAGAGCGCCACGCGGCCGACGCGCTTGTCCTTGGGCGCATGCACGCCCGACTCAGCCGATGCCGATGGCTGCGGCACGGCGACCGGCGCCAGATCGAGCATGACGCCAAACGTCTTCAGAAACGCGAAACGCTTCATCAGGCCCGCAAACGGCCGGGCAAGGCCGGCCGCCTTCAGCGACAGGCGGAAGCGCTGGGGATAGGGCAGGACTGCCGCGAGCACCGCCCGCGCCAGCCGCTCGCTGAGCGGCCGCTTGTAGGTGTTCTCGATATGGACACGCGCATGGTCCACGAGATGCATGTAGTCGACGCCGGAGGGACAGGTGGTGGTGCAGGCAAGGCAGGACAGGCACCGGTCGATGTGGGTGACCGTTTCCCTGTCGGCCGCCCGGCCGTTTTCCAGCATGTCCTTGATGAGATAAATGCGCCCGCGCGGGCTGTCGAGTTCATCGCCGAGCGTGACATAGGTGGGACAGGTCGCGGTGCAGAAGCCGCAATGCACGCATTTGCGCAGAATAGCTTCGGATTCGGCCACATGCGGATCGGCGAGCTGGGCCGGGGTAAAATTGGTCTGCACGTGCGAACTCCACTTTCGGCCTGCGGATCAAGACCGCGGCATTTCAAACAGCTAGACCATCCAGCTTTCAGGATTGGTGATCGGTTCCTGGCGCGCGGCCCGCTGCAGGCCGACGACGCAGCGCACGACGATCCAGACGGCAGTGGCGACGAAACCGAGAAGACCGACCAGGAGAACCGTGAGCAGCGTGGAGATCACGCCAAACAGCAGGGCGATCCAGAACGTCCGGATTGCCCACACGTAATGCGTCTGCACCCAAGGCGCGCCCTTGCCGCGGTTGAGATAGGCGATCACCACGCCGATCAGTGCAGTGATGCCGACAGCAAAGCCCACGAGATAGAGAACGTAGATGACCTGGACGTTGATCTTCCCCGGCTCCAGCCAGCGATCGGTCTCGCGGGAAAACGGCGTTTGCGGGCCATTGTCGCTCATCGGTACCTCCCTTGTTCGCGCGTCTCAGAAGATCGCAGCCATGCGGCCCGGATTGAAGATGCGGTGCGGGTCGAACCTGGCGCGAACGCGCTCGCTCAATTGTGCCACGGCCGGGGCTTGCGGTTCAAACGATGAGATGGCCGCGCGATAGCTGTCATGCGCCCGCACCAGCGTCGCATGGCCGCCACCGAGAACCTTGATGTAGCGGCGCACGAGCTCGGTTTCGGGATCGGCCTCCATGCGCAGCCAGACGAGACCGCCCTGCCAGTCGTAAAAGGCATCGACGCCGGTCTGCAGCCGCAACGCCGCCACCAGCTGGTGGCCGAGGGAGGGTGCGACGGAGACCCGCCAGAGCGGCCGTTTCGTGCCGTCGGCATAGGGTTTGACGTCACGGATTTCCGCCCAGAGCTCAGATGTCCTTTGAGCATCGAGACGCGAAACCGCGCCGAAGCGCGAGACCGCGTTTGCAAGCTTGTCGGCCCGAAATGCGACGGATGCCTCAAGCCCTTCGAGCCGCAGAACGGTGGCTGCCCCATCCGGAAGTGTGCCGTCGATGAACCGTCCGCGCACGCTTTCGGGAAGATGCGCGGCGCCGGACACTTCCGTCGTCTGCGCCATCGCCTCGGCCATGACGGCCGCGGCCTCCGCATCGTTCAGCCCGGAGACGACGACGGTCTCAGCTGCTGGGGGCAAGGGCAGAACACGGAAGGTGACCTCGGTCAGGATGCCGAGCGTGCCATAGGAGCCGGACAACAGCTTCACCAGGTCGAGCCCGGTCACGTTCTTCATCACCCGGCCGCCTGCCTTGATCGCCTCGCCCTGGCCGTTGACGAAACGGATGCCGAGCAGGCTGTCGCGGGCAGCACCGGCGACGTAACGCCTCGGGCCTGACACATTGGCGGCGAAGATCCCACCGATCGTCGGTTCGCCGGACGTGGCAAAAATCGGCCGATGGTCCATCGGCTCGAAGGCGAGCATCTGGCGGTTTTCGGCGAGCGCCTCGTCGATCTCGCGCACCGGTGTTCCACCGAGCGCGGTGATCGTCATCTCGGCCGGATTGTAGCTGACGATGCCGGACAGGCGGCGCGTCGAGAGCACCCGATCGGCGCGCACAGGATTGCCGAGGCCGGAGCGCGTGTTGCCGCCAATAAGCGCGAGCGAGGCCTTGTCGGCGGCCATGGCCCGCACGACGGTTGCAATACCCTCTTCGCTGGCCGGTTCGAAATGCACGATCATGCGGCGGGACGCCCTTCAAGCGGGAAGACCTTCGACGGGTTGAGGATCCACTGCGGATCGAAGGCGGCGCGCGCCGCCATCTGCTGGTCGAGGTCGGCCTGTGTGTATTGATGCAGCATGAGGTCGCGTTTCTCGATGCCGACGCCATGCTCGCCGGTCAGACATCCTCCGGCATCGACGCAGAGTTTCAGGATATCGTTGCCTGCGGCTTCCGCCCGCGCCGCATCATCGGGATCGTTGATGTTGTAGAGGATCAGCGGATGCATGTTGCCGTCGCCGGCATGAAAGACATTGGCGACGCGCAGGCCGTAGCTCGCAACGATTTCGCCGGTACGGGCGAGCACATGCGACAGCTGGCTGAGCGGCACCGTTCCGTCCATGCAGATGTAATCTGCAATCCGGCCCGTCGCGCCAAAGGCGGACTTGCGCCCCTTCCAGATCGCCGCCGCCTCCATGGCCGTCTGGCATTCCTTGATCGTCGCGACCCCGTGGCGACGCGCGACGGCAACAATGCTTGCAAGCATCGCGTCCATTTCCTGCTCGGAACCTTCGACCTCGACGATCAGCAGTGCCTCGACGTCGAGCGGGTAGCCGGCATGGGCGAAGGCCTCGCAGATCTCGATCGCCGGCTTGTCCATGAATTCGATCGCAACCGGAATGATGCCGGACCCGATGACGTCGGCGACGCAGGCGCCCGCCGCTTCCGACGAGGCAAAGCCGAAGAGCACGGGCCGTGCGCCCTCGGGCTTGGCGATCAGGCGCACGGTCGCTTCCGTGACGATGCCGAGTTGTCCCTCCGAACCGCAGACCAGGCCGAGCAGGTCGTAGCCTGCCGCATCCAGCGCCTTGCCGCCAAGCTCGATGACCGTGCCGTCGTGGAGCACCATCTTTACCCCGAGCAGGTTGTTGGTGGTGACGCCGTATTTCAGGCAGTGGGCGCCGCCGGAGTTCATGCCGATGTTGCCGCCGATGGTACAGGCGAGCTGCGAGCTCGGGTCGGGCGCATAGAAGAACCCGTCCGCCGTGACCGCCTCGGAAATGTTGAGATTGGTGACGCCGGCCTGAACGGTCGCGGTGCGGTTGAAAAGATCGATGTCGAGAATGCGCGACATCTTCGAAAGACCGATGACGACGGCATCCTCCTGCGGGATGGCGCCCCCGGAAAGCGAGGTTCCGGCACCGCGCGGCACGACCGGCACACCGTAGCGGCTGCAATATTTGAGCAGGGCCGCCACCTGCTCCGTCGTTTCCGGCAGCGCGACGGCAAGCGGCATGCGGCGATAGGCGATGAACGCGTCGGTTTCGAAGGGCTTCAGCCCGCGCTCGTCGCTGATCAGGCAGCCCTGCGGCAACAGGTCGGCGAGGTCGGCGACAATCTCACGACGACGAGAGATAACCGATTGTTTCGGCTCAAGAAAACCGATCGTTTCGGCCATCAGCATCTCCCGTCGCGCGTCAATTGGTTCATTTTCTTTACCACTAGGACAGAACCCCGGCAAATGCTATTGAGCTTTTCCGTTTTGGAAACAATGGCAACGATTGATGACGAATTTAGGCGATCTTGAGATTTTTGCACGGGTCGTTTCCACCGGCAGTATGTCGGCAGCGGGGCGGGTGCTCGGGTTTTCCCCAGCTGTGATCTCCAAGCGCATCAAGAGGCTCGAAGATCGCCTCGGCACGCGCCTCCTGCAGCGCACGACGCGGCAGATCTCGCTGACGGAAGCCGGCCAGGGATTTTACGATCGGGTGCTCGGCATTCTCTCCGGCATCGAGGAGGCAGAGGCCTATGCGTCCGGCCGCTCGTCGCACGCCATGGGGGTGCTGCGCATTTCAGCGCCAACCTCCTTTGGCCGGATGCACATCGCACCGCATCTGACAAAATTCATGAAGGACCACCCGGACCTGAAGCTGCATATCGTGCTGACCGACGATTTTACCGACATCGTCGCCGAGGGGTTCGACATGGCGGTCAGGATCGGTGAGCTCACGGATTCGTCGCTGGTCGCCCGGAAGCTGGCGCCGGTCCGCCGGCTGCTTTGCGCCTCGCCTGACTACATCGCCCGCAACGGTGCGCCGAGCGAAATCGGCGAGCTGGCAAACCATCTCTGCCTGCCGGCCCACAACAACGACAACTGGAAGCTCGAAGGGCCCGAGGGTGCGCTCGTCTGGCACCCGGAGGGGCCGCTCGTCACCAACTCCTCCGAGATCGTGCGTGCAGCCGTCATTGCCGGCGCCGGCATTGCGCTGCGCTCCACCTGGGATATCGGACCGGAGCTGCGCAGCGGCCAGCTGCTGCAGGTGCTGCCGCAGTGGGAAGGTTCCAAGAACCTGACACTTTCGGCCGTCTATCCGAGCCGCCAGTTCCTGCCGGCGAAGGTACGCCTGTTCATCGACTACCTGGCCGAGCTCTACGGCCCCATCCCCTACTGGGAGCAATAGGGGTACCCGGCCGCCGTTACGCCTCCCTCTGAGGTCCCTTGCTTCCCGCAATTCCGGACGCAAAACCGCTGCGCACTTTTGCTGGAATTGCTTTATTTGTGATCAGCCTCTTCGTGATGGCGGCGGATGCGCCGAACGATCAGCCAGACGCCGGCAACTGCAAACGGGACGACAAGACCGGTGAGGACCCCCGGATCGATCGGCAGCTCATGGCTGACCGCCTTGGCGAGATAACCGAAAAGCCCGACGACATAGTAGGAAATGGCGGCGACGGAGAGCCCCTCGACCGTCTGCTGCAGCCGCAGCTGCAGCTTGGCGCGCCGGTCCATCGAGTTCAAAAGCGCACTGTTCTGCCGTTCGAGTTCGACGTCGACCCAGCTTCTGAGGAGTGCGGTGGCGCGCGCGAGCTTGCGCGACAGGTTGGCCTGGCGCTCCTCGACCGACTGGCAGGTGCGCATGGCCGGCGCCAGGCGGCGTTCGAGGAAAGTGCCGATCGTCTCGTAGCCCGGCACCGGCGTTTCGGCGAGCGTTCGGATGCGCTCCTGGACGATGCCGTAATAGGCGCGGCTGGCGCCGAAGCGGTAGAGGCTGAGCGCTGCTCCCGCTTCGAGATCGGCGGCGAGCCGGGTGATTTCGGCCAGCATGTCGTCGGCTTCCTCGCGCACGTTCTCCTTCATGCGCTGGGTGATCCCCGTCAGGCCGTCCTCGGTCCGGCGGATTTCCGGCGACAGCGATTGTGCGAGCGGCAGACCCATCATCGCCAGCGTGCGGTAGGTCTCGATGTCGAGCAGGCGCTGAACAAGCGCGCCGGTCCCGGCCTCGGTCATGCCGCAGTCGATCACCAGGATCTGCGTCAGGCCGTCGCCGTTCTGGCGGAAGTCGGTGACGATCACCGCCTGGCCGTTCTTGGTCTCGCTGAAACAGAGGCTCGTCGGATCGAAGAGCTTGATCGCCTCTCGGGTTTCCGGCGTGTCCGGCCGGATCTCGAGCCGGATGCCCGAGATCAGCGAGCCCGGCGGCGAGAACCCGTCTCCGAATGGATGGATCGGCACCTCGCCGCCAAACTGTTCAGGCGGCGGCGCGTCCCAGAAATAGGTCGAAAACTCGGTGTGACGCTCCCAGCGCAGCGTGCCCTGCCCCCAGGGCATGGCGTGGTGGTTGGCGTCGCGCCCGGGCGGCGCAATGCCGCGCGCGCGCGTCAGCTCCGACAGAACGGCGTGATCGACGATCGAACCGCCATCCGTCAGGAAGGCCAGCTGAAAGATCACCCGCGGTGTGGTCACCAGCGCGTAAGGGCGCGAATGAACCTCGCCCAAGGCCACGGCGCGCATCGGCGCCACTGGAAATGCAAAACTACCCTTTGCCATGAAGCGCTTTGTCCCCCTCACGCGTTCATCACAACTTCCTTATCAACCAGACGAGCAAAAGAACAAAGGACGCATTGACGCAGTTTGATTTTTGTCAGCCGAGGCAAAGTGGACAAGCAAATTGACCACTTTGCCTCGGATGCCTAGATTGCGGCGCAAGGCGGAACGACCAAAAGCCCCGTGCGCTTCCCGTTACACCCGCCCAATTCATGCATATCGATCACGCCCTGGCTGGTTTCGATCCACCCATGTCCGTGACCCGGAGACCCCGCAGTGACCGACGACCAGATCGACCTCTTCGCCCGCATCAGCCATAGCCGCACGGCGGACGAGGTGGTGCAGCAGATCGAACTTCTGATCCTCGAGGGTGTCCTGCGGGACGGCGACCGGCTGCCAGGCGAACGGGACCTTTCCAAGCGTTTCGACGTTTCGAGACCGATCCTGCGCGAGGCGCTGAAGGAACTGGAGGCGCGCGGCCTCGTCGACAGCCGCCATGGCGGCGGCACCTTTGTCGCCGATGTCGTCGGCCAGATCTTTTCAAAGCCGCTGATCGACCTCATCGCCCGCCATCACAAGGCGACACAGGACTATCTCGAATACCGCCGCGAGCTCGAGGGACTGACGGCGGAACTGGCCGCAACCCGCGCGACCGATTTCGACAGGGACATCCTGACGCGGGTCATCGAGCGGATGCGCGCGGCCCACGCCGCCGGCGACTTCGACGCAGAGCTTGCGGCCGACATCGAACTGCATCAGGCGATCGGCGAAAGCGCCCACAACATCATACTTCTACACACGCTGCGCGCCTGCTACCGGCTGCTGCAGCAAGGCATCTTCTTTCACCGCAACTCGGTGTTCAACGCCCCGGGCGCCCGCGATCGGCTGCTTGCCCAGCACGAAGCGATCTTCGATGCGATCATGGCCAGAGACCCCGGCGCCGCCAAGTCGGCCGCGCAAAGCCATATCGATTTCGTCGCGGCGGCGACGCGAGAGGCCGAACGCACCGGCGAGTGGAACCGCATCGCACGGCTGCGCTCCCAGCAACGCGATCGGGCTGGCTGACCCGCCCAACGCACGATTGCCGGCTCGTTTGCAGAACTGCCGTGAAAACACCATATCCTGTCGTGTCTGGACCACAGTTCTGCCGAAAGCAGGCTGCATATCCGGCTGCCCGACGCGGGTGACATTTACACGCGACAGGACGCTGCCATACTGGCTGGAATAACCATCATCACGCACTGATTCGCCGAGAGGAGCGCAGACGACCTTGAACTTCCTGAACAGGCTCGCATCCGATGTCCAATTGATGTTGCGTCGCCCGGCGCGCATGCAGTACGCAGCGCTGTGCTACCGCATTCGCAAGAAGACCAAGGCCTTCGAAATTCTTCTGATCACCAGCCGCGACACCGGGCGCTGGGTCATCCCTAAGGGGTGGCCGATGCAGGGCAAGCGCGCCCATGAAGTGGCCGAGCGCGAAGCCTACGAAGAAGCAGGCGTCAAGGGGCGAGTGCAGAAGGCGGCCGCCGGCTACTACCTCTACCAGAAGCGCATGGACCATGGCCTCAAGATTTCGGTGAAGGTGCAGGTCCACGCGCTGGAAGTCGATGATCTCTGCGAGCACTACCCCGAAGAAGGGCGCCGGCAACTGGAATGGGTCGACTACAAGGAGGCGGCGTCGCGTGTCGCTGAACCGACGCTGAAGGACCTTATCCTCGCTTTCGGCGAGCGGATGACGGCCCTCACGGCAGACATGCCGAAGGCGGCGCACGGCTAGCGCCGAGGCGATCCTACCACCGCATGCGCTGCGCCAGCGCGGGTCCTCGACGCGTCACGCACCGTTATCCATCAAATCCACTTGAATGCATGTTGCACTGGCCTTAGTGGCCAGTGTGGCAACGGAGTTCCAGGCAGTGGCAAGGCCGCGCACACGCCTCACAAAACAAACGATCGACAAGGACCTCGACAAGCTCAGCCTTGCCGAGGAAGCCTCGCAGCATGTCCGGCGCAGTCTGGCAGCACCCGCGCTCGCCGGTCTGTTCCTGCTGTTGAGCATGGCCTTTGCCTCAAGCTTCGTGACGAGCTCGGCCAGTGCCCCGATCATCATCGCGGCGGCAGCGATTGCCGGCTACATGGCCATGAACATCGGCGCAAACGACGTGACCAACAACGTCGGCGCTGCCGTCGGCGCCAAGGCGATGTCGATGGCGACGGCGCTCACCATCGCAGCGATTTTCGAAATCGCCGGCGCGTTGCTGGCCGGCCGCCAGGTCTCGCTGACGATCGAGGCGGGCATCGTCTACGGTGAAGACGTGCTTGGCGCGCAGACCATTGTCTGGATCATGATGGCAGCACTCGCCTCGTCGGCCGCCTGGATCAACATCGCCACCTATTCCGGAGCCCCGGTCTCGACCACCCACTCGATCATCGGCGGCATAGTCGGCGCGGGCATCGCCGCTGCGGGCTTTTCCAGCGTGCAATGGTGGTCCCTCGCCGGCATCACCTTGAGCTGGACGGTCTCGCCGCTGCTTGGCGGTGCGATTGCCGCCGCCTTCCTTGCCTTCCTCAAGGAATTCATCATCTACCGCGAGGACAAGATTGCCGCAGCCAGGCGCTGGATGCCGGTCCTCCTCGGCATCACCGCCGGCTGCTTTACTGCCTATCTCGCCGTTATCGCGCTGGTCCAGGTGGCTGCCATCAGCCTGCCAACGGGCCTCGCCGCCGGACTTGTCGCCGGGTTCGCGGTCTATCTGCAGGCCAAGCCCTGGATTTTCAGGCAGTCGCAGGGCCTCGACAACCGCAACCAGTCGCTGCGCAAACTGTTCCGGCTGCCGCTGATCGTCGCCGCCGCCCTGCTCTCCTTTGCCCACGGCGCCAACGACGTCTCGAACGCGATCGGCCCGCTCTCGGCCATCGTCTCCGCACTCGACGGCGTCATCACCACCGAGACATCGCCGGCCCCCCTCTGGGAGCTGGCGATCGGTGCGCTCGGCATTTCAATCGGTCTGCTGCTCTACGGCCCGAAGCTGATCCGCGTCGTCGGCCAGGAGATCACCAAGCTCAACCCGATGCGCGCCTTCTGCGTGGCGCTCGCCACTGCGGTGACCGTGCTACTGGCGTCGGCGCTCGGCCTGCCGATCAGCTCGACCCACACGGCCGTCGGCGCTGTCTTCGGCGTCGGATTCTTCCGCGAATGGTATATCCGCAACTCCAAGCGGCGCCTCGAATATGTCCGGCAAAAGACCGGACAGAGCGACTTCATGGAGGCCGCGGAAACCAACTTTGCCGAGGTGCGTCGCCGGCGCCTCGTGCGCCGTTCGCACTTCCTGACGATCGTCGGCGCCTGGGTCATCACCGTTCCGGCATCGGCCCTGCTTTCGGCCGTGCTCTACTTCATCCTTTCCAGCATTTTTATGTGAAGGCATCCGATATGCGCGCCAATTTTCGCATGCAGCGATTGTTCGTCGAGCACACCCTGACGAAGGGCGCAGCCACCGAGGCGACGAAGGAGCAGTTCAACTATCTCGTCAACGTGCTGCGCTACGAGGAAGGTGCCTCGATCCTCGTCTTCAACGGGCGGGACGGCGAGTGGCGGGCGGAGCTGTCCTTCGCGGCCAAGAAGAAACTGGTGCTGACGCCTGTCGAACAGACGCGGCCGCAGCCCGCCCCGTGCGATCTCGTCTACCTCTTCGCGCCGCTGAAAGTCGGGCGCCTCGACTATCTCGTCCAGAAGGCGGTGGAGATGGGCGCAGGCACGCTGCAGCCTGTCATGACCCAGCACGTGCAGGGCAAGCTCGGGAACATCGACCGCGTGCGCGCCAATGTCATCGAGGCGGCCGAGCAGTGCGGCGTTCTCGGCATTCCCGAAGTCTCCGAGCCGCGTCGGCTGGACGACGTGCTCGCAACCTGGCCGACCGACCGGCGCATCATCTTCTGCGACGAAGGCAGTGACAGCCAGAACCCTTTGCCCGTTCTCTCCGCCATCAAGGAGAAGAAACTTGCTCTCCTGATCGGGCCGGAAGGCGGGTTTTCCGAAGGCGAGCGCGGCGTGTTGCGCAGCCTCGACTTCGTCAGCGCCATCCCGCTTGGGCCCCGCATCCTGCGCGCCGACACGGCAGCGGTTGCCGCCATGGCGGTGATCCAGGCGACCGTCGGCGACTGGTGATAGCCGGTCGGTTTCGGAAGAGACAAAGCGTCGGCACCTCCCTTAAGAGAAGGGCGAAAATCTGGAACAACGGCCAGCTGGAAAGATTGACCCGTTGTTCCTGCGCTTGCTTTCAAGCAAGCAATTGTCCTACTTTTTTTGATGAGATCTTGAAAGAAATTGACTTGCACCGCACCTGAATACGGTTCAAGCAGCCTTCATCAACTCCCGCTATCCAGCGGCAGTCGCCCAAACAAAAGAAGACGCTCATGGCCCGAGATACCACCGACCAGACGCCGGTAACCTCTGTCGCTGACCTGACCGCCTACCTGGCAGAAGGTTCGAAACCGGAGGAGCGGTTCCGGATCGGCACGGAGCACGAAAAGTTCGCCTTCTCTAAGGCGGACAACAGCCCCGTACCTTACTTCGGCGAGGCCAGCATCCAGGCGCTTCTGAACGGCATGGCTGCAAAGAGCGGCTGGGAGCCGATCGTCGACGAAGGCAACATCATCGGCCTTGCCGAACAGTCGGGCAACGGCGCGATCTCGCTGGAGCCGGGCGGGCAGTTTGAGCTTTCCGGCGCACCGCTCGAAAACCTGCACCAGACCTGCAAGGAATCGAACCAGCATCTGGCCGTGCTGCGGGAAGTCGCCGAACCGCTCGGCATCCGCTTCCTTGGCATTGGCGGCAGCCCGAAGTGGACGTTCGACGAAACCCCGCGCATGCCGAAATCGCGCTATGGCATCATGAGCCGCTACATGCCCAAGGTCGGCAGCCGCGGCCTCGACATGATGTACCGCACCTGCACCATCCAGGTGAACCTCGACTTTTCCTCGGAAGAGGACATGCGCCGCAAGATGCAGGTGTCCCTGAAGCTGCAGCCGCTCTCAACCGCGCTGTTTGCGAGCTCGCCCTTTACCGACGGCAAGCCGAACGGCCTGCTCTCCTGGCGCGGCGACATTTGGCGCGATACCGACAACCAGCGCGCCGGCCTCCTGCCGTCCGCCTTCCGCCCGGATTTCGGCTTTGCCGACTACGTGGAATGGGCGCTCGACGTGCCGATGTACTTCGTCGTGCGCGACGGCCACTACCACGATTGCACCCATGTCACCTTCCGCCAGTTCATGAACGGCGCGCTCAAGGGCGAGATCGCCGACTGGCAGCCGAACATGGGTGATTGGACCAACCACCTGTCGACGCTGTTTCCGGACGTGCGGCTGAAGCGCTTCCTCGAAATGCGCGGTGCCGACGGTGGCCCGTGGCGGCGGATCTGCGCGCTGCCGGCCTTCTGGGTCGGCTTGCTCTACGACCGCGAAGCGCTTGATGCGGCCGAGGCCTTGACGCGCGACTGGACCTTCGAGGAGGTCGGCGCCATGCGCGATGCGGTTCCGGTTCAGGCGCTGGCGACAAAGTTCCGCAGCGGCACTCTGTTTGACGTCGCCCGCGAGGTCATCGCGATTTCGCGTGGTGGCCTGAAGCGCCGCAACCGGCTGAACGGCGATGGCATCGACGAGAGCCAGTTCCTGGCGCCGCTCGACGAGGTGCTCGCCAAGAAGGCGACGCTGGCGGAAGATCTGCTTGCCCTCTACAACGGCCGCTGGAACGGATCCGTCGATCCGGTCTTTGCCGAATACCAGTATTGAGCCCTCAAGCTCCGTTCAAAAAGCGGTTTCCAGACCCCGATTTCCCGTTATAGTGCAAGGATATGCGCCGCTTGAAGCGTCGCGCGTCGAGATGCCGAAGGGGAACTGGCATGGCACCGCTTTTTGACATGTTCGCGCAGGCGCAGAACGGCAAGGCCATCGAACTGATGGCACAACAGTTCGGCCTTGCTCAGGAACAGATGACAAAGGCGACGGCGGCGCTGCTGCCGGCCTTTTCCGCCGCCTTCAAGCGCAACACCGCAAACCCTTACGATTTCGGCGCGCTCTTGACCGCGCTCGGCAACGGCAACTACGCCAAATACTTCGAGGATGTGAGCCAGGCCTTCACACCGCAGGGCACGGCGGACGGCAACGGCGTGCTCGGGCAACTGTTCGGCTCCAAGGAAATGTCGCGCGCGATTGCCGCGCAGGCCGCTCAACTGACGGGTATCAGCCAGGAAATCTACAAGCAGATGCTGCCGGCCATGGCCGATACGCTGATGGGCGGGCTTTTCAAGCAGACGACCGGGCAGTTTGCCGCCGCAAGCGATGCCTTCACCAACAATCCGATGGCAAACGCCATGCGGCAATGGATGGAAGCCGCCGGCTTTGCGAAAAAGCCGGAACCGCAGCCGAACCCCTTCGACAATCCCTTCACCCAGGCGATGCAGGGCTTCTTCGGCATGGGCAAGAAGGAAGCGGAAAAGCCGAAGACGCCCGATCTCTTCGCCGACAACCCCTTCGTCAAGGCGTTTCAGGACATGATGCAGGCGGGTGCCGCCGGTGCGCAAAAGCCGGCATCCGACAATCCGGCGCTGGCGCAATTCTCCCAGGTGATGAACAGCATGTTCGACACCGGCCTTGAGATGCAGAAGGAATACCAGAAGAACGTCGAAGCGCTGTTCGACGTCTACAAGACCGGACCAGGCACGAAGGCCTGAGGCCCTCCCCACCGACAAAACATTCCCGTCCCTTCCCGGATTCTGACATCTCCGGTCCGGGAAAACCTGTCAGCACGCGACGTCCCGACAAGAAAAAGGCCCGGTACATGTCTTGGTCATGCACCGGGCCAAGCGGCAGGGTCTATTGGCTCTACCCTGCGGGGAACGTTTGAGCGCGCGACCGTTGAGGCCAGCAGCGCCGAAACTTCTAAATTCGCAGCATGATCCGCGGCGGCGGCAGGCTTTCGCGGATCATGCTCGACTGGCACATCTCAAGCGGCGGGATGCGCCATGGGGAAATCAGTCGTGGCGGGTCCCCTTGTAAAAGAGGCTCGCACGGTTGCGCGATGCGCGCGTCAGGTAACTCGCCGGATTGTCGAAGAAGGGCGAGGTAATCGCCTCGTTCACATCTTCGCGCTTCAGCCCCATGTCGAGGAGCTGTCGGTCATCCAGGTCGTTCAGGCGGCCGATCGCATAGCGATTGCGCAGCTGGCGCCATGTGGACGTCAGCATGCCCGTAACGCCAGCGGCGCGGGCGGCATGCGACTGCTTTCCGGCAACGAGGTCGAGATCGAGGACGTGCTGTGTCGTGCGCATGACGGGCTCCTTCTTTCAGGCACGAAGAGACCCATCCCCTGCGGGGAGATCAAACGCAGGGGCGGGCCAAGAAATTTGGGAACGACCGGCATCATTGCCGGCAGGGGGATCGATGAATTTGCCCCTCATAGATCGCAAATCCTTATTGATCAGTCCAACGAATGTTTTTAATGATATTCATCAAACAATCTTATGGATGCATCACGACCATGTCCGCACCCCTTGATATCGATCAGCTCCAGACCTTCGTCGCGATCGCCGATACGGGCAGTTTCACCAAGGCGGCCGACCGGGTCTTCAAGACGCAATCGGCCGTTTCCATGCAGATGCGGCGCCTGGAAGAGCGCATCGGCAAGGCGCTGTTCATGAAGGACGGCCGCGGCAACCGGCTGACGGTCGAAGGCGACCGGCTGCTCAATTTCGCCCGCCGGATGATCCGCCTCAACAACGAAGCGATCGCTTCCTTTGACGACAATCGGCTGGAGGGCACGCTCCGGATCGGCACGCCCGACGACTATGCCGACCGCTACATGCCCGAGATCATCATGCGGTTTGCCAAGACCCATCCGAATGTCGAGCTCTACATCGTCTGCGAACCCTCTGTCGATCTCGCCGAGAAGATGGCCAAGGGGGACCTCGACATCGCGCTCGTCACGCACAATCCACGCGCCCGCGCTTCCGATGTCGTCAGGACCGAACCGCTCTGCTGGGTAAGCTCGATCAACCATCCGCTACCGGAGAACGCGCCGATCCCGCTTGCCGTCGGCCGCCGCGACTGTCTGTGGCGGCAGGCCGCCTGTGCCGCCCTCGACGCCACCGGCCGCGAGTATCAGATCCTGTTCACCAGCTGGTCGTCGACGGTCGTCGCCGCGGCGGTGTTGGCCGGCATGGCCGTGTCGGTGCTGCCGGAATCAGCACTTCGCCCGGGCATGAAGGTGCTGACGCTTGCCGACGGCTTCCCGGCGCTGGCGCCGGTGCAGATCGGCATCATGAAGCGGCCGGGCCTGTCGCCTTCGCTTTCGAACGCGATCAGCAATCATATTACCGCCTGCCTCGACAACATTACGCCGATCAGCGCCAATGACGACATCGACGCCGATATCAAGGGCTTCCCGCGTTATCCGCGGCTCCGGCAGAGCCATATGCTGCCGGGCTGGTGAGATCTCATCGGTAACGTGAAAAGCCCACGCATCGTCCGATGCGTGGGCTTTTCCTATCCGGAGGCCCGCCCTCCTGGAATTATTCCGCGGCGGTCGCGGTGTCGGCCTCGTAGCCATGTGCCGCGTAAAGAGCGGCTCGAACGCCGGCTTCATAATCGGGATAAACACGCCCGAAATGGGCGAGCTGGCGCTCGACGATCATCGCCGGCACACCGCCCATCGCTGCCGCGATGTTGGAAAACAGCCGCGTCTTCTGGCCGGCGTCGAACAGGTTGAACAGCGCCCGCGGCTGGCTGTAGTCGTCGTTGCCTTCGCGGTGGTCGTAGCGCCCCATGTCGCCGCTGATGCGCAGCGGCGGTTCCTGGGCGGATGGCTGCTCCACAGGGCCGTTGAACGAGTTCGGCTCGTAATAGGCGTCGGGATTGCCGGTCTCGATTCCGCCGAACGTGTTCATCTGGCCGTCGCGATGATAGTGATGAACAGGGCATTTCGGCCGGTTCACCGGAATGTGCTCGTAATGCGTCCCGAGCCGATAGCGGTGGGCATCGGCATAGGAGAACAGCCGCGCCTGCAGCATCTTGTCCGGCGAGAAGCCTATGCCCGGCACGATGTTGGACGGCGAGAAGGCGGCGTTCTCGACTTCGGCGAAGTAGTTTTCCGGATTGCGGTTGAGTTCCAGCACGCCGACTTCGATCGGCGGATAGTCCGCATGCGGCCAGACCTTGGTGAGGTCGAAGGGATTGTAGGCAGTCTTGTCCGCGTCCAGTTCCGGCATGATCTGCACTTGCAGCGTCCAGCGCGGATAGTTGCCGGCTTCGATCGCGCCATAGAGCGCTTCCTGATAGCTCTCGCGCGTCCGGCCGATCACGTCAGCGGCCTCGGCGTTGGTGTAGTGCTTGTGGCCATGCTGGGTCTTGAAGTGGAATTTCACCCAGTAGCGTTCGCTGGCGTCGTTCCAGAACGAGAAGGTGTGCGAGCCGTAGCCGTTCATGTGCAGGGGAGAGACCGGACATCCGCGATCCGACATCAGGATCGTCACCTGGTGCAGGCTTTCTGGCGACAGCGACCAGAAGTCCCACATGGCGGTCGCCGAGCGCAGGTTGGTCTTCGGGTGGCGCTTCTGGGTGTGGATGAAATCCGGAAACTTGTAGGGGTCGCGCACGAAGAAGATCGGCGTGTTGTTGCCGACGAGGTCCCAGTTGCCCTCGGGCGTGTAGAACTTCAGTGCGAAGCCGCGCACGTCGCGTTCGGCGTCGGCAGCGCCCTGCTCGCCGGCCACAGTCGAGAAACGCGCCAGCATCGGCGTCTCGGCGCCCGGCTGCAGCACCTTGGCCTTGGTATAGCGGGAGATATCGCCGGTGATCTTCAGCGTGCCATAGGCGCCCCAGCCCTTGGCATGCACGGCGCGCTCGGGAATGCGCTCGCGGTTTTGGTGCGACAGCTTCTCGATAAGCTGGTAGTCCTGCATCATCACGCCGCCGCGCGGGCCGGCGGTCAGCGCATTCTGGTTGTCCGGCACCGGGGCTCCGGCCGTGGTCGTCAATATGGGTCGATCAGACATCGCGTCCTCCTGTTGAAGGGTGTTGCGCCCCGGAACGGCAAGCGCGAGAAGCCCGTGCACGGCGGTCGCCTTGAAAGGCTTTCAACCGTGACTGGCGCGGCGCTCCGCTCGCTCGGGCAGGAGGGTTCTCCCACGGATGTTCGATAATCTCCAATTGCATTAATCTGAAAATTCGATAGGATTTTCCTATCATGCTTACACTCAGACAGATGCGCTATTTCGAGGCGCTTGCCTCCGCCCGCCACTTCGGCAAGGCCGCCGAACTCGTCCACGTCAGCCAGCCGGCGCTCTCGGCCCAGATCATGGAAATGGAAAGCCACCTCGGCGTAAAGCTGGTCGAGCGCAGCCGCAGCGGTGTCTTGCTGACCCGCAAGGGCGAGGAGGTGCTGGCCCGCACCCGCGCCATCCTTGTCGAGGTCGATCAACTGGAGCAGAGCGCGCGGGCAAGTTCCGGCACGCTTGAAGGACGGATCCGCATCGGCGTCATTCCGACGCTCGCCCCCTATCTGGTGCCGCGACTGGTGCCGCACCTGCGCCGCGTCTATCCGGCGATCGAAATCGAATTGAAGGAATCGGTCACCTCACGACTGGTTGCCGATCTCGGCGACGGCGTGCTTGATGCGGTGATCGCCGCCCTGCCGCTCGACACGGACGGACTGGCGACCAAGCCGCTCTTTTCCGACCGGTTCTATATGGCGATGGCCGACAACGAGCGCACGATCCTGATGTCGCCGCTGACCGAGGACCAGGTGGATGTCGAGCAGTTGCTTTTGCTCGAGGAAGGGCACTGCCTGAGGGACCAAGCGCTCGCCGTCTGCAGCACGGCCGGCAAGCGTCGCCTTGTCTCGTTCGGCGCCACGTCGATGACGACGCTCTTGCAGATGGTCGCCAACGGCATGGGCATGACGCTCATTCCCGAAATCGCGATCTCGACCGAGGCCGCACGCAACGCCATCCGCATCGTGCCCTTCGCGGCCCCGGAGCCGGCGCGCGAGATCGGCCTCGTCTGGCGGCGCAGCAGCCCGCGCGAGCGCGACATGGACGCGCTCGCAACGGCCATCAGCGACTGCGCCGACGACATTATCCGGGCGGCGGCCGCCTGAGGGCGAACAGGCTCAGGCGAGCTTGGCCTTCAGGAACTCGACGGTGCGCCCCCAGGCCAGGTCGGCGGCGGCCTTGTCGTAGCGCGCCGCCGAGGTGTCATTGTTGAAGGCGTGATTGACGCCGTCATAGACATAGATCGTCGCGTCCTTGCCATCGTCCTTGAGTGCCTTTTGATAGGCCTCGATGCCGGCGTTGATGCGCTCGTCGAGGCCAGCATAATGCAACAGCAGGGCCGCCTTGATCTTCGGCACGTCTTCCGCCTTGGGCTGTGCGCCGTAATAGGCGACGCCGGCCTTGAGGTCGGGCGAACCGATGGCCAGGCGATTGACCAGTCCCCCACCCCAGCAGAAGCCGATGGCGCCGACCTTCCCGGTCGATTGCTGATGGCCTTCGAGGAAAGCAACGGTCGCAACCGCATTCGCCGTCGTTGCCGCGGCGTCGAGCGCACCGATCATTTCGCGCGCCTTGTCCTCGTCCGTCGGCGTTCCGCCGGAGGGCGAGAGGAAATCCGGCGCAAGCGCCAGGAAGCCTTCGAGCGCCATGCGTCTTGCGACATCGCGGATGTGCGGGTTCAGGCCCCGGTTCTCGTGGATGACGATGACCGCCGGCAGCTTGCCGCTCACGTCCTTCGGGCGGACGAGATAGCCCTTCATCTCGCCGGCAGCGCCTGGATAGGAAATATCCTCGCCGGTGATCCGGGCATCGGTCGGCGCAACGACTTCCGCCTTGGCGCCGTTGGCGGCAAGCAGCGGCGCGATGGCTGCCGCTGCCGCAGCCGAACCGGCCAAGCCGGTGAGCTTTTCCATGAACCGGCGGCGATCGAGGGTCAGGTGCGTGTATTCATCATAGGCGTCGATCATCGCCTGGGTGATCTTCGGTTCCTGCATGCCAGCCTCCTTCGGTTTCTTCTCCCGCGACGGCAGACAACCGCCCGCGACAGAATAGGTCGGCGGGCGGCTTCGAACAGACAAACTTGCGTTACTGCCGCGTGTTTCGCCTCGGCAGGTCAGCCATTGAGGTCGAGCACGATGCGACCGTCGATCTTGCCCTCTTCCATGCGCTTGAAGATCGCATTGATGTTCTCGATCCGGTCCCAGGTGAAATGTGAGGCAACCTTGCCCTCGCCGGCGAACTCCAGCGACTCTTCGAGATCCTGCCGCGTTCCGACAATCGAGCCGCGGATGGTGATGCGTTTCAGCACGGTATCGAAGATCGGCACGCACATCTGCCCTGGCGGCAGGCCGACCAGCGCCATCGTTCCCTTGGACCGCAGCATGTTGAAGGCCTGCTCCATCGCTTTCGGCGCCACCGCCGTCACCAGCGCGCCATGGACGCCGCCGGTGGCCTTTTGCACCTGCTCGACCGCATCCTTGTCCCGAGCGTCCACCACGAGGTCGGCACCCAGCCTCCTTGCGAGCTCGAGCTTGTCGGAAAAGATGTCGACCGCGGCGACATGCATGCCCATGGCCTTGGCATATTGCACCGCCATGTGGCCGAGGCCGCCAATGCCGGAGATCAACGCCCATTCGCCGGGGCGCACCTCGGTTTCCTTCAGGCCCTTGTAGACGGTAACGCCGGCGCACAGAACGGGCGCTGCCGGCCCGAACTCGAGCTTGTCCGGCAGCCGGCCGACGAAATCCGGGTCGGCAAGGCCATATTGGGCGAACGTGCCGTTGACGGAATAGCCGGTGTTCTGCTGACTGCCGCAAAGCGTCTCCCAGCCGGTGCGGCAAGGCGTGCAGCCACCGCAGGCGGTGTGCAGCCAGGGAACCCCGACGCGGTCGCCCTCCTTCAGGCGCGCGACGCCGCTGCCAAGCTTGGCGACATAGCCGACACCTTCATGGCCGGGGATGAACGGCGGCTTCGGCTTGACCGGCCAGTCGCCGTTGGCGGCATGCAGGTCCGTGTGGCAAACGCCTGTTGCCTCGTACTTGATCAGCACCTGGCCCGGACCCGGCTCCGGGATCGGCATATCCTCGATCACCAGCGGCTTGCCGAATTCGCGCACCACGGCGGCTTTCATCGTTGCGGTCATCTCGTCCTCCGATGCGTTGTCGTCCAACGTCGGCGCAAGACCGCCGCCTCATGGCGAGACGTTCGGTCACGCTAACGGCGGCAAGACTACGCCCAAATGCAACGAAAGGTATTTGACACGCATCAAGGCGCGGCGATCGGGGAGGAAAATTGTCTCAGATCTGCGCCGGGCGAGGTGCGCTTGAGCCTGTGTCAGCTCATCGCCATCCAGACCGCAAGCCACACCCACATCGCGAATACGGCCGCAAAACCCGCCATGAACAGCGGCCGGCGATAACGGATGCGATTGCTGGTGACATGCACGAAGGCATGCAGGTAGCGCAGCGCGACGAAGAGCCAGGCAAGAACGACCGAGACGATGTTGTCGGCCTCGGTAATGTAGAGCAGCACGCAGCAGACGTAGAAGAGAACCGGCAGCTCGAACTGGTTGGCGATGCTGTTCTTGACCACCAGGCTCTCGCCGGGCTCGTCGCGGTTCTCGCGAAACTGGGCGGTCTGTGCCTTGCCGGCACGCACCAGACTCATGCGGCGCAAGGACAGAAGAGCGTAGAGGCAGAAGACGAGAAAGACATGCGCCACAATCGGCCAGAAGATCTCGAAACCCGTCATCACGCTACTCCTTAAACACACTCAATCTGAAAAACAGCTCTGAAAAGCCAAAGGGCGCCGCGCGTTTACGCGGCGCCCTTCGCATTTGTCGCGATCAGTGCGCGCCCGGGTAGTTCGGGCTTTCGCGGGTGATCGTCACGTCATGGGCGTGGCTTTCGCGAAGGCCGGCACCCGAGATGCGCACGAACTGGGCGCGCTCCTGGTATTCCCTAATGGTCGGGCCGCCGACGTAACCCATGGAGGCCTTGAGGCCGCCTGCGAGCTGGTGCAACACGCCGGCAACCGGGCCCTTGTACGGGACCTGGCCTTCAATGCCCTCGGGAACGAGCTTCAGCGTATCGCGCACTTCCGCCTGGAAGTAGCGGTCCGCCGAACCGCGGGCCATAGCGCCGACGGAGCCCATGCCGCGATAGGCCTTGAAGGAACGGCCCTGGTAGAGGAACACTTCGCCCGGGCTCTCATCGGTGCCGGCCAGCAGCGAGCCGATCATGACGGCGGAAGCGCCGGCGGCGATCGCCTTGGCGAGGTCGCCGGAGAACTTGATGCCGCCATCGGCAATCACGGGAATGCCGGCCGCCTGGGCGGCCTCGACGGCGCCCATGATCGCGGCCAGCTGCGGAACGCCGACACCCGCGACGATGCGGGTGGTGCAGATCGAGCCCGGACCGATACCGACCTTGACGGCATCCGCGCCGGCATCGATCAGCGCCTTTGTGCCGGAGGCGGTCGCGACGTTGCCGGCCATGATGCGAACCGAGTTCGAGAGCTTCTTGACGCGGGCGACGGCGTCGAGCACGCGCTGCGAATGGCCGTGGGCGGTGTCGACGACGATCAGATCGACGCCGGCGTCGATCAGGCGCTCGGCACGCTCAAAACCGTCGTCACCGACGGAGATGGCGGCGGCAGCGCGCAGACGCCCCTGTGCGTCCTTGGAGGCGTTCGGGTTGAGCTGCGCCTTCTCGATGTCCTTGACGGTGATGAGGCCGACGCAACGACCGTCGCCGTCGACGACCAGCAGCTTCTCGATGCGGTGGGCGTGCAGCAGGCGCTTGGCTTCCTGCTGGTCGACGCTTTCCTTGACGGTCACGAGGTTCTCGTGGGTCATCAGCTCATGGATCTTCTGGTTCGGATCCGAGGCGAAACGAACGTCACGGTTGGTGAGGATGCCGACGAGGCGGCCCTGCTTCTGGCCGCCGGCGCCGCCGTTTTCAACGACCGGGATGCCGGAGATGGCGTGCTGCTTCATCAGGCCCAGCGCATCGGCGAGCTTGGCGTCGGGACCGATGGTCACCGGATTGACGACCATGCCGCTTTCGAACTTCTTGACCTGGCGAACCTCTTCGGCCTGCTCGGCCGGCGTCAGGTTGCGGTGGATGACACCGATGCCGCCGGCCTGGGCCATGGCGATCGCCAGGCGCCCTTCGGTGACCGTGTCCATCGCGGACGACAGGATCGGAAGGTTGAGGTCGATATCCTGGGCGATGGTGGTCGCGATGTTGGTCTGACCCGGCATGACTTCGGAATGTCCGGGCAGGAGCAGGACGTCGTCGAAGGTCAGAGCCTCCAGACCGGTTGCCGTTTCGATGATGCGCGCCATGGCCAATTCCCTTCAATAAACGAAAACCCCCGGGGGCAATTTGTCCACCGGGCGACTTCAAAGCGTGTCTTGGAAGTTG
>NZ_DASYGZ010000144.1:0-255359 GCF_035999135.1 Ensifer sp.
ATGTGTTAAGCCTGCCGCCAGCGTTCGTTCTGAGCCAGGATCAAACTCTCAAGTTGAGAATTCAATCATTGGCATTACGTCACGTTCTGAATCGACGAGAACTCACACCCTTCTTCAATCAACAACAATCCGAAAACCGTCATTGAGAAAATAGGTGTAGTCTCTTGAAAACGTGACCGCCAAAGTCTCTTTCTGAAAGAACCCTTTCGAGTTCCTCACGAGCTCCGCCGCCCACGTTTCTCTTTCTCTGTATTCAATTGTCAAAAAACCGACGAACTCACCGTCCGTCAAACCGTTTCCATCAAGCCCGAAACTCTCGCCTCAGACCCCAAAATCAGCCTCAGCCAACCCAGGAAACTCTAGAGCGAAGATCGTCGTCGCCAGCAGCGCCGCCGCCCTCGTCAGTGATCGGGCTTATAGACCCCACACCTCAGATACGTCAACAGCCAATTTCTCAGTCCGTCGAGAAATCTGTCAACTTATTGAAAAAACACGTTATTTTCTATCCACAGCCGAACAGGGCGGTTTTTCGGCCGAACCAGCACACGAAACACCGGCTGTAACGCGGCCCAGCCGGTGTCGTTGGGGAGCGCGCCGATTGCGTGATCTTCCAGGTGGTCCATGCTTGCTGGACACAAGGCCAAATGCGCCTTCAAGGCTCCCGATTGGCTCGGTGGGCTACACCGTGGCGCTGCCGCCCCATGATCCGCGCGGGTGTCCTCGTTTGCAGGCAGTTCGGAGCGGCTGCGGGCGCGAACGAGGCGCCGGATGATGCCCTGCAGCGATGCGGTCGCCGGTCGCGTGGCTGACGCTCCGGCGACGACGGGTCAAATGACCAGTGCGCTTGTGCGGTTTTCGATCAGGCGCACAAGGTTCAGCGCCGTCATCTCCGAGGATTTCGGGTTGCTGGCGAGCGGGCGGTTCTGAAGGCGGATATCGAGCGTGCCGAAGGGGCCGTGGGCGTGAATGCTGTGGCTGTTTTCGGTGGCCTTTGGATCGGCAACCAGGCGAACGCGGGTCAACTCCATGCCGATGCCGGCAAGCGACGTGGTCGCCGCCACATTGGCGTTCTGCGGAAAGGCCGTGGCGGCTTCAGCGGCAGACCCTTCGAAGAAGGCTTCCGCCTGCTGCAGCTCCGCGAGCCGACAGAGCGTCTCGGCCGGCGTCCCGAGCCAGGCTCTCGCGGGCTTGGTGATGACGTGCTCGACGCTGTCGAGCCCCAACCGCGACGCCGCGGCAAGCGCATCGATGCCGCCGAGCGCGCCCGGCGGGATGATCAGCTTGCGACCGTTGCGCCGCGCCAGCTCGACAAGCTCGTCGAGCACGGCCGCATCCACCAGGGCCGATGTGGACGAGACCGCGAAATCCATGCCGACTGTGAGCGCCGCGCGCGCAAAAGGCGCAACGCTTTCGCGGCTCGCGGCCTCGACGACCAATGTCGCACCGGTCGCAGCCAGCGCTTCGGGACCGGCGACATGAACCGCCCCCTCCGGCATCGTCCCTTCGATCTCCTTCGGATCGCGGACCGCGATCCCAACGATGCGGGCGTTTGCGCCCCGCGCCTTCAGAAGGGCGGCGACGCGCTGACCGATGGCGCCCCAGCCGACGAGGCAGATGGTTTCGACTGAAGACATGACGGTCCCTTGTTGTTCGCTGCCAATCAGAGCGTCACCCAGCCCTCGGGCGGTGTCTTGCCCGGGTGCACGGTTCCGCATTTCGGGCATGTCCGCAGTTTTTCGTCGGCGTAGAACGCCTGGTAGATCGGCGGCAGGTCATCGACGATGGATTCGAGATCCACTTCGGCGCGATGCACCAGCTCCGTGCACTCGAAGCAGTACCATTCGACCGCGTCGAGCAGGCCTTCCGGACGCGTCGGTTCGATCACCAGGCCGATCGAGCCCTCCATAGGGCGCTGCGGCGAATGGCGCACATGCGGCGGCAGCAGGAAGATGTCGCCCTCTCGGATCGGCACGTCGTAGAACTCTTTGCCGTCATAGAGCTTCAGCACCATGTCGCCCTTGAGCTGGTAGAAGAACTCCTCGACCGGATCGTCGTGATAATCGGTGCGCTTGTTCGGGCCGCCGACGATGGTCACCATCAGATCGGCGTCCTTCCAGATCTGCTGGTTGCCGACCGGCGGCTTCAACAGGTGCTTGTGCTCGTCGATCCACTTTTGCAGGTTGAAGGCTTTCAGCTTGCTCATGGTTTTCCTCCCTCTCCCGTTTAACGCAATTTCAGGCCGCACGCTTCAAAGGCGGCTCGGGTCAATCTCTTTTCCTCGTCGGTCAGTTCCAGCAGCGGGCGGCGGACCGCGCCTCCCACCTGGCCGAGCAGTTCCTGCCAGTACTTCTGGTGCGCATGCGGCTTTTCCGCGGGCTTGGTCTTGCGGAAGGCGTCGCGCACGCCTTGCAGGCTCGCGCTGACGGCGCGTGCTTCATCGGCCTTTCCGGCCAAGGCGAGCGCCGTGTACTCCGCCATGCGGCGGTCGGCTTTGGTCTGGAGCGTGTAGGGCGGCGACGAGCAGAGATAAAGCTGCCAGCCGAGCTCCAGCACGTTATCCAGCCATTCCTCTTCCGAAGCGGTCGAGACGAGGATGCGATCGCCGGCAAGGGCCGTCAGCTGCTTGTAGAGGTCGCGGGGCACCGAATACTTGATCGCCACCACCGTCTCGATATCGGCAAGCCGGTTGCACAGCTCCGGGCTCATCAGGTAGCCGCTGTCGGGATGCGACCACAGCGCCATGCCGATATCGACCTTGGATGCGATGGTCTCGTAGTACCGCAGCAGCGTCTCGTCCTGCTGCTTGAAGAAGTGCAGGATCGGCGCATGCACGACGATGTAGTCGGCACCGCAGGCCTGCGCATGGCGGGCAAGATCGATCACCACGTCCATGTTCTGATCCGAGCAGGACATGATGGTCTGCGCCCGGCCGCCGGTGGCCTCCACCGAGAGATCGAACATGCGCTTGCGCTCGTCGACCGACATGGAAAAGAACTCGCCCTGCTTGCCGGCGATGAACAGGCCGTCGATGCCGAGATCCGAGATCCAATGATCGACGTTCTTGCGGTAGCCCTCCTCGTCGATCGCGCCGTCGGCCTTGAACGGCGTGTTGGCCGCAGCCCAGATGCCGCGCATCGTGGCGCGCGAATGGGCCTTTGCATCTTTACGCTGGTATTTCATGACGCTCCCTGTCGCATGTCCGTCCGGTGGCGCGTGAAGCCGCCGCTCCGGTCTCTGTCGGCGCATTTAGCGCAGGATTTTTTTATTCATTAAGACGCATAGTCTGTATATATTCATGCTGAAATCAGTATGGATCCCGCGATGCTCAATCTCCGTCAGATCAAGTGTTTCCAGGCCGTGGTCGAACTCGGCAACTTCTCCCGCGCCGCCGAACGGCTGCGCACCAGCCAGGCGGGGATCTCGCATGCGATCCGCGATCTCGAGGCGCTGCTCGGCGCCCGGCTGTTCGACCGCACCACCCGACGCGTCGAACTGACCGAAGCCGGGCGGGTCTTCGCGGCGGCAGCTCTGCCCGGCCTCGCGGAAATCGAGCGTGCAGTCGATGCGGTGCACGATCTCGGGCAATTGAGAACGGGCCTCGTGCGTATCGCAGCGCCACCCTTTCTCGGCGCGACCGTGCTGCCACGCCTGCTGCAGGAGGTCGCTCAAAGCCATCCGAACCTCAAGCTCAGGATCGAGGACGTGGTGACGGACATGATTGCGCCCCGGGTGCGCAGCGGACTATGCGACCTCGGCGTCGGCACCTTTGCCAGCGACGAGGACGGGCTCGAGATCCAGCGCGTGCTGCGCGACCAGTTGATGGTTTTTGCGCCCGAGGGCCACGCCATCTGCACGAAGGCCGAAGTGGCCTGGTCGGCCCTTTCCGACCAGCCGATCATCACGCTGACCCGCGAAAGCAATATCCGGCTGTTGACCGAAGTCGGTTTCGAAAGCGCCGGCGTGCCGCTGCGTCCGTCCCTGGAAGTGCACCAGATCAACACCGCCCTTTCGCTCGTCGAGCGGGAGGCGGGGGTTGCCATCCTGCCGACTTATGCCTTTACCGGCCTCAACGGCCGGAAGATTGCGGCGCGGCCACTGATCGAGCCGTCGATTGCCCGTGACGTCTCCGTGATCACGGCGCGCGAACGCACGCCCTCCCCCGCGACGCTCGCGGTGCGCACGCTGCTGCGCAAGGTGCTGCGCGACATGGTGCCGGTCGTCGGCTAATCAAACGCAACAAGGCCGAAACCACCACGACAGCGGTTTCGGCCTCAGTTTCATCCGGTTGCGCTCTGACCGCTCAAGCGGTGCGCAGCGAGACGTTCTTGACGACGGTGTAGTGGTGCAGGCCCTCCGCGCCACCCTCGCGGCCAAGGCCGCTCTCCTTGACGCCGCCGAACGGCGTTTCGGCGACGGATGCCTCCAGCGTGTTGATCGAAAGGTTGCCGGCCTCGATGCCCTGCATCAGGCGGTCGATGTTGGCGGCCGAGTTGGTGAAACCGTAGGCGGCAAGACCAAAGGGAAGCGCGTTGGCTTTTTGAAGTGCCTCATCGACCGAGGCAACCGGATTGATCAGCGCGAGCGGGCCGAAGGGCTCCTCGGAGAGCGCACGGGCATCATCGGGCAGGTCGGCAATCGCGGTCGGCGCGAAGAAGTAGCCCTTGCCCTCGAGACGGCCGCCGCCGCAGAGAACGCGCGCGCCTTTCTCGCGGGCATCGTCCACCAGTTCCTGGAGGGCAGCGATGCGGCGATCGTTGGCGACCGGACCCATCTGGGTCGTGGCATCAAGGCCATCGCCGACCCTGATCGAACGCGCCTTCTCCAGGAAGGCGTCCGTGAAACGCTTGTAGAGCGTTTCGTGCACGAAGAAGCGCGTCGGCGAGGTGCAGACCTGGCCGGAATTGCGGTACTTGCGGGTGGCGCAGGCAATGCCGGCCGCAACCGGATCGGCATCTTCGCAGACGATGACGGGCGCGTGGCCGCCAAGTTCCATCAGCGCCGGTTTCATCACCTGCGAAGCGAGCGTCGTCAGGTGCTTGCCGACGGCGGTCGAGCCGGTGAAGGCGACCATGCGGATGCGGTCCTGCGGGATGAGATATCCGGAGATTTCGGCGGGATGGCCGAAGACGAGATTGAGCACGCCGGCCGGCAGGCCGGCATCGTGGAACGCCCGGGCGATGTGAACGACGCCCGTCGGCGTCTCCTCGGACGCCTTCATGATGATCGAGCAGCCGGCCGCAAGCGCCCCGCCGATCTTGCGCGCCGGCTGGCTCATCGGAAAGTTCCAGGGCGAAAAGGCCGCGACCGGGCCGATCGGTTCCTGCAGCACGATGTAGCGGATGCCCGGCGCGCTCGGGATGACCCGGCCATAGAGACGCACGCATTCGCCGGCGTCCCATTCGAAGAATTCGCAACCACGAATGACCTCGGATCGCGCCTCGGAGAGCGGCTTGCCGTTCTCGAGCGTGATCGAGCGGGCGATCTCTTCAGAACGCTCGCGCAGCAGTTGGGCGGCCCTCAGGATGATGGTCGCGCGGGCGGCCGGCGACGTCCGGCTCCAGACCTGAAACCCCTGCCATGCGGCATCGGTCGCATCGGCGAGATCCGCCTCGCGGGCGACCGCGACCTTGCCGATGACATCCTCATTGGCGGGGTTGATGACGGCGAGCGTCTCGGAGGTCGCCCTCCACTTGCCGCCGATATAGAGCTGAGCATGCGTTTCCTGAACCATCAGATTGCCTTTTCGCCATTCCTTGGAAGGTCGAACCTTCCTGTCCAGCAATGGATGCAATCAGCGGTCTAATATGACAATCCACATAGGTTGAATGAATTGATATCGAGATGTGATAAATCTTCGGCAAGGCCAAAGACGTGAAAAGGCGCCTTCCCGAGCAGGAAAGCGCCTTCATCGTCTTGCAGATGGGGAGATGAGATCAGGTCACGGCACTGCGCACCGCATAGCGCGTGTCGCGCCAAGCGGCAGTCTCCATCACGTCGTGCAGCACGTCGACGGCGGTCCAGACATCCCTGAAACTCGTATAGAGCGGCGTGAAGCCGAAGCGAATGGTCGCTGGCGCGCGGAAATCGCCGATGACGCCCCGCTCGATCAGCGCCTGCATGATCTCGTAGGCGCCTTCATGTTCGAAGGAGACCTGGCTGCCGCGCACTGCAACGTCCTGAGGTCCGACCAGTTTCAGGCCAAACGAACCGCAACGCGCCTCCACAAGCTTGATGAACAGGCCTGTGAGCGCCACGCTCTTCCTGCGGATGGCCGCCATGTCCACCTCGTCCCAGAGGTCGAGTGCGGCCGAGAGCGTGCGCAGCGACAGGATCGGCTGGGTGCCGGAAAGGAAGCGCAGGATGCCCGCACCACCGTCATAGTTGCGTTCAAAGGCGAACGGGCGGGAATGGCCCCACCAGCCGCTGAGCGGCTGGCTGGCCTTTTCCTGATGGCGCTTCGCCACATAGATGAAGGCCGGCGCGCCGGGGCCGCCATTGAGGTACTTGTAGGTGCAGCCGACGGCGAAATCGACATTGCAACGGTCGAGCTCCACCGGCAGCGCACCGGCTGAATGGCAGAGATCCCAGACGACGAGCGCACCTGCCGCGTGGGCGCGCTTGGTCAGCGCTTCCATGTCGCGCAGCGCGCCAGTCTTGTAGTTGACGTGATTGACGAGCACAACGGCGACGCTCTCGTCGATCAGGTCCTCGATCCGGGGGCCATCGACACCCTCGAGCCGCAGGACCGTGCCGGGGCGCGTCGCGATCACGCCCTCGGCCATATAGAGGTCGGTCGGGAAGCTCTCGCTTTCCGCGACAATTACCTTGCGATCGGCGTTGAGGCTAAGCGCTGCGTGCAGCGCCTTGTAGACATTGGCCGAGGTATGGTCGGTGACCGCCGTCTGGCCGGGTTGGGCGCCGATCAGACGGCCGACACGATCGCCGAGCGTCAGCGGCAGGGCAAACCAGCCGGCCGTGTTCCAGCTGCGGATGAGATCCCGGCCCCATTCAAGCTTCGCGGCTTTTTCGATCTCGGCATAGGAGGCGTGAAGTGCTGCGCCGAGCGAATTGCCGTCGAGATAGGTGACGCCCTCGGGCAGGTCGAAGCGGCTCTTGAAGCCCGCAAGCGGATCGTCGCGGTCGAGTGCCTCGACGGCATGGATATCGATGTTCATGGGGCAGTCCTTCTATTCACGAATGGTTTCGCGGGCCGGCATGGGTCCGCGGGAACGCTTGAGGGTCGGCAGGGCCAGCATGGCGAGCACGAAGAGGCCGGTCGCAAGCTTCAGGTCGGTCGGCGGCATGCCGGCGGCAAGGCAGAGCGAGACGAGCTGGTAGTAGACGATGGCGCCGACGAAGGGTGCCGCAAGCTGGCGGCGGATCGTCTGCTTGCCGACGATGGCTTCGCCGATCATCAGCGCCGCAAGACCGTTGATGAGCGTCCCGATGCCCATGTTGACGTCGGCGAAACCCTGCGACTGCACCATCAGCGCGCCGCTGGTCGCCGAAAAGGCGCCGGCGAGACCGACGCCGCCGATGGTGGCGGCCCAGATGCTGATGCCTTGCGCTTCCGCCATGTCCGGGTTGGAGCCGACGGCGCGCATGGCGGTGCCCCGTTCGGTGCGGAAATAAAGGTTCAGCAGGCAATAGACGGCGAGACCGAACAGGCCCGCAACGACGATCTTGCTAATCGGGAAACCCGGCTCGGCAAAGGGGACGCCGTCAAAGATGGTCGGCGTGCCGTAAACCGAGAGGTTGGATTTGCCCATCAGCCGCAGATTGATCGAATAAAGCATGGTCATCATCAGGATGCCGGCAAGCAGCGTATGGATGCGGAAGCGCAGATGCACGTAGGCCGTGCAACTGCCCGCCAGGAACCCGGCGGCCATCGCCACCAGGATCGCCAGCCAGCCGGGTGCGCCACCGGCGAGCGACAGGGCGCAGACGCAGCCGCCGAGCGGGAATGCGCCTTCGCTGGTCAGGTCCGGAAAATTCAGCGTGCGGAACGGCAGCATGATGCCGAGAACGATGAAGGACAGGATGAGGCTTTGCGCCAGCGTCACCGGCACGAGCGTGATGAAGTTCGAAATGATCGTAGATACCGTTTCCATGTCCGTCTCAGCTTGCGAGCAGCATCCGGTCGGTCTTCATGCCGAAGTGACCGATGAGTTTCGGGATTGTGACCTCGGCCTTGTCCGAGCCGGCGATTTCGAGCCGGATGCTGCCAGCGTCGAGCATCACCACGCTATGGCCGAAGTCGACGGCGTGCTGCATGTTGTGCGTCACCATCAGCGTGGTGAGGTTGAAGGCCTCGACCGCACGCACCGTCGCCTGCATGACGTTGTCGGCCGTGCGGGGATCGAGCGCTGCGGTGTGTTCGTCGAGAAGCAAAAGGTCCGGCTGGTCGCAGGTCGCCATGATCAGCGAGAGCGATTGCCGCTGGCCGCCCGAAAGCAGTTCGACGCGCGTATCCAGCCGATTTTCGAGCCCGAGGTTGAGCGCCGCGAGGCGTTCGCGGTAGCTCGCAAGCCGCTTTGCGTTAAGGCCTCGGCTGAGGCCGAGCTTCTTGCCGCGCAGTTCGGCAAGCAGCATGTTTTCCGCGACCGTCATCGAGGCGGCGGTGCCCTTCATCGGGTCCTGAAACACCCGGGCGACGCGGCTTGCGCGCTTGTGAACCGGCAGCGCCGTGACGTCGTCGCCGTTGATCAGGATCTTGCCGCTGTCGAGCATCAGCGCGCCGGAAATGGCGTTGAGCATGCTGCTCTTGCCGGCACCGTTCGAACCGATGACGATGGCAAAGTTGCCGGTCGGAAGCGTCAGGTTGAGATCGTTGAGGGCGATCTTCTCGTCGGGCTGTCCCTTGTAGAAGACCTTACGTGCAGATCGGATTTCGAGCATCCGTTCCTCCTGCGAGCAATTCCCAAAAAGCCGCCTCGGCGGGCTTCTGTGCGGAATTCATGTAAAAACAAATGGACGGGGTGCGCGCTGCGCACACGCGGACGGCGGCGCTAAGGCCACCGTCCGTCGCTGGCTTAAGGTTACTCGACGATGCAGTTGCAATCGGCGAGCGAAGCCGGGATCTCGACGCCGAAGGCGGCCATGGCCTTCTTCGAGATCAGCGCCTGGTGATCCTCATAGGCAGGAAAGACCGGGGCGATGGACTTCGGGTCCTTGCCCTTCAGCACTTCAGCCGCGATCTTGCCGGCATTCTTGCCGACCTGCTCGTAGTTGACGGCGAAGCTTGCCGGCACGAAACCTTCCTTGACCGCCGTGTCGACGGCGTTGACCACCGGGATGCCCGACTGGCGGGCAGCCGATGCAACGGCCGCGATCGCCGGCTGGATCATGTTGGACGTCGGACCATAGATGACGTCGACCTTACCGGAGAGGGAGGTGATGCGCTGCTGGATGTCGTTGAGGTTGTCGACACCGACTTCGACGACTTCGAAACCCTGCTCCGATGCGATCTGGCGCACTGTTTCGAGCAGCGCGACGTCATTGGCTTCGCCCGGGTTATACGGAAGGCCGAGGCGCTTGGCGTTCGGCAGCAGCTTCTTGGTAAAGGCGAGCACCGCCGCCATGTCCTGGCTGTCGGTCGCGCCGGTGATGCCGTCGTCGCCGCTTTCCCTGGACGGAACCAGCTTTGCGGCGACCGGATCGGTGACAGCGGTGAAGATCACCGGGATGCCGGAACCGGCGAGCGCCTTCTTGGCGATCTGCGAGACCGGCGTGGTGACGGTGTAAACGAGCTTCGGCTGTTCGGCCTGCAGCTTGGCGATCATCTGCGGCACAAGCGAGGCGTCGAAATTGGTGTGGCTTTCCGTGTAGACGACGTCCTTGCCCTCGACGAAGCCGTTTTCCGCAAGCGCCTGCTTGAAGCCGGCAATGGCGGCGTTGAGCGGCGGGTGTTCGCCAAAATTGGCGATGCCGATGCGGATCGGATCGGCGGCGGCCGAGCCAACCGCGGCAAGCACCAGGCCGGCTGCCATCAGGCCTGTGATGAGTTTTGATTTTGTCGTGGCCATGTGTTCCTCCTCCAGCTGTCGCACTGACAGCACGAGGGATGAGGAAGCCCAGCCGTGGGACAAAGTCAACGATATAGTATACAATTATAGCAATTGGCGATTATCATATATTATTCTCGCATATATGACGACCGACCATCCAGGCGGCAACTTTGGGGGTGCCTTTGACCGACGAGCAGGAAAACAGCACGAAAACCGAGACCGCCTACCGGATCATGCGGAATGAAATCCTCATGGCGCGCCTGCATCCAGGCGCGCCGTTGCGGCCCGATCTCCTCAGCAAGACCTACGGCATCGGCCGAACGCCGCTGCGCGAGGCCCTGTCGCGGCTGGAGGCCGAGCGGCTGGTGGTAGCCATCTCCAATCGCGGCTTCACCGTCGCCCCCGTATCGCGCACCGGGCTCGAGGACCTGACGAAGGCGCGCGCGGTCGTCGAGATCCCGCTGTTGTTGGAAGCGATGGAGCGCGGCGGCGCCGAATGGGAATCGGCGATCGTGACTGCCCATTACCGGCTGTCGCGCTGCAAGACGATTGTCGAGGATTCCTCCGAGCTCGCTGTCGACGCCTGGATGGAGCGCCATGAAGCGTTTCACGCCGCCCTCTTGAGTGCTGCGCAGTCAAGCTGGCTGATGCATTTCCGCTCCACCATTTCCGATCAGTTGCAGCGCCATTACCGCTTCCTCGCCTTCGCCCCGGCGCTTCGCGCAGCGGCAGGAGAGACCGCCGGTTATGAGGAGGCGATGGCCGCGCTGCACAAGGCGCAGTCGATCGGCCCGCATACGGAGCTGATGGAGGCCGTGCTCGACCGCAACGTTGAGCGGGTCCGTCGCCTGATGGACGAGCATTTCGGCTACCCGCTCGAAGTCTACGCCGTTGAGCAAGGGGATGCACCCGCATCTCGAAAACCATCGACGCGCGGACGCACTTATAAAAATCCCGCATGAATTAATGCTCATTAAGGCGATTGTTATAGGGAAAGCGACCCTGTTTCATGGCGCTCAAGCAAACGGGAGCGGCATGATTTGTTCAGGCGTGAGGAGGCCTGCGCAATCAATCCACTGACAGGACGAAGCAATTCGAAACGGGACACTGAGGGGTGTTCGCCGCCGTGCTTTCGTTTGCCTTGCGCCGCTGCCGGCCATGGACGCGGGCGTTCACCGATATCGCAGGAGGAGACCGACATGCCGAGAAGGCTGATCATCACATGCTCAATTTTATGCCTGGCCGCGGGGACTGCCGTTGCTGCCGGCTGGGAAAAGGAAGTGCCGACGGAGATCAACATTCAGGATCCCCACCTGAAGCGCTGGTCGGAACTGACCTATGACAAGCAGCCGCCGGCGCTGACGCCCGGCAAGGACTACGGCATGGACCCGGCGACGGGAAAATTCAACGCGCCGCGCGCCACCGCACTCGGTGCGTCGCCCAATTTCCCCGGCCAGCTCACCCATTGGGACGACAAGACCTACAAGAGCAATGTCGAGGAAATCGCCTTCTACCCGCACATCACCTCGCCCTGGCATGCCTGGCCCGATGTCGCCGATTTTGACGGCAGGCGCTACATGTACCTGCACGACCGCGACTACATGCGCGTGCTCGACATCACCGACCCGGCTAGCGCAAAGGTCGTCTATTCCAAGGGCGGCGTCTGGGGACCGGAAGGGTCCAGCGAAGACTGGGACGCCAAGACCGTTCAGGACTATTTCGGCGGCATGACGATCGCCTGGAGCGAAAAGCTTCAGAAGAACGTCGTCGTTGCCTCCTACGAGATCGGCCGCTTCGGCATACTCGACAACAAGCGCACGCAGCCCGACATCGTCGAGACGCTGCGCCACTACAATTCGCTCAAGGGCTTCAAGGTCTACGAGATGAACGGTCCGCTGCCGAGCGACTGGAAACTGATCGCCACCCGCACGACCGACGTCAAGAACCCGGACGCGCCCATCGGCAAACAGCAGGGTTCCGGCTCCCTCGACGCACCCGCCTGGTTCGGCGGCAAGTACATGTACCTCTCGTCAGCGCCCGACGACAGCTACGCGCTCACCGAATACCCTGACTACCTGCATTCGCCAGGCTACCAGGCCTGGGACATGACGGACCCGGCCAATCCGGTCTTCGCCAGCCAGGTCACCGTTCCCGGCCAGGTCGTCGGCGACAAGGTTAGCGAAGACGCCTACCTCATGAACCCGCGCGCCGGCAACCGCACGTCCTGGATGGGCTCGCGCATGCCGCTGTTCCTGCCGAAGCCGGTGGAAAAGGGGGGAAAGATCGGCTTCGGCGCCATGGGCGGCCTCGGTTTCTACACCTTCGACCTCAGCAATCCCGGCACGCCGGAAATGATGGGCCACTTAAGCATTCCACCGAGCTTTGCCGGCACCGAGTTCGACAACGCCGACACCAGCCAGTACGAACGCACCGGCTATGTCTTTGCCAACGGCTACCCGATGAACTCCAACTGCTACGAGCCCTACAAGGACGTGCTGGTCATCGACGCCAAGGATCCGAAGGATCCGAAGGTGGTCGCCACCTTCCCGCGGCCAACCCCGCCGGCAGAGGCCGAATTCACCGACTATTGCCAGCGGCGCGGCAGTTTTGGTCCGAAGCGCTCCGGCACGACGCACCAGCCGGGGCACAGCCGCGACGGCATCCTGCCCTATGCCTTCTACAATGCCGGCCTGCAGATCTTCGATGTCAAGGACCCGAAGGAACCGAAGATCGCGGGCTACTACGTACCGCGCTTCCCCAAGCCTGAGGAAATGCCTGATTACACCTATGAGAACGCCAGTTTCGCGGTCTTCACCGAATATGACCGCAACATCATCTGGCTGATCAGCATCGACGGCATTCGCGCCCTGAAGACGCCGCTTCTCGGTGAGCCGAAGACCGGTCTTGCCGGCGACGTCTGGCCGCCGCGCGGGTAACCCCGACAGGGCCGGCATCGCAACCGATACCGGCCCCTTTTTCTCTCATCCCAAAAGACCCGCTCAGCACCCGCTTGTCCGCACGCCGCGGACAGAGCCGGCGAAGCTTTGCCAATTTTTTAGAACCGACAAGGGAACGAACTCGATATGTACAAACCAACCCGTGCTGCGCCACCTCTGCTCTTGAAAGGTGCCGCAGCGGCGCTCTGCCTGATGGCCGCCACCCAATCGGCTGCGGCCGCGGACTCCGAACCGGTCGACTATGTCCGCGTCTGTGACGCCTATGGCAACGGCTTCTTCTATGTGCCGGGGACCGAGACCTGCCTGAAGATCAGCGGCTACCTGCGCCACGAGGTTGCAGCGGGCGACGATGTCTACTGGGGCGGCTCGCTCGACGGCTTGCCCGGCAAGGCGCGGGCGACGATGCGCTTCGACGCGCGCAATGAAACCGAGTTCGGAACGCTGCGCTCCTATCTGGAGACGCGTTTCGAGCACAAGGCGTCGGGCGAGCGCATCTATATTTCGGAAGCTGTCATCGAGCTTGCCGGCTTCTCGGTCGGTATCGCCGATTCGCTCTTTGCCAACTGGACCTGGGGTGCCGGCAACGTCATCTACGACGACGTCATCTACTACTCCGGCGATCGCACCATGCAGGCAAGCTATACCCACGATTTCGGAAACGGCTTCTCCGCCATGGTCGGCGCCGAGGAAGGCAACGGCTCGTGGGAACTGGAGGCTGTCGACGCATCCGGTGTGGCAAGCCGCGAATGGTTCGATCTCAAGGCCGACAGCATTCCTCACCTCCTCGGTGGGGTCAAATACGAAGCGGACCGGATGACGCTTTTCGGCATGGCGGCCTATGACACACGCTACGATGCCTTTGCCCTCAAGGCACGTGTCAACCTCGAGGTCAGCGACGCGTTCTCCCTGTTCGTCATGGCTGCCTACCAATCCGATCCGAGCCAGCCGAATTATTATGGAAGCTGGTACGGCGACTGGGCGATGTGGGGTGGCTTCTCCGCCGAGATCAGCGAGAAGGCGACGATCAACACGCAGATCGACTTTGAAGAGGACGGCACCTGGAACGCGGCGCTCAACGTCGCCTACGAGGTCGTGCCGGGCTTCAAGATCACGCCGGAACTCGACTACACCGCCTTCCGTGGTTTCCGCGGACACGAAGACGCCTTCGGCGGCGTCGTGCGCTTCCAGAGAAACTTCTGACGACCCGAACCAGCATCGGCGGCAATACAAGGCGGGGAGACGACCCGACCGGGCACGTCGCTCCGTCAAGAGACACAACCGCCGCGCCCCGAACCGGGCGCGGCGGTTCCTCCGGGAACGGACAAGCCTGACCTGTTGGGTAGAATCAGGGCAGTTCAATATCGGTCATGGACACTCCGATGCCCCACTCGATCTGTGAGACCTACCCCGGACTATGCGAGAAAAGCCGGCGTCGGTCCGACCGTCCGCAGAGGCTGTTGCGCCCTGCAAACACCAACATGCCCAACGGCGACCGGGCACTCCTTCATGCCCCTCCGACTGTAGCGACACCTGTCCGCAGCGATGGGACGTCCCGTTTCGAAAACATATCCGCCGTTCTGATGATGGGATTGCTCCTGTTGACCGCCTATTTCGAAGTCGCGGCGGTGGGCGGGATTCTGGTCCGCGGGCTCGGAACATGGTTTGGCAGCGCGCCGTCGCTACCCTTTTGATGTCGGCTCCAAACACCTGCCTGTGTGACCGCCCTGCTTCGGGCGAGCCGACCGTCGCATATGTAGCCTCGGCCAAACATCAAAAAGATGGCTTGAGAGCGTGATGCCGCAGGCGCCCGGATAGCTGTTCGGGCAGGTCGCACTGATGGACACGGGCATCCATCCCGCCCCGGCGTTCCGCACACATACGTCCGCTCCCTTGCCGCGACGATCCCGGATAATCGGTGCAACCGTCACAACATCGTCATGAAACACGCAAACAACTCGTTTCGTATCGATGGCGGAGGCTCAGATGGACTATTTCAGACGCTTCACCTTTTTGTTCGCGACACCTGCCTTCGACAGCGAGGACCTGGAGGGAGCCCGCTACAACCAGATCGTCGAGGAAATCGAGCGCTCCGGTTTCGAAGTGGTGCGCGCGCGCAATCTTGAGGACGCCGAGATCGCCGTGCAGACGGACGCCGCCATCGGCTGCATGATGGTCGACTGGGGCAAGAAGGGCATGGAGGGCAAGACCGCCTCCCTCATCAACCTCATGCGCCGTCGCGGGCTCGAATTCCCGATCATCCTCCTGATCCGGCGCAAGCGCTTCGAGGACGTGCCGGTCGAAGTGCTCGATTTCATCGACGGCTATGTCTTCCTGTCGGAGGAGACACCCGCCTTCATCGCCAAGAACCTCATCAGCCGCCTCAAGCAATATGCCGAGACGATGAAGACGCCTTTCTTCGGCGCGCTGGTGGACTACGCCGAGGAAGGCAACCAGCTCTGGACCTGCCCCGGGCACAATGGCGGCGTATTCTACAGCCGCAGCCCGGTCGGCCGGGTGTTCATGGAGCATCTGGGCGAAGCGGTGTTTCGCGACGACCTCGACAATTCCGTGCTCGACCTCGGCGATCTCCTGACCCATGAGGGCCCGGCGCTGGCGGCACAGAAGGAAGCCGCCAAGATCTTTGGCGCGGAGAAGACCTATTTCGTCCTCAACGGCACCTCGACCTCCAACAAGGTCGCGCTCTCGGCGCTCGTCACCGATGGCGACCTGGTGCTGTTTGACCGCAACAATCACAAGGCGGCCCATCACGGCGCGCTGATGATCTCCGGCGGCATCCCTGTCTATGTCCCGACCGCGCGCAACGCCCATGGCCTGATCGGCCCGATGGATTTCGGCGCCCTCACCGAGGAGAGCCTGCGCGAGCGCATCCGCACGCACCCGCTCGTCAAGGACCCCGACGCCTGGAAAAAGCCGCGTCCGTTCCGGGTGGCGGTGGTCGAGCAGTGCACCTATGACGGCACAATCCACAATGCCGAGATGATCCTGAAGGCGATCGGGCATCTGTGCGACTACATCCTGTTCGACGAGGCCTGGGCGGGCTTCATGAAGTTTCATCCGCTCTATGCCGGTCGTTTCGCCATGGGTCTTTCAGAACTCGGACCCGAGGCGCCGGGCATCATCGCCACGCAATCGACGCACAAGCAGCTCGCAAGCTTTTCGCAGGCATCGCAGATCCACATGAAGGATCGGCACATCACAGGCCAGAAACGCCGGGTCGAACACCGGCGCTTCAACGAGAGCTTCATGCAGCACGCGTCGACCTCGCCCTTCTATCCCCTCTTTGCCTCTCTCGACGTCGGCGCGCAGATGATGAAGGGCCGCTCCGGCGAGGTGCTTTGGGACGATACGATCCGGCTTGGCATCGAGCTGCGCAAGAAAATCCGGGCTGTGCGGCGGGAGTTCGAGGAGAAGGAACGTCGCCCCGAGCGCCGCTGGTTCTTCGAGCCTTTCGTGCCGGACCGGGTGGCGATCCCGGATGCGGCGAGCCCAGGGGCGGTGCACGACGTGCCGTGGGAAAGCATTTCCACCGACCAGCTTTCCACCAATCCGGCCTTCTGGCACCTCACCCCGGGTGCTGCGTGGCACGGCTTTCCGAATATGGCGCCGGGCTTCGCCATGACCGACCCGAACAAGCTGACGCTGCTTACGCCCGGTTTCGACCGGGCGACCGGACACTATGCCGAGCACGGGATCCCGGCACCGATCGTCGCGCAATATCTGCGCGAAAACCGGATCGTCGCGGAGAAGAACGATCTGAACTCGCTGCTGTTTCTGCTGACGCCCGGTGTCGAGGCCAGCAAGGCAGGCACGCTGATCAGCGGGCTCGTCGCCTTCAAGAAACTTCACGACGACAATGCGCCGCTCGAAGAGGCGATCCCGGAATTCTATCGTCGCCGCCCCGGCCGCTATGCCGGCGTACGGTTGCGGGACCTGTGCGCCGCCATGCACCGCTTCTTCCGCGACGCCAATGTCAGCGCGCTGCAGGCCCGGCAATTTTCCGAGGCGCACCTGCCAGACATCGCACTTTCGCCGCACGACGCGGCGCGCTGCCTCGTGCGCAACGACGTGGACTACCTGCCGATCGACGCCATCGCCGGGCGGATCGCAACGACACCCTTCGTCGTGTATCCGCCGGGGATAGCGACCATCGTGCCGGGCGAGCGGCTGAGCGCTCGCGCCGAGCCGATGATCGCCTATCTGAAGATGTTCGAGGCCTGCTTCAACACGTTTCCCGGCTTTGACGTCGAGATCCAGGGTCTCTATCGCGAAACCGATGCATCGGGCCGCATCAGACTTCACACCTACGTTGTCGCCGAACAGGATTGAGGAACGTCGCAGCTTATGCAGCAGGACCATTCAGTCGCCATTCGACCGTCGCGGGACGGAGACGTTGACGCCATGCTGGCGATCTACCGCCGCCACATTCGCCGCGGCATCGAAGACGGCGTGGACGACGGCGACACGCCGCAGCCCGACGACCTGCGCGAGCGCCGGAAAAATCTGAAGAGCCGCCGCTTCCCGCACCTTGTCGCGGTCAGGGAGGGGGTCGTGGTCGGCTACGCCTATGTCGTCCTGTTTCGCAAGCGGCCTGCCTATCGCTACACAGTCAAGCACTCGATCTATGTCCATCACGACTATCAGGGCCAGGGCGTCGGGCGCCTTTTGATGCGTGGCCTGATCGACGCTTGTGCGGCGGCCGGTTTCCGCCAGATGATCGGCTACATCGCCGCCGACAATCTCGCCTCGCTGGCGCTGCACGAACGGTTCGACTTTGTCCGCGTCGGCCTGCTGCCGGGCATCGCCTATCGCTACGGACGCTGGGCCGACAGCATCATGGTCCAGCGTTCGCTCGGCCCGGGCGCAACCACCCCACCGCCTCCACCGCCCTTGTCCACCCGCTGAAGATCGGAAGATTTGGGCGCGATCACGCACCAATAAAGGGGGGTGCCGCGAACGGACCGAGCGGCCGCGCGTCATCGCCATCGCCTGCTATATTTCAGTGCAGATACGACTTGACGCAATCTTTGCGTGATGGCCAATGATGCGACGGCAGGAGCTTGCGTCCCTTCGAACGGATCACGGCCTTTCGCCGCGCAGGCGACGGTAACTTGCCGTCGCGGAAAAGACTGACCGACACCTCGGATGGACAGGCTCAATTCTCATGGAGTGCCCGATGAATTCCTCGACGGACGCAGAGAGGGTCCGGGCCGTCATCCATCGCATCTCGGCCTCGAAGATGAAACCGGATCCGGACGATGCGCGCCGACCACTCGCCGAAGGCGGCAGCTGGTTTTCGCTAGATAAGGAGGCATGCCTTTATCTGTCTTTCGCAAAAATTCTCCTGCTCCGGGATGCGCCGCCCCATGCTCCCCGTTGGAAACCCTGGCTACACGCAGGCAGCATTCGCCTGGGTGGCGTCTTTATCGAATTCTGCGTCTGGCGCTGGATCGAAGAGATTGCTCCATCCGGTTCATCATGGTGGCCATTCCGGTCGGCCGGGACCGCGTCCATCCGGCTCCATCTGGCGATCGAGCAGATCAACTTCTCCGGCGCTTACCATCCGGGCGTCGCCGAATTGAGCGACGAAGACATGGAGAAGGTCGCCGAATTGATCCGCGTTCCGATGACGCAATATCTCAAGAAATGGATCGCCTACGATCGCCGTATTCAGGCTCCCTACGGTCGTTCCGTAACGGGCTCGCTGCACGAGAACTGGCGTCGCCCGCGCCCCCTCCTTGCGGAACTGCACGAGCACCTCGCCCGGCATACCCGCGGCTTTTCGTGGGCACGCATCAGCGACCCGCGCCTTGAGCGTTACCAGCTCGACGAAGACCATGGCGGAAAGATCGTACGCGTCGACGGGGGAACCGGATGTTCTAGTCGTCATGCCTGATCGCGATCGCGAGGACCCATGGTTCCATACGGGAATTGTCCAGATTGGCGCGACGCGGATACCGATCGACATCGAGGACATCAGCTATTTCCGGCCACTTAAGCCCGTGTGCGACCCGACCGGCAGGACGATTGACCTGGTCAGCCTTTGCCAGATGACCCATCCATTCAGTCTGCGGGCGGAGCCGCGAAGCCGAAACCCGGCAGACCTCGATATGGCAGGTGCGACAAGGGCGGTCGAACACATGAGAGGCGCGTGGATGAAGTCACAAAACCACCGCCTTCGCCCCAATTCCTCGCCGACCGACGTTGTGATCACCTAGCCCAAACGTCGTTGCGGACGCGTTTGGCCCCGCGCTGGTGATGGCGGCCCGCGCCAAGTGCGGGCCGCCTGTCTCTGTGGGCTCGCTCAGAAGGGCGAATCCGGGAAGTAGAAGTCCTTCGCATTGTCCTTGGTCACGAGGGTCGCGTCGATCGTGTAGACACCGCGGACCGGAACTTGACCGTAGAAGTTGGCGACGGTCATTTCGAGTGCGGTACCGACCATCGCCGGCGGGTAGAGCACGTCGACCGGGATCATCTTGTCGCCGTCCATGACCTTCTTGATCATTTCCTTCGAGCCGGCGCCGGCAACGACATACTGGATGTCGGTGCGTTTTGCCTGTTCGATCGCCTGCAGCACGCCGACGGCCATGTCGTCGTCCTGGCACCAGACGACGTCGATCTTCGGGTACTTGGTCAGGTAGTCCTGCATCACCTTGAAGGCGTCGTCTCGGTTCCAGTTGCCGTACTGGCGGTCGAGAACCTTGACCTTGGAGCCTTCGATACCCTTGTCGAAGCCGTCCTGGCGCTGCTGGTCGATCGGGATCGGCAGGCCGCGGATGACGACGACTTCGGCTTCCGGCGTGGTTGCCTTGATGTATTCACCGGCGACCTGGCCGAGCGCCGGGTTGTTGCCAGCGACATAGAGGTCGCGCACGGAGTTGTCGTTGACGCTCGGCGCCCGGTCGACCAGCGCCACGAAGGTCCCCTTGCCCTTCACTTCCTTGATGGCGTTGACCAGCGGATCCGGATCGGTTGGCAGGATGACGAGCGCGTCGATCCCTTGCGTCTCCAGGTCCTGCACGGCATTGGCCTGGCTTGCCGGATCGGGCGACGTCTTGACGATGACGTTGAGGCCCGGGTTGCGCTCCATCAGGATTTTGGCGACGCGCTCGGCATGGAAGACCACGCCGGCGGTCCAGCCGTGGTCGGCGGCCGGGATCGACACACCGATCGTCACTTTCTTTTCCTCCTGCGCATGCGAGACGCCGGCAAGGGCGGTCATGGCTGCGAGCGTCAGGCCGAATAGCTTGTTACGCATTAAGTTCCTCCCAAATATCAGGTCAGCCTGTTGCAGGCCGGGAGACCTGAGGACCCGGCCGTCTCACGATTTCCGCACCAGCGAGCGCTGGACGAGCATCGCAATGATGATGATCGCGCCCTGGATGGCCCCGATCAGGTATTCACTGATGAAGTTGGACAGCAGCATGATGTTGCCGACCAGTTCGAGGATGAAGGCGCCACAGATCGTGCCCCAGACGCGGCCTGCGCCGCCTTTGAGCGCCGTTCCGCCGACGACAACGGCGGTGATCGCCTGCAGTTCCCACAGAATGCCCGTCGTCGCCGAGGTCGAGCCGAGACGCGGCACGTAGAGGAGAACGGCAACCGCCACGCACAGGCCTTGGATGACGAAGGCGATGGTGCGCACCTTGTTGACGGAAATGCCCGAATAGCGCGCCACGTCCCGGTTGGAGCCCACGGCCACGACATGCCGGCCATAGCGGGTGCGATAGAGAATGAAGGCAGCGACGGCAGTGACCGCGAGAATGACGACGATCGGAACCGGCACGCCGGCGATGGTGCCGAAATAGGCTGGGCGATAGATCTCCTGAAGCTCGGGCTCCTTGAGCGTGATCGCGCCGCCCTGCGAGAGCCAGGTCGTCAGGCCGCGATAGATCCCCATGGTGCCGAGCGTGGCGATGAACGGCTCGATCTTGCCGACTGTCGTGATCAGCCCGTTGGTAAGGCCACAGAGCGCGCCGGCGACGATGGTGAACAGGATCGCCGCCAAGAGCATCAGCACCGGGTCGGCGATGACGCCGGAGTTCATGAACAGGATCATCAGGCTGGCGATGAAGGCGACCATGGCGCCGACAGACAGGTCCAGATCCCCTGACGAAATCACGAAGGTGGCGCCGACGGCGATGATGGCGATGAAGGCGCTGCGGGTGGCGACGTTGGCGAGGTTGTTGATGCTGATGAAGTTGGGATTGACCAGCGCCCCCACGAGCAGCAGCAGCGCCAGGGCCACGAACGGCGCCACCGCCCTCAGATCGATGTCGCGCCAGCTGCGGCGGCGGATCGCCTCCTGGCTGCCTTCCTGATTCACGCTCATGTCCAATCGAACCTCCGTCCCCTTCGTCGGGATTGTCAAAGCCCTCGGCATTCACTCCGGACGACGCCGGCGCTGCCTCAGGCTGCCGTCTTTTTCTTCAGGCCGGCCGCATAGCGCATGATCTCCTGCTCGGAGATCTCGTCGCCTTCCAGGATCCCGGCGATATGCCCCTCGCGCATCACCGCGACCCGGCTGCAAAGGCCGATGATTTCAGGCATCTCCGAGGAGACCACGATGATCGAGCGGCCGTCCCGGGCGAGTGCCGAAATGAAATGGTAGATCTGCTGCTTGGTGCCGACATCGATGCCGCGGGTCGGCTCATCGATGATGATGATGGCAGGGTCGGTTTCCATGACCTTGGCGAGAAGCAGCTTCTGCTGATTGCCGCCGGACATGCGCCCGGCGACGACCCTGTCGTCCCGGACACGAATGTCGAAGCGGCGGCGCGCCTTGACGAGCGCCGCTTCTTCGCTCCCGGGATCGAGGTAACCGTGGCGACTGTGGCGACCGAGCGATTGCAGCGTCAGGTTCGCCATCATGCCGGCGTTGAGCAGTAGCCCCTTGGCCTTGCGGTCCTTGGTCATGTAGGCGAGGCCCGCCTTGTTGACCGCATGGACGTCGCCCGCAGGCACCGGCTGCCCCCGCACCAGAACCTCGCCGGCGACGCGGTTCCGCAGCCCGACGATCGCCTCCATCAGTTCCGTCCGGCCGGAGCCGATCATTCCGGAAAAGCCGAGGATTTCGCCGCGGCGGACGTCGAAGCTCGCGTCGCGGACATAACCGGTCGACACGTTCTCGACCCGGAGCATGACCTCCTCGTCGACATCCGGCTCGCTCTTTGCCGGATAGAGGCTCGACAGTTCGCGGCCGACCATCAGCTGGGCGATCGCCTCGCCGTCGAGCACGGATGTAGGCGACGTCTTGATCCACTGGCCGTCGCGCAGGACCGTCACGCGGTCGGTGAGTTCCATGACTTCGTCCAGCTTGTGCGACACGAAGACGAAGCTCGTTCCCTTGTCGCGCAGCTTGCGCACCAGCCGGAACAGGAAGTTGGTTTCCTCGCGCGACAGCACGGCGGTCGGTTCGTCCATGAAGACGACGCGGGCGTCGCGGCTGATGGCCTTGGCGATCTCGACCATCTGTTTCTCGGCGATCGAGAGAGAACCGATCATTGCGTTTTCGTCGACATGGGACCCGAGAAGATCGAGCACGCGACGCGTCTCCGCCCGCATGGACCTGCGGTCGAGCACCCCGAACCGGGTTACCTCCCGCCCCAGGAAAAGGCTTTCGGTGACGGTGAGATGTTCGGCAAGGTTGAATTCCTGGTGGATGATGACAATGCCAAGCGCCTCGGCCGCGCCATTGGGCGGCAGCTTGACGGAAGCGCCGTCGAGCAGGATCTCGCCGGATGTCGGCTGCTCGAAGCCGGACAGGATCTTCACGAGCGTGGACTTGCCGGCGCCGTTCTCGCCCATCAGCGCATGAATCTCGCCCTGACGCAGCTCGAAGTCGACGCTGAACAGCACCTGCACGCCGCTGAACGACTTGCTGATGCGGCGCGCGGACAGCACGACGGGAGCCCCGCCGACAACCTCCGTGGTCATTATCCCCTCCCTGCGGCCTCCACCGCTTTTTCAATGATGTAAACCTTTACACTGAGCAATGTAAAGGTTTACATCGTTGCAGCATGAGATTTTTTTCGGCTGGCGCGTTTGACCGTCGGGCGAACCTGTGTAACGTCCTCGCAGCAAATTCGAGGCCAAGCGTGTCCAATTCCCAGCCCGCAACCATTGAAGACGTCGCACGCATCGCCGAGGTGTCGATCGCGACCGTGTCGCGGGCCATTCACATGCCGGAGAAGGTTGCCAAATCGACCCGACTGAAGGTCAACCAGGCGATCGCGATTACCGGCTACACGCCCAATGCGATGGCCCGCAGCCTCAGGCTCGGCCGGTCGAACATGATCCTCGTGGTGGCGCCCGATATCGGCGACCCGAACTTCTCGAGCATCCTGGTCGGCCTCGAAAACGAAGCGCGCGCCCACGGGTACGGCGTGCTGATCGGCCATACGCAGAACGACGCCCAGCGTGGACTTGAATATCTGAAGTTCTTCAACTCGAACCAGGCGGCCGGCATGATCCTGTTCACCGGCATCCTGCCCTTCGGCCATCAGACGCTGACCGCACGCCTGCCGCCGACCGTCGGCGTGTTCGAGCCGGTCTTCAACGGCGGCATCCCCTATGTCGGCGTCGATGATGTCGAGGGCGCACGCAAGGTCATCGACCTGCTGATTTCCGAAGGACATCGCCGCATTGCCTTCATCGGCGATTCGCATACCCGCCTTGCCTATGGACGGCGCCGGTCCGGATACGAGACCGGCCTTGCCGCGGCCGGCATTCCGCTCAACCGCCAGCTGGTCATCGAGGGAGACGGAACGGTGGAGAGCGGGCGACTTGCGCTGGAACAGCTGTTCATGCGCGACGATCTTCCGACCGCCTTCATGTGTGTGAACGACCAGACGGCCCTTGGCGTCACGCTCGGCCTGCGGGCGCGAGGCTACGACATACCGGGCGATTTTTCGGTCACCGGCTTCGACGACGTGCCGCAAGCGAGTTTCATGACGCCGTCGTTGACGACCATCCGTCAACCGCGCACCGCGATCGGCAAACATGCGATGGCGCTGCTTCTGGATTTGCTTGGCGACCGCGCGGCCTCGGAGACCGAAATCCTCTTGCGACCCGACCTGGTGATCCGCAATTCGGTCGGCCCGCCCCCGTCACGACGATAACCGGCTCGCGCCGGCGATCAGCCGTCACGTCCGGTTCAGATTGTTCTTCTGAAAGACCGCGGTCACGCGGATTTCAATGACAGCGGCAAGTTCCGCCGCTGTCATCCCGGCTTATGCCGCTTCGCGCTCAGCGCGCGATGCACCCTTGGTCTTGACCAGCGTGCGGGCAACGATGTCGTGGTTGAGCCACAGCACCGGCCCCGTCGGCTCGGAGCTCTCGCCGAAGATCAGCTGCCCGACGGCCTCGACGACCAATCGGCTCAACAGGTCCGAGATCAGCGCCTTGCCATCCCGGTGCATCTGGGTGATCTCGTTCGACGTGCCGATCGTCACGTCGGACTGGCCGGGGCTGTTCGCCATCGGCCAGGACGAAAAATCGTAGAACGGCCGCATTACGTCGCTTGTCTGCATGTCCGCGATCTTCTTCAGCACGTCCTCGACCGTGTGCTCGTCCGCCAGGAGATCCTGGCATGCCTGCCACTGCTGGTCGACCCAGGCGCCGCCGCCCTCTTTCTTGAGCGCGAGCAGCAGCGGAATGAGCGGCAGCTCGATGCCTGCGAAGACGTCGGACGAATTGGTGCGGATTTCAGGGCAGTTGTAGACGGTGGCCTTGATGCCCTGATCCCACGCCTGCTGCGCGATCTGCTCGAGGCGCATCTTGGCGTAGCCCTGCGTGTAGTTGGTATAGGTCTGCCAACGGTACTCATCCTCAACGAGGATCCCGGTGCCATGGTACCCGAAGGCCGAGTAGCGGACCTGTCCGCCAGCGGCCTCGACGCGGGCCCGGATGCCGGCGCTGAGATCGATCAGGTGCGCGAAGGTGTTGGCCGAGACTTCATCGAAGTTCTGAAGGATCAGCTTACCGAGATCGCTGTCGAGCAGCGTCTGCGACGACATGTGCCTGCTGCCACGACCCTTGTAGACGCGGTTGGCGATGACCAGGAACACTTTGGCCTTCGGGATCCCGCCGGCCATCGTGTGCGCGAAATAGACGTTCTTGCCATCGGCGATCATGCCGTCGAGAACAGCCATGACCTCAGACAGGGAATTGCGGAAGCGCTCAACGCCGACTTCACGGCACTTTTCGATATGGGCCCAGTCGAGCTTGTCGGCTTCCCAGGTCTCAAGCGTCATTTTGGCCAACAGATCGGTCGGCGTCGGCTCGCCCGCCGGGGCATCGAGATCGAAGCCGGCCATGATCGGCACGTTGATGATCTTGCCGCCGAGCCGGGCTTCGGCCGCGGCGAGTTCTTCGTCGTTGAGCGGACGCAGGGCATTGTTTTCGTCCCGCCGGCCAACCGTCACGCCGACGATTTCCATGCCGGCGTTCCTCGCCTGATCGACAAGATGGGTGGCGTAGCCGCGATCAAAGAGCTCACCGAACAGCACGAAGACATCGCCTTTTCGGAAGATGTTCGTCTGCGGGAACTGCGTCAGAGCGATCGGACTTTTCATGTTGCCGGTTCTTTCAAAGCTGGGTCGCGGGGCAACCATAAAACTGTGTGATGAACCACTGCACTGATCCGCCGCCAATAGGAAGTGACATTCCGTGTCACTTTAATTCAAACCGTGAGCGAACATCGCGACTTTTGATGACAGGGTTTCGATCCGCAACCCGTTTCGCAACGCCTTTCCGAAGGACGGCGCAGCGACAATCCGCGCCCGCGCATCACCATCCCCTCATAGGCTCGGAAAAAGTGCCTTGACAGAATTCGAAAGTCGAAATCTTATTGTAAAGCGGTTTAGTAAATCGGTTTACAACGGCAGGGACGGAGCCAAGGTGACCACACGACGCGCCACAAGCCTGAAGGATGTAGCCCGCGCCGCCGGCGTTTCCGTCACGACGGTCTCGCGTCTGCTGAACGGTTCGCTCGACCTGCCCCATGAGACCAAGAAGCGGATCTCGGACGCGATCCACGACCTGAATTATCAACCCAATCCGCACGCCCGCCGTCTCAGCCGCGGCCGCTCCGACACGATCGGCCTCGTCGTACCCGACATCGCCAACCCGTTTTTTGCGACTCTGGTTGCCGCCGTCGAAGAGGAAGCCGACAGCCGCGGCCTTGCCGTTTCCCTCTACGCCACGCTGAACCGGGCAGGCCGCGAAGTCGCCTATCTGCAGCTGATCGAACGCAATCACGTCGATGGCCTGATCTTCATCACCAACCACCCTGATGACGGCCAGCTGGCGACGCTGATCAATCGCACCGGCAAGGTCGTGATCGTCGACGAAGACGTGCCCGGCGCCCGCGCTCCGAAGCTGTTTTGCGACAACGAGCTTGGTGGTTACCTGGCGGGCAGGCACCTTGCCGAATTCGGGCACCGGGACGTGCTGTTCGTGGGCGGGCCTGAGGAAATGATCAGCTCGCGCCGGCGTCTCGACGGGCTTGAGCGTGGCTTGCGGGAAGCCTCAAGTGGAAATTCTCGCGTTGCCAGATATGCCGGCGATTACACCGTCGGCTTCGGCCGGCAGGCGGCGAAGCGCTTCATCGCGGAAAACCGTCCCGCGACAGCGATCTTTGCGAGCTCCGACGAAATCGCCATCGGCATGATCGAGGTCTTTCGTGACCAGGGCGTGTCCGTCCCCGACGATGTCTCGGTCGTCGGCTTCGACGATGTCGGCCCGCTCCACCTTTTCGGTCCGCCCATGACCGCCGTTCGCCAGCCGGTCCGCACGATCGGCGCGCGCGCCCTTTCCTTGCTTCTCGAAACAAACTGGCAGGACAAGCAGCTTGCCACCGAAGAGCTGCTGCCAGTCGAAATCGTCGTGCGGAAATCCGTTGCTCCGCCTGCGAAACGATAAATCACGCAATGGAGAACCAACAGAGGACTGGAACATGAACTGGACTTTGAAACGCAGGACTTTGATCGCCACGCTTGGGTTCACCGCATTGACCACCCTTGGCGCCGCACTTTCGCCGGCCCTTGCCGCCGAAAAGACATTCGCGCTTGTGCAGATCAACCAGCAGGCGCTCTTCTTCAACCAGATGAACGAGGGCGCGCAGAAAGCCGCCGACGCCGCCGGAGCAAAACTCGTCATCTTCAATGCCAACAACGATCCGGCCGCGCAAAACAGCGCGATCGAGACCTATATCCAGCAGAAGGTTGACGGCATCGCGGTCGTCGCCATCGACGTCAACGGCATCATGCCCGCGGTCAACCAGGCGGCCGAAGCCGGCATTCCCGTCGTCGCCATCGACGCGATCCTGCCCGAAGGCCCGCAGAAAGCGCAGATCGGCGTCGACAACGCCACGGCTGGCGCCGACATGGGCAAGCACTTCCTCGACTACATCAAGGCCAATGCCGATGGCAAAGCCAAGATCGGCGTCGTGGGTGCACTGAACTCGTTCATCCAGAACGTACGTCAGGAGGGTTTTGAAAAGACCATCAAGGGTGTTGACGGCATCACGTCGGCCGGCGTCGTCGACGGGCAGAACGTGCAGGACAACGCGCTTTCGGCCGCCGAAAACCTGATCACCGGCAACCCTGACCTGACCGCGATCTATGCAACCGGCGAACCGGCCCTGATGGGCGCCATTGCCGCGGTCGAAAGCCAGAGCAAGCAGGATAGCGTCAAGGTCTTCGGCTGGGACCTGACGGCCCAGGCGATCGCCGGCATCGACGCCGGTTACGTCGCCGCCGTGATCCAGCAGGATCCGTCCGCCATGGGTGCGGCCGCCGTCGACGCCCTGAAGAAGGTGTCCGAAGGCGGCAGCGTCGAGAAGAACATCGCCGTGCCGGTCACGATCGTCACCAAGGACAACGTCGAGCCGTACCGGGCGATCTTCAAATGATGACGACTGAAAGACAGCATCCTCCCGCTGTCGCTGGTGTCGGGGGGGCTTTGCCCTCCCGCACCGGTGTCAGCCCCCGCGTGTCCCTCAAGGGGATCATCAAGACGTTCGGGTCGCACCAGGCGCTGCGTGGCGTGGACCTCGACATCTATCCCGGCGAATGCCTCGGCCTCGTCGGAGACAATGCCGCCGGCAAGTCGACGCTGACCAAGATCATCTCCGGGACCTACATCCCGGATGGCGGAACCATCACGCTCGAAGGCGAGGACGTGAGGTTCTCAGGTCCCGCCGACGCCCGCAACCGCCACATCGAAATGGTCTTCCAGGATCTGAGCCTCTGCGACCACATCGATGTCGTCGGCAATCTCTTTCTCGGCCGCGAGATCAGCAAGGGACCATTTCTCGATACCAGGACCATGCTGTCTGAAGCGCGCAAGATGCTCGACGCGCTGGAAATCCGCATTCCGCGGCTCACGGGCAAGGTCGCCCAGCTTTCGGGCGGCCAGCGTCAGGCGATCGCCATCGCGCGCGCGGCATCCTTCAATCCGAAGGTGCTGATCATGGACGAACCCACTTCTGCGCTCGCCGTTGCGGAAGTCGAAGCCGTGCTCGCGCTCATCAACCGCGTCAAGGCCAAGGGTGTCTCGGTGATCCTGATCACCCACCGCCTCCAGGACCTCTTCCGCGTCTGCGACCGCATTGCCGTGATGTACGAGGGCACCAAGGTCGCCGAGCGCGAAATCGGCAAGACCAACCTGGAAGACCTCGTCAAGCTGATCGTCGGGGAAGGAGCCAAGCAATGACGGCCTATACCGAACGCGCAAAAGGTTCGCCGGCGGCGGATTTCCTGTCGGAAAACGCCCAGGTCCTGTCGATCGCCTTCTTCTTCCTCGCCTGCGTGGTCTTCTTTGCAGCGACGACCGACACGTTCATGACGCTCGGCAACATCCTCAACGTCATCCGTCAGGCGGCCCCGATCCTGATCGTCGCCGTCGCCATGACGCTCGTCATCATCACCGGCGGCATCGATCTCTCGGTCGGCTCGCAGGTGGCATTGGTCAACGCGGTTGCGGCCATCGTGATGGCGATGGGCTACCCGTGGCCTCTGGTCGTCATCGCCATGCTCTTCTTCGGCGCCTTCCTCGGCTTCGTGCAGGGCTGGTTCACCGCCTATCAGGGCATCCCCGCCTTCATCGTCACGCTCGCCGGCCTGTCGATCCTGCGCGGGCTGGCACTTTATCTGACCCAGGGCTATTCGATCCCGATCAAGGACGCGCCGGGTTTCTTCATGCTTGGCCGCGGCGAGTTGCTCGGCATTCCTGTGCCCGCCTTGATCGCGGTCGCCGTCGCCGTGCTCGGTTATGTCGTCATTTCCTCGACCAAGTACGGCCGCCAGGTCGTCGCCGTCGGCTCCAACATGGAAGCCGCCCGTCGCGTCGGCATGCCGGCAAAATGGGTGATCGCTTCGGTCTACATGATCGCCGGGGTCGCCTGCGCCCTTGCCGGCCTCTTGATCGCCGCGCGCCTCGGCTCCGGCTCGTCGAATGCGGCGGTCGGCTTCGAACTACAGGTCATCGCCGCCGTCGTGCTCGGCGGCACGTCGCTGATGGGCGGCCGCGGCACCATCCTCGGCACCGTGCTCGGCACGATGACGATCGCCGTCATCGGCAACGGCCTGATCCTGATGCATATCTCGCCGTTCTTCACACAGATCGTCACCGGCGCGATCATTCTTGTTGCGATCTGGCTCAACACCCGGATCTTCACCGCCAACTTTCGCCTCGGCGGCAGGAAGAGATAGCCGTCATGACACAAGTGCTGTCAGAGGCGCATGTGCGCTCCGGCAAGGTGATGACGGTGACCGGGGCGATCGACGCAGACGCGCTCGGCATCACGCTGATGCACGAGCATATCCTCAACGACTGCCGCTGCTGGTGGCATGCACCGAAAACCAGAGAGCGTCAGTATCTCGCCGAAGGTTTCGTCTGCATGGAAATCCTCGGCGAGCTTCGCCAGGATCCCTTCGTCAACAAGCACAACATCACGCTGGATGACGAACCGCTGGCGATCACTGAGTTGAAGGCGTTTGCCACCGAAGGGGGGCGCACGGTCGTCGAGCCCACCTGCAACGGCATCGGTCGAAACCCGCTGGCGCTCCGGCGGATTTCCAGGGCGACCGGTCTCAACATCGTGATGGGTGCCGGATACTATCTTGCCTCCTCCCATCCGGCGGAGGTCGCCGGCATGAGCGTCGATGAGATCGCCGACGGCATCGTTCGCGAAGCGATCGAAGGCGTCGACGGCACGGATGTGAAAATCGGGCTGATCGGCGAGATCGGCGTCTCCTCGGATTTCACGGCAGCCGAGGAGAAGTCGCTGCGTGGCGCCGCCCGGGCGCAGGTCCGCACCGGCTTGCCGCTGATGGTGCATTTGCCGGGCTGGTTCCGGCTCGGCCATCGGGTGCTCGATGTGGTGGCCGAGGAAGGTGCGGATCTGCGCCACACCGTGCTTTGCCACATGAACCCGTCGCATGACGACTTCGCCTACCAGAGCGAACTCGCCGCCCGCGGGGCGTTCATCGAGTACGACATGATCGGCATGGACTTCTTCTACGCCGATCAGCAGGTGCAATGCCCGAGCGACGAGGAAGCGGCGCGGGCGATCGCAAGACTGGTGGAAGCCGGTCACATCGACCGCATCCTGCTGTCGCACGACGTGTTCCTGAAGATGATGCTCAGCCACTACGGCGGCAACGGCTACGCCTATGTGCTGCGCCACTTCCTGCCGCGCCTCAGGCGACACGGACTGGACGACAGCGCGCTCGACCTGATGATGCGGGGCAACCCCCGCTCGGTGTTCCAAACCGGAGCCTGACATCAAGCTCCAAACGCAATTCAAGACTTACGGATAGACCATGACCAAGAAAGTACTCCTCGTCGGCGAGAGCTGGGTCAGCTCCGCCACCCACTACAAGGGCTTCGACCAGTTCGGCAGCGTCACCTTCCATCTCGGCGCGGAACCGCTCGTCAAGGTATTGAAGGACAGCGAATTCGAGCTGACCTACATGACCGCGCACGACGCGGTCGACCAGTTCCCCTACGAGATGGCCGGGCTCGACGCCTATGATGCGATCATCCTTTCCGATATCGGCGCCAACTCGCTGCTGCTGCCGCCGGCGGTCTGGCTGCATTCGCGCACCGTCCCGAACCGGCTGAAGCTGATCAAGGCGTGGGTCGAAAAGGGTGGCGCGCTTCTGATGGTCGGCGGCTACTTCTCCTTCCAGGGCATCGACGGCAAGGCGCGCTGGCGCCGCACGGCGGTCGAAGACACGCTTCCCGTCACCTGCCTTCCCTATGACGACCGCGTCGAAATCCCGGAAGGTGCGGTTGCCGACGTCGTCAAACCGGATCATCCGGTGATGGCGGGCCTTTCCGGCACCTGGCCGCTGCTCCTCGGGGTCAACGAAGTGGAGGTGCGCCCAGGCGCCGAGGTCATCGCCCGCCTTCCGGCAGACCAGGGCGGCCACCCGCTGCTCGTCCTTGGCGGCTTCGGCAAGGGCCGGACCGCCGCCTGGACGTCCGACATCGGCCCGCACTGGCTGTCGCCGGCCTTCTGCGAATGGGAGGGCTACGGCCGTCTCTGGAAGAACATCCTTGGATGGATGACGGAGACCGGGCGCTGAGCACCGCAAAGCGCGCTGGGACGAACCTCAGCGCGCGGCGAGGATCGCCGCCAGCTGCTCGATCGTCGGGAACGCCGAACGGGTGCCGGGTCGGCTGACGGTGATGGTCGCGGCCCGGGTCGCATGTTCGATCGCGGTGCGATCGAGATGGGTGCCGCGAAGCGCTGCGGAGGCGAGCGCGACGGCCATGAAGGTGTCGCCGGCGCCTGTCGTGTCGACGACGTCGCATTCGACGGCGGCAATGCGGATACTCGCCTCGGCCGTGACGAGCATCGCGCCGTCGCCGCCGAAGGTCAGGACGACTTCGCGAACGCCGGCCGCAAGCAGCTTGCGGGCGGCTTCTTCGCCACGGGTACCGGTCATTGCCTGCGCCTCGCCTTCGTTGAGAAAGGCGATGTCGGTCAATGGCCACAGATTGCTGAAAGAAGGACGCAAGGGAGACGGATTGAAGGCGGTGATCATGCGGCGGGTGCGGGCGGCTTCAAGCACGCCCCGGGTCGTCTCGTCAGAGAGATTGCCCTGGAGCACCGCGAGGTCGCCGGGAGCGGCATCGGCCAAGGGGGCGATGGCATCGGCAAGCGTCAGGTTCTGGGCGCAATCGGTCGTGGTGATGTTGACGTTTTCGCCATCCGGCGTGGTCAGCACGATCGAGAAGTCGGTGGACTTGCCGGGGATCGGCACAAGGCGGCTGACGACCGGTTCGCTCGCGAGGTGCTGGCGGATCATGTCGGCGCGAAAGCCGTCGCCGATGGCGGCGACAAGGCTCGTCGGGAGCCCGGTGCGGGCCATGACGACCGCCTGGTTCGCGCCCTTGCCGCCGAGGTCCCGCGACCGCTGGCTGCCGTGGATCGATGCACCGGCGGCCGGCATTTCCGACACGGCGATGGTCTCGTCCACCGTCACATTACCGATTACGTAAGCGTGCATGAACATACCTCGAAAGGGAGAGAAATGCAGGAAATATCCGACAAGTCATCCAGCGCCATAAGGGAAATATTCGGGACTGACAAGGTTCTGATCGGTATGATCCATTGCCCTGCCTTCCCCGGGGCGCCGCGCTATCGCGGCGGCAATATGGCTACGATCTACGACGCCTGCATGCGCGATGCCGAGGCGCTGGTCGAAGGCGGCCTGCATGGCCTGATGATCGAAAACCACGGCGACGTGCCGTTCTCCAAGCCCGAGGATATCGGCCACGAGACGGCAGCCTTCATGTCCGTCGTCACCGACCGGATCGCGCGGGCGACGGGCGTTCCGCTCGGCATCAACGTGCTTGCCAATGCGCCGATCCCGGCCTTCGCCATCGCCATGGCCGGCGGCGCGAAATTCATCCGCGTCAATCAATGGGCCAACGCCTATGTCGCCAATGAAGGCTTCATGGAAGGCCGGGCGGCGGAAGCGATGCGGTACCGGTCGCTGCTGCGCGCCGAGCACATCAAGGTCTTCGCCGACAGCCACGTGAAACATGGCGCGCACGCGATCGTTGCCGACCGGTCGATCCAGGAACTGACCCGCGACCTCGCCTTCTTCGACGCCGACGGCGTGATCGCCACCGGCCAGCGCACCGGCAACACCGCAACCATCGAGGAGATCGAGGAGATCGGTTCGGCGACGCACCTGCCGCTCTTGGTCGGCTCGGGCGTGACCAAGGACAACATCGTCGAGATCCTGAAACGCACCAACGGCGTGATCGTCGCCTCGTCGCTGAAGGAAGGCGGCGTGTGGTGGAACCCGGTCGACATCGACAGGGTCAAGGCCTTCCGCGCCGCCGCCGAGCCCGCGCTGGAGGCGTGACGATGCCGCAAGAAACGCTATCGGAACAAATCCTGCGGGAGAATTCTGCCGTCTTCGAAGCGATGGTCAACCATCGCTTCGTCGAAGACATCGTGCATGGGCGCCTGTCCAATGCGGTGTTCGAGCGCTATCTCGTCTACGAGGGCGCGTTCGTGGAAACCGCCATCTCGATCTTCGCGCTAGCGACCGCCAAGGCCCGGACAATCGACCAGAAGCGCTGGCTGATCGCCGTTCTCGATGCGCTTGCCAACCAGCAGATCGCCTACTTCGAGAGGATCTTTGCCGAGCGCGGCATCGATCCCGGCACATACGATGTCGATCGCCCCGAGGTCGAGGCGTTCCGACAGGGCATGCTGGAGATTGCACAGGAAGGCGGGTTCCTCGATATCGCCGCCGCCATGTTTGCAGCCGAATGGATGTACTGGACCTGGTCAAAAAGGGCAGCACGCGCAAACTTTGCCGATCTGCACCTGAAAGAATGGGTCGAGATGCACGCCGATGACGAATTCGCAGCGCAGGCGACGTGGCTCAGGCAACAGCTCGACGACGCCGGCGTCGGGCTCGACGCTTCCGAGCGTCACCGCCTCAGCGCCATCTTCGGGCGGGCGCAACACCTCGAAATCGCCTTTCACGACGCAGCCTACGGCTGACCGAGAGCACCTTTCCGGAGCCGACCATGACCCCTCCTCTCGCAATTGACGGCAAACGCCTGCTGCAGCGCCTCGATGATTTCGCAAGAATCGGAGCAACGCCTGCCGGTGGCGTCAACCGGCAGGCCCTGTCGGCCGAAGATCGCGCCTCACGGCGGCTTCTCGCCGAGCTCGCGCTCGCGCGCGGCTTTCGGGTGTTTCAGGATCCGATGGCCAACCTGTTCATCCGGCGCGAAGGCCGCTTTCCCGAAAAACCACCCTTCGTCATCGGCAGCCACCTCGACAGCCAGCCGACCGGCGGACGTTTCGATGGCGCACTTGGAACCCTTTCGGCCTTCGAGGTGATGGAAAGCTTCGAAGATGCCGGGATCAAGACCGATCTGCCCCTTGAGGTCGTTGCCTGGACCAACGAAGAAGGCAGCCGCTTTGCCCCGGGCACGATGGGGTCCATGGCCTTCGCAGCGGCCAAGATCCCTGATGCCTGGTCTGAACTTCGGGGTCACGACGGAGCGCCGTTCGTCGAGGAGCTGAAAACAACGCTCGAAGCCTTGCCGGAGGCAGAAATGCGTCCCCTCGGTTTTCCGATATCCGGCTATATCGAGCTTCATATCGAGCAGGCTCCGACGCTCGAACGGGAAAATATCCCGATCGGCATCGTCCAGGGCATCCAGGGCACCCGGTGGCTGGAGGTGACGATGACTGGCCAGGCGGCCCATGCCGGCACGACGGCGCTCGCATTCCGTCGGGATCCGATGGCAGCGGCGGTCGCCGCGCTCGAACCGCTCTTCAAACAGGTGATGCCGGGCGATCCCCGCGCCCGCTTCACGGTCGGCCGGTTTGCGGTCGAGCCTGGCTCGGTGAATGCCATTCCGGGTTCGGTGACCTTCACCATCGACCTCAGGCACCCCGAAACCACGGTCATCGACGCCTTGGAAGGCCGGATCCGCCATGCGTGCGAGCGTGCGGCATCGGCCGCCGGCTGCCAGAGCGCATTGAAACAGATCTTCGACATGCCGCCCGCCATCTTTTCGAAAGACCTATTGGCGTGTCTCGACCGCGCCGCCGCATCACTCGGACTTGAGACCAGACCGATGCTGTCCGGCGCCTTCCACGATGCCCTGTTCGTCAATCGCGTCGCGCCAGCAGTGATGATCTTCGTGCCGTGCCGCGATGGGCTTAGCCACAACGAGGCCGAATATGTCGAGCCCGAGCAATCGATTACGGGCGCGCGCATGCTGCTTGCGGCCACCATGGAAGCGATGGCTTCCGGCGATTGAAACGCGGCGGCATCGCTGAAACTTACGACCGGGCAACCTCCTGGCCGACCCGCAAGACCTCGGTGACGAGCAGGGTCAGGTCTTCCGCCCGGGTTCGATGGTTGCAGATCGCGGCGCGCAGGCAATGCCTGTCGCGGATCGTCGTGTCGGAAAGCGCCGCCACGCCCGTTTCCTGTAGGCGCAGCATGATCTCGACATTGACCGCCTTCAGCCGCGCTTCATCCAGCCCTTCGGGCGCGTAGCGGAAGCAGACGATGTTGATCTCGGGCACGACGAGCAGTTCCAGCGGCGGATGCTGGCGCACGAGCTCCGCAAGATAGGCGGCCTGCGCGATGTTCTGGTCGATCAGCCGGCCGAACTTGGCAACGCCATGTTGCTTGAGCGCCATCCAGACCTTGAGCGCGGCAAAGCCGCGACTGGTCTGAAGACCGAAATCATAAAGCCATGGAGCGGATGCTATGCCACGTGACATGCCCTGGAGATACTCAGGTGAAACGGCAAAGGTCTCCCGATGCTTCGCTCGGTCGCGGACCAGCACGCAACCGACCTCGAACGGCGCATGCAGCCATTTGTGCGGGTCGAGCGCAACGGAATCGGCCCGCTCGATTCCCTTCACGCGCCAGGCGTTGTCGGGGGCGATGGCCAGCAGAGCGCCGATGCATCCGTCGACATGGAACCACATGTCCTCTCGGGCCGCGATATCGGCCAAGGCGGCGAGATCGTCGACCGCGCCGGAATTGACCGTACCGGCCGTGCCGATAACGCAGGCTGGCCTGAAACCCGCCGCACGATCGTCGGCGATTGCCGCACGGAGCTTTTCAAGGTCGATCCGGTAATGGTCGTCCGTCGGGATTCGCCTGAGCGCCCTGTTGCCGAGGCCAAGCGTTTCGAGCGCCTTGCGGTGGCAGGAATGAACCTGGTCGGAAGCGTAAAAGCGCAACGGTTCTTTCAGCGCCGCCACCCCCTCTTCGCGCAGATCGATGCCTGCCATGGCGTTACGGGCAACCGTCAGCCCGACGAGATTTGCCACCGAACCGCCGCTGACGAGCGTGCCGCTCGCGGTCTCCGGGAGACCGACCATGTCGCGGAGCCAGCCGACGACCTGCTGGTCGGCGAGAGCCGCCGTGTGGCGGCCGCCCCCGAGGTTGGATCCTTGGACCGCCGCGAGAAAATCGCCGAGCGCCCCGGTAAAGTTGCCGGAACCCATGTACCAGGACCAGAACCGCGGATGGATGTTGCCCATCGGATAGGCGAACACGGCGTCCTTGACGAGCCCGTAGACGTCCTCGATCGGCATCGGCTCCGTTGGAACCGGCGTGCCGAACAGCGCCTCGACCTCCTCCGGCACCGACCGCCAGACCGGTCGCTCGCGCACGCGGGCGACATGATCGACGGCATCGTCGACGATCCGGTGGGCGAGCGTTGCGACGGACGCCCAATCCGAAGGGTCGAGGGTTTCCGGACTGTGCAGACCTTCGGGCTGCCGGAGCAGACCCTCTCCCCGCCGCAACGATTGCGCTTCCATCGCTCCCTCCCTATTCGGCCGCAAGCTGGAACCCGGGCGTCGAGCGCGACAGTTCCAGCTCTTCGGCGTCCATCTCCGCCGGAATTGCTTCAAACAGCGGCGTCGACAGGTAGCGTTCGCCGGTGTCGGGCAGCATGCAGAGGATCACCGCGCCCGCCGGCGCGCGCTCCGCGATCTGGCGTGCGACGGCGAAGGTCGCACCGCCCGAAACGCCGGTGAAGATGCCCTCCTTCTGCGCGAGGGCCTTTGCCCATTCCAACGCCTTCGGGCCGGCTATCGGAACGATCTCGTCATAGTAGCGCTTGTCGATCGCCTCCTGCAGCACGTCGGGGATGAAGTCAGGCGTCCAGCCCTGGATCGGATGCGGCTCGAAGGCGGGATGGCTCGCCGCGGGCGCACCGTTCGCGCCGCGCTGTTGACCGTGGCCGCTGCCGAGCAATTGCGCATTGGCGGGTTCTGCAAGCACGATCTTCGTTTCCGGCCGTTCCCGGCGCAGCACGCGCGAGACGCCGACGACCGTGCCGCCTGTACCGTAACCGGTGACGAAATAATCGAGACGGGAGCCGGCGAAATCGTTGACGATCTCCCTGCCCGTCGTCGCCTCATGGATGGCCGCATTGGCCGCGGTCTCGAACTGGCGGGCGAGGAACCATCCGTTCTTCTCGGCGAGTTCCACCGCCTTGCGATACATCCCGAGGCCTTTCTCGGCGCGCGGCGTCAGCACGACCTTGGCGCCCAGCATGCGCATCAGCCGGCGGCGTTCGACGGAGAAACTGTCGGCCATGGTCACAACAAGTGGATAGCCCTTTTGCGCACAGACCATCGCCAGTCCGATGCCGGTGTTGCCGCTGGTGGCCTCGACCACCGTCTGCCCCGGCTTCAGCTTACCGCTGCGCTCGGCGTCCTCGATGATGGCGACCGCCAGCCGGTCCTTCACCGACGATGCCGGGTTGAAGAATTCGGCCTTCACATAGATGCTCGCATTGCCGACACCAAGGTTGTTGATGCGGATCGCCGGCGTGTCGCCGATCGTCTCCAGCACGCTGTCGAAAAGCCGGCCGCGACCGTTCGTGGTTCTCAGTTCTGAATTCGTGGGCATGGATCCTCACTCTCCCGGATGCCAGGTTATTCAAGCGATGCTAAAGTGCGGGCGTGGGAGCCAGCGTGGGAGCGCGCATGGAAACGCATGGTCCGGACGTGGATATTTCGGCGCGGGAGCTGGAGCTGCGGCTCTTCGGACCGATGAAGCTGCTGCGCCGCGGCGTGCCCGTGAACCTTCCCCCGTCGCGCAAGGTCCGCGCCCTGCTCGCCTATCTTGCGTTGACATCAGGCTCGGTTCCAAGGGAGCGACTTTGCGACCTGCTCTGGGAAATGCCGAACGATCCACGCGGTGAACTGCGCTGGAGCCTGAGCAAGTTGCGCGCGCTCGTCGACACAAACGGCCGCAGGCGGGTGATCGCCACCGACGACCGCATTTCGCTCGACCTCGAGGACTGCGACGTCGACGCGCGCCATCTGGTAGAGGCAGGACGCCGCGGCATCCGAAACCTCGACCTGGCCGAATTGCAAGAGATCGCAGGGCGCTGCGGCGGCGACCTGCTCGAGGGCGTAGACCTCGGCAAGTGCCCCGCCTTCGAGCACTGGCTGACATCGATCAGGAGCGAGCTTCGTGCGTACAGGTTGGAGATCGCAGCGGAAATCGGCGGCAGGACGCCGGTCGGCGGCGAGGACGGCCTGTCGGCGGCCCGGCGATGGCTCGACCTCGCCCCACTCGATGCCGGCGCCAACATCAGGTTCCTGGCGGAACTCAATCACCGACGCATGAACGACGCCTGCAACCGCCATCACGATACCGCCGCGCGCCTGTTTGCAGACGAGGGTGAGGACTTTTCGCCGATCGCCGCAGCATGGGAAGCGCTTCGACGCCAGCACCGGCAACCGGCCGTCGCAAGCGCCCCCGAAGCGGCTGGCGGGCCCGCGGATCGTGTCCACGTGACGACGTCGCGCCGCGCCTCGATCGCCGTCATGCCGTTCCGCGACCTTGTCCCGGGCCCTGACGGCCGCTCCGATCTCGGCGGCGCGATCGCCCATGACATCATCAGCAAGCTGGCGCGATTGCGCAGCCTTTTCGTCATTGCCCGCGGGTCTGTCTTTGCGATCGCCAACGAAGGGCTCGAACCGCCGGAAATCGGTCGACGGCTCGGCGTCGATTACGTCGCGACCGGTTTTCTCGAGCATCACGATCACGGGATCGGCGTGACCGTGGAGGTCGCCGAAACGGCGACCGCCCATATCATCTGGACCGAACGTTTCGAGGCCCGATCCGCCGAGCGCCTGGCGCTGCTTGACGAGGTTGCCGACAGCATCGTCTCGTCGATCGCCGCTGAAATCGAGAACGAGGAGCGCAACCGCGCGATCCTGAAACAACCGGGCTCGCTCGACGCCTGGGAAGCCTATCACCGCGGCCTCTGGCACATGTTCCGCTTCACGGCCGAGGAAAACACGCGTGCCGCCGAATTCTTCCACCTTTCGACACGCCTCGATCCGACCTTCTCCCGGGCCCATGCCGGGCTTTCCTTCACCCATTGGCAAAGGGCGTTCCAGCGCTGGGGCGACCGCGACGCCGAAATCCGGGAAGCCCTCCGGGCGGCCGGGCAGAGCCTTCTGGTCGACGACCAGAACCCGGCCGCGCACTGGTCGATGGGACGTGCGCTGTGGCTGACAGGCGACCACGACCAGGCGGTGCGCGAACTGGAGCACTCCGTCCATCTCAGCCCCAACTTTGCACTCGGCCACTATGCGCTTGCCTTCGTGCACTCCCAGTCGGGCGACCCTCAGGCGGCGATCGCCGCCTCGGATCATTCGCGGCTGCTGAGCCCTTACGATCCCCTGCTCTTCGGCATGCTCGGAACCCGGGCGATTGCCCTCATCCGGCTTGGAGCTTTCGAGGAAGCCGCCGGCTGGGCCGTCAAGGCGGCCGCCCGCCCGAACGCGCATGTGCACATCCTGGCGATCGCGGCCCATTGCCTCGCGCTCGCCGGGCGTATCGACGAGGCCCGCAACTACGCCACGCGCATCCGCCTCCAGAACCCGGACTACCGGACGGACAACTTCCTCGACACGTTCCATTTCACGCCCGACGTCATTGTCCGATATCGCAAGGCCGCCGCCCTGATCGGACTGGCGCGCTGAGCGATCGGACAAAAAGGCAGACGATTATGGCGTTGCGGCTGGAACCCTCGGCCGCTTTCGACGTTTCCCGTCCCGCTGGGAACGTTTCGCGTGACGCCCCTTTTTGATGAGACGCGTACGAGGATCTGACGATGTACGAGAAAGACGGATACCCGGAAAGCAGCGCATCGACCGGGTTGCCGGTGGGGATCATGCTCCTTTCGGCCATCATCATCACCGCCTACCTCGTTGTCGGCAGCGCGATGGCGCAAGGTGGGGGCGGCACGGTCGCCTACCTTCCCGAAGCGCATGTTCAATAGCCGTCGAAACAACGCTGGCGACGTTTTCGGGACGGTGGAGCCATGGCGAACACCGTCGCTGGAGGGCTTATGGGCTTAGTTCAACTTGGCCGGGCCCGGCTGGCAATGGCGCTGCCGCGACACCGGCGCCTGCTCCGATCCACGAAGGACCGGCAGCTCGACGATCTCTTCGAAGCCTATGCGAGGGCGTCCACGGCGCTGGACACGCTCATGCGCGAACTTCCCCGTCCGGAGATAGAGATCGTGCAATATCACCAGCGATGCCTGGACCTGCAGGCGGAAGTCGTGACCCTTTTGGCGCAACATCAGTCCGTTTCCGGCGAACCGAAGGTGTGACGCGCGCCATCGAGTACGCGAAATTTTCCACCCGTCCGGTACGAGGTGCGGACACGGCCTATCTTTCGGTCGCACCCTTGCCGGCCAGTATGTGGCTTCGAAACTTGGCGATCCGCGCCATCCGCGTGGCGGAGGCCTTGGCGCTCGCCAGTGCTATGACATAGCTGCGCTGACGACCGGGCGTCAGATTGTGAAACGCCTCGGCGAGCTCCGGATCGCAATCCATGGCCTCGATCAGCTCGTCCGGCAGCTCGAACTCGACGGTCCCTTTCTGCGGCCTGATCCCGGCTTCGGCGTATCCCTTCGCTTCCGCCAGATAGGCGCGCAGGACAGGTTCGAGCGCTGAAACCGTCTCGTTTTCCGAGAAACGGATGACTTCGCGATGCTGCGCATTGGGGCCATTCAGCTCGAGCACGTTTTCCGCATCCTTCAGCAGCGCAGCGTTCATGAAGGACAGACGAAAATCGCCGCGCAGGGCGCCGATGAGCGCAATGTTGCGCCCGGCATGCATGTAGCAGGGATGTCCCCACTTCACCGTCTCGACCAGGCCCGCTTCGCGACAGATCCTGCGCAGGGCATTGAGGCCCGCTTCCCATTTCCTGGTGGAACAGTCTGACGTCGCAAACCGCGCGCACCGCCCGCAGCCCTTCGTGAAATAGTCCTCTATGTCGGTGATCATCATTACGCCTTCTGCTTGAACGCCACCCTGCGCGTCCAGATTGACCGTCGCGAACCGCTCACGATTTTGAACCATTCGCTGCGGTTAAATATGCAGATTTCGCGTCGCCGCGGTGAACTTTCCATTCGAACGCGTTGAAAGTGTGAATCAAGATCGGGAAAGGCCGCAGCGGCACGGTCGGACATTTGTTCGCGCGAGCGTCCGTTCCGCCTTCAGACTCCCGCAGGGCGCATCAGACGATGCCCGCCTGCTGTCTCAGCCAGGCCTGCGCTCCTGCCCGACGAAAAACAGGATCGCCGCGTTGGCGATTTCGGCGAACCGCGCGCTTGGCCCGTCGGCGCCCGAGCTTTGCTGCGCCACCCGCGCGCCCTCGATCAGCAACAGCAGCGTATCGGCGAGAAGCTCGGGATCGGCGACATCAGCCTTGTGGCAAAGGTCGACCACGCGTTCACGCTGTGCGTCCTTGAAGGTCCGGATCAGAGACCGGCCGGGATGATCCTCATCCGTCAGTTGAACGGCGGCGCTCATCATTTCGCAGTGGCAATTGTCATCGCCGAGGTGCGCGGCGACCCACCGGACCCACGCCCTGAGCTGTCCCAACCCATCGCCTGGATGCGCAAGATCAAGTTCCTGCCAGAAACCGTCCATCTCCGATCCGGCGCGCTGAAGGCATTCGACGATGAGTTCGTCTTTCGACTTGAAGTGCCGATAGAGCGTCATCTTGTTGCTGTCGGCCGCGTCGGCAATGGCATCGACGCCGGTTCCGGGAATGCCGTTGCGGCGGAAAAGGCCGCGCGCCGCCTCGATGATTCGATCGCGCGGGGAACGCCGTGGCTGATTGCAGAAATCCGTTGTCATCGCACCGGGCCCACCGAGATCCGTATGGAAAACTTGCCCCTTGACGCTTCACAGGCGGTCGATAACATGCAGCCCTGTTACCGACCAGTAACATTTTCGGCAAGCACCCAGAAAAACGGCCATGAGCCTTCCGCTGTCCGAAAACGTCGGTGACCGCAGAAATTTTCTTTCTCGATGTCGGTGGGCGCGGTCGTCAGGCGTCTTTTAGCCAAAGTGCACACCGCACAGACCTGTTGAATTTGATCACGTTCGCGATCTGGGTCGCTCCGACCGGTCGCGGTTGCGTGCCGGAGCCTTACGATGCGCATGTTGGATGGGCTGAAGGCGAAGAGGTGCGCCGCTGACCGGATGGTTGGCGGGGCCTGCGTGCGCGCGCCCGACCCCATGATCTCGCCATCTGCCGTCCACTGCCAGGACGTCTCCACAAAAGGATCGATCCCGTCATGATCGACTTCTTCATCCACCGTCCGATCTTCGCCTCGGCGATCGCCATCATCATGACGCTCGCCGGCGGCATCTGCTATTTCCTGCTGCCGATCTCGCAATTTCCCGACGTGACGCCGCCGCAGATCGTGGTGGCGGCCAATTATCCCGGCGCCAGCGCCCAGGTCGTCGCCGACACCGTCACGACGCCGCTCGAACAGCAGATCAACGGCGTGCCCGGCATGCTCTACATGACCTCGACGAGCTCGAACGACGGCTCGTCGCGCATCATCATTTCCTTCGAGGTCGGCTATCCGATCGATGTCGCGGCGCTCGACGTCCAGAACCGGGTCTCCCAGGCTGCCTCGTCGCTTCCGGCGCTCGTCAACCAGACCGGCGTCACCATCGCCAAGCAGATCCCGAACTTCACCGTGCTCGTCAGCCTGGATTCGCCCGACGATTCGGTGGATTTCGCTTCGGTCAGCAACTACGCCTACCTGCAGATCCTCGACCCCTTGAAGCGGTTGCCCGGCGTCGGCGACGTCCAGCTGTTCGGCGAGCGGCGCTATTCGATGCGGATCTGGCTCGATCCCGACCGCATGGCCAATCTCGGGATAACCGCCATCGACGTCCAGAACGTGATTGCCGAGCAGAACATCCAGGTCGCCGGCGGCAAGATCGGTCAGTCGCCGGCACCGGCCGGAACGCCCTTCGAGATGCAGATCAATGCGCTTGGCCGATTGAGCGACCCGTCGCAGTTCGGCGATATCGTGCTGAGGGCCGACCCGACGACCGGTGCTGCGACCCGGCTGCGCGACGTCGCGCGCATTGAGCTCGGGGCACTGCTCTACTCGTCGTCGGTGACCTTCAACGGCAAGGAAAGCGTGGTGCTTGCCGTCTTTCAGGGGCCTGGCTCCAACGCGCTCGACCTGCAGAGCCGCGTCCAGAAAAAGATGGACGAACTGTCGGAGCGCTTTCCCTCGGGCATCGCCTATCACATGTTCTATGACACCACCCGCTTCGTCTCGGCGGCGATGAAGGATGTGGTCTACACATTGCTCGAGGCGCTGGCGCTCGTCGTCTTCGTCGTCTTCATCTTCCTGCAGAACCTGCGAACGACGATCATCCCGACGATTGCGATCCCGGTTTCGCTGATCGCGACGCTGGTGGTGATGTACTTGTTCGGCTTTTCCCTCAACATGCTGAGCCTGCTCGGCATGGTGCTCGCGATCGGCCTGGTGGTCGACGACGCCATCGTCGTGGTCGAAAACGTCGAGCGCCAGCTCGAAGCCGGATTGCCGCCGCTCGAGGCCACCAAGAAAGCGATGCAGGAGGTGACCGGCCCGATCATCGCAACGACCGCCGTGCTGCTTGCCGTCTTCATCCCGGTCGCCTTCATCCCGGGCGTTGCCGGCAGCCTGTACAACCAGTTCGCGCTGACGGTCGCGATCTCCGTCGCCTTTTCCGCCTTCAATTCGCTCACCCTCAGCCCGGCGCTCAGCGCCGCCTTCCTGCGCTATCGCGGCGAGCCGCGCTTTGCGCTGTTCCGCTGGTTCAACGATGGTTTCCATGCGCTGTCGCATGGCTATGCACGCAGCGTCGTCGGGCTGGTGCGCTGGCGTTTTGCCCTGTTCGCGCTCTTCCTCGTCGCGGTCGGATCGACCTACGCGCTGTGGCAGCGCATCCCCTCAACCTTCCTGCCGGTCGAGGACCAGGGCTATTTCTTCGTCGTCATCCAGTTGCCGGACGGCGCCTCGCTGGAGCGCACCGAAGCCGTTGCCCGCCGTTCCGAGGAGATCCTGCGCAAGACCGCAGGGGTCGATTTCGTCGGCTCTGTCGTCGGCTTCAACTTCCTCTCCTTTGCCGCCCAGTCGAACTCCGCCGTGCAGTTTGCGGTTCTGAAGCCGTGGGATGAGCGCCCGCCCGAACAGGGTGCTTCGGTGCTGCGCGAGGCCGTGATGCCGCAACTCCTGCAGATCCCCGACGCCTTGGTGCTGGCGTTCGACCCGCCGTCGATCCAGGGCCTCGGCGCGACCGGCGGCTTCGAATTCCAGGTGGAGGATCTGGCAGGCCGCAGCGCGCAGGCGCTGAGCGACGCCACCCAGGCGCTGATCGCCGAGGCGCGCAAGCAGCCGGAGATCAATCCCTACCAGCTGTTCACAACCTTCAGCACGTCGAGCCCGCAATTCGACTACGACCTCGACCGCGACAAGGCCAAGCTTCTGGGTCTCAACCTTCCCGATATCTTCGGCACGCTGCAGATCTATTTCGGCTCGCTCTATGTCAACGACTTCAACCTGTTTGGTCGCACCTTCCGCGTGACCTTGCAGGCAGACCAGGCCGCACGCGCCTCGGCAACCGATCTTTCGCGCCTCTACGTGCGCAACACGGCGGGCGAGATGGTGCCGCTCAACACGCTCGGCACGTTCCGATCCACGGTCGGTCCGGAAACCATCACCCACTACAACAACTACCCCTCGGCGCTGGTCAACGGCGCGGCAGCACCCGGCTTCAGTTCGAGCCAGGCGGTGGCGGCGATGGAGCGGGTGGCGAAGTCGACGTTGCCGCGGGACTACACATTCGAGTGGACCGGCATTACCTATCAGGAGATCCGCGCAGGCTCGATCGCCGCGCTCGTCTTTGCGCTCGCCCTCGTCTTCTGCTTCCTGATCCTGGCGGCGCAGTACGAAAGCTGGTCGATGCCGTTCATGGTGCTGCTCTCCGTGCCCCTGGCGCTGCTTGGCGCACTGTCGGCACTCTGGCTGCGCGGAATGCAGATCGACGTCTATTCGCAGATCGGTTTCGTGATGCTGGTCGGACTTGCCGCCAAGAACGCCATCCTGATCGTCGAGTTCGCCAGGCGGCGGCGTGAGGAAGGGCTCGACGTCGTCGCAGCCGCGGCCGAAGCCGCGCGCCTGCGGCTGCGGCCGATCCTGATGACCGCCTTCGCCTTTATCCTTGGCGTGCTACCGCTGATGTACGCCAGGGGCGCCGGCGCCGCCAGCCGGCAATCGATCGGCACGACCGTGTTCGGTGGCATGCTGGCCGCCACGGTGCTGACGCTGATCTTCGTCCCGGTTTTCTACGCGGTCATCGAAAAATGGCGCGAAGGCGCCGCGGCAAAACCGATCGGCCATAGGCACGAACCGGAAGCAGCCGAATAGCAATTGGAGCCTGACATGCGTGGTTCGAAACTGGTCCTTGCCGCCGCGGTCGCAGTTGCCGCCCTTGTCGCGGCCTATCACTACAAGAATGGTGGCTTCGAGCTGAAAGGCGGCGATGCCGGCGCCGCCGTTGCCCCGCCGCAGCAGCAGGCCATGCCCGTTCCTGTCGCCGCGGTCGTCAAGAAGACCATCCCGATCTATCTCGACTACTCCGCACGCACCGAGGCGATCCGCAACGTGACGCTTCGCGCCAAGGTCACGGGCTTCGTGGAGGCACAGGCGGTTCCGGATGGCTCCGACATCGTGGAGGGCGACCTGCTTTACCGGATCGACGCGCGCGACTATCGCGCCGCACTCGACCAGGCGAAGGCGCAGGTCGAGCGGGACGACGCCTCGCTCGCCTACCTTCGATCGAGCCTGACCCGCGGCAACGAGCTTGCCACCACCGGCTACCTGGACAAGGACACTTTCGACCAGCGCCGGAGCGCCGTTCACCAGGCGGAAGCAGCACTTGCAATGTCGAAGGCGGCGGTGCGCACGGCCGAGATCAACCTCGACTACACCGAGATCCGCGCCCCCTTTGCCGGGCGGCTTGGGCGAAACCTGGCGCCTGAGGGAACGCTCGTCAGCAACACCGCCGGAACCCCGCTCAACAACCTGGTTCAGCTTTCGCCGATCTACGTCTCGTTCAATCCGAGCGAAGCCGAACTCGGCGACATCCGCAAGGCCCAGGCGAAGGGCAAGGTCGAGGCGGAAATACTCCTGCCCGGCGACAGCGAGCCACGCTACCGCGGCGACCTCAGCTTCATCAACAACACGGTGGAAGGCAACACCGGAACCGTCGTGGCGCGCGCGACGATCGACAACAAGGACCTCTCGCTGCTGCCCGGCCAGTATGTTCGCGTTCGCCTGAAGATCCGCGACGAACCCGATCTGCTGATGGTTCCTGAAACCGCGCTCGGATCGAGCCAGCTCGGCAAGTACGTCTATGTCGTCGGAAAGGGTGAAACGGTCGAGCAGCGGCTGGTCACGCCCGGCCCGACGAGCGGCGACCTCATCGGCCTGACATCCGGGGTTTCGGAAGGCGACCAGGTGATATCAGGCAATCTGCAGAAGATTTTCCCCGGCGCCCCGGTGAAGCCGATGCCCGCAGAACAGGCGCAGAAGTAGACCGCAGTAACTCCAGGAAAGTGCGAAGCGGTTTTCCGTCCGGGATTGCGATCTAACGGCCAGCGTTGCCTACGGTCGCTTCAGGATCGGGAAGACCATGCCGAAGGTGATGACGGCAATGGCGATGACCTGAAGCGGCGTCGGGACTTCGCCGAGAACGACGACGCCTGCCGCAGTCGTCGTCACCGGAACGCACGGCATGAACAGCGACGCCGGCTGCGGGCCCAGTTGCCGAATGACATAGGTATAGAGAACGCTCGCGAGCGCGCCGGCAAAAAAACCCTGGATGACGAATTGCGTGGCGATCTCGGTGAAGGACGCAGCGGAAAGTCCGCTGGGCGCCAGGACGTGCAGCAGCGGCAACGGCAGGCAGGAGAAGAACACGACCGCGATCGTCGCCGTCACGGCGTCGACGGACCAGAACCGCACGAGCACCGCATAGGCGGCAAACATCACCCCCGACAACGCAAACAACAGATCGCCACGCAACGTCTCGGGGTCGCCGGCGCCCGACTGGACGACGAACAGGAGCAGGCCGGCAATGACCGTGATGATGCCGGCAAGACGCGTGCGGGAGAATTTGTCCCTGAAGACGACGCGCGAAAACAGGAACGTGAAGAAGACGATCACGGCGGGAGAGAGAGCTGCCGCATGGGCGGCCGGCGCCATCGAAAGTCCCTGGTTGATGATCAGCGGATAGGGCAATCCGGTCAAAAGCGCGAGCACGGCTGCCTTCCGCCAGCCAAGCTGTCTCAGTTTCGGCAGGCCGGACATCAGGAACACCGGCAGGAAGGCAAGGGCGGCACCGGAGAAGCGCAAGGTGACGATGTCGGGGGCCGTCAGATGTTCGCGGAGACTGAACCGGGCCGCGACGAATTGAATGGTGGTGATCGCGACGACAGCCAGTCCGGCGAGGACCGCAAGCCGGCGGCTGTCGGAACCGTCCTCGATTGTAACACTTTGCACCGATGCCTCCCGATATTGCAGCTGCCCCAACCACTGAGAGGCCTCGACACAAACACCGTATTGCGCAAATGAGCGTGTCGAAATACATTGATTTCTATCACTTTGAGTGCATTTCACTTATTTATGGGCAAAATAGCGTGACGAACGAAATCGCAGGATTGGACACGATTGACCGCACCCTGCTGCGGCTGCTGCAGGAAGACGGCCGGCGCACCACGCTGGAGCTGGCGGACCGTGTCGGCCTTTCGCCGACGGGCACCAGCCAGCGCGTGAAGCGCCTGTTTCGAGAGGGTTTCATCAAGGCCGTCAGGGCCGTCCTCGATCCGCAGAAAATCGGTCGCGGCACGGTGGTCTTCATCCAGGTGCGCCTCGATCATACGGCGCCGCATATTTTCGAGCGGTTTTCCGACGCCGTCGCCAAGGCGCCGGAGGTGCTGGAATGCCACATGGTGATTGGCGGCTTCGACTATCTGGTCAAGGCGCGGATCGGCGACATGTCGCTGTTTCAGGGCTTTCTCGAGCGTGTGATCCTGCCTCTGCCTGGTGTCCGGGAAACCCACACCTACGCATCGGTCGGCGACGTCAAGCCGGACGCGCTGCTGCCGATCTGAGCCGATCTCAGGTGCTGCTGCCGTGGCGCCCTTGCCAGCGATCCGGTCCGGGGTCGCGCCCGGCGGCGACCTGCGCCAGCCGCTCGAGATAATGCGCCCAGCCTTCCGCATGCCCGGCACACTGATCGGCAGTCGGCAAGCCGGTGTGCGTCAGCCTGAGCAGCGTTCCGTCCGGCTCCTCGATCAGGTCGATCTCGACGAGGCTCGAGCCCGGCGGCACGATATCGCTGCCCTCCCAACCGAAGCTGTAGGCGAGCCGGTGCACCGGCACGACCTCGCGGAACGCGCCGCGCGCAAACCGTTCGCCGGTGACATTGACGAGATAGAGGCCACCGGGTTCCGCCCTGGTATCGGCCTCCGTACCCATCCAGCGCAGGATCTTTTCCGGATCGGTCAAAAGCGCAAAAACAGCGGCCATAGGCGCCTGGATGTGGGTCTCGCGACGGACAACGAGGGCTTCCTGCATCGGACTTCCCTTTCGCTTCTCGCGGCACCTGTCTTGAAAGTTCCGGACGCCGCAGACTGCCTAACGCGCGGAGCGATGGTTCAGATCCGCTCGTGCGTTTTCGTTCATGGATCTGTTGTCTGTCGCAATCGCACAATCGCTGCGTATCGGTGCGCGACAAGCTCAAGTATAGCCGCCTGCGCCGTGCCGCGCCACCTTCCCTGCCCGCTCCGCCCTTGCCCGAAGGCGATACGACCCTATCATTCCGATCATGGACCTGCCTGCACCCCTCGCCTGGCTCGTGGACGAGGCAATCGCCTGCCATGAACCGGAGCAGTTTCTCGCCACGCTCGGGCGTCAGCTGCTTGCCGACAACCTGCCATTGGCCGGCGGCGCCCTGACGCTCGCCGTGCCCGACCCGATCATCGCCCACCGCAGCTGGTTGTGGCAGGCGGAGACCGGAGCGGTGATCGAGCGCCTGAGTTTCAAGGGAGCAGCGACAGGCGGCATGGGGCCGGACGGCGCACCGCAAGATCGCACCGCTGAAGACTGGCTGGCAGGACTTGGGTCGCTGGCTGAGGACACGGATGCGTCAAACGCGCCGGCGCCCGTCCTGCGCTGGGCGGGAATCCACCCGTTCTCTCCCGGCGAAACCGAGAGGCTGCATCAGGTCGCGCGGTTTGCCGCGACACCGCTCGCACTCCTTAAAGAAAAAGCGGCTTTGAGCGCCCTGCTCGACGCCTATCTTGGCCGACGCAGCGCCGCTCGCGTCAGGGCCGGCGCCGTCGGCCGCGGCACCGGTGAAACCATCCGGGCGGTGTTGCTCTGCGCCGATCTGCGCAACTTCACCACGCTCTCGGAAACGACAGATCCCGATCTCGTCATCGCCGCGCTCGACGCCTGGTTCGACCGCATGGCCGGTGCGATCCACGCCTTCGGCGGCGAGGTGCTGAAATTCATCGGCGACGGCCTTCTCGCCATTTTTCCCGTGATCCATTCGCCGGCCGAAGCCTCGGACGCGGCCTTGCGCGCCGTCATCGCGGCGCGCGCGGGCATGGCGCACCTCGACGCAACGCGCAAGGAAGATGGCCTGTCGCCGCTGCCCTTTGGCGTCGCCCTCCATCTCGGAGACATCCTCTGGGGCAACATCGGCGCGGCCGATCGGCTCGACTTTACCGCCATCGGCCCGGCCGTGAACCTCGTCAGCCGGCTTGAGGGCCTGTGCCGGCCGCTTGGTCGCTCCGTTCTCGCATCCGGCGCCGTCGCGGCGCAGACCTCCATTCAGCTGGTCCCGCTCGGCGAGCATCGGCTGCGCGGCATCGCGGCCCCCTGCGCCATCTTCGCCGTGCCGGACGCGTAGCTAGGACTTCGGAAAGACCGTCGCCCGCTTGACGGTGCCGTAGGCGAAGCTGGTGTCGATCGCGGCGATGCCTTCGATGTTGTGCAGCTGGCTGCGCACGAACTGCTCGTAGTCCTTGAGGCTCTTGACCAGCACCCGCAGCAGGTAGTCGGCTTCGCCGGTCATGACGTAACAATCCTGGATATTGTCGATCGTCTTCACCTTGCGCTCAAAAGCGGCCACCGAGGCCTCCGAGTGACGTTCGAGACGGATGCGCACGAAGGCGGTGATCGGCAGGCCGTAGGCCTCCTCATCGACGATTGCCGTATAACCCTTGATGATCTTCGCCTCTTCGAGCAGTCGCAGCCGCCTCAGGCACGGCGACGGAGACAGGGCCACCTTCTCCGACAGGTCCTGGTTGGAAAGCCGTCCATCCTTTTGCAGCGCCCAGATGATCTGCCGGTCCTTGTCGTCCATCGCTCCCCCTTCGTTGGCAGATTCTGCCAATCCTTGCATCAACCAAGAGCGAGATAGCAAGAAACCGATACGTCGAGAAGCATATCATGCAGGCCAAATCCGAAAGGCAAAAGCGGCATGACCGACGTGACGTCAGACTTTCAACCATCGAAGCCCCGGTTGCTGGAGCCAGTGATCGCCGGATACCTCGTGCTCTTCGTCGTCGTTTTCGTCTGGGCGGGGTTCGCCTTGAGCATGCGTTTCATTGGCGCGTCGCCCCTTGCCACCGCCGACGTCGCGCTGATCCGCTTTGCAATCCCGATCGTCGCACTGCTGCCGGCCATCCCGCAGCGGCTCGTTGTCTTCCGCCGCGTCAGACCAAGGGATGCAGCCCTCGTCCTCCTTGGCGGCGTGCCGTTCTTCTTCGTCGTCTCGGAGGGCGCCAAGGCAACGTCGGCGGCCCATGTCGGCGCACTCGTCGCTGGAACGACGCCGCTTTCCGTCGCCTTGCTGATGCTTGCCCTGGAGCGCACGCGTGTGCCGAAAAAGCGTTGGCTGCCGCTGGGGCTGATCCTTGCCGGCGTCATCGGCATCGTCGCCGGTCAGCAGCAGGCGATGACCGCCGAGATGCTGCGCGGCGTCGGGCTGCTGCTCGTCGCAAGCCTCATCTGGGGCGCCTACACGATCGGCCTCAGGCGCACCGGACTGGATGCGATTGCCAACGGCCTGCTCCTGTCCATAGGCTCCCTCGTGATCCTATTGCCGCTGATCCTGACCGGCGCCGTCGACAGCCATATCGGGCAGTTTTCATGGCACCAGGCCCTGCCCTTCATCCTGGTGCAGGGGCTCGGGGTCGGCCTCGTTTCGACAATTGGTTATGCCTTTGCAATTTCGAAGCTCGGCACCGCGCGCAGCGCCACCTTGGGCTCGCTCGCTCCGGCCCTTGCAAGCCTGCTGGCCATTCCGATCCTCGGCGAGCCGCTCACGGTCGCAACCGCCATCGGCGTCGCCGTCATCACGACCGGCGTGTTCCTGGCAAACCGCCCCTAGACTCTTGAAACAAAAGGGACCTGACATGCTCGCCGCTTTGCCGCTCGCCGAACCCGATCCGCTATGGGCGCTTCTCAGAGCATTCCGAACGGACGGCAGAACAGACAAGATCGACCTCGTCGTCGGCGTCTACAGGGATGCGACGGGTGAAACGCCTGTCATGCGCGCCGTGCAGGAAGCCGAGGTGCGGCTCGCGTTAGCCGCCGCCTCCAAATCCTACCGGGCCCTGTCGGGAAATGCGGCGTTCAACGACGGCATGGCAAAACTGCTGCTCGGCGAAAACACGATGGCGCTCGAACGCCAGTGCACGATCCAGACGGTCGGCGGCACCGGTGCACTCCGGCTTCTTGCCGATTTCATTGCGCTTGCGTCACCGCATGCGACGGTCTGGAGCACCAATCCCGGCTATGTGAACCATCGTCCGATCATGACGGCTGCGGGACTCGCGGTCCGGTCCTTCCGTTGGCAGGAAAACGAAACGGGACTTGATATCGGCACGGCGATCGCCGACCTGCAGCAGGCCCGCCAGGGTGACATCGTCCTCTTGCACGGGTGCTGCCACAATCCAAGCGGGATCGACCCCTCGCGTGAGCAATGGCGGCAACTGGCCGAACTCTGCGGGAGACGGGGGCTGATCCCGCTCATCGACATGGCCTATCAGGGTTTCGGCGATGGGATCGAGGAAGACGCCTTTGGGCTGCGCCATCTCGTCGGCGAGCTCGAAACCGTGCTCGTTGCTGCAAGCTGCTCGAAAAACATGGGGCTCTATTGCGAACGCACGGGTGCTGCCATGGTGATCGCCGCCGAGGCGCGGCCGCTCGCCAATGTCCGCGCCACGCTCGAAAGGCTGACGCGCGCCAGTTACTCCATGCCGCCGGAGCACGGCGCCGCGATCGCCGCCGATCTTTTCGAGAATTCCCGCACATGGCTTGCAGAACTCGCGGCATGCCGAAAGCGCGTTGCCGACACCCGCCGCGATCTTGCCGACGCGCTGGCGCGCTGTGGGGCGCCTGAACCCTTGCAGGCGCTCAGCCGACAGAAGGGCATGTTCTCGTTGCTGCCGCTCGATCAGCACCAGATGAACCGGCTTCGCCAGGATTTCGGCGTCTACGGCACCGCCAGCGGACGGATCAACATTGCCGGCTTGCTGCCGCACCAGATCGACCGGCTGGCGGACGCCCTCGTCTCGGTGTCTGAGCTGCCCCCCGTCAAAGCCAGCGCCTGACGCGCGCCTTGTAGGTGAGATATTCGCTCGCAAACTTGCGCTCCAGATAGGCCTCCTCGCGGGCGACCACGCCATAGCGGATGACAAGCCAGAAAGGCATAAGCAGGAACAGGAGCCAAAGGCTGTTGAAGGCAAGGGCAAGACCGAAAATGCCGAGCAACATGGCGACGTAGATCGGGTTGCGGCTGAAGCGATAGGGCCCAACCTCGACTATCGCGCTCGTCGGCCGCGTCGTCTGAATTTCGGTCCCGGCTCTGCGAAATGTCGTTGCCGCCCAGATCATCAGCGCAAGGCCGGCAGCGAAAATGGCAAGCCCGATCAGCCGACCGGTCAGCAACCCTGGCAGAAACGGCAGCGGATAGGCGCCGTCGAGCAATAGGCCGCCACCAACGGCGGCGAGCCACGCGATCGGTGGCCGAACCACTGCACCGGAGCGGTCACTGTCACCTTCGTCGCTATCGTTCATGCACCCCCCTTGCTTGCCAGCGTTCGGCGCAACGCGCCGACGACCCCGACTTTAGCCTCGGCCGCCTCTTTGCGAAATTGCCGGAACTCGTTATCTCAGGGAAGGGTCATCGACCATCTGGACCGATGACGGCACTGCAGAAATGAGGACGAGAGACATGAAAGCACGCGTCAAATGGGTGGAAGACCGGACCTTCGTCGGGGAATCCGGAAGCGGCCACAAAGTCGTATTGGGAACCGCCTTCGGCGACGACGGCCGCACGCCGGGGCCGAGCCCGATGGAGCTTGTGCTGATCGGGACCGGTGGCTGCTCGGCCTATGACGTCGTTCACATCCTCGAAAAGGGTCGCGAACCGGTCGAGGACTGCGTCGTCGAGCTCGAAGCCGACCGCGCGGAAACCGAACCCCGGGTCTTCACCCGCATCCACATGCATTTCGTCGTCAAGGGGCGCGGCCTGTCGCCGAGCAAGGTCGAGCGCGCCGTCTCGCTGTCGATCGAAAAATACTGCTCGGCCTCGGCGATGCTCGCCAAGACCGCGACGATCACCCACGACTTCGAAGTGGTCGACACCAGCGCAAGCTGAGCGCCCTTTCAGCGGCAATCCTAAAGACCTGCGGGCTGAAACAGCTCGACGACATTGCCGGAGGGGTCGACCAAAAGGATCTGCGCCCCTCCAGGCCCCCTGACGACATCATTGCGGAAGGTGACGCCGGCTGCGCGCAGCCGTTCAATCTCACGCGGCAAATCATCGACGATCAGATGGATCCGGTTCCAGCCGCCGGGCCCCGGCGTCTCGCCGTCCGGCATCGGCCGGCCGGCCGAACTGGTCGGCCCGCTGAGCAGCAGCCGCAGATCACCGCGCCGCACGTCGGCGAACGCCGGCGCAAAATTCGTCAGGAGAGCGAAGCCGAGATGGGTGGTGTACCAGGCAACCGCAGCCTCGACGTCGTCAACCATGTAGCGAACATTGACCAGATTTTCCGACAACGCCTTCCGCCCCGTGCTCCAACTTGGATCCGTTGCTACGCGCGCACTGGAGGTGACAGGCCGCGGGACTATTCGGGCAATCCCGCCAACCGCAGACCCTCGACGTATCGCTCAAGCAACGCCTTGTCGCGATACGGCGCGCGAGAACTGTATCGCTCGATCGAGAATTCCGGATTGAGCTTCAGCAGTTCGCCCGCAGCGCGACGCGCATCTTCCACCCGGCCGAGTTGCGAATAGGTCGCTGCGAGCAGCCTATAGGCGGATCCGAGATCCGTCATCTTTTCCAGCAGCGCCAATGCCTCGCCATAGTGGCCCGAAAGGTACTTGCTGGCAGCGATGTTCCAGAAATACCAGTCCGGCCGACTTGGGTTCAGCCGCAATGCCAGCTCTCCGATCCGGATCGCGTCCTCGAGAAGACCGAGATAACCCAGGGCATCGCAGTACTCGGCGAGCAGATCACAATTGTTCGGCGCCAGTTCACGGCCGCGTTCATAGCAACCGATCGCACGCTCGGTCTCTCGCTTCCAAAGATGGACGACACCGAGCGCCCAATGAACGTCGGCGTCATAGGGGCTCAACTCCAGCGCCTTGCTTGCCCAGGCGAAGGCGCTGGCCAGTGTCGCCTCCATGTCCACGCACTCGTTCCACTTCAGCTTGCGAAGCTCAAGCCAAGCGAGGCCGAGGTACCCACGCGCGTAGCCCGGATCAGCGTCTATCGCAGCGAGGAACATCTCCTTCGCAAGCCGCACCTCATCCGACTTGAGGCTTTTTTCAAGGTGTCGTCCGCGCAGATAGAAATCATAGGCGTTCAGGTCCCTGATAGGCTTGGACAGAACCCTTTAGCGTTCGGCCTCCTCGATCTTGACGTTCAGGGCAGCCGGAATGGAGCGCGACAGTTCGTCCTGGACGTCAAACATGTCGATCGGGCCGAAATCGAATTTTTCCGCCCAAATGTGTTCGCCTTCCGCATCGGTCAGGCTGGCGTTGACCCTGACGCGGTCCCCAATCCGCCTGACGCTGCCCTCAAGCGTGTAAAAGGCGGCTAAAGCCGGCTGGTGCGGGTCCGCACGGGGCAACCGCACGATGACATTCAACCCCGAGAAGCGTGACAGTCCCGCGACGACATCCTGCGTGATGCCAGCAGCGAAGTACTCCTGGTCAGGATTGCCGCTGAGGTTCACGAACCTTGTCACGTAGAGAAGCGTCCGGTTCGACTTGATCGGGGGATTTTCCCGCACACCCTGAGATGATGGAGGCACAACGGTTTCGTCGATGACGATGTTGTAGACGTGGACCGGACGGGCGATGTTCTTCAGCCTCTGCTCGCCGATGTCTTCGAAACGCATGCCGAGCCGGCCACCCAGCGTGTCGTGAACCGAGGATGAGACGGAGACACCTCCGGGCTTTGCGAGACTTTCAATACGAGCGGCCACGTTGACGCCATCGCCATAGACGTCTCCCTCCTCGAACAGAAGGTCGCCGATGTTGATGCCGATGCGGAACTCCATCTGTCGATCGCTGGCGGCGGTCGCATTGCGTTCTCGCATCCCGCGCTGAATAGCGACAGCACAGCGAACCGCGTCTTCGACAGCGTGGAACGCGACGAGCATGCCGTCGCCGATCAGTTTGACGATACGCCCATCGTGCGAGGCGACCTCGACGTCCAGAAGCTCCTGCCGATGCGCCATCAGCGCCGCCAGGGTGCCTTTCTCATCAACTTCCATGAGCCGGCTATAGCCGACCACGTCCGCGGCCATGATGACGGAGAGTTTCTGTTCCATCGGCACCCTCGGCTCCTGCCTCCATATGGATAGCATATTCGAGGGCCCGAGACACCGACCGGGTTCTGTGTCCCGACCCTTCCCGTGATATCGAGGAACCGCCGGACAGGCGACGAAATGCCGGCAGACCAAGCAGTTCAATCGCGATAAAAATTGCGCTTCCAGCTGTGGGCGGTGAGCTTGGCCCGTTGCGCGTCCGGCAAGCCGACCCCGTCGCCGATGGCGCAGTTGCGCTCGACATTGCGAACCGAGCGCATGCCCGGGATGACCGTCGAGACCGCCGGGTGGCTGAGCACGAAGCGCAGCGCCGTTTCTGCCAGCGCGTCGGGCGCGATCTGAAGGTCCCCGACGATCTTTCGCGTCCGTTCTTCAACCTCGCGCTTGCGATCGCCGCGGAAATAGGTCTCGCGGAAATCTCCCTCGGGAAAGACGGTGTCGGCGCGGATCTGGCCGGTCAGGCCACCCTCGTCGAGCGCCACGCGCACGATCACCCCGACCTTGTGCTCGAGGCACGCCGGCAGCAGTTTTTCTTCCGGTGCCTGTTCGAAGATGTTGTAGATCACCTGGACACTGTCGACCACGCCGCTCTCGATCAGCCGCAGCGCATTGTCCGGTTCGTAGTCGTTGATCGAAACCCCGAAGAAGCGGATCTTGCCGTCGCGCTTCAGGCGCTCGACCGCCTCCAGCCAGTCACCGCGCCCCACCCATTCGTCCGACCAGACATGGAATTGCTGCACGTCGATCGTCTCGACGCCGAGATTGCGCAGGCTCGTCTCTGTTGAGGCGATCACATGGTCGGCCGGGAAGGTCTGCTCGGCCGGCGTTCCTGCGTGGGCGGGCCATTGCATGTTCTTCGGCGGGATCTTGGTCGCAACGTAGATCGTCTCGGCGCGCTCCTTCAGCAGGCCGCCGATCAGTCTTTCGCTGTGGCCCTGGCCGTAACCCAGCGCCGTGTCGATGAAGTTCAGGCCGAGATCGACGGCGCGGTTGAGGGCGCGCATGGATTCGTCGTCGCTGGCGCCCTGCCAGTGGCTCTTGCCGATGCCCCAGGCGCCGTAGCCGATTTCGGAAATGCGAAGGCCGGTCCGGCCATAGGATCGATAGTGCATGACGCGCTCGCTGACGTTGGCGGGAATGATGCCGCTTATCTAGAGCCCGGCATCCGGCCGTCAACGGCCGCGATCGAGGTGGCTTCGCCATCGTGCATCGCGCGGATGCCGAAGAAGCGGTTTTGACGTCGATGATATCGAAGAAACAAAAAAGCCTGCCGCGGGAGGAGGTGCGGCAGGCTCTTTAAAATATCGATCAGCAGCCTGGGAGGAGGAGTGGCGCTGATCTTGCGAACGATCAGGGAGGAGGAGATCGTTCACCCATCGAAGCTCTGCGGGAGGAGGTGCATTGCTTCGATGAATAGGAATATACAGCGTCCCTGCCCAAATAGTAGGCGGGATTTCCGCAGGCCAGCTATGCGCTATGCGCGTAGCGCAATACCGGGATCGCCTGTTCTTCCCGATAGGACGACCGACGAACGCGTCGTCCAGCAGAGGGACCTGCAGGTGGAAACCGGATACCGCCGCTCCTCAGTTTTCCATGAAGGCGCGCGCCATGCTGTCGCGGATCGGCTTGGTGAGATAATCGAAGAAGGTGCGCTCCGCCGTCTGGATGAGGATTTCGGCAGGCATGCCCGGGGTTACGACGAGCCCGTGGATCCGGGCAAGCTCGCTCGCCGGCAGGCTGACGCGGGCCAGATACACTTCGCGCGTGCCTTCCTGGGTTTGCACCGGCAGCGCATCTGCCGAGACATAGAAGACCTGGCCGTTGAGCACAGGCGTCGTGCGCTGGTTGAGCGCCGTCATCCGCACAGTCGCCTTCTCGCCCACCCGGATATTGTCCACGTCGGTGCGCAGCACCTGCGCCTCGATGATCAGCGGAACGTCGGCCGGCAGGATCTCCATGATCGGCTTGCCGCTCTCGATGACGCCGCCGGATGTGTGGAAATGCAGGCGAATGACGGTGCCCGTCACCGGTGCGTTGATCGTGGCGCGACGTAGGACATTGGTGGCGCCGCGCAACTGCTCGCGCACGGTGTCGAGTTCGGCCTCTGCCTTCTGCAAGTCGTCAAGGGCGGCCTCGCGGTAGCTCTCTTCGGTCTGGTTGACCTGCTGCTGCTGCTTGAGGATCTGGGCGCCGGTCTCCGAGACTTCGGACATCAGCCGCCCGATCTGGCCTTCGGCATCGGCGATTGCCCGCTGAATGGTCTTGATCTCGGTCTTGCGGATCAGGTCCTTGGCCAGAAGCGTCTTCTTGCCGATATACTCCTCTTCCAGCAGCACGCGCTGCTCGCGCACCGATTTCAGCTGTTCCTCAAAGCCCTGGGCGCGAAACTGCAGGCTCTCGATGTTGCGCTTCAACAGGCCGATATCGCTGTCGAGCTTGCTCCTCCAGGTCCGGAAATTCAGCTGCTGGCTCTGCACAATCGGCGCGACCTCCGGATCATCCTTCAGGTGATCGGTCAAAGCCGCCGGCAAGGCGATTTCCGTCAGGCCGTTTGCCTGGGCGTTGAGCCGCGCAACGATCGCTTCAAGTCGTGCGCGCCTCAAAAAGAACTGCCGCTCGTTGGCGAGTGCCGCCGTCTCGTCCAGCCGGATCAGCGGCTGCTCGGCCGTGACGTGATCACCCTCGTTGACGAGGATCTCCTTGATGATCCCGCCTTCGAAATGCTGGACCACCTTGTTCTGCCCGGTTGCGACGAAGCTGCCCTGGGCGATGACCGCTGCGGCAAGCGGCGCGGTGAAGGCCCAGAAGCCAAAGCCCCCGAAGGTGACGAGGATCAGCGCAAGGCCGATCGCCGTGTGCTGCCAGATCGAGCGCGGAACCTCCGCGTACCAGGTCAGGTCCTGTACTTTTGCCGTTTCTGCCATGATCGCCTACGGAAGCTGGGGTTGGTCGAGCGGGTTGCCCTCGGTGTTCACACCGCGGGCAGCCAGCGCCTTCAGCACGTCCTGGCGCTGGCCGAAGAGCGCGACGGTGCCGTTCACCAGCAGCAGTACCTTGTCGACGCTGTTGAGAAGGGCTGGACGCTGGGTGATGGTGACGACGGTGATCTTCTCCCGCTTTGCATGGGTGAGCGCGCGCGTCAGCGCCGCCTCGCCCGCGGTATCGAGGTTGGAGTTGGGCTCGTCCAGCACCACCATGCGCGGATTGCCGAAGAAGGCGCGGGCAAGTGCTACGCGCTGCTTCTGGCCGCCCGACAGCGGCGAACCATCTGCCGCCACCACCGTCTCGTAACCGTGCGGCAGCATGGCAATCATGTCGTGAACGTCGGCAAGCTTGGCGGCAGCGTAGATGTCGGCGTCGGTCGCATCCTCGCGCATGCGGGCGATGTTCGCCTTGATCGTTCCCGGGAACAGCTGCACGTCCTGCGGCAAGTAGCCGATGCTCTCGCCGAACTGCCGCTGGTCCCAGTTCCTCAAGTCCATCAGGTCGAGCCGGACATTGCCCGAGGTCGGCAGGATGGAGCCGACCAGCATCTTGCCGAGCGTCGTCTTGCCGGCGCCGGAACTGCCGATCACCGCAAGAGAATCACCGGGCTCGAGCGCGAAGGTGATGCCATTCAGCACCACGCGCTTGGTTCCCTGCGGCACGAAAAGCAGCCGCTCGACATCAAGGCGCCCTTCCGGCCGCGGCAGCTTCAGGCGTTCGAAATTGAGAGGCGACGTCTGCAGCAGCGCGGTGATGCGCCCATAGGCGGCCCGCGCCTGGATCACCTGATGCCAGCCCTCGATCGCCGCTTCGATCGGACCGAGCGCACGCCCGGCGACGATCGAGGCCGCGATGACCATGCCGCCCGACAGGTGGCCGTGGAGGGCGAGATTGGCGCCCCAGCCGAGCATGGTCACCTGGGTCAGCAACCGCACTGCCTTGGAGAGCGAAGCAAAGGCGATGTTGCGGTCCTGCGCCAGGACCTGGGCCTTGAGCGACCCCGCCATGTCCTTGCCCCAGATGTGCACGGCTTCCGGGATCATCGCCAGCGCGTTGATGATCTGCGAGTTGCGCGACATCGAATCGAGATGCAGGTTCGCCTTGGTCTGGTAATTGGTCGCCTCGCCGAAGCCGGCGGCGGTCGCGCGCTGGTTCAACAACGTGACGATCAAAAGGAGCACGGCCGAGGTCACGACGATCGCGCCGAGATGCGGATGAATGAGGAAGACCGCCAACAGGAACAATGGCGCGATCGGCGCGTCGAGAAAGGAAAGCAGCGTGCCAGAGACCAGGAAGGACCGAAGCTGCTGCAGATCGCCAAGCGTCTGGTACTCGCGCCCGTTGCTGTGGAGGGATGCCCTGGCCGCGGCACTCAGGATCGGCGCGCCGAGTTGCGCGGCGACCTCAACCGCCGTGCGCATCAGGATCATGCGGCGAATGCCGTCGAAAATGGTCTGCAGCACGACCGCGCCGACGATCAGTATTGTCAGCATCATCAAGGTGTCGAGCGAACGGCTGGTTAGCACCCGGTCCGAGATCTGGAACAGATAGACCGGGATTGCCAGCACCAGCACATTGGTGGCGATGGTGAACACCATGACGATCATCAGGTTTTGCCGGATCGCCTTCAGACCGGCCTTGAGGCTCGCCGAAAAATCGACCGGCCCCAAGCGCTTGTGGAAGACCCCGCCTCCACCGCCGCCGCCGCCATTGCCGCTCGTTGAACCGCCGCCTTTGCCAGGTGACCGATCATCCACTTTCACCGGTCCGCGGTCGCCATCGATCACCACCATGCCCGATGGCGAATTTCGCTCCTTCATTTCCGCCGTCGGCCAGACGATCGGCTTTTCGACCCGGGCCTCCGGCTTTCTGTCGTCGACAAAGAGCCGACGCTCGGTGACAGGCGCCGCTTTGACAGGTTCAGGGCTGGCTTCGCCCCGAACAGGAGCCTCCGTCCTTGGCGGCCAGGGCCGCGGAGTGACCGCGCTCGGCTGCGCCGTGGCGGCTGTTGGGGCGGGCGCGACATATGTGGGCGCCGGGTTCGGTGCAGCGCCGACGGCCGACACCGGTCTTGCCACGACCGGTCCCTGAAGGGGCGTAGGCGCCGCGGTAGGGCGGTTCGCATTGTCTCTGGCGTCGGTTGCCGCCGCTCTTCTTATTTGATCCGCCACCCCGTCGATCTCCCTAACGGCACGATCCAGAACGTGCTCATGATGGTCAAGCTTGCGCAGAAACTCTCGCCGGGCCTGGTCGGCATCGGGTTTCTCCGACCCACCGCCATTGTTTTCGTCTACACGCGTCGCGCCGGCATCGCCGGTTTCCAAGGGCGCTTTCCAAGCCGGGCTGATGCGGTCGTTCATGAAAATCCTCTCGCGCTCCGATCAGGCGACCATGCTGTGCATGGGATCGACGCTGGCCGTGTCGATTGTGTGCAGTCCCGGGTTTGGCGAGATCTGGTCAGGCTGCTGGCCGTGATCCGGAGCGAGCATGTCGTCGCCGAGGAAGACGACGGCCTCGCTGACCAGCGCATCCGGATTTTGACTTTCGAGATAGGGGTCGTTCTTCACCAGCTCGGCCTGGATGAGCACTTCGTCCGAATAGACGCCGCCGCCGGCATAGATCGTCTTGCCGGTGTCGACGTCGACGATCCCAGCGTAGTTGAGCAGGGCGTTCGAGCCGGTGGTAATCGTCCAATCCGCATCCGGACGGGCGGTGAGTGCGTTCATCGCCAGCGTCACCTGGTCGTTGTCACCCAGAATGTTGGTCTGCTGGATGTAATTGAGGCTGATGAGATCGCCTGAAATATAGAGCACCCTGATCCCATGAAGCCCGGCAAAGGCGGGATCGTGCAGGAAATCGGCGGATGACGGCTTGTTGCCTTGAGACAGATCCTGCAGGGCGGAGAGATAGCCTTCCGACAGAGGGCCGACCGGACCCGCGGTGCCCGCTTCGACGATCCCGGCGTAGTTCCAAAGCAGGTTGCCGCCGGTCGAGACCGCGCCGGCGCCGCTTGTGTGGAACCCGCCGACAGCACCTATCAGATCGTTGTCGAGCAGGATGTTCGTCTGCTGGATGATGTTGGCGTCGAAGACGCTGCCGCCGACGAATATCAGATCGTATCTGTATCCCAACTCCAGCAGGGACACTTCGTTGGCCGCCGTATTGTCGCCGGCAACGATCGACAGCTTGGAGCCCGAAGCCGAGACGATGGCCGTGTCCTGATCCGACATGAAGGTGAACTGCTGCAACCAGTTCACCATCATGAGATCACCCTTCACCTCGGTGATCGCCCACACCGAGGGGAAGCCAGCGGTGTCGGCGTGCGTCGTTTCGGCGGCTGCCGGCTCGACATGCTTGAACATCGCGATGTTGAAGGCCTGTGTCGCATTCTGCTCGGGGTTGCCGCCGCCGAGGGCCGCGCTGACGAGGTCGCTGTCGTAATAGGCGTTGGTCTGGATGATGGCGTTGAGTTCGACATGATCGCCGGCGACCGCGAGCACCTCCGCCTGCAACCAGTTGCTGGTCACCACGGCGGAATTCACCAGCGTGTTGCTGCCGGTATCGAGGTCGACGGAAACGTCGATTGATACCGTGCCTTCGCCATGAGCGGTGCCGCCATCGACATCAACAGGACCGTTGGAGAGCTTTGGCTCATCGGCGGCCTCGGGCGCTGCGTCCTGGTTCGGCAGGTGATCCTTGAGAACAGGCGCTTCGTCCGCGATCACGCCATTGACGTAGATGCCCTCGAGCGCACTCGCCTTGGCGACGAAACTCTTGACGGAGAGGCCGTTCACCTCGGCCTCGCCGCCGGAAGCGTTGGCATTCAGTCTTTCGGCCGTGCTCGTTACCAGGATGGCGATCGCATCGCTTGAGCCGGCGACGTCCGTGTCGCCCAGCAGCGAAATTTGCTGCGCCGCATCGATCAGTTCGCCCATCGTGGCGCTGTCGTCGGCGTGCAGGCCCGATTTCAGGCCGTGCCCGCCGATGCTGATCGTATCGTTGTCGGAGAGTTCCGCCGTCTGGGCGCTGTAGACCACGACCGAGCCCGGTGGATTGATCTGCGGCGTCCCGGCCTGGGCCGCCGCCGTCTTGACCGCTCCGCCCTGCAGCGCGTTCTCGCTCACGCCACGGCCCAGAAATCCGCCGGAAATCGGATACTCGGGGAACGCCACGCCCGCATATCCATCCGGTGTCGGCATGTAGATATCCGGCGCGAGCGGCTTGTAGGGGACGTCGGGGTTGAAGTCGTCGAGATCGTAGGGCGCCTGCACCTTGACCGGCGCTGACACAAGCTCTTTCGGGTCTTTGTGGATTTCGCGGTCGGGATCGAACTTTTCGTGCACTTCGCGCAGCCGCGCCTCTTCGGCGGTGAGTTCGAACAGACCTATGAAATGGGCAATGGCCTCGGTGATCTTTGCAGAATACAACGTCAGGCCCTCCTCCTGTCGTCGGCAGTCCCCGTTGGCGCAACGGTTCGTGCCGAACTGCGCGGGAGGTTTCCCGCGCAGTCCTTTTCAAGCCGATTCCGCGACATGCGGTTCGACATCGCCTGATCGATCAGGTGTTGTCGTCGTCGCCGACAGCGGTTGTCGTGTAGTCACCACCGACGACTGTCATGTCGATCGTGTTGCCCTGGAGGTTCGCACCGAGCACGATCTGCTGGTTGAAGGCATTGGTGTCGATGACGGCATCTGCCGAAGCCGAGGAGAGCCCCTCAACGAAGCTGTCATCACCATTGTACGAGCCCCACATGCCAGCGCTGCCACCCGCGCCGCCATCGCCATTCGTTGCAAAGCCACCGGCACCGCCGGCACCGCCGTCGCCGCCAAAGGCGTGACCACCATAGGCGTCGCCACCGTCGCCGCCCGCAGCCCACGAACCCGTCAGCGCAAGGCCGCCAAGGCCATGGCCACCGGTTGCAGCGCCGCCCGTGCCGTCGCCGCCGGTCGCATCACCGCTGGCTCCGCCTGTCGCAAAGGCATCGCCGCCGGAACCACCGGCGCCACCGATACCGGCACCCGCACCGAAACCGGCGCCTGCACCGAGGCCTGCACCAAAGCCGTCGCCACCGTCGCCGGAGTTGCCGGCGTTACCGCCATTGGCATCACCGGTATCGCCGACCGCGACACTGTTGCCGCCATTGCTGTCGCCACCGTCGCCACCAAAGTTCAGGATCGGCAGGACGAAGCCGCCGGCGTCGCCGCCGTCACCGGCGTCCGAGGCTCCGGCCGGGCCGCTGGCTACGTCGCCGCTGGTCCCGCCGTTGCCAGCGCCATTGCTGCCGCCGTCACCGCCGGCTGCAGCACCGACGCCGAGGCCGACGCCAAGGCCGAGACCGACGCCGAGGCCCGCACCGCCGGCCGCACCGGCACCAGCCGTCGCGGCTGCACCGGTTGCGTCACCGCTGCTGGCCGAACCGCCAACACCGACGCTGGCTGCGATGCCACCGAGCCCGGCACCGCCGGTCGCATCGGCATTGTTGTCTGCGTCGCCGCCGTCACCGTCGCCAGCGCCGGCAAAGCCGCCGACCGTATGGCCGCCATCACCGCCGTCGCCACCATTGGCGTAGGCCTTGCTTCCGCCTTCACCGCCGTCCGCACCGGCGCGGATGCCGTCGCCCGAATGTGCGTCCCCGGCATTGGCGTCGCCGTTCTGGTTGAGCGTACCGCTGTTGTTGATGTCCGACGCACTGTCGTCATCCGACATGATGGCGTTCTGGCTGAAGACGTTGGCAACGTTGCTGTTGCCGTTCATCGAGCCGTTCAGGATGTCCTTGAAGCTCGTGTTCGCCATGCCGTGGATATTCGAGTGGTCGATATCGGCGAAGTCGTCGTCCGACGGCTTGTAGCCGCTGAGGTCGAGATCGACATCCACATCGACGGTCGTCTTGCTGTCGACATCGACGTGGCTGCTGTTTTCGTTGAGGTTGGCATTCAGATTGGCGTTGCCGTTGCCGTTCAGGTTGGCGTTGCCATTGCCGTTCAGGTTGGCGTTGCCGTTACCGTTCAGGTTGCCGTTGCCGTTGGCATTACCATTGGCGTTGCCGTTGCCATTCAGGTTGCCGTTGCCGTTCAGGTTGCCATTGTAGGATTCGCTGTATTGCGACTGGCCCTGATCCTGGCCCTGGCCCTGATCTTGTCCCTGGCCCTGGTCCTGGCCTTGTCCCTGGCCTTGTCCTTGACCCTGAAGCTGGCCCTGCAGCTCCGCCTGCAACTGTCCCTGACCCTGGCCTTGTCCCTGGTCCTGGTCTTGATCTTGAGACTGGCTGTCATCCCATGGCCACAGGATATTCTTGTCCTTGCTCATAACGATCACCTCAAGTTGAGGCCGCGACAGCCGAGCCGCATTCTTCTCATACGCGGATTTGGGCCATGCGCGGGCTACGTGTTGAACTTAGTGAACTTCGTGAAGTGGTTTCCTCCGGGCGCCTAGTCGCCCTCATGCCGATATCTTCGATCGCTTTTTTCTTGCCTCTCCCCTTACTGGGCCGAGAGGACCGGAACAGGTACCCAACTGGGCATTTCCATTCGATGCAGTGCTCGCCCTTAGGGGCCTGTTTGCGTCCTGCTCGCCGGTTGCAGGGGGGAGTCTGTCTAAAACCGACACACATTGTAAGTTGTCAGTTCGGGCTAACCTTCGCGGGCTAGCGACAGGCCCCTGAAATCTTCACCCGTGGGTTAGGTAAAATGTGGCTATCAACCTGCGGCTGGCCGCGACCAAACAGCGGTCCAACCGCTGCTTTCCGGGGCCTGCTCGTCCGTCGCGAGAACAAATTTACTGCCGGCAGGAATGCGGTATTCTGGAAGAACGGATTGGCGATTGGCGAGCGTTGGCAGGAGCCCATGGCGAGATTTCACGAAATCCTACTGTTGATCGGACAACTCAACTATACGTGGACCAACACCGAGAGTTTGCTGATCTATCTGATCGCCGGCCTTGCCCGCGTGGACAAGGAAACCGCGATCGTCATCTTTCTCACGCTCAACACCACGCGGGCCCGCATCGAGCTCGTCGAGCGGCTGACCAAGATGGGCAAGACACCGGCCGTCCAGCGCCAGGAGATCCTGGCGATCACCCAGCAGCTGGGCCGGCAGGCGAAACTGCGCAACAAATACAGTCATTGCATCTACTCCTTCGACGAAACCGGCGATCAGGCGAGCACGCAGCTGATGGCGATCTTCGACAGCAAGGATACGATCAAGTACGGCAAGATCGAACAGATCAACGATGCCGAGATCGCACGGATCAACGAGGTCATCGAGCAGTTGCAGGAGGTCAACCGGGACATCTGGGCGATCGTCGATCGCTATTCCTTCCCGCGTTAAGCGGCGATCCCCGGCGAGACGCGCCACAGTCGTCGCCGGGCGACCACGCGGCATGGTTTCCGGACGTCCACAATTCAACCGCAATATCGGGCCATCGCATCGAGAGGGCGATGCGGAGGCGATGTTCGATGGACAAATGGACGGGCGAAGAGCGGTTTACCAGCCGCGAAGCACGCATCGACGCTACCGCCCACCGCCTGCTCGACAGGCTTCCGGCCAGCGGCATCCTCGGCGGACTGACCGAGTTTCTCGTCTTCGGCATCAAGCAGGCCTTCGCCTGTGTCTTCGGCGGCGCGATGCTCGGCCTCATGCTGGCTACACGGCTGTGGTGGCCGGAGGATATCGGCCTTGCCCGCTACGACTTCCTCTTCCTGGCCGCGCTTCTCATCCAGTTCGCGCTTATCGCCTTCAAGCTCGAGACACTCGCCGAAGCCAAGGTCATCCTGATCTTCCACATCGTCGGAACTCTGATGGAGATCTTCAAGACGTCGGTCGGGTCCTGGGTCTATCCCGAGCCGAATCTCTTCCGGATTGGTGGCGTGCCGTTGTTTTCAGGCTTCATGTACGCCGCCGTCGGCTCCTATCTCGCCCGCGTCACCCGCATTCTCGACATGCGATACAGCAACTATCCTCCGCTCGCTGCGACCTTGCTCCTGGCGTTGGCGATCTACGTCAATTTCTTCAGCCACCACTACATCATCGACCTGCGCTATCTCCTGTTCGGCGCCACCGCAATTCTCTTCCTGCGCACCACGGTGCACTACCGCGTCTTCCGGTTCCGCCATCGCATGCCGCTGCTTTTGGGCTTCCTGCTGGTCGCCCTGTTCATCTGGTTTGCCGAAAACATCGGCACCTGGTCACGCGCCTGGATATACCCTTCGCAAGCGGCGGGCTGGTCACCGGTTTCGCTGCAGAAGCTCGGCGCCTGGTACCTGCTGATGATCCTGTCCTTCGTCCTGGTCACGCTCGTGCACCGCCCGAAGCGACAGCCCGACACCGCAGATGCACGCGTGGCGGACATCCTGGCGCCAGCTACGGAGATCGGCGGCAAGGCTGCCGGATAACGTGCGCCGCAATCCCGCTCCGGTCCGGCTTGGCCCGCTCGAGGCCGAAGAACGGCTGTGAAGAGTTGCAAATCGCCCCTCCCTGGCAAACCATACCGAATCAACCGCTCTACAGCGCCGCGCGTCTGATCAGACGCGCAAAGGTCGCTGTAGCATTTTGAATTGCTGCATGTTTTTGTCCTTTAGTCGGCTACGATCAAAGGAAACATGCAGTAGCAACGGAGAGACACATGCGGCGTTTCTTTCTTTGCCTGCTCGCCTTCGGCGTCCTCGTCGCCGTTTCCCTCGTCATCCTGCCGAGTTTCGTTTCGAGTGACTGGATGCGTGCGGAACTCGCGCGGCAACTCTCCGGCGCAACCGGAAGTACGATCGCGCTGAACGGCCCGGTCAGGCTTTCGGTCGTTCCCCATCTGGCGGTTGTCGCCGAAAACGTCGCGCTTGAGGCCGACGGTGTGACGGCACGAATTGACGCGGTTGCCGGTTCCGTAACAGTCTCATCGCTCTGGTCGGAGCGCCTGCACATCCGAGAGGTCCGGCTGACGCGCCCGGTGGTGACGATACGCCAGAGCGCGGATTCCGTTGAGGATTCCGTTGAGGATGTCATCGCTCAATCCGAGAGCGGCGGCGAAACGCAGCCGAAGGTCGCTGACCCGCTCGCCGCCCTTGTCGCCTTTCTCGAACGCAGCGCAATCGACAGTGTGTCGATCGATAAAGGCATCCTCGAGAAGGAGGACGCGACTGGCGCGACGCAGATCGCAAGCGATCTCGATCTCACGCTCGCCGTTCCCGACATCGACGGTGAATTGTCGCTTTCGGCCGGTGCCGGCGTCGAAGGGCGGCGCTACGAACTCACGCTCGCCGTTTCACCGCTCCGCCCGCTGCTCGAACGCAAGCCGGCCGAGCTCGACATCTCGCTCAAAACCGACCCGGTGCTCGCGCCCGGCCTCGACGAGGTGAAGGCAAACGGACAGGTGGCGCTCAATGCCAACGGCAGCTACCAGATCCGCGGCGGAAAGCTGCTCCTGGGCGAGGAGGCGCTCGGCCTCGACGCATTGTACGTCCCCGGGAGCCGCCCGCGTTTCCTCGCCGACCTCAGCGCCGACCGGCTGGACATCGGCGCGTTTTCGGCAACTGGATCCTCGACCGCGTCCCAATCCGCGGGGCAATCCGAAACGACCACAAAACCGGCCTCGGCAGGCATCGAAGCGCTTGCCGGCTTCGACGCGGATATCAGCGTCAATGTCGGCGCACTGACGCTCGGCGAGATTTCCGCCTCCGACGTCGCGTTGACCGCGACGCTCAAGGACGGGCTCTTCACCGGGAAGCTCGCGCATCTCGGCATCGACGCCGGAGGACTGTCAGCCGATATCGAGACCGATGTGCGCAAAAGCCCGCCGACGTTTCAGGGGCGCATCGTCAGCAACGGCCTCGACATTGCGAAGCTGGCGAACCTTGCCGGGCAATCCGTGCCACTCACCGGAACCCTGACCACGGACACCGGTTTTGCATTTCGCGGCGTGGATACCGCGTCCCTGCGCCAGACGATCAACGTGGCGGGCGTCGCCAATCTTCAAAACGCCACCCTGATCGTGCCCGGGATTGCCGATGCTTCGATGTCCGAGGTACGGACCAAGAAACTCGCCATCAAGGTCGATGGTCTCGGCAAGCCCGCGCGTCTTGCAGGCGATATCGCCTGGCGTGGGAAATCGGCGACCGTCGACCTGCAGACGCCCCTCCCCGATCTGATTTCGGCAGCCGGGTCCGGGACGGGAGACATCCCTCTGACGCTGGCCTTGCGCATGAAGGAGGCGGCGCTGGCGCTTGAAGGCAAGCTGGCTCTTACGGGCGGATATGCAGGCAAGGTGAATTTTTCGACGCCGGACCTCGGAGCACTGCTTGCCTGGGCGGGTCAGGGCGGTGGCGACAGCATCGATCAGTTCGCCTTCAACGGCAATCTCAGCGCGAGGCCCGACGGCATTTCGTTTGACAACGCCGCGCTGTCCGTCAATGGCGTCGAGGCCAATGGCAGCGGGGCGGTAGAGCTCGGGAGCCCGCTGAAGATCTCGAGCGCACTGCGGTTTGCCGAACTTGATCTGGCGCGACTTGCAGGCGCGCCATCGGCTGCCCCGCGCTCCAACGCCAAGGCCAAGGCCGGCAACGGGCCGGTGGCCGACGCCCCCCTCGACCTGTCTTCGCTCCGCTCGATCGAAGCGTCCATCAAGGTGGATGCCGAGAAGCTCGGATACGGTCGCGTCTTTGCCGGCCCCGTCGCAACGACGCTGGTGGTGTCCGGCGGCGTGGCAAACCTCGATCTGCCCGAAAGCCCCTTCTATGGCGGCAAGGCAGCGGCGAGCTTGCGGGCGGACGGATCGGGTTCCGAGCCGTCGATCACCGTGAAGGCATCCATTTCCGGCGCCTCGTCGGCTCCGCTTCTGGCCGATCTCGCCAATTTCAAGCATCTCGAAGGTGCGCTGGAAGCCAAGTTCGATATTGCGGGCGCCGGCGGCACCACAGGAGCGCTGAAACGATCGCTGCAGGGCACGGCCAATGTGCGGTTTTCCGACGGCGCGATCCGCGGCATCGACGTTGCGGATGTCTACAACAACCTCGTCGGCCTGATGTCGTCGGGTTTCAAGCAGAACGACAACACGGCGACGGGTTTCACGGAGCTCGGCGCGTCGTTCGCGATCGAGAACGGCATCGCCCGGACCGATGACATCAAGATGATCGGCCCGCTCGTGCGCATGAGCGGCAGCGGCCAGGCAAACATTCCCGACGATCAGTTGAACTTCCGCCTCGATCCGCGCGTGGTCGCTTCCCTGCAGGGCCAGGGGGGCGACATTGCGACCGAAGGCATCGGTGTTCCCGTCGTCATCGAGGGTTCGTTTGCCGCGCCGCGCATCTACCCGGATCTCTCCGGACTGCTGAAGGACCCCGATGCAGCGCTTTCGGCCCTGAAGAAATTCGGACTGCCGACCGACAAGCTGAAGCTTGACGAACTGCTGTCGAAAGGCGGCAAGAGCGGGGCGCTGCGCGACATCATCGGCGGCGCGCTCGGCAAACCGCCCAAGGCCGATGACGGCGCAGTCTCGATCGAGCAGATCATCGGCGGCAAGGGAGCAGAAGCCGGCGAAGCGCCTCCCCCTCAACCAGCCGACGAACAGACGTCGCCCGACACGGCAACCGAGCAGCAGCCCCCGGAGGCGGCAGAGCAGGATCAACAACCGCAGGCGGACCAGCCGAAGGAAGAAGGCGGCGCGCTCGGCAAGCTGTTCAACCAGATTCTTCAATAGCAGAATCGGAATACCCAGGCCGGGGCAAAACAACATCCGGCCGCGCTTCCATTCCGGGCCGGCGGTGCTAAACGTATCGGCCGCTTTGCTTCGAGGAACACCATGCGACACGATCCCCTGTTCGAGCGCCTTTGGGACGGCAGCGCCCCGATGGAAGAATGGACGTCTGCGGTTTCGCACGGCGCCATCACCAAGGTCAGCGACAACATCATCACCGTCCACACGACCTATTTCTGTGGCAGTGTGACGGCGATCCGGACAACAGAAGGACTGGTGCTGATCGACACCGCAAAGCCGGACACCGCCAGCCGGACGCTCGACATCGTGCGCTCCTGGGACGACAGCCCGATCCACACCGTCATCTTCACCCACGGCCACATCGATCACACAAGCGGGATCACCGTGATCGACGCGGAGGCGGATGCGCGCGGCCTGCCGCGGCCACGGATCGTCGCGCACCGCAACGTCAAGCGGCGCATGGACCGTTACGAGGCCTCCCATGGCTTCAACAGCATCGTCCAGGGCCAGCAGTTCAACATGCCGGGCTACGTCTACCCGATCGGCCAGAGGCAGCCCGATATGGTCTATGACGATGCCCTTTCCCTTTCGATCGGCGGAGAACGGATCGAGCTGTTCCACGGCCGCGGCGAAACGGACGACGCGACCTTCGTCTGGCTGCCGGAGCAACGGGTGCTCGCGAGCGGCGACTTCGTCATCTGGGTATTTCCCAATGCCGGCAACCCACGCAAGGTGCAGCGCTATGCGGCGGAGTGGGCGACCGCACTGAGGCGGATGCAGCAGCTCCGCCCGTCGATCCTCATTCCCGGCCATGGCCCGGTCGTCTTTGGCGCGGAGCGCGCGGCTCAGATGCTCGGCGACGGCGCCGAGCCCCTCGAGCATCTCGTCGGCGAGACGCTTGCGCTGGTCAACAGGGGCGCGACGCTGAACGAAGTCCTGCACACAGTGAAGGTGCCGGCCGCCACTCTCGACAAGCCGTATCTTATTGCGAAATACGATGATCCGGAGTTTCTGGTCCGCGCCATCTATCACTTCTATGCAGGCTGGTTTGACGGTAACCCCGCCCATCTCAAGCCGGCGCGCGCAGCGGATCTTGCGTCGGAGCTGGCCGAACTCGCCGGCGGCGCCGACAAGCTCGGCGAGAGAGCCGCCGTCCTCGCCAAAACCGGACAGTTGCGTCTCGCACTTGAACTGGTCGAGCTCGCCAGCGCCGCAGCGCCGGACGATCCCGGCATCCAGGCCACACGCGCCGCCGTTCTCAGGCAAAGCATCGAGGCCGAGAGCACCCTCATGGGCAAGGCATTTCTGGCGGTCTACGCACGCGACGCCGAGGAGCGATCCAAGGGTTGAGCATCCCCGGGCCATGGGGGCCCCTGGTGTGTGCACATGGGCGCACGCCGTGCTGCCAACCAGGCGCTTCGCGCGGCAGTCCTTAGAAGCCGAAGGCCTGCTGCGCGGGTTCGGGCGGTCCGAGGCGAACACCCTCCAGTTCCAGCATGCGGGTTTTTGCGGTCGAACCGCCCGGCGCCGAGAAGCCGCCAATCTTGCCGCCGGCCGCAAGCACCCGGTGGCAGGGAATGATCAACGAAACCGGGTTCCTGGCCATTGCCTGCCCGACATCGCGCGCGGCTTCCGGCCCGGCACCGAGCTCCTTTGCCAACGCACCATAGGTGGTCGTCTGGCCCCAGCGCAGTGCGCGTGCAGCGGCATAGATCCGCATAAAAAACGCGTCCTGCCCGTCAAGATCGACCTTGAAGCCGGAAAAATCGACTTCGGCCCCCTCGAAGTACCGCCGGACCGCATCGACCACGTCGCGGATCTCGGCTGTCGGTGGCGAGGGCGCGGCGTCCGGAACGCGCCGCAGCAGCAATCGTTCGGTCGCCTCGGCCGCACGGGTCGGCAGCTGAAACCGCGTGATGCCCACGTCGTTCCAGGCGATGCCGCAATAGCCGGCAACGGTATCAAAGACGAAATAGTGATGTCTTGCCTGGCCCATCGACCCAGCCTCCGCCGATACGTTTCCAACAAAAATCGTGCGATCCGGGCCGGAATTCAACCCGTTTCCTGCCTGACACAGATCTTTCCCGACGCCCTGCGGTCGGCGCCGGTGCTGGCGGCGGTCCCACCATTTGCGAAAGCTTTACGGTTCTTCGGCAATGGTTCCCGCCACAACCAGGAGGTTAGAGTGGGCCCGCTGCATACCCCGACGATCATGTTCAGCTCGTTTGCGACGCTGCTCATCTTCGGCGCTTTTTTTGGCCTTGCCTGGTGGCAGGAACGTAGGAGCCTCGAACTCCTGCTCTGGTCGTCGGCCTTCTTCACCGGCGCGATCGGCTTCGTGCTTCTGGCCGTGCGTGGGGACGGCTACCAGTTCGTCACCATCTCGCTCGGCAATGCGCTTGCGGTCCTGGCGCTTTCGATGATCTGGCTCGGCTTGCGCGCCTTCGACGATCGGTCGCTCAAGATCGTCTGGGCCCTGGCCGGCCCGATCCTCTGGATCGCCGTTACCTACTTTTCCGACCACTTTCGCGACAGCGTGACCAGCCGGATCGTGCTCTACTCGGTGCTGATCTTCGTATACTCCGCGCTCGTCGCCTTCGAAGTCTTGCGATCCGACAATTTCCTGAAGCTGCCAAGCGCCTATATCGTCGCTTTCGTCTTCGTCAGCCATGGCGTGTTCTATCTCATCCGCATCCCGCTCATCCTGTTGTGGCCACTCGCCGGTAACAGCGCCTCGGGAACGCAGCAGCCGCTGTGGTATCAGTTCGTGACCTTCGAGCTGTTCCTGCATTGCCTGGCGGGCGGCTTTGCCTTTTTCGCGCTGGTGAAAGAACGGACGCAGCAGCGCTACAAGCGTGCATCGGAGACGGATGCCCTGACAGGTGTCCCGAATCGCCGCGCATTCCTGGATCAGCTCGACCAGCATCTGGCGACGACCCCGACCGGAGGGGCATTTCTCTATCTCGACATCGATCACTTCAAGACGATCAACGATCGCTTCGGCCATGCGGTCGGCGACGAGGTGCTCATCGATTTTGCCGACGTTGTTTCCAGAAGCGTGCCCGGCGGCGCCTTCGTCGCTCGCCTCGGCGGCGAGGAGTTCGCCGTCTGCCTCCCCGGCTCTGGCGGCAAGAAGGCGATCCTCCTCGCAAACGACATCCGCGCCGTCTTCGAAGGACGCCGGTTCGTCACCCCCAAGGGCGTTCTGTCGGCAACGGTCAGCATCGGCATCGCGGAAATGGCGGGTCGGTCGACATCGCACGAGATCATCTGCGCCGCCGACGCCGCGCTTTACGCGGCAAAGGCGGCCGGCCGCAACAACGTGTGGTCGATCGAGAACAACGGTACCCCACAGTTTGCCGCCGGCCCGGACCACCGCGATCTGTCATCAAACCGGCCAGCGCAGCTGTCCCTGCGCACATCGGGCGGCACTGCTGCGCCAAGACAGTCCGCTTTCCCTTGACGCGTTCTGTCTCCGGCTCCCCACTCGCGGTTGCCGATAACGTTGCTGGCGGTGGAAACGGCAACCTCGATCAGTTGGCGCGTTTCACCATTGCAAGCGAAGCGGCGGACAACAGGAGGGCGCCGCCGCACCCCTTTTCCATCCAGCGGCGCATGGAGGATGCCGCAAACTGCGTGGTCTTGAAGCCGACGAGGGCGTAGCCGAACATGACCGCAAACTCGACGACGGAAAACACTACCGTCAGCGCCAGGAACTGTGGGACCTGCGCTTCTGCCGGATTGATGAACTGCGGCAGCAGTGCGGAGAAAAACAGGTAGGCCTTCGGGTTGGTGATCGCCACGATCATGCTGTGGCGGCAGATGGATAGCGCGGTCTCCTGGCGAACCGGGCTGGCGTCGCCCAGGGTCTGCATTGTGTCGCGGCGGCCGGGCTTAAGCATCTTGTAGCCGAGCCAGGCGAGATAGGCGGCGCCCGCATATTTCACGACGGAGAACCAGAATTCCGAGGCAGCAAGAAGGGCGCCGAGACCGGCCGCCACCGCCAGGATGAGAAAGAAATCCGAGATGAGGACGCCGACCATGCCGGCAATCGCTTTTTTCATGCCGAAGCGCGATCCGTTGGCCATGGCCAGGATGACGTCCGGCCCCGGTGTGACGACGGCGACAAAGGTGACGACCGCAAATCCGGCCAGTGTCCCAAGTTCCATGAACGCGTTCCTCCCTGCCCGTCGATCTTTGGCGATTCAACCGGGCGTGTAAAGCGCCAATCCTTCACCGGAAAAATTGCGCGTTGCGTACTGGAACCCGCCCATCGAAGGTGATCGGGACGGCTGCCCCGGACCGGTCGTCGACGGCGTGAATGTGGAGATGCGGCTCGGTACTGTTGCCGGAATTGCCGACCTCGCCGATCGGCATCCCCGTGACGAGCCGTGCGCCGATCGCCGCCACGATGCTACCCTCACGCAGATGCGCAAGCTCCACCCTGATGCCGTCGCACGAGAGGATCACGTGGTTGCCGGCCGCATTTTTTCGATCGGTCATCGGCGGCGACAAATCCGGAAATCCGTCGACCGCGGCGATCACGGTTCCCTCGCACGGACTGACCACGGCCTTGCCGAAGATGGCGTAGCGCGACGGGTCCTTTGGCAGCAGGCCGGCCGCACGAAAGCCGGCGCCGTTGACGGCGGTGATATCGAGAGCGTGGCGTTGCGCGGGGTGATCGCTGTGATGGTTGAGAACGGCGATACCCCCGCCTTGCGCAATGACGAAGCGCCCGCCGGCAAGCGGAAACGAAAGCGCGCGGGCCCCCTCGTGATGACCCATCCCGGCGACGACGTAGGCGAGCGCCGCGCCGAAGATCAGGAGCGAGAGCGCTGTCGTGGCGAGCCTGGCATCCAGCGACCCTCGGTCCCCGGCAAACCACGGCCGGCCGCGATGGCGAACCAGTGAAACACCAGCTGCTGCCAGCGCAAGACCGGCGAGGCCAGGGCGCGTCCAGACGCCCGAGACATCCCAGCGGCCAAGGATCAGGATCAAGCCGATGACCGCCGCGGTCTCCGAGAGCACGAGCAGCCAGGTGAGACGGGTCGGCGCATCGAGCCGCCACAGACGCCAGATGAAGGACAGCGGCAGCAGCACGAACAGGGCAGAGAGGAAACCGATAATTGCAATCATGAGGATCTCCTTGCCCGCAGCACTTGTAGCGTCCTCATGTAGGCGCTGTTTACACGAGTGAAAAATAGGGATATTTTTTGTCCTTAATAGATGCGATTTGGCATCTGCCGGACGGAACCATGATCCTTAAAAGCCAAGTCGAATGGGCGCTTCACTGTTGCGCCATTCTCGCCGGCCTGCCCGAAGGCCGGTATCTGTCGACCAAGGCGCTGGCGGAGTTCCACGGGCTGCCGAAGGAATATCTGTCCAAGGCACTGCAGAGCCTTTCCCAGGCCGGCCTGGTCGACACGACCCTTGGGCCTTCCGGCGGATACCGGCTGGCGAAAGCGCCGACGGATCTGACCTTTCTCGATATCGTCGAGGCTGTCGAAGGCAAGACGCGCACATTTGTGTGCACCAACATCAGAGCCAACAATCCCTGTCGTGCGCCCGGCTATTGCGAAAGCGGGCCTTGCGCAGTGGCGCGCATCATGTGGGAGGCGGACGAGGCCTGGCGCGGCAAGCTGCGCAGCGTGCGCCTGTCCGATCTTGTCGACACGCTGTCGAAGGAAATCCCCGCAGAACTCTGGAAAAAGAGCTTCGAGTGGGTGCTAGGGCGCGCCGGATGAGGGCAAGCTGACCTGCGTCGCTGCCATCGGCGCATAGAGATAGGCTTGAGCCGGCGGAGCCAGCGAAAGACCACCTTGCCGACATTGCTCGTGAACACGCGTTATCACTTCGTTTCGGGCCGGCGTCCTTTCCGCCGGGCTCTTCACGCGAAACTGCAGCTCGACCTCGATCGCCACGCAATCGATCGTCTTCAGGGCGACGACCGGCATCGGGTCATGGACGATGCGCGCGCAGGCCAGAAGTGCGGCCTGCATCACCTGCTCGACCTGTTCAGGCGAACGGTCCGGCAGGACGCGAACGAGCAACGGAACCTGGTGCGTTTCGTCTGGCCGGCTCAAATTGGTGAGCCCGACCTTGGCGAGCGCGCTGTTGGGCAGGACCACGACGTTGTGCGCGCCGGTCAGGAGGAAGGTCGAGCGCCAGTTGTTCTCGATCACGCGCCCCTCCGTCCCGTCGCTGAGCGCGATCCAGTCGCCGATGGCAAAGGGACGCCCCACCGTCAGCGCGATTCCGGAAAACACGTCGCCAAGCGTGTTTTGGAGCGCCAGCCCGAAGATGATTGCAACAACGCCCGAGGTCGCGACCAGCGTGCCGATCGGAGCGTTGAAGACGAAGCCCAGGATCGAGAGCGCCACGCCGAGATAGACGACGGCGACGACAAGGTCCTGCAGCAGACGCGCCTCCTTCGGCCGCTTTTCCAGGACGATGTAGATGCGAACGAAGCCGATCAGCGACCAGGCAAGATGCGTCCACCATAAGACCCGGGCAGAGGTGGCGAGAAGGGCGGCAGCGCCCCGAAACTGCGCGTCGCCGCTGCGATGCGGCACCAGCCCGGCAACGATCATGACCGTCGTCATGACGCAGAAGAAGACGATCTGGACGACAAGCCTTGCCGTGGGACGGCCACGCCCTTGCAGATGCCAGACAGCGATGCCGGCAGCGCCAAGAAGGTTGATCAGGATGAGCGGCAGCGGCAGATGGCCGGCGTACATGACATGCTCCATCGGGTTCGCAGGCGAAGAAGGACCGGCACGGCACAGGCGGCAAGCCGGCCCTTCCCCAAGTTCCCTATTTCAAGGGATAGGTCAGTTCCTTCTGGGCGGTGTCGACGACGAAGACAGCGAGCAGCTTGGCGGGCTTCGTCTTGCTTCCGTTTGCGCTGACACCGTGGCGGTCGCCGGGCATCTCGGAGAAATTCTCGCCAGCCTTGTATTCCTTGACCGGGCCGTCATTGACCTGGCTGAGGATCGAGCCTTCCAGCACCGTTGCGTAGATGAAGGCGGTGCTCGGATGGGTGTGGCCTTCCGACGAGCCGCCCGGCCCGTATTCGACCAACACGCCCTTGATGCTCTTGCCCGGCACGTTCGGCAGTTCGTGCTCATAGACGAGCGAGACCTTGGCGGCTTCACCGGCCTCGGCCATGCCGGCCAGGGCCGCGGCGATCACGCATGCGGAAACGAGGGACCTGATCATGTCGAAAATCCTTTCAGATGCGGTTTGGGCGCAAAGCGCCTGCTTACTTGCGGGGGGCCGTGGCGAACCAGTCCTTGAAGGTGATGCGGCCAAGGCGCGGGTTGTTGTCGGAGACGAGCGAACCGTCATCGAGCCTTGCGCCGAAATACCGGGCCTCGGGATCAGGCTCGACCTTGCGGCTGTCACCCATCGCCCGGAGATAGCGGGCGACGAGATCACTGAGGCGCACGCGCTCGGGGCCAGCGATCTCGATCGTACCGTTGACGGGGGCGTCCAGCGCCACCTCGGCCATGGCATCGGCGACATCGTCAGATGCGATCGGCTGCACATAGGCCGGCGACAGATAGACCCTGTCGCCGACGGTTCCCGATTGCGCGATGCCGCCCAGAAACTCCATGAACTGGGTGGAGTGCACGATGGTATAGGGGACGCCGCCGGCCTTGATCAGCTTTTCCTGGGCGAGCTTGCCGCGGAAATAGCCGCTTTCGAGCAGCCGCTCGGTTCCCACGACCGAAAGCGCGATGTGATGCCTGACGCCGGCTGCCTTTTCGGCGGCGAGCAGGTTGCGCCCGGAGGTCTCGAAGAACTCGAGCACCGCCTTGTCCTCGAACGAAGGCGAATTGGCGAGATCGACGACGACGTCGCAACCGGCCAGCGCCCCGGCGAGGCCCTCGCCCGTGATTGTGTCGACGCCCGTGTTCGGTGAGGCGGCGACCACCTCATGTCCACGCCTTCTCAGGCGCTCGACCGTCTTGGAACCGATCAGGCCGGTCCCGCCGATGATGACGATTTTCATGAGATCCTCCATTGCCGGCGGCTGTCGCCGCATCAGTTGAGCCCGGCCTTGTCGAGGCCGTAGAGCTTGTCGACCGAGCCGGGCACGGATTTGAAGGCGACGCCGACGCGGTTCCAGGCGTTGATGACCATGATGGAGAAGGTCAGGTCGGAGATTTCCTTTTCCGAAAGCTGGCCGCGCACCCGCTCGTACAGCTCCTCGGGAATGCCGCCTTCCGGCAGCTTGGTCAGCGCCTCGGTCCAGGCGAGCGCTGCCCGCTCGCGCGGTGAAAAGAGGTTGGATTCACGCCAGATCGGCACGTGATAGAGGCGCAACTCGCCCTCGCCGTGGATCTTCGCCTCCTTCACGTGCATGTCGACGCAGAAGGCGCAGCCGTTGATCTGCGAGGCGCGCAGATTGACGAGATCGCGGATCGTCTGCTCGATGACGCTGTCCCTCAGGCTGAGGCTGAGGTCGGAGATCTTCTTGAAAAACTCAGGCGAGTGCTGGGCGTAGTTCAGGCGCTGTGTCATGGCTTTTCTCCTTATTAAGGACACTCAGTATCCTTATGGATACAAGATATCCTTAATATCTGGACAGTAAAGCGCCGTGGGCGTAAACTGGGCGCATAAGCCTTATGCCGAAACGTTTGGGGGAAGTCGGATGGACATCGTCTCTGCGCTCAGAACCTTCCTGCGCGTGGCCGAGACCGGCTCGTTCTCAGCCGCCGCGAACGACCTCGGATTGACGCAACCGGCGGTCTCGCGCCAGGTGTCAGCGCTGGAGGAGCACCTGAGCACGCGCCTCCTCCATCGAACGACCAACGCGCTGGCGCTCACGGCCGAGGGTGAACACATGATCCCGATGGCGCTGAAGGTGGTCGAGGCGGTCGATGCCCTGAGCGAGGCAAGCTGCGGCGAAGCCGCACTGGCGACAGGACGGGTACGCCTGACCCTGCCCGCGCCTCTCGGCCTCTATGTGAGCGATCGACTGAATGTCCTGCTTGAGCGACATCCGGGCCTTTCGGTCGAAATGATGTTCCGCGAAGGGCCGTCGGACCTGGTCGGCGAAGGCATCGACCTTGAGGTCCGGCTTGGCCCGGTCTCCGACAGCAGCCTGATGTGCCGGCGCATCGGCTGGACGACGGCATTTCTGGTCGCAGCACCAGGCTATCTCGAGCGGCGGCATACGCCAACGGCACCGCACGAGATCAGCGGCCACGAATGCATCTGCTACAGCCGCGCCGGTGACGGGCGCGCCTGGACCTTTTCCGATGGATCCGACGAGGTGTTCGTGCGCATCGCGCCAAGGCTGGTCGCCAACAATGCAGTGGCGGTGCACCGCGCGGTTCTGGCCGGCGGCGGCCTTGCAATCCTCTCGCATATCCTTGCTTCAGCCGACATCGAGGCGGGCCGGCTGGTCAACGTCATGCCGGACTTTCCGCCGGCGCGGCTGCCGATCAGTGTCGTCTATCCGTCACGTCGCAACATGCCGCTGAGGGTCCGCACCGTCCTCGACTTCCTCGTCGACGCCATCAGGGAGGACCCCCTGATGGCGTCCGCCGGCTAGAGCGTCCGGAAAAGTGTCTTGCGGTTTTCCGTGCGCATGTGCGTGACAACAGAGCGTTGGATCAAATCATGGTTCCGACAAAACAAGGACATGATCCAGTCGCGCCAGCCGCATGCTCAACGTGGCACCGCCGTTGCCCGCACGGGTACGCCGCCATAGGGCTTGATCTCCTTGAGGACGAACGTGGTCTGCATCTCCTTGATGCAGGGAAGCCGCCGAACGACCTTCATGGCGAAGTCCGAATAGGTGTCGAGATCGGCCGAAACCACCTGCAGCAGGAAATCGGCGTCCCCGGCAATGCTGTAGCAGGCAACGACACTGTCGAGCTTCATGACTTCTGCGGCGAAGGCTTCGGCTTCCGTCTCCGTGTGGCTGTCGATCTTCACCCGGATGAAGGCGAGCACGCCCAGGCCGATCTCGCGCCGATTGAGGACGGCCATGTAGCCCTGAATGACCCCGTCATCCTCCAATTGCCGCACCCGCCGCCAGCATGGCGAGGTAGACATGCCCACCGCGTCCGACAGAGCCTGGTTGCTCAGGCGGCCATCGCCTTGCAGCGCGGACAGGATTTTCACATCGGTGGCACTGAGCGGAGCCGGCATTTTCTACCTCCAGATTTCTTGTCTTAGGTAGATTTTACCAGAATTTCGGCTCCCTCCGCAACAATCGAAAGAACCTGCCGGGCATTCCAACCTATTCTCCCCCTCGCCAAACAGGGAGTGAACATCGTGCCTGAAGACATCCGCCTCGCCATCATCGTCAATCCCGATCTACCGGCGGGGCACCTCGCCAATACCGTCGCGGCCATCTCCATCGGCATCGGCGCCGCGCTGCCGGGCCTCGGCAACAGGCGCCTGACGGACAGCAAGCAGAACACCATCGACATCAGCTCCAACCGACCCGTTCCCATCCTGCAGGCCGACAGCCGGGCGATCGGCGCACTGCTCTTGAGGGCACTGCCGAAGGACGAGGACCGCGTCGTGGTGCCGTTTCCGGCTTTCGCCCGCATGCTGCACAGCTATGCCGATTATGAAGCGCAATTTGCAAACCGCGACCTTTCCGAGGAGATGATCGACGGCATTGGTCTCGCCGGCGCATCCAGGTGGGTCAAATCGCTGACCGGATCGCTGAAACTGCTGCGCTGATCGTCCGCCTCTCCGCCGGGCTGTCGTACGCACCACCGCATTGGTCGCGCCGGTGTACATTATTTTCACGCGACCAGACCAATACACGGAGTGGTGGCTGCACATTCGCAACACCTGCGATCATTTAACGCGGACACCCCGGGGTTTCCGCGCGGATTGCCTGTTGCAGCCTTGACGGCGCAGACCCCGCGGGAGAAGCTTTGAAAATCAGTTTCAGAACTGCCCCAAACACCCTCGGCTCGGCGGTCCCGCCTCTGCCGCAGCTGTTTCGCGCGATATCATACCAGTCGGGGGGACCGATGCGCTTGACCAATCAACGCCTCATCATGTTGATCTTCTTCCTGCAGCCGATCGCCTTCGGCGCGTGGCTGCCGCGCATTCCCGATGTGCAGCAAAGACTTGGGCTTGGACCGGCCGAACTGGCGATCGCATTGCTCGGGATGCCGGTCGGCATTCTCATGACGCTGCCGTTTGCCGGACGCCTGGTTGCCCGGATCGGCGGCCGCGCCACCATCCTCTACGGTTTCGTCGTCTTCCTGGCGCTCGTCTGGTTGCCGACATGGGCGACAAGCATCGAGCAGCTCTTCGTGACGCTCGCCATCGTTGGCGCGGCCCTGACGACGCTCGAGCTCGGCCTCAATGTCGAGGCCGACGCGATCGAGAAGCACTCCGGGCAATTGATCATGAGCACCTGCCACGGTTTCTGGAGCCTCGGCATCATGACCGGCACATTGGTCGGCGTCGGCTTTGCCGCACTTCAGATGGCGCCGGAATGGGCGGTGCCGATCACCGCCGCCGTGATGCTGCCGGTCAGCGTCTATGTCGCCACCAAGCTGCCGCTGTTGCAAAGCGCCGAAGCAAAGGGCGGTGACGCCGCGTCTTCGAGGCGGAAACTGCCGAGCTTGGCGCTTCTCGGCGTCTGCTTCTTCGTCTTCGGCATCACCATGACCGAGGGCGCCGTCGCCGACTGGTCTGCCGTGTTCCTGCGCGACGTTTTCGGTCTGTCCAGCGCCAGCGCCGGTTTCGGCTATTCGATCTTCGCTTTCATGGTGGCAACCGGTCGGTTTGCCGGCGACCGGCTGAAAGCGAGCTACGGACCGGTGGCGGTCGCCCGGGCTTGCGGCGTGGCCAGCATCTGCGGCTTGCTGCTCGTGGTCTCAAGCCCGGCGGCCTGGGCAGCACTGGCCGGCTTTGCCGCCATGGGTTTCGGCGTTTCCGTCGGCTTCCCCCTCGCCGTGACGGCCGCGGCCGACCAGACGGATCGCCCGGCAGCCGCCAGCGTCGCCATCCTCTCGTTCATCGCGCTCCTCGGCTTCCTGCTCGGCCCGCCGTTGATCGGCCTGATCGCGGAATATAGCGACATGCGCTTCGGCCTTGGCGTGCTGGTGCCGTTCCTTGTCACGAGCCTGCTGCTGACCGGCCGCCTGAAGCCCGCTGTCCGAACCGCAGCAGCGGATGCCGAGCGTGCCGCAAGCCGGGCCTGACGACGGCCCGCCAGGATACTATCGACCAGAAACGCAAGAAGCGCCGGCGGAGACCCGCCGGCGCTTCTTGCGTCTTCGAGCAGCAGCCTATTTCCGGGCTACCATGGTGTTGTAGCTGGTGATCAGGTTGCGATAGTCAGGGATGTGGTTCGAAAACAGCGTTCCAAGGCCCTCGATGTCGTTGCGCCAGTCACGGTGCAGTTCACAGGCAACGCCGAACCAGGTCATCAGCTGAGCGCCGGCGGCGGTCATGCGCGACCAGGCGGAATCGCGGGTCACTTCGTTGAAAGTTCCGGAGGCATCGGTCACCACAAAGACTTCGAAGCCTTCCTCGATCGCCGACAGCGCGGGGAACGCCACGCAGACCTCGGTCACGACGCCGGCGATCAATAGCTGCTTCTTGCCGGTCGCCTTCACCGCCCTCACGAAATCCTCGTTGTCCCAGGCGTTGATCTGGCCCGGGCGGGCGATGTAGGGCGCGTCGGGAAACAACGCCTTCAGCTCCGGCACCAGCGGGCCGTTCGGGCCGTCTTCGAAGCTGGTCGTCAGGATCGTCGGCAGCTTGAAGTACTTGGCGAGATCGCCGAGCGCCAGAACGTTGTTCTTGAACTTGTCCGGATCGAAGTCGCGCACCAACGACAGGAGACCGGCCTGGTGGTCGACGAGCAGGACGGCGACATCATCCTTGTTGAGGCGTGCATAGGGCTTGGTCATTGGAAAATCCTTCCTTGGCTTTGGCTTCGATCACCGTCGGCAGCGCGCTTGTTGCCGCCGGATCGGCTGTGACTGAATGCAAGGTACTTCGGAACGATGGGAGCCAAAAGATTGTCAATTTCGACGCAGCGTCCTATCAATAGAACGATGCACGATCTGAACGACCTTTATTATTTTGTCCAAGTCGTCGAGCATGGCGGCTTTGCGGCGGCAGCAAGGGCGACCGGCACGCAAAAATCTCGACTGAGCCGGCGCATCGCCATGCTCGAGGACCGGATCGGCGTCCGCCTGATCCAGCGTTCGCCGCGCCGCTTTTTCGTCACCGATGTCGGCCGTGAGTATTACCAGCGCTGTGTCGCCGTCCTCGTCGAGGCAGAGGCCGCTGACGCCTATATCGCGCAGCACCAGGGCGAGCCTCAAGGGATCCTCAAGGTCAGTTGTCCGACAGCGCTGATTTCGTTTCAGTTCGGCCGGCTGTTTGCGCGTTTCATGACCACCTATCCGAAAATCGGCCTGCAACTCGAAAGCACGAACCGCCGTGTCGACGTTATCGCCGAGGGATTTGACGTTTCGATCCGCGTCCGGTTTCCGCCGCTCGAAAAAAGCGATCTCGTCATGCGCAAGCTGGACGAAAGTTCGCAATATCTCGTCGCCAGACCGGGTTTCCTCAAGCAACCGCTCCAGTCGCCCGAACAACTGGTGGGCCTGCAAAGCCTTGCCTGGACCTCGGCAACGCACACTTACGAATGGCGCCTTGAATGCACCAATGGCGAACGGACGGTCGTCCGGCACCAGCCGCGATTTCTGACTGACGACATGGCGGCCCTGCGCGATGCCGCACTCGACGGCGCCGGCATCGTGCAACTGCCGTCGATGATGATCTGGAAGGACCTTGCTGCCGGCACGCTTGTCCCGGTGCTGCCGGAATGGCGACCGGCCTCGGGCATCGTGCACGCCGTCTTTCCGTCGAGGCGCGGGCTGTTGCCCTCCGTTCGCACCTTCATCGACTTTCTCGCACAGGAATGCGCCGCCGAACGTCTCGCCATCGACAAGAGCCTTTCCTGACGGGCAATCGAAGCGCCGTCTGCACGCGTCTCGGCAGGAACCGGCGGTCGAAGGCAGGGGCTTGCGACCCATGCAGCCGCTGCATGGTAGCCATACCTTGCAACTGCCGCCTCACTTGACGATTTATAAGGACAGAAGCCGCGTTCGACGCCGGCTCCCTTCATTGATCCAATCCCAGTCGTAGACGTCTCCCCCGGCCTAGAGCCGGCGCAGCCGGTTTCGATCTGAACAACAGGGAAGGTAATCATGCAGCATTCAGACAAGTCACTCGACGCCAAGACCCTTGAAGCCATGACGCCGCTTGAGCGCTCGAACATGATGGCACTCGTCGTCGACGCTCTCGAAGCCACCGCCGAGAAGGCCTACGAGATCGGCGACGACAGGTTCGCGGAAAATTCGATCAGCCTCGCCAACATCATCATCAGCTGTGCCGACGACCTGGTGGTTGGCAATCTGCCGGCCGCCGAGCTGCTTTTGCAGCAGGGCATCGCGCTGCTCAGCCTGTTTCAGGGCGAGCCGCAAACCGCCACGCTGCACTAGGCGTGGCCACCTGACGTCCAGCTTCCAAGCAGCTGCCGACGGCGGTTCGCCGTCGGCCCTTCACAACGCGCCTAACGAGCCTCGCCAAGCGCCAGGTCGACGGCGGCCAGCGCGTGGATCTCCGTCGTATCAAAAACCGGAACGGTGCTGTCGGCCTGCGAAATCAGAAGCATGATTTCCGTGCATCCCATGATCACCGCCTCAGCGCCCTGATCGACGAGCCTTGCAATGACCGCGCGATAGGTGTCACGGGATGTGTCCTTGACGATGCCCGCAACGAGTTCGCGGTAGATGATCTCGTGCACCCGCGCGCGGTCATCAGGTCCAGGAACCAGCACCTCGAGACCGAACTTCTCCGCCAGCCGGCCCTTGTAGAAATCCTGCTCCATCGTGAAGGCGGTGCCGAGCAATCCGACCTTGCGGATGCCCGCCGCCCTGATCTTTTCTGCCGTCGGATCGGCGATGTGCAGGAGCGGGATCGACACCGCGGCTGAAACCTCGTCGGCCATCCTGTGCATCGTGTTGGTGCAGATCATCAGGAAATCAGCGCCGCCCGCCTCCAGCCGACGCGCCGCACCCACCATCTCCTCCGTCAGCGCCGGCCAGTCGCCATGGTGTTGCAGGCGTTCGATCTCGCCGAAATCCATCGACCACATCAGCGACTTGGCCGAATGCACGCCGCCCAAGCGGTCGCGCACTGTCTCGTTGATGATGCGGTAATACTCGGCCGAGCTCTCCCAGCTCATGCCGCCAATCAGCCCGATAACCTTCACCTGACGTCTCCTCTTGCAAGCACTCCGAGGTAACAAATCGGCGGCGATGACGAAAGCGGCCGCAAGCCGAAAAGGTCTATGACGCCGGGCGGTTGCAGCGAACAACCGGCCCGCTTGCGTAAGCGCCCCCCTACTAAAGTCCGTGACCGGACGACGACAGGCGGTTGACAATTCCGGTTTGGTGCCGTTTTATATTCCAAAATAAAGAACGACATAGCATAACTATGGAATATTAGGAGGAGAAAATATGAAATCAGTTAAATTTGCATTGCTTATCGGCACGGCACTCGCGGCGTCGGCGCCCTTCGCCTTCGCCCAGGAAAAGGGCGGCGTCATCAATGTCGCGACCGTCGGCGAGCCGCCGACACTTGACCCGATGGCTTCGACCGCCGATCTCGTCGGCATCGTCTCGCAGCATATCTTCGAGACGCTCTACACCTTCGACAAGGACTGGAAGCCAACCCCGCTTCTGGCTGCAGCCCTTCCGGAGATCAGCGCCGACGGCAAGACCTACACGATCAAGCTGCGCCCAGGCGTCAAGTTCCACGACGGTACCGACCTCGACAGCAAGGACGTCGTCGCCTCGCTCGAGCGCTGGACCAAGGTCGCATCGCGCGGCAAGCAGACAGCAACGACGATTTCAGGCATCGAAGCGGTCGACCCGCTGACGGTTAAGATCTCGCTCGCCACCCCTTACGCGCCGCTCGTGTCACTGCTCGCCTTCAACAACTCCGCGGCCATCGTGCTGCCGTCGGAAAAGCAGGCCGAGCCGATGACCGATTTTGTCGGCACCGGTCCCTATCAGCTGAAAGAACGCAAGGCGGACCAGTACATCCAGCTGACCCGCTACGACGCCTACAAATCGCCGGAAGGCGAAGCCAACGGCTATGGCGGCGCCCGCCACCAATATGCCGACGAAATCCGCTTCGTGCCGGTGCCGGACCCAAACACCCGCGTCGAGGCGGCCGTCTCCGGCCAGTATGATTATGTCGATTCCCTGCCGGTCGAATCCTTCGAGCGCGTGAAGGGGTCGAGCGCCTCTGAACCCGTGATGCTGCAGCCCTTCGGCTGGCCGGTCTTCGTCCTGAACTCCGGCAACGGCATGACCAAGAATCTCGACCTTCGCAAGGCGATCCGCGCTTCGCTCAGCATGGAAGACATGATGGCTGCCGCCTTCGGCACCACCGACTTCTATGCGCTCGACGCCGCCCTTTACCCGTCGCAGTTCACCTGGCGAACCGATGCCGGCACCGAAGGCGCCTACAACATCGCCGACGCGGAAAAAGCCGGCGAACTGTTGAAGGCGGCCGGCTACAAGGGTGAGCCGCTGCGCATCCTGACGAGCCGCCAGTACGAGTTCCACTACAAGATGGCGCAGGTCGCCGCCGAGTATCTGAAGCTCGCCGGCTTCACCGTCGATCTGCAGGTGGTCGACTGGGCGACCTTGACCCAGCGCCGTGCCGACCCGACGCTCTGGGACATCTACATCACCCACAGCCCCTTCCTGCCGGAACCGGCCCTGATCGGCATGATGTCGACCAAGGCCCCCGGCAACTGGGACACGCCGGCGCGCGCCAAGGCGGTTGACGCCTTCAACGCCGAATCCGACCCGGCCAAGCGCGTGGCACTCTGGGCCGACGTGCAGAAGGTGATCTTCGAGGAAGTGCCCTTCATCAAGATCGGCGACTTCAACGCGCTTTCGGCCAAGGCCAAGACGCTCGACGGCGTCTCGCCGGCCCCGTGGCCGTACTTCTGGAACGCTTCGATCAAGAAGTAAGCTCCCCCTCCCAAGGGACTTCGGCGGATGCCCGGACGCAAGTCCGGCGTCCGCCTGAAGGGGCGCGTCGCTCTGCCTCCTCTCGCGGCGGAGCGCTCAAGCAAAGGTTCGAGGCCACCATGTTACGCTACATTTTCCAGCGGCTGATGGGCATGATCGTCGTCATGGCGATCGTCGTCACCATCGTCTTCGTCATCGTCCGCGTGACGCCCGGCGATCCGGCCGCCGTCATGCTCGGACCTGAAGCGACCCAGGAAGACATCGCTGAACTGCGCACCCGGCTTGGCCTCGACCAGTCGCTGGGCCTGCAATATGTCTACTATATCGGGCAGTTGCTTCAGGGTGACCTCGGCCAGTCGATCTTCCTCAACCAGCCGGTGACCTCGGCGCTGGCCGAACGGGCCGAACCGACCTTCTTCCTGACCCTGTTTTCGATCCTGATCGCCTGCGCCATCGCTCTGCCGATCGGCATCTACGCCGCCTACAGGCGCGGATCCTTCGTCGACCAGGCGGCGACGACGCTGGCGATGCTGGCGGCGAGCATTCCGAGCTTCTGGCTCGGGCTCATTCTGATCCAGATCTTGGCGGTGCGTCTCGGCTGGTTCCCCGTCTCCGGCTATGGCGGCCCGGGATCCTCCTTTGCCGAGCGCATGTATCACCTGACCTTGCCGGCGATCGCCCTCGGCGTGGTTTCGTCGGCCTTGATCCTGCGCTTCACCCGCGCCTCGATGCTTGACGTGCTCGGCGATGATTTCATTCGCACCGCCCGCGCCAAGGGTCTCGGCGAACGCAAGGTGGTGATGAAACACGCGCTGAAGAATGCGCTGATTCCGATCCTCACGATCATCGGCCTGACGGCCGCAGTGCTGATCTCCGGCGCCGTCGTCACCGAGACGGTCTTTGGCCTCCCGGGCGTCGGCAACCTCGTCGTCTCCGCCGTGCTCCGCCGCGACTACCCGGTCATCCAGGGCGCCCTGCTCGTGATTGCAGCCCTCTACGTGCTGATCAATTTCGCGATCGACATGCTCTATCTCCTCGTTGATCCAAGGGTGCGCTACTGATGGCTATCTCCGTATCTGCCCCCACCGAGAGCGAAGGCCGCAAGTTCATCCGCCGGCTGTTGAAGCGCAAGACCGTCGCCTTCGGCCTGATCGTGCTGACCGTCTTCGTGCTGCTCGCAATCTTCGCGCCGCTGATTGCGCCCTATGCGCCGGGCAAGCTGTCGATCGTCAACCGGCTGCAGCCGCCGAGCCTGCAATGGTTCTTCGGCACCGACGAGTTCGGCCGCGACGTCTTCTCGCGCACAATCTATGCCGGCCGCCTGTCGCTGCTGGTCGGCGCTGCCGTCGTCACGCTCGCAACCGTGATCGGCGTCGTGCTTGGGCTGCTGGCCGGCTTCTTTCCGAAGCTCGACACGCCGATCGCCCGCGTCATCGACGCGATGATGGCTTTCCCCGACATCCTGCTTGCGATCGCGCTGGTCGCCGCCCTCGGGCCCTCGCTGACAACAGTCATCATCGCGCTCAGCATCGTCTATGCGCCAAGGCTTGCCCGCGTCGTGCGCGCCTCAACGCTGGTGATCCGTGAGCTTCCCTATGTCGAGGCGGCGCGCGCGCTCGGCATCTCGACGCCGCACATCATGACCCGGCACGTGCTGCGCAATCTGCTGTCGCCAGTCCTGGTGCAGGGCACCTTCCTCTTTGCCCATGCGATGCTCGCCGAAGCCGGGCTTTCCTTCCTCGGCGTCGGCGTCAGCCCGGAAATCCCGACCTGGGGCACGATGATCGCCTCGGGTCGCCAATATATCGGCCAGGCCGACTGGGTGACGCTCTTCCCCGGCATCGCCATCGTGCTTTCGGTACTGTCGTTGCAGATGGTCGGTGACGGCCTGCGCGATATGCTCGATCCCCGCCTCAGAAAGGACCTCTAAGTCATGACGAACGCAACCAACAGCGCTGGTCCGGTGCTGATCCGGCGGGTGAAGCCCGTCGCCTTCGGCATGGCCGCGCCGGCAGAAACGATCGACATCCTCGTCGACGGCGACGGCCGCATCGCGGCCCTCGATCAAAACCTCGAAGCGTTAGGCGATGTCCGGCGCATCGAAGGCAAAGGCGCCTGGATTTCGCCCGGTTGGATCGACCTGCACGCCCATGTCTGGCACGGCGGCACCGACATATCCGTGCGCCCGCAGCTCTGCGGCATGGAGCGCGGCGTCACCACCATCGTCGATGCGGGCTCGGCTGGCGAAGCCAATTTCCACGGCTTTCGCGAATACATCATCGAGCCGTCGCGCGAGCGCATCAAGGCGTTCCTCAATCTCGGCTCGATCGGTCTCGTCGCCTGCAACCGCGTCAGCGAGCTCTCCGATATCCGCTCGATCGACATCGATCGCATCATCGCCTGCTACCAGGAAAACCGCGAGCACATCGTCGGCCTCAAAGTCCGCGCCAGCCACGTGATCACCGGTTCCTGGGGCGTCACCCCGGTCAAGCTCGGCAAGAAGATCGCCAAGATCTTGAAGATCCCGATGATGGTGCATGTCGGCGAACCGCCGGCGCTCTATGACGAAGTGCTCGAAATCCTCGGCCCCGGCGACATCGTCACCCATTGCTTCAACGGCAAGGCCGGCTCCAGCATCATCGAGGACGAGGATCTGTTCGAGCTTGCCGAACGTTGCGCGGGCGAAGGCATCCGCCTCGATATCGGCCACGGTGGTGCGTCCTTCTCCTTCCGCGTGGCGGAAGTGGCGATCGCGCGTGGGCTGCTGCCCTTCTCGATCTCGACCGACGTGCACCTGCGCAGCATGAACCAGTCGGTCTGGGACCTCGGCACCACGATGTCGAAACTCTTGAGCGTCGGCATGCCCTTCGAGAAGGTGGTCGAGGCCGTCACCCAGGCGCCTGCCTCGGTGATCCGCCTGGATATGGACAATCTCTTGAGCGTCGGCGCACGCGCCGAATTCACCCTCTTCGATCTCGTCGAGTCGGAGCTCAGGGTCTTCGATTCGCTGGGGGCCGAGGCCCATCTCAACCGCCTGTTCGAGCCGCGCTTTGCGGTGATGGGTACCGAAGTGGTCGCAGCCAACCGCTACCAGCCGCAGCATATCGAATGCACCGACCACAGCCATGGCTTCAGCTATCGCTGACTCGGGACGACAGAATACAGCAATGACAGGACATCGCGTGAACAGTCTGGACCAGAAAAAAGGCAGCCCTGCCGCCGTCTCGCCCTATGAGCGCCTTCAGGCCCTCGGCATCGACTTACCGCCGGCACCGCCGCCGATCGCCAACTTCGTAACCCATGTGCAGGAGGGCAACATCCTCTACCTCTCCGGACAGGGACCGCGCGAAGTCGACGGACACCTGCATGCCGGCAAGGTGGGCGCCGATGTCGATATCGAGAGCGCCTATGAGCATGCACGGCTGACGGGCATCAACCTGCTCGCCGTGATGCATGACGCGCTGGGAGATCTCGGCCGCGTCAAACGCATCGTGAAGCTGCTCGGCATGGTCAACGCCGTGCCGGATTTCGAAGAGCACCCGCGCGTCATCAACGGCTGCTCGGACCTGATGGTCGACGTCTTCGGTGATGCGGGCCAGCATGCCCGCTCGGCGGTGGGATTCGGGTCTCTGCCCGGAAACATCACCGTCGAGATCGAGGCGATCGTCGCTCTTCACGAGTGACGACGGGAGGTCGGATCAATGGCTGCGCCAGCCCATCATCTTTTCGATCCGCTCGGCGGAAACCCTGACGTGATCGGCATAGAACGCCCGGTCGTCGAGGATTTTCTGCTCGGGCAGCACGATCGAGATCGTGGCGGCGCAATTGCCCTTGTCGTCGAGGATGGGTGCCGCGACGCAGGCGACCGCGTAATCGGATTCGCCCGCCTGGATGGAAAGCCGTGCCGTGAGCGCGCTCTCGGCCTGAGCGGAAAGCGCAGCCGGATCGATATCGGCGCGGCCGGTCGGCGAGGTTCGGGCGCAGCGGCGGAAAAGCTCGAGCCGTTCATCGGCTGGCAGATGACCGACCAGCAGGCGGCCGGATGCCGTCCAGTTGAGCGGCACGCGGGTGCCGACGCGGGAGGTCACCTGGAAATGGCCGGGACCGTCGGCCATGGCCAGCACCTGCATGTAGTCACCGTCGCGGCCGCAAAGCTGGATGGTTTCGGACACCTCGCGCCCGAGGTCGTGCATCTCGCGGGTGGCAACACCGAGGAAGTCGAGCGAGCGCGCATAGGCGAGGCCATAGTGATAGAGTCGGTCGCCAAGCCAGACGAGACCATCGGCGTCGCGGCTGAGCAGGTTCTTCTCGACCATGTCGTCGACGATCACATAGGCCGTCGACAGCGGCGCGCCGACCGCCTTGGCAATTGCATAGACACCGCTCGGAGCGCCGGTTTCGTAGAGGAAATCGAGCACCTGCAGGGCGCGGTCCATGCCGCTCACGCGCGAGCGACGCGGCTTTCCGGTGGTTTCGCTGTCGTCATTCGGCTCGGCGCCGGTCGTCGTCTTGTCCAATGGTCCACTCCTGCGCAAGCCTGTCTGCGCATCACCGGAAAAATTCCGGGCTTCGTCCTCGCCAATCCGCAGACGGTGTCGGGAGAACGCGACGACGAGCCTCAATACTTCATTACTATGGTAGATATTCCGAGAAAACGGAATAGTCTATCCGTTTCGACCGCCAGAAAATCGCCTGCCAGACACTCATATGGAGACCACTATGCCTGACCGTGACATTCGCGAAGCTCTCGGACTTCGTCCCGTTATCAACGTCTCCGGCACGATGACAGGCCTCGGCGCATCGATCGTGGTCCCGGAAGCGATCGCGGCGATGACAGCCATACTGCCGCAATTCGTCGAGATCAACGATCTGCAGCGCAAGGTGAGCCCGGTGATTGCACGGCTGACGGGTGCCGAAGCCGGCTTTGTCACAGCCTCCTGCTCCGCCGGTATCAGCCTTGCCATCGCAGGCTGCATGACCGGCCCCGATCTGGCCGCGATCGAGCGCCTGCCGGATACGACCGGCCTCAAGAACGAGGTTCTCATCCAGATGGGTCATGTAGTCAGCTACGGCGCACCTGTCGACCAGGCGATCCGCATCGCCGGCGCCAAGCCCGTGCTGGTCGGCCAGGCAACCTCTGCCTATCGCTACCATCTCGAAGGCGCGATCAACGAGCGCACCGCCTGCGCCGTCTATGTGATCTCGCACCACGTCGTGCAGTACGGACTTCTGGACCTCAAGGAATTTGCCGAGGTCTGCCATTCGAAGGGCGTGCCCGTCATCGTCGACGCGGCCTCGGAATATGACCTGCGCATTTTCCTCGAGCACGGTGCCGACCTCGTGCTCTACTCCGGCCACAAGTTCCTGGGCGGCCCGACCGCCGGCATCGTCGCCGGCAAAAAGGAAATGGTCCGCAACACCTTCCTGCAGAACCTCGGGCTCGGCCGCGGCATGAAGGTCGGCAAGGAAAGCATGCTCGGCGTGATGGCGGCGCTCGAGGCCTGGGAAAAGCGCGACCACGCCGCCATCCGTGAGCGCGAAACCGGTTACCTCAGCCTCTGGCATGAAGCCCTCGATGGCCGCCCCGGCATCAGGCCGGTGATCGAGGCCGATCCGACCAAGAACCCGCTCGACCGCCTGCGCGTCAACATCGACCCTGAGGAGGCCCATATCACCGCCTGGGATCTCGCCGACGCGCTTGCCCGCGGCACGCCGCCGATCATCGTGCGCGACCACGAGGCCGAGCACAATTACTTCTACCTCGACCCGTGCAACCTGCATCCGGGCCAGGAAAAGGTGGTTGCGATCAGGATTGGCGAAGAGCTCGACAAGGCGCGCGCCTCCAACGAGATCATCGCCACCCCGCTCAGCGAGCGCAACGCCCGGCGCTTTGCCGGCCTGCTGCGCTGGCCCGACTGACCCGACCCGAGACCGACAAGACGCGAAGACACAGGCGGAGGAGCCGACATGACTGACACCGCAATCGCCAGGGGCCATCCGGTCCCGCCTGTTCTCTCCGTCGAGAACCTGACGACCTCGTTCCTGGTGGATGGCGCCTGGAAGCCGGTGGTGCGCGACATCTCCTTTGAGGTGGCGCTTGGCGAGACCGTTGCGATCGTCGGCGAATCCGGTTCCGGCAAGAGCGTGACGTCGCTGTCAATCATGCGGCTCCTGCAGAAGGAAACGAGCCGCGTCGAGGGGCGGGTGATGATGGGCGGGCGCAACATCCTCGACCTGCCCGAAAGCGAGATGCGACGCGTGCGCGGCAACGACGTCGCCATGATCTTTCAGGAACCGATGACCAGCCTCAACCCGCTGTTCACCATCGGCGACCAGATCTCCGAGGCGCTGCTCTGCCACAGCCCGATGTCGAAGGCCGATGCCAGGGCGGAGACCATTCGCCTCCTGGAAAAGGTCCGCATTCCATCGGCTGCCTCACGCTTCGACGAGTATCCGCATCGCTTCTCTGGCGGCATGCGCCAACGCGTGATGATCGCCATGGCGCTTGCGAGCCGCCCGAAGCTGCTGATTGCCGACGAGCCGACGACGGCGCTCGACGTCACCATCCAGGGCCAGATCCTCGACCTGATCAAGGTGCTGCAGGAAGAGGAAGGCACCTCGGTCCTCTTCATCACCCACGACATGGGCGTCGTTGCCGAAATCGCCGACCGCACCGTGGTGATGTTCCGTGGCGACGCGGTCGAGACCGGCCAAACGGAAGATATCTTCCTCAGGGCGAAACACCCCTATACGCGTGCACTTCTGTCGGCGGTGCCAATGCTCGGCTCGATGAAGGGCGAACTGCAGCCCATGCGCTTTCCGGTCATCGATCCGGGCACGGGCCTGCCGAACGCCGTGGCTGAAGCCACCGACACGGTGCAATCCGGCCGCAAGCCGATCCTCGAGGTCAAGAACCTCGTCAAGCGCTTCGACATCCATGCCGGCCTGCTCGGCAAGCTCAAGGGTCGCGTGCACGCGATCGAGAATGTTTCTTTCAGCCTGCAGCCGGGCGAGACACTGTCGCTCGTCGGCGAATCCGGCTGCGGCAAGTCGACGACGGGTCGCGCCATCATGCGGCTGATCGAGCCGGAAAGCGGCTCGGTGACGCTTGACGGTAACGACGTGCTGTCCATGGACCGCAAGGCGTTGCGTGACATGCGCCGCACCATGCAGATGATCTTTCAGGACCCTTTCGCCAGCCTCAATCCGCGCATGACGGTGGGTGCTGCGATCGCCGAACCCTATCTCGAGCACAAGCTCGGCACGCCGCGCCAGGCGCGCGAGCGGGTTGCCGACCTGCTGGAACGGGTCGGCCTCCAGGCCGACATGGCGGCCCGTTATCCGCACGAATTCTCCGGCGGCCAGCGCCAGCGCGTCTGCATCGCCCGGGCGCTCGCGCTCGACCCGAAGGTCATCGTCGCCGACGAATCCGTCTCGGCGCTCGACGTCTCGATCAAGGCGCAGGTGATCAACCTGTTGCTCGACCTGCAGGCAAGCCTCGGTCTTGCCTATCTCTTCATCTCGCACGACATGGCCGTGGTCGAACGGGTCAGCCACCGCGTCGCGGTCATGCATCTCGGCGAGATCGTCGAGATCGGATCGCGCGCCCAGGTGTTCGAGAACCCGCAACACGCCTATACGAAAAAGCTGATCGCCGCCGTACCGATCGCCGACCCGACCCGTCGGCATACACGCCGCGGCGTCGCCAGCGACGAGCTCAAGAGCCCCTTGCGTGCACCCGACTATGTACCGGTCGAGCGGCGTTACCAGCAGATTGCCGAGGACCACTTCGTCCAGATGTAAGTGGCCGTCAGCTCCGCCCGCCTCCACGCGGCCCACGCCGGCTGGCCGGCGGCGCGCCCGTTCGAATTTCCTCGACGCAGGCCTTGGCGAGTTCCGTGCTGCGGGTGAGGAAATCGGCGATCAGCGTCAATTCGTCGGCATCGTAGCGCGACCACAGTTGAAACATGCGCTGCTGCATGGGCTCGTAGACGGCCTTGATCGGGGCGACGGATTTCGGGCGGATGCGGACATAGACACGACGACGGTCGGCGGCATCGGCGGTGCGCTCGACATAGCCCGCGCGCGCGAGCCGGTCGATGAGCGCGGTCGTGGCCCCTGACGTGAGCCCCGCGGCCGCGGCGAGTTCTCCGGCCGTGACGCGCTCACGCAGATAGATGAGATCAAGGCATTCGAGGTCCGTCGTGTGAAGCCCGAAACGGTCGGCGACCGCCTGGCTCGTCATCACGCTCTGAGCCCCCATTTCGCGCACGCTGCGGTCCACGTCGTCGATGCGCTGTTGTTTTTGCGCTGCGCGCTCGTCGCTATCGTCAGGTCCCATCGCCATCTCCGGGCTCACGCGGTTGAAAGGGCTGTAGCAAGGGCCGCAAGGATTGCGCCGCTGGTAATCAGATCGAGCGGCAAACGCAGCCGGCTTCTTAGGCTCCAGCTGAGCGCCGCCTTTTCATCGAAACCTGCAGCATCGACGCGTTCGAACGCCAGCGCCTTCGGGATAAAATCGAACGCCGACCAGAGGCGCATGACGGTGTGGCTCGCGAGACCGGCGAGCAGCCAGAAACGCACATCGGGCTGATGCCAGTTCGAAACGAGCGCCATCACCAGCGCCAGCTCGAAGGCTATATGCGCGGGGATCCAGAAGCGGCGGCGCGAGATACCGCCGCGGCCAGGCTGGATGAGGTCCGGGCGGCGCGGCCACGAGGGGTCGACGACGGAAAATTCGTAAAGCGCACCACCGACACCGACAAGCGCCAAGGCGCTCGCCAGGCCGACGGTTGCAACCGAAAAAGAGATCACGCGCCATCCTCCTGCTCAGGTTTTCCAGGCGAAATAATCTTTACCATGAAGTATCTTGATGATCAAGATAAATGACATTGCGCGTCGACGCGCGCCAGCTCGAACGCGCTCACGAAATGACGCCGCGCTGCCAGAACGGCCGACCGGCGATGCCGGTGCGGGGCCGGAATACCAACGGGCGGGAGCGCTCTCATTCGTTGCGCCGCTCTTCCGCCACACCTATGAGTAAACGCTAGACTTTCCTTTTGAGTCGGAGCATCCGGATGTCGCCCAACAACAAGCCCGCCCTGCTGCGACCGATCTCCGAGGTGCTTCGCGCCTATTGGCGATCCGACCGCTGGATGTTGCTCGCCGTTGCAACAATCGTCCTCGTATCGAGCATCAGCAGCGTCGCCGCCCCTTATGTCTTTTCGAGGCTGATCGACCGGCTGCCGCAGGATGCGCTTGTCCCGGGCCTTTTCTGGGGGTTCGTGTTCTATGCCGTGCTTCTCGGCCTGTCGTCGGCGCTCCAGCACATGGTGCAATATCTCTCGTTCATGACGTCGGAGAACCTCGGCTTCATCGCCAGCACGCGTTTCTTCGAGCGCATCCTGAAAAAGACGGCAGCCTTCTTCGTCGAACACAATCCGGCGCAAATTCAAAACGCAAGCGCCCGCGGCAGCGGTGCGCTGGCCACCCTGGTCGAGCTTGGCCTCGCCACCTTCATTCCCGGGACAACCCAGATCGTCCTTGCGCTATTCACCCTCGGCGCTCTCATCAATGCCGAAGTGGTCGTCATCACGGTGGTTTACGGGCTGCTGGCAATCGCGGTCACGCTGATATCGGCGCGGCGCGCCCGCGTTCATCTCGAAAAAGCGATCGAAGCCGGCCAGGCGAATGCCCGCTTCGTCGGCAACGCCATGAACGCCATGGAAACGTTGCGGCATTTCGGCAGCCATGCGTGGGTGAGCCAGCGGTTCTCGGCGAAAGCAGGTGAGGCGCGCGACCACGGGCGCTCCTATGCTTTGCAGCGCATCGGTTCGATCGCTCTGTTGGGCGTCGGGCTATCCATCCAGTTTGCGACAACCTTCTCGCTGCTGCTCCCGCGCTACGAGAGCGGCGCCCTGTCGATCGGCGAGCTTGTCCTGTTCAACACGCTTCTGCTTCAGCTCAACATGCCCTTCGAGATGATCGCGCAGGCGATCGACGATGTCGCCCGCGCCCGCGCAGGGCTTCTTCCGATGGCCGCCATGTGGGCTGCCGCGGAGGAGCGACAGGTCTCGCATGCACCGGATTTTACCCCGCGCAGCGGACACATGACATTCGACAAGGTCGGTTACACCTATGGCAACGGTCGCGGCCTGAATGCCGTCAGTTTTGTTGCCCGACGGGGTGGCATCACCTTTCTTGTCGGCGAAACGGGCTCCGGAAAATCCTCCATCTTCAAGCTGGCGCTGAAATCCCTCGAACCCGACGAGGGACAGATCCTTGTCGATGGCATCGACCTCGCGGACATCGACCGTGCCGATTGGTATGGCGCGGTGGCGATCGTGCCGCAGGATGTCGTGCTGCTCAACGACAGCCTCGAAGACAACATCCTGCTCGGGCGTCCGAAAAACGATGAACGTCTGCGTCAGGCGGCCGAAAAGGCCGCGATCCTGCCCTTTATCGAGGCCCTGCCCGAGGCGTTCGGCACGACTGTCGGCGAGCGCGGCCTGAAGCTCTCGGGCGGCGAGCGCCAGAGGATCGCCATTGCCCGTGCGCTTTACGGCAACCCCGCCATCCTGTTTCTCGACGAAGCGAGTTCGGCACTCGACGAGGCGACCGAGCGCGACATCATGGACCATATCCGGCAGCTGGCCCTCGATGTGACCGTCATCGCCATCACCCATCGACGATCCGTGATTGCCGCAAGCGACACGGTCGTAACGCTTGGCGGAAGCAAGCCGTCAAGGGCGCAACCCGAGACAGTGCAGGCTTGAGGAAGGCGCGACCGTTTTCGGTCAGAACGGAAGACGCGCATTTTCCTTGACCTCTTTCATCACAAAGAAAGTGCGCGTTTGGCGCACGCCCGGCAGCGCGATCAGCTTCTGGCCGTGCAGCTTGTTGAAGTCCGCCATGTCGCGAACCCGTATCTTCAGGAGATAGTCGAAGTCGCCGGCAACGAGATTGCAGTCGAGCACTTCCTTCATTTCCAGCACCGCGCCCTCAAACGCCGCAAAACTCTCAGGCGTCGAGCGGTCGAGCACCACACCGACCATCACGAGAGCTCCAAGGCCAACCGCCGCCGGCGCCACCTCGGCCCTCACGCCGGTGATGTAGCGCTCTTCGAACAACCTCTGCGTTCGCCGATGACAGGTGGCAGGACTGACATTGACCCGCTCGGCGAGGTCTGCGTTTGTCAGCCGTCCCTCGGATTGCAGGGCACGCAGGATCTTGAGGTCGATCCTGTCAAAATCCTCATCGGAAGAATCTTTCATTTTTTATCCACCGCATTGAAGAAAAGCGAAACTAGATCGGAATTCTATTCGATTTGGTGAAATAGGAATATCAACTTAGAGAGCACCTTTCACGCGACTTCACCTATCCTTCGCCTACAATTTTCACACGGAGGCCTGGATCAATGTCACTGCTTGAGAAGTTCGAACGCTATCCCCTCACCTTCGGCCCGACACCGATCGAGCATCTGCCGCGGCTGACCGAGGCACTCGGCGGCAAGGTCGAGATTTATGCCAAACGCGACGACTGCAATTCCGGTCTCGCCATGGGCGGCAACAAGCTCAGGAAGCTCGAATACATCGTGCCCGACGCGATCGCCTCGGGCGCCGATACGCTGGTCTCGATCGGCGGCGTCCAGTCGAACCACACGCGCATGGTTGCCGCGACCGCCGCCAAGATCGGCATGAAGTGCGTCGTCATCCAGGAAAAGTGGGTTCCGCACTATGACGCCGTCTACGACCGCGTCGGCAACATCCTGATGACGCGACTGATGGGCGCCGACAGCCGGCTCGTCGACGACGGTTTCGACATCGGCATCCGCAAGAGCTGGGAGGATGCGATCCAGTCGGTGAAGGATGCCGGCGGCAAGCCCTACCCGATCCCGGCCGGCGCCTCGGTGCACAAGTATGGCGCACTCGGTTACGTCGGCTTCGCCGAAGAGGTGGCGGCACAGGAAAAGGAGCTTGGCTTCACCTTCGACTACATCGTCGTCTGCGTCGTCACCGGCTCCACCCAGGGCGGCATGATCGTCGGCTTTGCCGCGCAGGACCGCGCCGATCGGGTGATCGGCATCGATGCATCGGGCACGCTTGAGGAGACCCGCTCCCAGGTTCGAAAGATCGTCGATGCGACGGCCGAACTGGTTCGCCTCGGCAGGACGATCCGCGAAGACGAGATCGTCATCAATCCCGATTACGCCTATCCCGCCTATGGCGTACCATCGGAAGAAACCAACGCAGCGATCCGGCTTGCGGCCCGCACCGAGGCGATGATCACCGACCCCGTCTATGAGGGCAAATCCATGCAGGGGATGATCGACCTTACCCGCAAGGGCTTCTTCCCCGAGGGCTCCCGCGTTCTCTACGCCCATCTCGGCGGCGCGCCAGCCCTCAACGGCTACAGCTACTACTACAAGGACGGCTGAAACGCCGGTCGCACCCTGTCACCTTTCGTCCTTCTCCATCGGAACCTGGCGATGACCGACACGAACCACCTGAAGACCATCGAAAAGCGCCTGCTCTGGCTCTCCCACTGGATGATCCATCATGCGAACCACGTCCGGCCGAAGGTCGACGGCATCAAGATCGGCGGGCACCAGGCAAGCTCCGCCTCGGTCGTCTCGATCATGACGGCGCTCTATTTCTCGGCGCTCAGGCCGGAGGATCGTGTCGCGGTGAAGCCGCATGCCGCACCGGTCTTTCACGCGATGCAGTATCTGATGGGCCGGCAGACGCGCGAGAAACTTGAGAACTTTCGCGGCTTTGGCGGGGCGCAGAGCTACCCGAGCCGGACCAAGGACGTCGACGACGTCGATTTTTCGACCGGCTCGGTCGGTCTCGGCGTCGGCATCACGGCACTCGCCTCGATCGTCCAGGACTTCGTCCGCGCCAAACAATGGGGCGAGGGCAAGCTTGGCCGCATGGTGGCGCTCGTCGGCGATGCCGAGCTTGACGAAGGCAACGTCTACGAGACGCTGCAGGAGGGCTGGAAGAACGACCTCAGGAATTGCTGGTGGATCATCGACTATAACAGGCAGTCGCTCGACGGGATCGTGCGCGAAGGCCTGTTCGAGCGCGTCGAGAAAATCTTCGACGCATTCGGCTGGGACGTGGTGCGGGTCAAGTACGGCGTGTTGCAGCGCGCGGCCTTCGCCGAGCCTGGTGGGAGCAAGCTGCGCGACTGGATCGACCGCTGCTCCAACCAGGATTATGCGGCGCTCACCTTCATGGGCGGTGCCGTCTGGCGCAAGCGGCTTGCCGACGATCTGGGTGACCAGGGCGACGTCTCGGCGCTGATCGATCGCCGCAGCGATGCCGAGCTTTCAGCGCTGATGGAAAACCTCGGTGGCAACTGCGTCGAGACGATGGCCGAAACGTTCGCCGCGATCGACCATGACCGGCCGACCTGCTTCCTTGCCTATACGATCAAGGGCTGGAGCACGCCGATCGCCGGCCACAAGGACAATCACGGTGGCCTGATGACGACGGCCCAGTTCGCCGAATGGCAGGCGCATATGGGTGTCGCGCGCGGCGAGGAATGGGAGCCGTTCGCCGGTGTGGCGGATCGCCAGGCGCTCAAGGCATTCCTCGCCGCGGTTCCTTTCTTTGCCGAAGGCACGCGCCGGCACGCCGACCAGCGTCTGAAGGTACCCGCGATCGCGGTTGAGACGCAGCGCGAAATTTCCACGCAGATGGCCTTCGGCAAGATCCTCGACGACCTCGCCAAGGGCAGATCGGACCTCGCCGAACGCATCCTCACGACGTCGCCGGATGTGACAGGCACCACCAGCCTTGGCGCCTGGGTCAACCGGCGCAAGCTCTTTGCCCGCCAACCGCTCGCCGACGCCTTCATCGAGCACCGCATCGCCTCGACGGCAAAGTGGGAGTTCACGCCGGAAGGCCAGCATGTCGAACTCGGCATTGCCGAGATGAACCTCTTCCTGCTGCTCGGTGCGGCCGGCCTCAGCCATTCGCTCTTCGGCAAACGGCTGATCCCGATCGGCACAGTCTATGACCCCTTCGTCTGCCGTGGCCTCGATGCGCTGAACTACGCCTGCTATCAGGATGCCCGCTTCATGATCGTCGGCACGCCCTCGGGCGTGACGCTTGCGCCCGAAGGCGGTGCGCACCAGTCGATCGGCACGCCGCTGATCGGGATCAGCCAGGATGGACTGGCAGCCTTCGAACCGGCCTTTGCCGATGAGCTCGCCGTCATCATGGAATGGGCCTTCGACTACATGCAGCGCGATGGCGACAACGATCCGGACGAGCGCACCTGGCTGCGCGACGAGACCGGCGGTTCGGTCTATCTGAGGCTCACGACCAAGCCGCTGGAACAACCCCTGAAGCGGGTCGACGACGACTTTCGCCAGGGCGCGATCGACGGTGCTTACTGGCTGCGCAAGCCAGGGCCCAACTGCGATATCGTCATTGCCTATCAGGGTGCCGTGGCGGACGAGGCGATTGCCGCTGCCGGACTTATAGGCGAGGTCCGCCGTGACATCGGCGTGCTCGCCGTCACCTCGGCTGACCGTCTCAATGCCGGTTGGACGGCTGCGCAGCGCGAACGCGCCCGGGGCAACCCCCGTGCGAAAAGCCATATCGAGCGGTTGCTCGATCCGCTGCCCGGCCACTGCGCGATCGTCACAGTGCTCGATGGCCATCCGGCAACGCTTTCGTGGCTCGGTGCGGTCGCCGGCCACCGCACCGTCGCGCACGGCGTGGAACATTTCGGCCAGACCGGCACGATCGGCGATCTCTACCGCCACTTCCGGCTTGACCGTAACGCGCTCGCGGCCTCCGCAATGGCACTGACGGCAGGCCGGAGAACGGCTGCCGGCCAATCGGCTCTCCTCTTTCCATAGTTCGGCAATCGCCGTCCGAACCACCGAAGACGAACCATCATGCGCCGCATGCCCCGCGGCCAGAGCATGCGTGCGCCTTCCAAAATCCAGAAGCGTCACCTGAAGAAGACGCCGCTTGTCGGGGAACAATCACTCCGCTCTCAAGAAAGGACCTAAGAATGAGAACGATAAGAATCCTGGCTGCCACTCTCTTTGCCTTGGCGGCGGCCCCGCTTGGGCATGCCCTGGCCGAACCCGTCAAGAATGTCGTCATCGTGCACGGAGCACTCGCCGACGGCTCGGGCTGGCGCAAGGTCTTCGACCTTTTGACCACCAAAGGCTTCAACGTCACGGTCGTCCAAGCACCGATGACCTCGCTTGGCGACGATGTCGCGGCAACCAAGCGCATCCTCGACCTGCAGGACGGCCCGTCGGTCCTCGTTGGCCACAGCTATGGCGGCATGATCGTCACCGAAGCCGGGACTTCCGAAACCGTCGCCGGCCTCGTCTATGTCGCAGCCTTCCAGCCGGATGCCGGCGAGACGCTGCTCGACCTCGCGGCCAGAACGCCGGCGGCAACCAAGGGCATCGCGGCAACAGACGACGGATATCTCTATCTCGATCCGAAGGTCTTCGCCTCGGACTTCGCCGCCGACGTTCCCGAGGGGGAAGCCCGCTTCATGGCCCACTCCCAGGTCCTCCCGGCAAAATCTGCCTTCGAGACGAAGATCACGACACCGGCCTGGAAACACAAAAAGAGCTGGGCGCTGATTGCGACCGAAGACCGCGCCATTCATCCGGATCTGATGCGGACGATGGCCAAGCGTGCCGGTAGCGATACGGTCGAGGTCAAGGCAAGTCATGCGGTCTTCCTCTCCCAGCCGGCCGCCGTCGCCGAACTGATCGAGAAGGCGGCGACAGCACTTTCCGACTGATGGCTTAGATATCCAGGCAAGCGGGCTTCGCAGCGGATCGGTCGATCCGCTGCGAAGCCTTTTCTCGCGAAGGACGAAACCGATCGGGCATCGATCCCCCCCGATGGATTTCACAAAATCACGCGGACCCTGAAACTGTTCCCCAGGGAACATCAGTGAAACGATCCGCCGTTAGTTTGGCCGCGCAAAACGAAGAGCCGCCAAGGCCAGGAACCCCAGAAGGCCGAAAACTCCAGAAGGCCAGAAAACTCCAGAAGGATCGACCGCATGCGCCTGATTGCCTCCACCCTCCTCGCCCTCAGCATCGCCGGCCAGGCCAGTGCAGCCGACCTCATGACCTTCTGGGACAGGCCGCAGCACGGCGGCAACAGCTTCAACCGGCTGCCGCCGGATGATGCCTATTTCCAGGCGCTTTCCGCCTACGGTGCCACCTGGGTGCGGCTGTCCTACGACAAGTGGAAGCCGGCCAAACGCGACTATCTGATCGGCGACGCCGACACGTATGAAGGTATACCGGCGTCAGACCTGAAGACGCTCCGCGAAACGCTCGACCGCGCCGACAAGGCCGGCCTCAAGGTCGTCATCGCCCCGCTATCGCTGCCCGGCATGCGCTGGGCCCAGAACAACGGCAACAAATTCGACGGCCGGCTCTGGCGGGACAAGGCCTGGTGGGGAGAGGCCGCGAATTTCTGGCGGGATCTGGCGCGTGAACTGAAGGATCATCCGGCAATCGCCGCCTACAACATCGTCAACGAGCCCGCGCCTGAAAAGAAGAACGGCCTTGCCGAACATGCCGACGCACAGGCCATGCGGACCTGGTATGAAAGCAAGGCAGGCAGCGCGTCCGACCTCAGAGCCTTCTACGACACGGTGATCGCCGCCATCCGCGAGGTCGACCCGGCGACGCCCGTGATGGCCGATGCCGGTTGGTATGCGGCAGCCGACGCCTTCTCCTATTGGCCTGCGGCCCTTTCGGACCAGAGGGTGCTCTACAGCTTCCATATGTACGAGCCCTATGCCGCAACCAGCGCGCCCAACATGAAACGCGACAAGCCCTATGCCTATCCGGGCAAGGTGCCCTTCGGCGAGGGCGAGGAGACCTGGGACAAAAGCCGGGTCGAAACCTATCTCGCAGCGCCCGTAGAGTGGGCGAAAGACAAGGGCGTGCCGCTCAATCGTCTCGTTGCCGGCGAGTTCGGCTGCATGCGCCTCTGGTCCGGATGCAAGGCCTATCTTGAGGATGTGCTGACCGTTTTCGACAAGGACGATCTGCATTGGGCCTTCTACAGCTTCCGCGAGGACGCCTGGGACGGCATGGACTACGAACTGGGATCGAAGAAGGTCGGATGGAAGTACTGGCAGCAGATGGAGGCCAACCAACGCGACACGACGCCGCGCAAGGCCACGCCCGAGTTCGCGCCGATCAGCAAGCGGCTGCAAAAGGCAGATTGACGCAGGACCGAAAAGGTCGGCACGCGCTTGGAAAAAAGCCCCAAACAACTAGAAGACGGAGCATTCCCTGCAGAGCTTCGCGAATTGCGAGCGCCTGCTGCAACGTGAGGCATGCGCGTGCAGATCACCAAGCCGGCTGACGCCGACAAACGGACCCGAACCATACGCCTGTCGCGCACACTGGCGATCGTGATGGCGGCGCTGGTCGCCCTGACCGCGGCCGTCATCCTGTCGGTCGTCTGGTTCATGTCGGCCGGAACGACGCGCGACCTGCTGGTGCAATCGGCGCATCTCGGGCTGGAGGCGGTGCAGACCCAGATCGGCAGCCGCTTTTCGCCGGTGGAGGATCAGCTCGCCTTTCTGGCGCGCGAGGTCGGTGCAGGCCGTCTCGATCCGGCAAATGGGCTCGAACTCGAACGCGTGATGACGGGGGCGCTCGCCGGGACCCCGCAGGTTCGCGTGCTCTCGTTCGTCCGGCCGAACGGCGAGATCCTCGGCGTGACGCAAGGTCCGAAGGGCGTCTTTTCCTTTGAAGACAAGGTCATGAGCGCCAACGAGCGTTCGGAAATCGAGGCGGCGCGGCGCAGCGGCACCGCCCATTGGGGCCCGGTCTACTTCGTTCCCGATCCGGCGATCCGCACGTCTGTCGCAAACCTGCAGCAGCCGGCAAGCCATGGGGGCGAGTTCGCCGGCATTTTCCGGGCGACGATCACGGTCGACACCATGTCCGACTTCCTGCGCCAGATCGCCGTCACCAACCCCGGGACGACGCCTTTCGTGCTCTATGGCCGCGACCAGGTGCTCGCCCATCCGCTGATGGCTTCGGGCCATCCGCTGCTGTCGGCCGAACACCGGCTACCGAAGCTCGACGAACTGGGCGATCCCTTTCTCGCCGCTTTGTGGAACGGGCCGCCCGAGACCTTCGACGATAGCGACATGGAAGTGCGCGCGGTCAAGCTCGGAGACGACGGACGGGTAATCCTGACGCGCGAAATCCACGGCTACGCTCCGGCCTCGCTGATCATCGGCGTCGAGGTTCCGATCGAATCGGTGGAGAAACCGGTCTGGGATCTGCTGCGGGCCGGCATCGCCGGTCTCGCCGTCCTGTTCGTCGCGATCATCATCGCGTGGATTGTCGGACGGCTGATCGTTCGCCCGGTCACCAGCATGGCGCGCGAGGTGCGGGCGGTCGGCATGCTCGATTTTGCAGCACTCCGCCCGCTTCCCGGCAGCCTGTTCACCGAACTCGACGAACAGGCCAAGGCCTACAACACGATGCTGACCGGGCTGCGTTGGCTCGAAACCTACGTGCCGAAGAAACTCGTTCGCCACCTCATCGGCAACGAGGACCTCGCCTCGACCCAGCGCGTCGTCACCATCATGTTCACCGACGTGGTCGACTTCACCGCGACGGCCGAGAAGACCAGCGCAGGCGACGTCGCAGCGCTCCTCAACAGCCACTTCGACCTGCTCGGCCACTGCATCGAGAGCGAGGGTGGAACGATCGACAAGTTCATCGGCGATTGCGTCATGGCGTTCTGGGGCGCGCCCGACGTCCAGAAGGACCATGCCGACCGGGCGATCCGTGCCGCACGCGCCATTGCCCAGGCGGTCGCCAACGACAATGCCGAGCGGCGCCGACAGGGGCTCCAACCGCTGAGGGTCCGCATCGGCATCCACTCGGGCCCGGTCGTCGCCGGCAATATCGGCATGACCGGACGATCGGCCTACACCATCGTCGGCGACACCGTGAACGCCTGCAACCGGCTGGAGCAACTCGGCAAATCCGTTGCACCGGACGAGGAGGTGATGATCCTTCTGAGCGGCGAAACCTTCGAGCTGGTGGCTGAAGACCGCAGCGACCTCGTCCAGCAGGGCAAGCACTGCCTCGCCGGACGAACCGAAGAAACCGAGATCTACAGGCTTCAGACGATCTAGCGACCGAGGGCTCGCCCCGTCGGCGAGCCCTCGGGACACTTTAGAGGCTCGCGGCGCGGCGGGTCTGTTCAGGCCCTCCAACCACCTGACGGACCTGCTGGCGGTCGCGACGCAGGGTTTCGTGGCAGTCGTTGCCGAACCATTCAAGCGACGCGTCGAGCGACGGCTCGCTGGCGATCTCCGCCAGGAAGCGTTCGTAGTCGACCACCCCTTCGAACAAAGGCGTCATACCGCGGCGGCTGCCGGCGGCGGCATAGACATTGGCCGGCTCGAACACGGAAAGGTCGCTGCGCCCGACGATGTTCTTGAGATGATAGTGGCGGACATGCGGCTTCATCGTCCGGTGAACGGCAACCGGATCATCGCCGCCTTCCCACACATGCAGCGTATCGAAATTGATCGCGAACGAGGGATGATCCACCTCTTCGATCAGCCGCATCGTCGAAGCTGCCGTGTCGGCCAGCGTCTTCGGGTGGGTTTCGGCAAGCAGGTGGATGCCGTAGCTGGCGGTGATGGTGCAGATCTCCTTCAGCCGGTCGACGATCTGCTGCCGCTCCTCGGCGCTGACCTCCAGGCTGCCGCGGCTTCCGGCAAAGGTGCGGATCTTGCGGGTGCGCCATCGGCGGGCAAGCCGGCAAAGCTCCACCGCCTTGTGCCTCAGCGCCTCGACGTCACCGTCGAGCGGCAGGTAATCGCTGATCATCGGCACGGACAGGCCATAGCCGTCTAGCCATTCGGCGTTCCGGTCGGCGCGGGGTGCAAGGTTGCGCGCATGCGCGCCCCACAGTTCGATCCCCTGGAAGTCGTTGGCCTCGGCCCAGGCGGCGATCTCGTCGAGCGAGATCAGGTGGTGGCGGAAGGTGATGGTGCAGAGCGAAACTCTCATCGTGCAACTCTCTTCAAGGGGGCAATTTCGGCAGGGATGGCAAGATCGCACCAGAGGTCGAAGACCTCGGCGAGCTTGACCTTGAGCTTCGTTTCCAGCCGGTCGGCTTCGTCGAGACGCTCAAAGACGGCTTTTGCATGGGACCGATCACCGGTCTGGGCGAGCTTCATGACGGCGTAGTGCAGGGTCTTCAACGTCTGGACCAGCGCCTCGATCTCCCCGCACCACGTCTCGAATTCGGCCGCCGGCAGCTTCAGCGCCCGCCAGTAGAAGGCAAAACCGTGCTCGTAGGCGTATTTGCGGATGGTGATAACAGGCAGCTCGCGCACCGCTGGGCCAAGATCCGCAAGTGCCACGCCATTTCTGCCTTCGAGATGGGCCGTGACGATCTCACGCACGGCATCGACCAGCGGATTTCGGTCCCTGACGAAGCAGGCCTCGAAATAGGCCTTCAGGTCTTCGGCATAGGGCGCGCGCGCCTCGGCATTGTCAAAGACATAACCGCCGCCGACCGTCGGCTGCATGATGGCGTTGATGACCTTCTCCCGGGCGATCTCGCCCTCCCAGCGGTAGTCGGGATCGTGCACGAACCAGGTCTCGGGATCGGCCGTCTCCTGCAGCATCAGATAGTGCGGGAAAGGGTTCTGGTTGAACTTGTTCTCGCGCTCCGGCAGATGGAACATGTCGAGCATGACCATGACCGAGCCGGTGTCGCTGCGCTGCTTGAGCAGACCGAAAAGCACCGCGAGATTGTCGAGCTTGGTGCGTTCGGGCTCGTACCACTCGACGACCGAGACGCCATAGAGCCGCTCGAACCAGCTGCGGAAGAACTCCTGGCTGATGTCGGGCGCGTGATAGAGAAGCTCGAAACGGTCGCTCACCGCGAATTTCGCGTCCCAGACGCCGAAATAGAACGGGCGCTGGTCGAGGCCTTGGCGTTTCAATCCGTCCGAAACGCAACTGACGAAGCAATGGACCTTGATGTCGTAATAGGCCTCGCCGTGCACGCCTTCGTCGCTCGTCCCGCCGGTGAGCGCAAAGGCGGGCACGATGGTCGCCGTCTGCTTCGGCAAGTAGAGCGCAACGAGATCGGCGACCGTATCGATCTCCTGTTTCGCGATCGCCTCTTCCGGCACCGAAAGCCCGTATTCGAGCTCGAGGTTGAGGAAGATTTCGAGGATCAGCACGGAGTCGAGATAGAGGTCCTCGTTGAGACGGGCATCGACGCCAAAGCCGTCCATGTGCCCATGCCCCATCCTGTCGGTCAGAACAGTCTCGATCGCCGCAATGATTTCGTTTTCGGTCATGATGCGGCTCCCTTGAGCGGTGTGTTGAATTCGCCCGCCAGGTGTCGCGCCGCGACATCGCGACGGCTGATCTTGCCGTTCGCCTGCCGTGGAACGACATCGACCTGGAGGATTTCCATCGGCAGCTGGTGGCCGGCGAGATGGCGGCTCAACCATTCGCGCACCGCCTGCGGCGCCATCGGAACCTCGGCGCTGAAGATGAGCGCGACACGCTCGCCGGCGAAACGGTCGGCCTTGCGGAAGGCAACCGCATCGGTGACTTCAGGCATCGCCATGGCGGCGTCCTCGACGTCCTTCGGGTAGACATTGAGGCCGGAGACATTGATCATGTCGTCCATCCGCGAGACGAACACCAGCATGCCGTCGGCGCGACGATAGCCGAGGTCGCGGGTGTGGATGGCAGCACCTGCGGCATTGGTAACGACGATCTCGCCGGCGTCCTCGACGCCGGTACCGGTTGCCGCGACCAGATGCGGCAGCACGAAGCCCATGTCGCCTGCGGCCGTGACATCGGGATTGATCGCGATGCAGCCGGATTCCGAGCAACCGTACTGCTGGAACATGAACCGGCTCTTGGCGCGGATATCGGCAAACCAGGGATCGGGAAGCAGCGTGCCTGACGTCATCGTCGCGTGGATCTGCTCGCCCGCGGGCAGCAGCCGTGCGAGCGTGTTGAGGATCGCCGGCGACGAATAGAGCAGCGGCCGCTCGGTTTCCCGCAGGACCTTCAGCAGGTATTTCGGATTGGCGGTGTTGACGATGAGCGGCGTCTGGCCCCGTTTCAGCGCCACCAGGATGCCGCAGATCAACCCGTAGGAATGGGTGGTCGGGCAGGCGACGACCGGCGTCATATCCTCCGGCTCGCGGAAGGTACGGACATAGCTTTCGATCTCGGCGTCGATCTCGCGCCAGCTGCGCGCGATGCACTTGGGCGCGCCCGTCGTTCCCGAACTCATCTGCAACAGCGTTCCCTCGGTCGAGGCGACCGGGCCTTCGAGGACTTCCGCCGTCAGGCTGTTGTAGAAGAGCCGATCGCAGCCGGCATTGAGCGCGAGCTTGCGGGCGGCCGGATAGGGCGTTCCCGGGTGGATCGGCAGCACGCTCGCTCCCGCCTTGCGGATGGCGAAAAACAGCGCCAGCCAGTCGACCGTTTCTGCAAAGCAGACGGCGTAGCGGCCGGTGTCGCGTTCGCCAAGGCCGATCTCGGCGGCCAGCCGGGTTGATTTGTCGTCGAAATAGGCCTCATCGTAGAGCCTGTCATCGATGCGGATCATGACTTTCTCCTTCGTTGAAGCGCACCCGCGGCAAGCGCATTCGGCACCGTGTGGTGGTACTCCGGCTTGGCTGCGAGGAGCTTCCTCGTCATCAGGGATTCGGTAAGGATCTGGGGTTGGTCGCAGCCGAGCCTGGCCAGCCGTTCCGCCGCGCTGTGCTCGGTCGCATAGGCGCCGAGCGCGCTATCGACACGCTGCCAGAACAGCGCTTCCGGCAGGTTATAGGCGTGGTCGAGCAGATGGGAGATTTCGCTCAGGTTGTAGACGAACAGCGTGTCCATCACCAGTTCGCGCAGCGAATCCAGATTGTCAGTCCAGTAGTACTGGTCGGGCTCGGCATCCTTGTAGGCCGGATCCAGCGCCGCAAAATCCGGCGCCTTGTCGGGCTCGCGCAGGAAGCCTGGCGAAAACTCGATACTCTCGTGGAAGTCGCGCAGGATGAGTCTGACCGGCCAGCCGTCGCGATGGACAAGAAGCATGTTCTGCCCGTGCGCCTCGACGGCAAGGCCATGGTGGACGAGCAGGTGCCAGACGGGCAGGACGGCGATCTCGATCAGCCGGTTGATCCACGGCATAAGGCCGAAACGGGCGATCCAGTCGTCGGCGAAGGGGCGGCCGTCCGCCTCCACCATCATCAGCGCGTTGAAGGGAACAACCGCCTCGCCGGCAAGGAGCGTCGCTTCGGCACTGTCGCGCCAGATGGCGGCCACCTGGCCGGCCAGCGACCCGCCGCGATCGGCAATGACGCCGGCATATTCCTTCAGGATGGTAAGCGGATAGCGTTCGCCAAAGGCGGGATCGCCTGCAACGATGTCCGCGATCCAGCGCGAGATGACCGGCGCTGTGCAGACGGACGGCGGATCCAGCGTCCGCCGGGACGAGGTGTTGACGATGTTGAGCGGCAGCTTGACGCTTGCCGCCGTCGGCCGGTCCTGATTGAGCAGCGAGCGCACCGACTGCGTCGCGGTATAACGGTCGCCCAAGGGCCCGAGATAGTGGGCCTCTCCGGCCGCGATCCAGCCCGCGCGGAGCGCGTCGCCGAGCTCGCGCCATTGCCAGGGATGCAGCGGCACGAGGCCAAAGTCATCAGACGGCGCATTCAGCTTCAGCCGCGCCGCGGTCAGATCGGACCAGGCGTCTGCCAGCTCGGCCTGCCAGAAGGCGTCCTCGTCCCCTGATATTTCGCAGGCCAGATGCTTGCGCGCCACCAGCAGCCAGACGAGCTGGAACGCATGGCCGACCTCAGGACCGAAAGCGGCGTGATCCTTGACGGAAAACCCGGTGCGCGCCTTGAAGCAAGGGTGGTAGGGATGACCTTCGTCAAGCGCGCCTTCGAGTTCGGCGAAGGACATTGCACGCCTTGCCCTGTCGGGCAGATGCCGCTCGTTCCAGCGGCAGAAGGCGATGGTCTGCGTCAGCTCGTCAAGCAGCTTGCCACGGGTTGGACCGTTGCCCGGCAGGGCTGCGACCAGGGGCGCCAGCACCGGCGCGATCCAGCTGTCGGCATCATCCAGCATTTCTACCGAGCCGGCGGCAAGCCGCAGGCGTCCGAAGGGGCCAATGGCGCCGCGGCAGCGGAATTGTCGGCCGCCAAGCGACCATGAGAACACCGTTTCTCCGTCGACGCTTCGCTGGAGTGCGGGAACAATGCCTTCGTAAAGCAGGGCCGCGACGAGTTGCCGAAGCACCCGCTCGTCCGGCCGACCCTTGAGATCAAGAGGCAATGGCATGGTCGGTCCTCGGCAATGTCAGCACGGTGGGCGCCCGCAGCGGATTGGGCACGGGGCGGTAGAGCGTCGGCGCGTGATTGGATTGCAGCTCGTCGACGTCATAGAGGCGCGTCGTCAGATTGGCCTTCGAGACGATCGTCGGCAGGTCGAGCACGTGGCGCGCGAAATCGCGTCCCGCTCCCGTCATTTGGGTGGTGTAGCGCTCGAGATGGACGCGCAATTCGCGTAAGAGCACGCTTTCCTCGCACAGCCCGTCATGGCCCATGCGGCTGATCACCGAGAACACCTGGTTGACGATCAGGTAGTAGGCGAAGCGATCGCGGATTTCGCTGTCGGGGAAATAGAGCGAGGCGATCGTCTGCGTCTCGGGTACGTAACCGACAAGCCGGCTGCGATAGCGTTCCGAAAGATAGAAGCCCTGATTGTCGCGGTAGTAGCTGATCGAGGGATAGCCGTTGTCGACGTCGAGCAGACTGTTTTGCTGGTGCGCCTCGAGCGCTATGCCGAAGTCGTCGTAAAGTCGGATCAGCGGTTCGACGGCGCAATCGAGATAGTGCCTCAACCAGGCGATGGCCGCCTGGTTGAGACTGCCTCCATCGCGCGTGGCAACCAACTGCACGAGCCGCTTAAGCCTCGATGGTTGGCCCGGCAGAGGATCGGCCGTGAGGGCCGCGACGGTGACGACGCCACGCCCGGTCCCACGGGCAAACGGATTTTCGCGCAGGATGACCTCGAAACCGCTTTCGCTGCGCCCCGGCAGGTCGAGCGTGATATAGGCTGGATCCTGAATGATGCGGAAATTCGAGGACCGTTCGACAAGCCCAATCCGGTCGATCAGCTTGGCCATGGCAACGCCCGCCTCCAGTTCCTGGCGCCGGTTGAGGCGCACGGAATTGGTGATGCGCACGGGCAGCGAGAACTTGAGCATCCAGTCGGCGTCGGCAGCATAGACGGTGCGCACCGACGAGGTCGCGGTGAAGGTCGGCCCGAGCGGGCCGATGTGGCGCAGGGCCCCCTGCCCGATCAGCGCCTCGATTTCGGGAGCGAGAAGCAGCGCCTCCGCCTGCAATGGATGCATCGGCAGCAGCTGTTCATTGCCGCGAAGGGCAATCGCGTCGAGATCCGCTCCAACCAGCGACCGCACGATGGCGTGGGCGTCGACGTCGCGCGCCGACGCCTGCCTGATATGGGTGGCGTTTGCCGCGAAATAGTGCAGCTTGAACTGGCCGCGCAGTTCCGGCGCGTAGCTCTCCTGCTGCCAGTAGGTCATGCCCTGCCGGCTTTTCGGCGTCGGATGCTGCCAGTGGCCGAAGACGAGCGACTGCTCCGCCTCGATGAAATGATCGGACCCCGCCGAGCCGGCCCCCGCCCTTTCGACGTAGAGCGCCGTTTGCTGGTAGCTTTCGAGCACGCGCATCAGAAGTTCGAGCTCGAAGCCGCGCAGCGTGTCCGCCTGAGCCTCGTCGACCTGCCGGTAGCATTCGTGAATGAGGATATGGAGGGCCGACACCAGCTCGATCTGGCGCCATGTTGCGTCCGAGACGCCCCGACCCCAGACCCTGCCGAAGTGGTGCGGGCCGCAAAGGGACGACGATGTCACTTCAGCACGCAGGATCATGTGCTGGCGAGGGAGCGACCACTCGATGCAATCAAATGCACCGGCTAAGCTGCGATGCATGGCCCGGATGCCTGGGTTCACTTCGCGCAGATAGCAGTTTGCGAAGCTCTGGAACGTTGCGATTTCTGCGATTTGCCTGGACGTTTGCATCCTGTGATCCTCGGCTTGGCCCTGGGCGCAGCCGTGCAATGGCGTTGGTCTTTTCGGCCAACACATCGAATTTTCGTATCGGGACTGGTCTCGGTGTGGTCTGTTCAGCCGGCGGGTTGCCAGTCGAGCTGGCGCGGCTCCTCACGGAATGCGAAGCGCAGAAGATGGCTCTCGATGACCGATTTCGTATCCGTAAGGTTGGCGTCGTCGGGTGAGCGGGCGCGGATGCTCAAACCGCCCGGTGTGGCGTGCAGGTAACCGGTGCCGCAGGAAAATCTGAGCTCGGCGCGGGCGCCCTCCTGTTCGACGTCCACCTTGTGGGCAAAATGCTTGCAGAGCTGCGTCAGGTATTTCTGGCCGTCTTCCGTCGCAAAATGGGTTGTGGCTTCTTGCATCTGGAACTCCTGTTTCGGCTTTCGCTGCGTGGCGGCCCTTGGGCAGCCGCCTCCGCTTGTTGAGGCAACGGCCACCGGGAGGAGGCGGCCGTCGCGGTCGCGGACCGTCAGGCTAGAGCGCCGTGCGTTCATCCGAACGCACAATGCACGCTCTAGAACGTCGCCTTGGCGGTCAGGATGAAAGAACGGCCGGGCTCATAGAGCGGCGTCACCGTTCCGAACTCCTGACCGTAGGTCGCCCGGTCCGAATAGGTCTCATCGAAAATATTCTTCAGTTCGGCGCGCAGCGACAGGTTGGGTCGTTCCGGCGGCACGTATTCGACGAATGCGTTGAAGACCTGGTAGCCCTCGAAGGGCTTGCTGCCGTCGGCAACGTCGTCATAGTCGAGCGCGATTTCCGCGTCGGCGCCGAACGTGACGCCCCAGTCCGTCAGCGTATGGACCGCTTGCAGCGTGATGATCTGGCCGGCCGGGGCGGCGAGATAGGTGCCGAGATCGGAATCGGCAGGCTTCCCGTCGATCTCGACGTCGATATTGGCATATTTCACCTTGAAGAAACCATCGCCCCAGCTGTAGCCGGCGCCGATCTCGAAGCCGCGCGAACGGACGTCATGCGCTTCGATCCCGAGGTCGGCCCGGTAGCGGGGCGTGCGCGCGTCATCGATATCGGTCTGGAAGACGCTACCCTCGACGGTGAAGTCGTTGTAGTTCGCCTCCAGGCCCAGGATGTAGTTGTCCGCCGTCACCGGCTTCGGACCGCTGCCATAGTTCCAGTTGGGATTCATGATGAAGTTTTCGGCGAGCGGAATGCCCGCCCAGACGTGCGAATAGCCCGCCTTGGCGATCAACAGGTCCTCGATGAGGTCGTACTCACCCGAGACGTTGCCGCTGAGGCCCGAATTGTTCCACTCTTCGCCGGTCGTCCCGGTAAACTGCTGCGTGTCGCCGCGCGCACCGAAAGAGAGGCGCGTCCTTTCCCAGGGCTCGAGCCGGGCCTGGGCATAGATGCCGACATTGCGCGCCTTCTCGGTGCTGGCATCGAACATGTCGTCGAGGTCAGCCTTGTCGTCGTAAAAGTCGACGCCGGCAATCACGTTGCCGATGTCGAACGAAAACTTGTTCTCGAACTTGCCGTTGAAGCTGCTGGTGGTGCCGGTGGCGGGATAGGGCGGAATGGCGAGGCGCGGCGGCAGAGTGATCGGAATTTCGACCTCTGTCCTGGAGTAGGCGAGCATCAGCGTCGGATCCCACCAGCCCTCCGGCGTGCTGTCGGTGTAGGTAAACACCGTGTTCTGCCGGTCGAGCATGTAATCGCGCACGCGCGGTTCCCATGGCGGCCGTCCGTCGATAAAGCCGACATTGGCGCGGAACGGACGCGGCGCGTCGTCGCGAATGCGGTCGTGGCTGATCTCGAAACGGTCGCCGCTGTCGAACTCGTAGGCAAGCTTGCCAAGCCCGCCCAACACGTCTGTCGAGGTGCCGTCCACGTCCTGCCCGTTGCCGGCGGTGAAATCGTTGCCGTTACCGAGATTGAAGTAGCCGAGGAACTCAAGCCCGTCGCGCATGCCATACGCGGAAATACCTGTCGTCACGGTATCGCTGTTGAAATTGTAGCTCGACGTGACAAAGCCGCCAAAGCCGTCGCCATTGAGGAGGTCGCGCGCGTCAATCGTCTCGTAGGCGATCGCGCCGGCAAGCGCCCCCGGGCCGGCATCGGCCGGCGCGACGCCGGCATCGACGTTAACGGCCTTGAGCAGGCCGGGGTCGATGAGGTTGGTGCCGTTGTGGTGGAAGACCTTGTTGTTCTGGCGGCCGCCGTCCATCGTGACTGCAAGGCTGGTCTCCTCGATCCCGTGGACATAAACCTTCTGCGACATCGGCAGCGAGCTGCCGACCGAAATGCCGGGCTCACCGGAGAAGACGTCGGCAATGTTGGCCGGATTCTTGCGTTTGAGGTCTTCAGACGAAATGACGATTTCGCCGGGCCCGAGCTGGCTGCTCCCGAAGGAGGAGATCGGATCGAGCATCGTGGCGCCGGGGACGCCGACAGCTGCGCCGCCAGCCGCCGGTTCGGCCGAACCGACCAGGGCCGTTCCGCCAGAGATCCTGAAGGGAATGCCGGTGCCCGCGAGAATCCGCGCCAGCGCCTGGTCAGGGTCCAGCGTTGCGTTGACGGCGGTCGAACGCAGTCCTTGCGAGGTCGTTGCGGCCAGCGTGACCTGCAGTCCGGACTGCCGGGCGAAGGCGTTCAAGGCGGCGGCAAGCGGCTGCGACGGGATATTGTACGTCCGGGCGCTGCTTGTGCGCGCCGTCGTTTCCTGGGCGGCGGCCGAACGAGGTACAAGGGCAAGGGAGGACACCCCGACGATCGCCGTCGTCGCCAGCAGCCACCGTGCCTTGCGGCAGTGGCCTGCGTTGAAAGAAAGCTGTCCCATGCGGCATTTCGGCGAACTCATTGTACCCCCGTCCCGGTGTTGCGCTGAGCCTTTGGGCCCGCGTTTCCAACCAAAGACGACCGCCTCCGGATTTTTTTTCACCGGGCAGCGAATTTTTCCTGATTTTTTGACTCAAATTAAAACTGGGTCAGAACGCGGCCGTAGGGCGTCACGGCGTGAACCCTGCCGCCAAAGGGTTGCACCAGCGCCTGGAGCGCGTGATCTGGGTCGCTCAAATCGTAGACGCCGGTCACCCTTTTCTCGGCTAGACCCGATTGCGGGATGGTGATCCAGGCGGCGTGGTAGCGCTGCAGGCGCTCGACCGCGGCGGCAACCGTGACATTGTTGACGAACATCTTGCCGTCCCGCCACCCGCCGATTTCATCAGGCGCAATTGCGCTGCGGGTCACAGCCCCGGTCGCATGCGCCACGGTTGCCGTTTCGCCCGGCGCCAGTTCGAAATTCTGCTTGTGGTCGGATCCGCTGTAGGACACAGCCACCGTTCCGTGCGCCAGCTCGACCGTCGTTTCCGTGCTCGCGAGCGCTACGTCGAAGGCGGTTCCGAGGACCGAGACCTCGACGCCGGCGGCATCGACGACGAAGGGACGGGAGGGGTCGCGCGCCACCGTGAAGAAGGCCTCGCCCTTCAACAGCCTGACATGCCGCACGCTGGCGCCGATCTCCGTCGCGATCGCGCTCCCGCCGGCCAATTCGATGATCGTTCCGTCCGCAAGCGCAATCGTGCTTTTTTGCCCAGTCCCGGTCACATGGTCTGCTTGCCACCAGACCAGGAGCGAAGGAAGCGAGACCAAAACGACAAGGCAGGCCGCAAGCGCCACAACCGTCGCACCAATGGCCAAGCTCCTGGCCGCCCGGCCGCTGGCCGTCCTGTGCGCCCGGCGGCTCGACGGCTGATGCGCGGCCGGCGGTCTTGCGCCGCGCCAGAGATCCTCGTGAACCGGAGGCACCTCGCCCAGCAGTTGCCACGTCTTCAGCGCCGCCTCCCAGGAACGGGCATGCAGGTCGGACCGTCCGAGCCAGGCCTGGAACGCCGCCTGCGTATCCCGACAGTTCGGGCGTGCCTTCAGCTCGAGGAACCAGTCCATCGCCTCTTCAAGCAACGCTTCGGGAATGTGGTTGTCCTTGGTCAAAGTGCGGCCTGATGGTTGCGTGGTCGGCGAAAGAGGTACGGATACGCATGGTTTGTCACAAAGACGAATAGCGCAGGATTTTTTTTCACCTGCCCCCTAATTTTTAGGAGGCATCTCTCGCCAGAGTTGTCGCAACGCGCATCATGGCGGTGCGCACGTGGCGATGCGCGGTCGCCACGGAGATGTCGAGATGGGCTGCGACCTCCTCGAGCGTGTAGCCGCCGAAGCGGTGCATTTCGAGAGCGACCCTGACCTCTTGCGGAAGATCGGCGAGAATGTCGGATACGCGGCGGATCTCGTCGGTCACGAGAACGACGTCCTCGGGTGTGGGCATTTCGATCGGCATCGACCAGTAAGGCGGCTCGCCGTCCCGCGTCTCGATCCTGCGTCTTTTGATGAGATCGAGCGAAAGGTTGCGGACAATGCGGTAAAGATAGGCGAGTGACAGGCCGGACGACTTCTCTGCGGAGGCGCCGTTGGTGTTTGCCGGCGCAAACCGGATGAACGCCTCCTGCACGATATCTTCGGCCGTTTCGCGCGATCCGACGATGCGCGTCGCATAGGCGACCAGTGCGGTACGATTGGCGAAATAGACCTGATGGCGCGTTTCCATGTCGACCATGGGGATCCGATCAAAACAACCTCGGTTTGGCGCCCAGCTCCATGTGCGCTGCGCGCCGAGACGCGATCGACGGCCGGTCGGCTCCACGAACGCGGCGATCTCTTAGCACGCGGAAATAAACTTGTCTTTAATACTCATGTTATTTTTTCACGGCTGCGGTGCCGGTGGACGCCAGGACCTCGGAAGCCCCGGCATCTGCGCGGCTGCGGCCAGAGCGCATCTCTCGCGCTAGATCGATCAAAGCCCTGAGCATGGCCGGCACATGCCGGCGACCCGGGAAATAGAGGCATAGGCCGTCATAGGGCGGTGTCCAGTCGTCCAGCACCTGCAGGAGCCGCCTGGTCGTGACGTGCTCGCGCACCGCATGTTCGGACAGATAGGCCAGTCCCACGCCTGAGAGCGCCGCTTCGAGCATGAGATCGCTGTCGTCGAGGATGAGCGGACCCGGCACATCGATTTCGACGCTTTCGCCGCGGCGGCTGAACTCCCAGTGGTAGATCCGGCCGCTTGCCATGCGCGCGCGGATACAGGCGTGCTGCAGGAGGTCACCCGGCCGCCGCGGCACCGTTCTGTTCCGGAAATAATCTGGCGACCCCACGACCACCATCTGCGACTGGTCGAACACCGGAACGGCGATCATGTCCGGCGGAACCGCTTCGGCCAGCCGGAAGCCGGCGTCGAAACCCATCGCAACGATATCGACTAGCGCGTTGTCGGTCGCAACCTCCAGGCTCATCTGTGGATGGCGCCGCAGATATTCGACGAGCAGCGGCCGCAACACCATCCTTGCCGCTCCGGGCGACGTATTGAGCCTCAGTGTTCCGGACGGCTGCGCCTGGGATTCCGCCACGCGCTCGACTGCGCCCTCGATGGCCGCGAGCGCCGGCAGGATCTCCGATACGAAAGCCTCACCCGCTGCCGTCAGCGCCACCGACCGCGTCGTCCGGTTAAACAGGCGCACGCCGAGCCGTTCCTCCAGCGCCAGCACCGCATGGCTCAACGATGACGACGAAACGCCAAGTTCCCGCGCCGCGGCACGAAAGCCGCCGAGCCGCGCGATCGCCGTCACCGCCTCCAGTTCCGACAGACTGGCTTTCATTGCGCGATTTTCCTTATCAAGCTGTCTAGGATTGATGATCTTAACCTGACGATCGTCCGGATGCATATCCCTGTCATCGCAACAGGAACCCGCACGATGAAGTATATTGAACAGATTTACGTCGATGGTGTCTTTGCCACGCCCCACGGCAGCGAGCGCTTCGACCTCTTCAATCCGGCGACCGAGGAGAAGATCGGCGAGGTCCGCCTCGGCGACGAAGAGGACGCTCACACCGCGGTTGCGGCGGCCAAAAGGGCTTTCCCGGCCATGCGGCGCACGGGGGTGGCCGAGCGTGTGGCCATGCTGCAGGCGCTGCGGGATGCCGTTGCCGCCAGATCCGAAGCGCTGCACGCGGCCATGTCCGCAGAATACGGCGCGCCGCAGTCCTTCCTGGCCTTCTCCGTGCCCCACGCGTCGAACGTGTTCGACGTGGCGGCAAGGACGGTGGCCGACTATGCCTTCACGCGCAGGATCGGCAACGCCGACGTGATCATGGAGCCGGTGGGGGTGGCCGCCGCGATCACGCCTTGGAACAGCAATATCGGCTTCATCTGCACCAAGCTCGCCACCGCGATTGCCGCCGGAACAACGATCGTGATCAAGCCGTCGGAAATGAGCGCGATCCAGACCCAGACGCTGCTCGAAGCCATCCACGAAGCCGGCCTGCCGCCCGGTGCCCTCAACGTCGTCAACGGCACCGGCCACGTCGTCGGCGCTGAACTCAGCCGGGACCCGAGCATTGCCAAGATCACCTTCACCGGCTCGACCACGACCGGACGGACGATCCTGCGCAGCGCCGCCGAGACCTTCAAACGCGTGACGCTCGAACTCGGCGGCAAGGGACCGCAGATCCTGCTCGACGATGCGGACCTTGATCACGCCATGCCGCGCATTCTCGCCTCGGCCTTTCGCAACAGCGGACAGGCCTGCATTGCCGGAACGCGGCTGCTGGTTTCGAAAAGACGATACGCGGAAGTCACCGCGCGTCTCGCAGAGGCCGTCGCAGCACTCAAGGTCGGCCCCTCCAGCGATCCCGCCGTCGATATCGGTCCGATGGTGAGCGCCAGGCAGTGGGAGCGGGTCCAGTCCTATATCCGCCTTGGGAGCGAGGAGGGCGCGACGATTTTGGTCGGAGGCGAGGGCCGGCCGGAGGGACTGGAGCGCGGCTGGTTCGTTCGACCGACCGTTTTTTCCGGCGTCACCAACGACATGCGGATCGCGCGCGAGGAGATCTTCGGCCCGGTGCTCAGCGTCCTTGCCTATGAGGACGAAGACGATGCGATTGCCCTTGCCAACGACACGGACTACGGGTTGCAATCCTATGTGCTCGGCGCCGACCATGATCGCCTGCGCGCCGTTGCCCGACGGCTCGAGGCCGGGCGGGTGGTGATCAATGAAACGCCGGCGGACGCCCAGGCACCGTTCGGCGGTTTCAAGCATTCCGGCATCGGGCGCGAGTTCGGTCCGTTCGGGCTCGAAGCCTTCCTCGAGCCGAAGGCGATCATCGGGTAGCGACCGTACCCGCGTCCTGGCGCGTGGTCCCGCGCGACGCCGAAACGAAAACGGCGGCCCGTTTGGGCCGCCGCATTCTCAGGTCATGTCTCCGGGGAGGGTGTTATGCGGGCTGCTGCTCGTCGCGCGTCTTCACCAGGCTCCAGACCACACCCGCCGCGATGATCGCGAAGGTGACGCCCAGCGAGAGGGCAGCCGGGAACTTTTCAAGGCCAAGCAGGTCGGCGACGAAGATCTTCGAACCGATGAAGATCAGGACGACAGCAAGAGCGGGCTTCAGGTAGCGGAAGCGGTGGATCATCGCAGCAAGAGCGAAGTAGAGCGCGCGCAGGCCGAGGATAGCGAAGATGTTCGACGTGTAGACGATGAACGGGTCGGTGGTGATCGCAAAGATTGCCGGTACCGAGTCGACGGCGAAGATCACGTCAGCGACCTCGACCATGACCAGGGCCATGAAGAGGGGCGTGATGAACCAGGTCATCTTGCCGGTCTTCGGGTTGACGAGCTTCACGAAGAAGCGCTCGCCATGGTGCTCTTCGGTGACGTTGAAACGGCTGCGCATGAAGCGGACAAGCGCATTGTCGGAAACGTCGGGCTCGGCTTCCTTCATCACCAGCATCTTGATGCCGGTGAAGACGAGGAAGGCGGCGAAGATATAGAGAACCCAGGAGAATTCTGCGACCAGAGTCGCGCCGACGCCGATCATGATCGCACGCAGCACGATGACTCCGAGGATACCCCAGAAGAGCACGCGGTGCTGGTAGATGCGCGGGACAGCGAAGAAGGAGAAGATGAGCGCGATGACGAAGACGTTGTCGAGCGCGAGCGTCTTTTCGACGACGAAGCCGGTCATGTAGGCAAGGCCGGACTCGGCACCGAGATACCACCACACGAAGCCGCCGAAACTCAGGCCAAGCGCAATGTAGAAGGCGGAAAGCTTGACGCTTTCGGCAACGTTGATCTCCTTGTTCTCCTTATGGAGAATACCAAGGTCGAACGACAGGATAGCGATCACGAGGGCGAAAAAGCTCGCCCACAGCCACAGTGGCGTTCCCAGCCACACGTCAGACATGAAGGAAAAGTCCACAGACGGGTCCCCAATCGGCACATGTTGTCGGAATAAGGTCCGACATCGCAAGAGTGCCGAAGCTCTCGCCAGAGGGGCCCGGACCAGCGGGTTAGGCGGCAGATAGGCGTTCCCGTTTGCGAGATCAAGTGCGCCGTTGCGATTTTTTTCGTGTAACAATCCGAGACGTTGTCCGACCATTGGCGCGCAACCCGCGGGGGTAAGAATGCAAGAGTGCGATGCACGCTTCGCCTGGCGTGGACCGTTTGAAAACAAGGAGTTGAACGCTTTGCACGCCGCGTGCTTCGAGCATGCCGTGAGCGACGACGACTGGTGGAACCAGGTCAACCGCTTCAGCCTCGGCTGGGTCTGCATGCGAAGGTCAGGCGTGCTCGACGGCTGCGTCAACGTCGCCTGGGACGGCGGCGTTCACGCTTTCCTGCTCGACACAATGGTCGCTGCGCCATCGAGGCGGAAGGGCTACGCCACGCGCCTGGTCGAAGAAGCGGTGGCCCATGCCAAGGCTTCGGGATGCGAGTGGCTGCATGTCGACTTCGATCCGCACCTTCGAAATTTCTATTTCGGCAGCTGCGGCTTCGTCGCGACGGACGCCGGTCTCATCCGCCTCGGATAAAAAATCCTCCAGCACCCCGTCATTGAGAATGGCCGTGCTCGCTGCCTGGGTGATGTGGTGGCTTGATGAACTTCCTATATAAGGCGAACACGACCGTTCGACGTATCCGTCAAGACAAGGACAGATTTGATGACCGAAAAGTCCCCCGCTGACAATTTTCCCGCTGGCTACGACGTTCCAAAAGTGTGGACCTGGGACACGAGCAATGGCGGCGCATTTGCCAGCATCAACCGCCCGATCGCCGGCCCGACCAAGGACAAGGATCTGCCGGTCGGCAAGCACCCGCTGCAGCTTTATTCGCTGGCGACGCCGAACGGCGTGAAGGTCACGATCCTGCTCGAAGAGCTCCTGGCTGCCGGCCATAAGGACGCCGAGTACGATGCCTGGCCGATCCGCATCGGCGATGGCGACCAGTTCGGCTCCGGCTTCGTCGACGTCAATCCGAACTCCAAGATCCCGGCGTTGTCAGACCACGCGCCCAAGGGCGGCGGCGCGCCGGTCCGCGTCTTCGAATCGGCGTCCATCCTGCTTTATCTGGCTGAAAAATTCGGCGCCTTCCTGCCGAGCGAGCTTCGCGCCCGTACCGAGACCTTCAACTGGCTGTTCTGGCAGATGGGTTCGGCACCGTTCCTCGGCGGCGGCTTCGGCCATTTCTACGCCTATGCGCCGATGAAGATCAAATACGCCATCGACCGTTACGCCATGGAAGTGAAGCGCCAGCTCGACGTGCTGGATCGCCACCTCGCCAACAACCGTTACCTGGCCGGCAGCGAATACACGATCGCCGACATGGCCACCTGGCCGTGGTATGGCAATCTGGCACTTGGCCAGGCCTATGGTGACGCCGGCACCTTCCTTGAGGTACAAAGCTACGAGCACGTCCAGCGCTGGACGGCTGAAATCGCTGCCCGGCCGGCCGTCAAGCGCGGCCGCATGGTCAACCGGCTGAGCGGCGATCCATCAGAACAATTGCATGAGCGGCACGACGCCTCCGACTTCGACACGAAGACTGAGGACAAGATCGTCGAGAAGCAGACCGCGTAAGGAGAACGGAATGGCCAAGTTGGCTGATATGACGAAACACCGGGGTTTTCCCTACGCCATGCCGGGCACGGGCATCCAGTTCGTCATCCGTCGGGCCAATCCCAAGGGGGCAACGCCGATCAAGGCGTTGCCCCGTCATGCCCGGCCAGGCTCAGGGGCGCACCGCATCGACGCGGCCTTCCTCCACGCCCTCTGGCATCATTTCGGCGCCGAACCCTTCGAGCGCGGCAATCTCGATGCCGCCCGGCTGAACCTGCTGTTCGGACGCGAGGTGCTGCCGGTCGACAAGGATTTCGATCCCGTGTCCTATGAGGCGATGCTCATCATCAACGAGAAGGTTGCCCGCCAGAGCTTCCCGGAATCGTTTGCGGACGTCTTCGAGGTCTGAGGCAATTCCAGGAACCGTGTGTAACGGTTTTCCGTGCGGAAGTGCGTGACAGAGGGCTCAGGCCGCCTCGTGGCGGCAGGCATTTGAGGAGGCGCACCGCGTTCGTCGGTGCGCCTTTCTTTTTTAGGTCACGCTCCGAGCGCGCCCGTCATCTTCAGCACGTCGTTCAGCGGGACGAGGCCTTTCATCGCGCCGCTGCCCTTGGCGGGCTCGCCATCCTCGATTGCCAGCGCAAAGCGGAACGCCGGGTCGGCCTCGATGCGCCGACGCAGGGCATTGATGCGTGGATAGTCGCGTGCGTAGTCCTTGGGATCGATCGCCTCGTGAAAATCGACCCAGCGGGCGACGCCGGCAAAAACCGCATCGGCAAGCGTCGGACGGTCGCCCATGAGATAGGCGCTTTCGCCCATCATCGCCTCAAGCTGCTCATGGCGCTTGGCGACAAATTCGCGGCCGAAGGCGCGCAGCGTTTCACGATAGTCCTCGCTGGCCCCTTCCGCTTCCAGGGCCACCCACATCGAAAAGAACGCGCCGGTGAAGCCGGTGTTGAGGAAGGCGATAAACTGATGCATCCGGTCCGCTTCGACGCTGCCGGGAGCGAAACTGATGCGGCGCTCGTGATCGCGCGCCTCGAGCCACAGCGCGATGGCCATCGTCTCGGTCAAGACGTGCCCTTCGTCGCTGACCAGGACAGGTGTTTCCACCCGGCCGTTGAACCGCGCATAGGCGTCGGTGCGCATGTCGCCGAGCATGTCGACCCGGGTCAGGCGATAGGGCTGGCCGAGCCATTCGAAGGCGGTGACGAGGCCAGCCGAGCTGCCGAGCGGAAAGCCCGAGGTGAAGATCGGTTCAGAGATGCTGTGCATGTCGTTTCTCCATTGTTGATGTCATGGATATATCGACGTGGACGTTGGCTCTGTAGTCCGTGAAATATAGACCCATCGTCTATGTCTGCAGACGATGGGTCATTGTCGGCGCCGCGCTGACGCAACAGCCCGGGCGGGCGGGCTAAACGGCGGATGCGGGGAAGAGGCCGCCTTCGTCCGCGTCGACCGTGATCGACAACGTCACGTGCCGCGGCCGCGTCAGGGCAAACAGCACGGCCTCTGCGATGTCCCGGTTGGTTGCCGCCTCGCCCTTTTGCCGTTCGCCCGCGGCATCCCATGCGGCATCGAGCGGCGAGACGTCGTCGAGATAGGGCGGATGCACGGCCAGCGAGCGCACTGGCGTGCCGGAGAGCTTCTGGCGAAGACCGTCCGCGAGCGCCGCCTGCGCTCTCTTGGCGGCATAGAACGGCACGGACGCGGTCTGAAGTGCTGCGTTCGGCAGCCCGCTGATCGACCCGATGGTGACGATATCCGGGCGAGAGGAACGGTTCAGCAGAGGCATCAATCCCTGGGTGAACAGGAAGGTCCCGGTGACGGCGGCGTTGATGACGCCAAGCACCTCGGCGACCTCATGGTCTTCGCCCGTGTCTTCAAGCCACATCGCGCCGTTGTTGACGAGGATGTCGATGCGGGGATTGGCGGCCTTGATGCTGTCGATGGCCCCGGAAACGCTTTGGGCGTCCGCCAGATCCAGCGCGATGGTCTGCACCTGCCGGCCAAGCTTGCCGGTGATCGCGTCTGCGACGTCGCCGAGCGCCTTTGCACTGCGCCCGCAAAGGACAAGGTCGCATCCCGCTTTGGCGAGGACATAGGCCAACGCCGCCCCGAGACCGCGGCCGGCTCCGGTGATCACCGCGACAGATCCATCCAATTGCATCATGTGTATCCTCTGAATATGTGCGCCCTGGGCGCGGGTCTGCAAGCGGCACAGTTAGGTATCGTCGGTTGAAATTCCAACCGCACTTCACGGTGAACGATTGGCATTTCATCCGGGGCCCCGGGCGACCCGCCCGCCGAATGGCGTCAATTGGGGGTGGAGAAATGGGATTTCCGACCTATCTGCGCAGGTCAGGTTGGGCGAACGGAGCCGGACGGCTCCAAAGCGAAAGGAACCCGCAATGGCAAAGAACACGATTTGCGTCTGGTACGACAAGGACGCCGAAGCCGCCGCCCGCTTCTACGCCGAGGTCTTTCCCGACAGCAAAGTCCTTGCCGTGCATCGGGCGCCGAGTGACTATCCGTCCGGCAAGGAAGGCGACGTGCTGACGGTCGACTTCATCGTTGCCGGTATTCCCTGCCTCGGCCTCAATGGCGGGCCGATGTTCAAGCACAGCGAGGCTTTCTCGTTCCAGATCGCCACGGACGACCAGGAAGAAACCGATCGCTACTGGAACGCCATCGTCGGAAACGGCGGAAAAGAAAGTGCCTGTGGCTGGTGCAAGGACAAGTGGGGCATTTCCTGGCAGATCACCCCCCGTGTGCTGACGGAAGCGATGGCCGCCGGCGGGGCCGAGGCAAAGCGCGCCTTCGAAGCCATGATGGACATGGGCAAGATCGACGTCGCTGCGATCGAGCGGGCGCGACGCGGCTGACCGTTTGTCGCCGTCTGCCTGTCATATTCGGGCTTGCGGCCAGCGATGCATCGCCGGCTGCAAGCCACTGGTTTCGTGCCGGCACGCGGCCAAAGCTCAGGCGGCAAGGACGTCACGCAGCGCTTCCCCGACAGCGGTTGCCGACTGCGGGTTCTGGCCTGTAATCAGCCGGCCGTCGACCACCACCTTTGACGTCCAGTCCGTGGCCGGATGATGTGTCGCGCCCCGCGCGACGAGCGTGCTCGCAAGCAAGAACGGCACCGTCTGGTCGAGCCCCACGGCACGTTCCTCGGCGTCGGTAAAGGCGCTGACATTGCGGCCGGCCACCAGATAGCTGCCATCCGACAGTCTGACATTCACCAGCGCCGCCGGGCCGTGACAAACGGCAGCGACCGCACCGCCGGCTTCGAAAATCTCACGTGTGACGCGGTCAACCGCAGCGCTTTCGGGCAGGTCCCACATGGCGCCATGGCCACCGGCAAAGAAAACGGCTGCGTAGCGCCAAGCCTCGACATCCTCGAGCTTCGCCGTCGTGCGGATCGCGGCGCGGAACGTTTCGTCGTTCCAGTAGCGGGCATTGGTCTTGTCTTCGAGATCGAGCCCGTCGACCGGCGGTTCCCCGCCCTTGATCGAGGCGAACTCGACGGTTGCCCCAGCCGCTTCGAGCACGGCGAGCGGATGGGTGACTTCGCCGAGATAGAAGCCGGTTGGCTTGCCGCCATCGCCCTTGCTTCGATCACCTCGCCGACGTCGAGGCCTTCATCACGGTCATCGACAAGGGCTCGATGACATCAGGAGCGGTCGCGCTGGCGACCACGCCTTCCGTGCTGAGCCGGGCGATCACCCGGCTGGAAACGAAATTGGGCACCCAGCTGGTAAGACGGACGACGCGGCGCATCAGCCTGACGGAGGCAGGGCGCATCTATCTCGATCAGGTCCGCGCGGCGTTCGAGACAATCGAACAGGCCGAACGCGCCGTTCAGGGCGAAGGCGCCGTTGCCGGTCGGGTGCGGCTCAGCGCGTCCACGACCTATGGCCACTACCAGCTGCCGGAGAAACTGACGCGCTTCGCGCTCAAACATCCGTCGGTTGCCGTCGAACTGTCGATCGCCAACCGCAACGTCGATCTCGTCGCCGAAGGTTACGACCTCGCCATCCGCCTCGGCCAATTGCCCGACAGCGGGATGATCGGCAGGAAGCTCGGGGATGCGCCGCTGCGGTTAGTCGCCTCTCCCGGTTACATCGCGCGACGCGGAATGCCGGGTTCGCTCGAGGAGCTCGCGGCGCACACGTGCCTGCCCTTCATCATGCCCAGCACCGGCCGTCCGGCACCGTGGCTGTTTCGCGTCGACGGAGCGTATCTCGACTGGATGCCCCATGGACCGATCCGGGTGGCGGACGATGTACTCGGTACCGTGTCCCTGACGGAAGCCGGGCTCGGTATTTGCCAGACCTATGATTTTGTCGTGCGCGAGCGCCTGGCGCGCGGCAGTCTGGTCGAGCTCCTGCCGGAGTTCGGTGGCCGCTCGCGGCCCTTCTCCCTCATCTATCCGCCGCACCGCAACCTCTCGGCAGCGACGCGCGCGTTGATCGATTGCCTTTTGGAGTAGGCAGTGCCCGAGGGTTTACCGCGCGCTGCGCGGCAGGCCCTCCCGCCAACTGCGCGTCAGCCATGCCAGTGTGAGCAGCGAATGACGCTGCAGAAATTGCCGCGATGGAAGTGCGGTTCCTTGTCGGCGATGACATCGGCCTTGACGTTGCCGAAGGTGGTGTTCGGCTTGTGCCGGATGCCGTCATAGAAGGCCTGGATAATATCCTCCTTGAAGTCGGGTGTACGCGGGAAGGCGCTGACCACCGCCTCGCGTTCGGCATCGGAATATTGCCTGTAGGTGAGCCCCAGCACGTCCATCTCGACGCCGGCGGTCACGAGCGCCACGACCGGATGCATGTGTTCGGGCACGCCCGGTGTCGTGTGCAGGGCAATCGCCGTCCAGACCGTGTAGGCGTCGTTCTCCGATATGCCGTGGCTTCGCAGGAAATCGCGGGCGGCATGGGCACCGTCGACTTCGAAGCGTTCATGCTTGCTGCTGTGGCTCGGCATCAGACCGATGTCATGAAACATCGCACCGGCATAAAGTAGCTCCCGGTCGAAGGTCAGGCCACGATGGATGCCTGCAAGTGCGCCGAAATGGTAGACGCGGCTCGAGTGGTTGAAGAGCAGTTCGGTCTCGGTATCGCGGATATACTCGGTGATTGCCTTGGTCAGCTTGCTGTCGGGAATGGCGGCGTCTACGGCGATAAACGGCATTGCTTTCTCCTGTGTTCTCATCTCGCCAACAGGTTAGAAATCGCCTAGACTGGCTGCAATCGACGTGACACGTCAAAAACGGACAATGCCGGATCGAGGCGGACGCAGATGCAGGCGAAGACGAGAACGGTCGTAATGGTGGCACCGCCGGGCGTGCAGCTTCTCGACGTATCGGGCCCGCTCGATGTCTTTGCGGAAGCGAATGCGCAAGTCGGCCGCGCGGCCTATTGTCTCCTCGTCGCCACCGCTGAGCCGGGACCGCTCCGCAGTTCGTCAGGCATCCGGCTGATGCCGGACCGCGTCATCGATCGCGACTTTGTCGATCCGATCGACACTCTGCTTGTCGCCGGGTGTCCCAATGCAGCGGTGGTTCCGGCGAACGAGGCCGTGCTCGGGTGGCTGCGACAGCGGGCGCCCACGGTCCGGCGCGTCGGATCGGTCTGCAGCGGCGCCTTCTTTCTCGCCGCCGCAGGCCTGCTTGAAGGAAGACGCGTGACCACCCACTGGTCCGTGGCCGCAGAGCTCGCACGGCGCTTTCCCGAAGTGACCGTCGAGGCGGATGCAATCCATGTCAGCGATGGACCGTTGCGCACGGCGGCCGGCGTCACCGCCGGGCTCGATCTTGCGCTCGCGCTGGTCGAGGAAGATCTCGGCCACGAGATCGCCATGCGGGTCGCAAGCCAGTTGGTGATGTTCTTCAGGCGTCCCGGCGGGCAGATGCAGTTCAGCCGCAAGGGCCAGGCCGTGCCGGCCGGTCGCTCGGCACTTCAGGCGCTTCAGCGCTGGGTGGCGGCCCATCCGGCCCTTGATCACAGCGTCGCAAACCTCGCGCAGCGGATGGAGATCAGCCCGCGCCATTTCTCCCGGCTGTTTCGCAGCGAAGTCGGGATCACGCCGGCAACATGGGTCGAGGAGGCGCGCATCAACGCCGCACGCCAACTTCTCGAAGGGGAAAATGCAGCGCCCAAGCAGGTCGCCGCCCGCTGCGGCTTTGCCGATGCCGATACGCTGCGCCGCGCCTTCGTCCGGCATGTCGGCGTTACGCCGGCTGAGTATCGCCGGCGCTTCGCCAATCCCGCCATTCTCGCTGATTAGCTTTCTGCCGACGCCGGTTACCCGGCCGCCTGAGCCCTGCCCCGCTGCTTTCCCATATAGGGAAGCGCAAAGAGATAGAGGCCGGTCGGCACAAGCACGGCCAAAGGCGGCAGCGGCGTCAGATAGACCCATTCGGGCAGCGTCGTCAGGGCCATGCCTGCGAAGATCGCCGCAACGGCGAGCGAGAAAATCAGCGACGTCCAGCGATGGATCGTCCGGATAAGAGAGGTCATTGTTGCACCCCGTTGTGTGAGAAACGGTCCTGAAGCCAGGCGCTGATCAGTCGAGCCTTGCGACGACCTCGGAAAGCTGGTCGATGAAGCGCCGCCATCCGACGGTTGCCCCCTGATAGTAGGACTTCTGGTCCGCCTTGAAGCCGCGCTGCTCCATGCGCAGGCTGGTCCCGCCGGCCGTCGGAATGAGCGTCCAGGTAACGACGCTCGAGAGATCCTTGGTGTCCCAGCGATAGGCCAGCGCGCGATCCTTCTCGATCGTCTCGACCTGACAGTCGACATGCCCCCAATCGGCCGACAACGTGAACCGGCGGCCGACTTCAGGCACGAAATCGTTGCGCATCAGCCATTCGGCGATCAGATGCGGTTGGGTCAGTGCGCGCCAGATTTTCTCCGGCGCATGCGAAAATTCGCGTTCGACGACGACGGAGCGTGCTGTTTCCATTGTTTCGGTCATTGATCCATTCTCTTCAAAAGGTCATCGAGATCGTCGAAGCGGTCCTGCCAGAATCCGGCCATTTCGGTCGTCCAGTCGACCAGAGTGGAAAGCGCTTCGCGTTTGGCACTGTAGTAGGTGTAGCGGCCCTGCTGTCGATCGTGCACGAGCCCCGCGGATTTCAGGATCTTGAGATGCTTGGAGACCACCGGCTGCGAAACGCCAGCCTCCGCCAGCAGTCCGACGACCGTTGTATCCCCCTTCCGGCACAGGCGCTCGAAGAGCCCGCGCCGGGTGGGATCGGCCAGCGCCCTGAACATCGCGTCCTGTCGTTCCGACATATCTCATACCCAAATGACTATGAGATAATGCATAGCCATTTGGGTATGAGTTGTCAAATGCGTTCTCGAAGGCGTGCCGAGAGGTCGATCGAAGGCAGGCTACTTCGTGGCTACGTCGATCGCTTCGCCGATGGCATAGAAATGCCCGCCGGCGACATAGTCTAGGCTGCGCAGTGCCGGATCGGCATCTTCGAAACCCAGCGTCCGTCGCGGAAGACGCGATCGTCGGCCCAGGCGGCAACCACTTCGGCAACGAAAAGGTCATAGCGGCTTTGAATGGATTGCTCGGGGATCATCCGGCACACGAGCCAGGCGGAGCAGCCGGCAACGAAAGGCAGGTCATGGCCGGCCATGTCGAAAAGCTCGACGCCAGCCTTGCCGAGCTTGTCCGGCTCGTCGTTGAGGCTTGTCGTGCCTACCGCGTGCGTCAGCGTCGCCTGAACTGCGGTCGGAACCTGGATGACGAACGTTCCCGCCCCTTCGACAAGGCCGCGCGTGCGCGTGGCGCTGTCCAGAACGACCGTCAGCTTCGGCGGATCATAGTCGAGCGCGCAAGCCCAGGCCGCCGCCATCACGTCCTCGACGCCGTCGTGGCGGGCAGAGACCAGAACCGTCGGACCGTGGTTCAGCAGGCGATAGGCCTTTTCAAGAGGTACAGGACGAATGCTTGCGACCATCAAAACTGTCCTTCCATCGCGGTGACCGCCGATCGGTTCTGCTCTTCTATAGTAACGCGCCATTTCGCCAACAAGGGCCGCGGCCCATCGCGCGCCATGCCTTCACCAGGACCCAACCCGCCCCCCCCCCCCCCCCGCAGCGACCGGCCCCAGGGGCGTGCCGCGCCCAGGGCTGAGCAAGCGCCTGCCGCCTCGTCCGCCGCAACGACCAGCCCACGCAGGCGTTTGCATGGCCAGCCGGGCTGCCATCGGCGCACGGACACGCCTTCGCTGCGAGTTCTCCAGTCTTCCCTTTGGTCAAAAATCTCGCTATATTGAATGAACGTTCAGCAAAAATGGAGAGCATGATGAACGAGCTGGTTCGCGACATTTCCGTTCCAAACGACTGGGATCGCCGCGGGCTGCCCGGATGGTGCTATCACAGCGATGCCCTGCTGGAGCTGGAGAAGGAACATGTCTTCAGGCAGCATTGGCAGATCGCCTGTCACGTCTCCGACGTTCCAGAACCGGGAAACTACGTCACCATGGACGTGGTCGGCGAACGGGCGCTGATCCTGCGTGGCCAGGATGGCGCGATCCGCGGCTTCCACAACATCTGCCGACACCGCGGCTCTCGGGTCGTGGCAGACGACAAAGGCACCTGCCGCAATGCGCTGGTCTGTCCGTTTCACGGCTGGGTCTACAATCTCGACGGAACACTGCGCGGTGCGGCGCGCCCCCGCTCCTTCCCACCGCTCGACAAGCACGCCTTCGGGCTGATCCCGCTCGAGCTCGAAGTCTGGATGGGCTTCGTCTTCATCCGTTTTCGCCCCGGTCCGCAGCCGTCCGTCGCCGAGCTCATGCAGCCCTTTGCCGACGAACTCGGGCAGTACGGGACCGAAGCGATGGTGCCGACCCATGGCATCTGGACGCAGGACAGCCCGGTCAACTGGAAGTCCGTGCGCGACGTCGACAACGAAGGCTACCATGTCGCCATGGCCCACCCGGCGCTGCAGGACCTTTACGGCTCGACCTACTACGACGAGCCCTTCGTCAACGGCCTTTGCCGGTCCTTTGCCACCTACAACCCGCATGCGGGCCGGCGCTGGAGTGTCCGTCAGTATGTTAAGGTCGCACCGGAAGCCACCCATCTGCCCGAACGGCTGCGCAAGGCCTGGATCTATTTCGGCCTGTTTCCGAACGCCGTCATCGCGGTGACGCCGGAAAGCGTGCAGTTCTACCAGGAATTTCCGCTGTCGACCGGCGAGACGCTCTTGCGCGGCGCGATCTATCGCTACCCTGATGAGACACGTCAGCAGCGGCTCGCCCGCTACCTCGCCTTCCGCATCGACCGCGACACCCAGTCCGAGGATGTGCAGCTGACGATCTGGTCGAACGAATCGATGACGTCGAAAGCCTTCGGCGGCTTCTATCTTTCCGACCTCGAATATGGCGTGCGCACGCACCATGACCACCTGCGCGCCGTGCTACCGGTCATGACGCTCGAACAGGCGCCGCGCGAGGAGGAGATGGCCGCCGTCAACGCCACGCTGGCGAAGGGCTAGGCGGAGACAAAAAGAAGGGCCGGAGTTGATCCGGCCCCTGAAATCGACCCTGCCGGGGAATGCTGGCAGGGCCGAGGCAATTCTGGGATGGGTTTACGACGCCCGCCCGTTCAGCCCTTCCAGAGCCCTTCGCGCACGAGTTCGTCCATCGTCCGGCGAATGCTGACGTTGAGGATCTCGGCCATGTCGTCGATCTGGCCGGTGGTGATCGTCAGCGGCGGCGACATCACGCACATGTTGATCAGCGGCCGCACCAGCAGCCCGAGTTCCTGGCAATGCCGGTCGATGCGTTTTCCCACCTCGAGATCGAGCGTCAGCGGATTGTTGCTGACCCGATCGGCGACGCATTCGACGCAGGCCATCAGCCCCACGCCGCGCACCTCGCCGACAAGCGGCAGCGCTTCGAGCCGCTTCAGCGCGCCCTGGAAGTGTCCGGAAATGGCGCGCGCATGATCGAGCAGCCCGTCTTCGAGGATATCGAGATTCTTGAGCGCGACGGCGCAGCCGATCGGGTGGCTTGAATAGGTCAGGCCGTGGGCAAACATCGCGTCGGAATGGTTCGACTGGCGCAACGCTTCGAGAAGCCGAGACGAGATCATCACGCCGCCAAGTGGGAAATAACCCGAAGTGACCCCCTTGGCGAAGGTGATCATATCCGGCTCGATCGAAAACACGGTCTTCGAGGCAAAGACCTCGCCGAGGCGGCCGAAGGCCGTCACCACCTCGTCGGCGATGAAGAGGATGTCGTTTTCGGTGCAGAGCGCCCGCATGCGCTGAAGATAACCCGCCGGCGGCACGATGACGCCACCGGACGCCATGACCGGTTCGGCGATGAAGGCGCCAATCTTTTCGGCACCGCGCGCTTCGATGACGGCCCGGAACTCGGCGACGAGGAAATCGCAGAATTCGGCCTCGGACTGGCCTGCCGGGCGGCGAAACGGGTTGGGACAGGTGAGCTTGATCACCTGATCCGAGGCGCTGTCCATCCAGTCATGATCGCGCGGGCGGCCGTTGAGCGAGGCCGAAAGATAGGTCGAGCCGTGATAGCCGCCCTGACGCGAAACGATCAGCTTCTTTTCCGGGCGGCCGCGCACATTGTTCATGAACTGCATGAACCGCAGCGCCGTCTCGACCGCCGAGGACCCGCCGGTCGTATAGAACACATGGCCGAGATCGCTGGGCGCGTGGCCGGCAAGCCTTTCGGCAAGTTTCACCGAGGGCGTGCTCGTCGTGTACCAGGGCGAATTGTAGGAAAGCGCCAGCGCCTGGTCGTGCAGCACCTCAGCGAGTTCCGCCCGGCGATGGCCGACATTGACGCACCACATGCCGGCCGGGCCGTCGATCAGCCGGCGCCCTTCGCCATCCGTCACATAGATCCCCTCGCCGCTCTCGATCGCGCCGCGGTGCTCGGCTCCGATGCTGCCGGCAACCGGCCAGGGCTGAACGAGATGCCGCGCGGCGATTTCAGAGATTTCGTCGGCCCCTTCATTGTGCATATCTGCCAGATCGCGTTTCGCAGCCATCACGAAATCTCCCATTAAATATGACGATAAAAGCCACTCAATAGCATGATATTAATCGGTAAATTGTCATTTTATTGAATGGCTGTTCAATCAATATTGCAGAAATTCCGCTTGCGTTCAATCCCGATTTGCGTTTTGCTAATCAATGGAACACGAGAAGGCGGATACCGCCACGGGATGGATTGAATGAAGCGATCGCTGCATTTCCAGTGTCCACGCTCGACGCACTGCGCGAGGGCACGCTGATGGCGGTATTGCCGGGCATCGAAGTCGAACACCGGCCCTCGGCCCCGCCGAAAAGCCGGACGCGCTGGATCGCCAGCGAAGAGGCCAGCGGCCTCGCTCTCATATCGCCGACACTGCTTTACGCGCTTGCCCTGCTCTTCCTGCCCGTCCTGATCGTCATCGCCTACAGTTTCTGGACCCAGGACTATCTGACGATCGACCGCACCTTCACCCTTCAGAATTACCGCACCGCCCTTGGCGAGCCGATCTACCAGGATCTGCTCCTGCGCTCACTGGTCATTTCGCTGGTCGTCAGCGTGGTGACCGTCACTGTTTCCTATCCGATCGCCTGGTTCATCTCCTTCCACGGCGGGGTCCACAAGAACCTCTGGCTGTTCCTGATCACCGTGCCCTGCTGGACGAGCTATCTTCTGCGCGTCATGTCCTGGAAGGTCATCCTCGGTTATGGCGGCGTCATGAACACCGGCCTTCTGTCCATCGGTCTGATCGACAAGCCGCTGACGACGCTGCTCTACAATTCCAATGCGGTGGTCATCACCCTCGTCCACAGCTGGGCGGCCTTTGCGATCCTGCCGATCTACGTTTCGCTCGAAAAAGTCGACCGGTCGCTGATCGAGGCGGCGCACGATCTCGGCGACAACAAGCTGATGAGCTTCCTGCGCGTCACCCTGCCGCTGTCGCTGCCGGGCGTCATCTCCGCCTTCTTGATCGTGATGATCCCGACCGTCGGCGACTACGTCACGCCAAAACTGGTCGGCGGCAAGGACGGGGTGATGATTGCGACCGCCATCCAGGCGCAATTCGGCAAGGGGGCCAACTGGCCGCTCGGCGCCGCCCTTTCGGTCACGACCATGGTGGTCGTGTCGGCGATGGCGGGGCTCGTCGTTCTCGGACTCAAGCTTTTGGTGAGGGTGAGCAAATGAGCGGACGTCACGGCATTCCGAAGTCGCGCTGGCTGCCGGCCTATGTCGGCCTCTACCTGCTCTTTCTCTATTTCCCGATCCTGCTTCTGCCGATCTTCTCGTTCAACAACGCCTCGACCACGACCTTCCCGCTCGCCGGCTTCACCACCAAATGGTACGCCTCGCTCTGGGGCAATTCGGCCATGCTGGAAGCGGCCCGCAACAGCCTGATCGTCGGCATATCGGTTGCGATCCTCAGCACCGTCCTCGGCATTTGCGCCGCCCGCGCGCTGACCCGCTATCGCTTCCGCGGCAAGAAGCCGGCGACCGGCCTGATCATGGCGCCGCTCTTTCTGCCCGAAATCATCGTGGCGGTATCGCTGCTGATGGTGCTTTTGCAGCTCGGGCTCGAACTCTCGCTCGTCACAGTGATCCTTGGCCAGGTGATCTTCTGCCTGCCCTATGCGATGTCGGTGCTGATTTCCGGCTTCGACGGCTTCGACCGGTCGCTGGAGGAAGCCTCGCTCGATCTCGGCGAAACGGCGATCGGCACCTTCCGGCGCGTAACGCTGCCCGTGGTTGCGCCGGCGATCGTCTCGAGCCTGCTCGTCTCCTTCACTGTGTCGCTCGACGAGTTCATCCTCGCCTTCTTCCTCTCGGGAACCGAGCCGACGCTGCCGGTCTATATCTGGGGCCAGCTGCGCTTCGCCGCCAAGCTTCCGGGCGTGCTGGCGCTCGGCAGCCTGATGCTGCTCATCTCGATCCTGCTTCTCACACTTTCGGAAATCATACGCCGCCGCGCCGAACACAGGCTCAGGGCACAGGGAGCGCAGCATGCCTGATAAACCGATGATCGCGATCGAAGGCGTCAACAAGTTCTACGGTATCTACAAGGCGCTCGACAACGTCTCGCTCGACATCGCCGCCGGCGAGTTCTTCTCGCTGCTCGGGCCATCAGGCTGCGGCAAGACCACGCTCCTGCGCTCGATCGCCGGCTTCGACACGCCGACCGAGGGCGATATCCGCATCGACGGCCAGTCGGTGATCGGCGTTCCGCCGAACCACCGCCCGACCAACATGGTCTTCCAGAACTATGCGATCTTCCCGCATCTCGATGTCGAGGAGAATGTCGCCTACGGCCTGAAGCGGCTGAAGCTCGATGCCAGCGAGGAGCGCCGCCGCGTCGCCTCGGCGCTTGAACAGGTGCGGCTCGGTCATCTCGGCAAGCGACGGGCGCACGAACTGTCGGGCGGGCAGCGCCAGCGTGTGGCGCTGGCGCGCGCGCTGGTCATGCGCCCGAAAGTGCTTTTGCTCGACGAACCGCTGTCGGCGCTCGACAAGAAGCTGCGCGAGGAGATGCAGGTGGAGCTGCGCACGCTGCAACGCGCCGTCGGCATCACCTTCATCCTCGTCACGCACGATCAATACGAGGCGCTGGCGCTTTCCGACCGCATCGCTGTGATGTTCGGCGGCCGGATTGCCCAGGTTGCCACGCCGAAGGAAATCTACCAGCGGCCCAACACCCGCCAGGTCGCCGATTTCCTGGGCGGCATGAATTTCATGAAGGCGCGCGTGACCAATGAGACCGCAACACGCATCTCCGTCGAGACCCCACGTTTCGGCGGCGTCACCGTCGACAAGCCGCTCGGCTTCGTCGCCCGCAACGGCGCGGCAACGATCGGTATCCGGCCGGAGCGGCTGCGCGTTCTCTGGGACGATGCCCGCTCCGATTTCGAGGTCGCGGGCAAGGTCGTCGACCGGCACTATTTCGGTGAAATCACCCACCTGATCGTCGATATCCCCGGCCTCGAACAGCCGCTTTCGGTTTCGGAAACCAACAATTTCGGCGCCGACGACATTCCGGTCGGCGATACCGTACGGCTCGCCTACGATCCGGACGCGCTGGTTGCGGTCGCCGACTGACGGAGTATCGATTGCGGGCCGTGCGACACGGCCCGCACATCAGCTGCCTCAATAACCCGACTTGATCTTCTCGAATTCCGCAATCATGCGCTGGCGCAGTTCGATCGGCATCGGTGACTGGAACAGCGTGTTGGCGAGGAACTTCGAGACATCCGCATAACCCTTGTCGGCAAGGATTTTTGGATCGACCTGCGCCATGCCGCGGGCGTTGGCGTGCCCGTAGCCCCAGGCGTCGACCATATAGGAGGTGATCGCCGGGTCGGAGATCGAATTGAGGAAATCATATTGCTCGTCGACGGGGGCCGTCGACCCCTTGAGCCGGACATAGCCGCAGACCCAGGTCGAAAGCCCCTCGGCCGTATCCTTCTTGATCGCCGCCGGAACGCCGTCGGCCTGAAGCGTCGTCGCCGTCTCGTTCCACGCCCAGGCGAGATCGACCTCGCCACTGGCGATCGCCTGGCTCAAATCGGTATTGTCGGTCCAGTAGAGACGGACGTTCTTGTGCACCTCACGCAGGAAATCGGAAGCCTGCTTGAACTGCTCGTCGGTCATCGTCGTCCAGTCCTTGACGCCAATCGCGAGGCTTGCCAGCGCATAGGCATCATCGACATTGTCGCCGATCGAGACCCGGTCCTTGAACTTCGGGTCGGCAAAGGCCTTGAGCGACTTGACCTCGTCCTCCTTCACCGTGTCGGTGCGGTAGGTGAGCACGGTGTTGCCCCATTCGAAGGGCAGCAGCCAGGCCTTTCCATCAGGCGTCGTCACCAGCCCCTTCATGGCGGCGATAGCGGGATCGATGTCGTTCCAATAGGTGAGCTTCGACGTGTCGAGCGGCTCGATCAGCCCGGCCTCGCGCCATTTCGCCACGCTCTGCGAACAGGGATGGGCGAGGTCGGCCTTGAAACCGGAACGGAGCTTCTGGAACGCCTCCTCCTCGTCGCCGAAGAAACTGAAGTCGGGCTCGTCGCCCTGTTTGGCGGTGTAGGACGGATGGAAGGCCGGGTCCTCGTAGCCCGACCAGTCGAAGATCGTGAGGTTCTCGGCAGCAAGCGCCGGCAGGGCGGTGGTTGAGACAAGCGAGGCGATGAAGGCGCCTCCCAGGATGTGCCTGCACGCGTTCACCAATGTCATTGCCAACCTCCTCTATCCGGCCATTCCGGCGTTATCGTTCCCTATTTCGGCCCTTCCCGGGTGAAATGCTTGGGGAAGGCAACGAGCAGATATTCGACAGCCGCCGCGAACGCCTTTTCGCGCGTCAGCCCGTCGCCCATCATCAGCCGCAGCCATAGCCCTTCCATCGATGCGCACAGCGCCAGCGTCATGCCGTCGGGGTCGTAGGCGTAGCCGCCTTCGTCCTTCAGCGTCTGGCAAAGCGCCAGGAAAATATCCTGATACTTGACGTCGCGCGCGCCGCAGAGCGCCTGATAGGTCGGCCGCGACTTCGCCTCGCCCCAGAACGCACACCAGGCGGCCAGCTTGCGCTTGGTGCAGATCTTGCGATCGAAGTCGCAGGCTACGAGCGCCCAGAGTTGCGCCGCCGCCTTGTCGCCGGCCTTCTCCAGTGCCGCGCCCCAATTGGCGGCATATTCATCCGCCATGAATTGCAGCGTGGCGATCAGCAGCTTTTCCTTGCTCTCGAAATGGAAATTGACGATGCCGCGCGACAGGCCGGCGCCATCGGCGACATCGGCGAGCGTCGTTTCCGAATAGCCGCGTTTGGCGAGCGAATCGATCGTCGCCTCGATCAGCTGCTGCCGCCGTGTCTCCTTCGACGCCTTGCGCCCACGCTTTTCCGTGTCCGCCGCTTCCCGCACTTCTGGGGTGAGTTTCATCCGTACCGCCGTCTCGTTCTTCTTCAGGCGCAGGTGCATGTCATGCGTCCCGCCGCATCGGCTTGATGCCACGCAGATGAGTGGGGCAATGCTCACCACTGTCAAGCACCTTCTGCATGGCCGTCCAGGTCCGGATATTCTTGGCGACATAGGCCTCGCCGACCGCCGCGACAGCGGCCGAATGCAGCGGTCCCTTGAGGCGTGAAAGCTCCTGGCGCGCGACGTCGCGATACCATGCATTGCGGCTTTCGGCGCGCGTTTCCACGAAGCCTGCCTCCTTCATGGCCGCGAGATAGGTTGCGGCGGACGCCATGCCGAAACTCAAGCCTTCGGCCGCAAGATAAGCCTTCATGTCGCCTGAGGGTTCGCCGTCATGGTCGATCAACCAGTCGGAGGCTGCAAAGGTGCCGCCCGGCGAAAGCACGCGAAAGATCTCGGCAAAAATCTCCCGCTTGTTGGGCACGTGAACCAGCGCATCCTTGGAAAAGACAAGGTCGAAACTGCCGTCGACGAAGGGCAGGCGGCCGGGCGGCGACTGGATGAAGGAGACACTGGCAAGACCGGCGCGGTCGGCGGTCTGCCGCGCATGCGCGATCACCGGCGCCTCGACATCGAAGCCTGCAATCGTCGCCGGCCGGTGGGTTCGGGCGATATGCAGCGTCACGCCGCCGGCGCCGCAGCCGAGATCAAGGACGCGCTTGCCGGCAATTTCGACCCCGGCGAGAACACGATCGACCTCTTCGGGCCCGCCAGGCGAAAGATAGCCTTCCCCCCACAGCACCTGAAGAAAACGGATTGCCGTATCGTCGTATTCGACGGCGTGCCCCGCTTCTTGATCGACCGACGACATCCCGTCTCCTTGCCATATCAACCCTTGCTAAAAATCCTATCGCATTATCAGAGGATTGCAACATATTTGCTGAACGCTCATTCAAAATAGATGGACAACATTCTGCTTTCCGTGTCATTTTTTGATCAACGACAAGGGGAGCCACATGAAAAAATACGACGTGGTGATGATCGGAGGAGGACATAACGGCCTGGTCGCCGCCTGCTATCTGCAGCGCGCGGGGCTGAATGTCGTCGTCCTCGAAAAGAACGACTGGGTCGGGGGGGCCGCCACCAGTCGCGAGCTGACGCCCGGCTTCCTTTATTCGAACTGTTCCTACGTCTGTTCGCTCTTCCGCCCGGAAATCATGCGCGACCTCGAGCTGCCGAAACACGGGCTGCAGGTGATCTCCTACGAAGGCGGCGCGGTCATGACCCGCGACGGCGACTATCTCGCCTCCTATCGCGACCACGAATCTCATCGGCGGGAATTCGCGCGCTATTCCAAGCGCGACGCCGAAGCCTATGAACGCTACGCCCGCGACGTCACCCGCCAGTGCCGCTTCATCCAGCCGCTTCTGATGCGCACCGCGCCCGACCCGTTCAGCTTCAAGCCGCGCGACATCTCCGAACTGATCTATCTCGCCAGGAAGTTCGGCGAGTTCTCGGCGGCCGAGATGGCGGCGACCCTGCGCTTCTGGACCATGTCGATCTCGGATTTCCTCGACGAATATTTCGAGACTGACGTGATCAAGGCCTATCTGGCGCTCTCGGGCATCATCGGCACGGCCCTCGGGCCGATGTCGCCGGGCACGGCCTATGTGCTCTTGCACCACTATATGGGTGAAGTCGACGGTTCGGTCGGCGCCTGGGGTTACGCCCGCGGCGGCATGGGCGCCGTCACAAAAGCGCTTGCCTCCTCGTTCCAGGCTTCCGGCGGCACGATCCGCACCGGCGCCGACGTCGCCAAGGTGCTGACGCGCGGCGGACGTGCCTGTGGCGCCGTCCTTGCCGACGGCGAAGAGGTTCACGGCCGCCTCGTCGTCTCCAACGCCGACGTCAAGCGCACCTTCCTGAAACTCGTCGACGAGGATGCCCTGCCGGAGCGCTTCGTCCACCGCGTCAAACATTTCAAGATGCGCGGCTCCTCCGGCAAGCTCAACATCGCGCTCGACAGCCTGCCGGAATTCCCGGCCCTGCCTGCCGGTTCCTCCTGCATCCGCGGCGACCTGCATTTCACCGACAGCGTCGAGCGCATGGAGCGAGCCTATGACGACTGGAAGGCCGGGCGCTGGTCGGCCGACCCCTTCGTCGACATGATGATCCCGACGACGCTCGACCCGACGATGGCGCCGCCGGGCAAACATTTCGTCTCCTGCTTCGTGCAGTACTGTCCGCCGAAGGTTGAGGGCCGGGACTGGACCGATGCCGACCGGGATGCCTTCGCCGAGACCGTCATCAAGCAGATCAGCGACTATTCGCCGGGTTTTCGCGAACGCATCCTGCACATGGAGGTGCGCACGCCGCGCGAGATCGAACAGGAAGTGGGCCTGACGGAAGGCAACATCTTCCAGGGCGAACTCACCTTCGACCAGTTGCTCTTCAACCGGCCGGTTCCAGGCTATGCGCAATATCGCAGCCCGGTGCGCGGCCTCTATATCTGCGGCTCCTCGACCCACCCGGGCGGTGGCGTCATGGGGGCGCCCGGCCGAAACGCCGCCGCCGAGATCCTGCGCGACCTGCGCCACACGCCCTCCGACAAGATGAGCCCGGCCCATGACGTCATTTGATGCCATCGTCATCGGCGGCGGCCACAACGGCCTGACTGCCGCCACCTTCCTCGCCCGCTCCGGCGCGAGGGTCCTGCTCGTCGAAGCGAGCGACACGCTTGGCGGCGCTGCGCGCGGCTATACCTTCCACCCGGGCTTTTCGAGCCCGGGTCTTGCCCATATCGTCAACCGCCTCGACCCGGAAGTGGCGGACGCCATTGCGCTCGACGGCAGCCGCGACACGCCGGCGCCGACCGTTGTTCTGTCCCTGAGCGGGCGTCACGCGGTGCTGCGCGGCGGCTATGGCGAGACCATCGACGGCGTATCGACGGAAGAAGCCAGGCGCTTCCAGGAGATGCGCGGCAAGCTGATCTTCCAGGCCGGCATTCTCAAACGGTTCCTCAGGCGGCGCCCGCCCGAGATCGGCGAGATGGCACTGACCGACCTCGCCGCGCTGGCCGGCGCCGGGCTCGGGCTTTTGCGCAAGGGGCGTGAGGAAAGCCGCGACTTCCTGCGCATGCTGTTGATGAATGTCGCCGATATCGCCGACGAGTATCTGACCGACGACCGATTGAAGGGGCTGATTGCCTTCGACGCGACGCTTGGCATCCACCTCGGCCCCCGTTCGCCGACTTCTCTTCTCGGCCTCTATTACCGCCTGACCGGCGAGATCGGCGGCGTGACCGGCGCCCAGCGGGTCGCCGGCAGCGGCGGACGCTCGACGATCGCGGCGTTCGAGACCGCAGCAATCGGTGCGGGCGTGACCGTTCGGGCCGGCACGCGGGTCGAGCGCATCGTTGCGGACCGGGGCCGCGCCACCGCCATCGTGCTTTCCTCCGGCGAAACGATCGAGGCTGGGTCAATCGTCTCGGCGATCCACCCGAAGACGACCCTCACAAATCTCGTCGATGCCGCCGAGATCGGCACCGGCTTTCGCCGCGCCGTCAGCAACATCCGCTCGAAGGGCAATGTCGCCAAACTCGACCTGGCGCTCGATCGCGTGCCCGAGTTTCAAGGCGTCGCTGCCGCCGATCTCCGCGGCCGGCTGGTGATCGCCCGTTCAGTGGACCATGTCGAGGAAGCGTTCAACCCGGCGAAATACGGCCGGTTCTCGGAGGACCCGGTGATGGAGATCACCCTGCCGAGCCTCGGCGACCCGTCACTGGCGCCTGCGGGCGGCTGCACCCTGTCGGCGCTCGTCGAGTTTGCACCCTATGCGCTCGCCGACGGCTGGGACAAGGGCAAGCCCGTCTTTGAGAAAATCGTCCTCGACACGCTGGAATGCTACGCGCCCGGCCTTGGCGAAAGCATCGTCGCGGCCAACCTGCTGACCCCCGCCGATATCGAGGAGTGCTACAACCTGCCGGGCGGGCACTGGCATCACGGCGAACTCCAGGCCGACCAGTTGCTCGTCAACCGCCCGGTCAACGCGGCTTCCGGCTACGCGACTCCGCTGCGCGGCCTCTATCTCGCCAGCGCCGGTTCGCATCCGGGAGGCGGCATCTCGGGCCTTCCCGGCCTGCTCGCGGCACGCCAGGTTCTTTCGGAGAAACGCTGATGACAATGCACCCGACCACCCTTCGCCGCGCAGCCCAGGCCCATATCCAGACACCCCGGCTGGAAACGCCGTTCCACGCGCGCCTTGCAGCACTCAGCGAAACCAACGACTGGTACAGCTGGGCGGGCTACAAGGCGCCGCACTCGATCTTCGACACGGAGCTCGAATATTTCGCGATCCGCTCGACAGCGGCGCTGTTCGACATCTCGCCGATGGTGAAATATCGCATCCGCGGCACGGATGCCGAGCGCTATCTCAACCGGCTGACGCTGCGCAACGTCGCCAAGCTGGGGATTGGCCGGGTGCACTACACCGCCTGGTGCGACGACCATGGCCACGTGCTCGACGACGGCACGCTGTTTCGCCTCGGACCCAACGATTTTCGCCTCTGCTGCCAGGAACGGCACCTGCCCTGGTTGCTCGACAGCGCCGCCGGCTTTGCCATCGAAGTCACCGAAGAGACCAGCGACATCGCGGCGGTGGCCCTGCAGGGCCCGACGTCCTTTGCCGTGCTTGAGGCTGCGGGATTTTCCGGCATCGAAGCCCTGAAGCCCTTCCAGCTCTCGACCTTCCCGCACCTTGACGGAACGGTCACCATCTCGCGCACCGGCTTTACCGGCGACCTCGGCTACGAACTTTTTGTCGATGCCAGGCAGTCGCTCAGCCTCTGGGACCGGCTGTGGGCTGCCGGCACCGGCTTCGGCCTGAAGGCAATCGGCTACGACGCGCTCAACCGGGCCCGTATCGAAGCCGGCTTCATCGTCGCCAATGCCGATTTCATCACCGCCGAGGCCGCCCTTCGCGCCGACCGCGAACGTTTGCCGGACGAAATCGGCCTCGACTGGCTGGTGGACGCGGAAAAACCCTACTTCAACGGCCGCGACGCGATATTCCGGGCGCGGGAGAAGAACACGCTGAAGCACATCCTTGTCGGCCTTGAGATCGAGGGCAACATCCCGGCAGAAGGCGCAATCGTCTATCACCGCGGCAAGAAGGAGGTCGGGCTGGTTACGGCCGCCATCTGGTCGCCGCTCGCCAAGCGCAACATAGCCATCGCCACGCTTTCGCGTCCTTACGGGAGCCGGGTCGTCGACGACCTCTGGGTCGAAATCTATGCGCTGCGGGAGTTGCAATACCAGAAGCTGATGAAACGGGCGCGCATTGTCGCCCGGCCCTTCGTCAAGCTCGATCGTCGCTCGGCCAACCCGCCCGGCCGCTTCTGAGGCGAACGGCATGGACGACGAGGAAAAACGGCACTGGGAGATGATCAGGCTGCCTGTCGGCACCGAATGGTCGGGCCGTGCCCGCTATGCGGCCGCCATGTTCTTCTACCAGCGCCGCCAGATGGATGCCGAAACGCTCGAAATCTATCGCATCTGCTCGCGCCTCGACCACGAGGACCCGGCCGACGTGTTGCGCCGGTACCGGATCGGTTCGGAGTGGCTGGCCCGCCCCGAAGCCAAAGGCGACGCACCTTCAGATGGCAGCGGGGACTGAGCCGCCGCCGGCACGAGAGGGAGCGCCTCAGGACTTTTCGCTGAGCGCGATGACCCGGTCGAGCGCGGTCGCAAAACCCTTCAGCGATACCGAAAAGGCAACGTCCTTCTCGCTGTCGCTGGCGAAGGCGCCGATCTTCAGCGCCTGGCCGTTGCGCAGCAACGTGACGGTCGCTTCGGTGAAGGTCAAAGGCACGACGCAGCCGAACGGCAGGCAGGTGCGGAACGCCGACGGCTTGCCGCCGCCCGCGTCGTCGACGCCAAGGGTCACACCCCTGCCGAGGTAAAGGCCGAAAGGAAGCGCGAGGCTGCCTTCGAGGCCGCCCTTGTCGGCCAGTCGAAGTTCCAGCGTCAGCACATGCTGGCCGCTCTTGTGGAACTGGCGCTGCGACAGCAGGCAGTGCTTCCGCCCTTCGATCTCGGCGCAGGCAACGCTCCAGTCATCGTAGCTCTCTGTCAGTTGAGAAGGGGCCGCGGCCGGTGGCCTGGCGGCCGCGTCTTCTCCGTAAACGGGACTGATGGCGACAAAGGTCGCCATCAGCAAGGTCGAAATCCAGACGAACCTTACCATCAGAAGCGGACGTCAAGCTTGGCGTCGACGGCATTCTGCGTCGTGCCGGAGCCGAACTGGCCGGTATAGGTGATGCCGAGGCTTGCCGTGCCGGTGAGCGCGAAGTCGATGCCCGCCTCGATGATCGCGGCATCCTCGGCGATCGGCGTGCCGGCGACCGAAAACGCGCTGCCCGTGCCGAAGCCGACCGTCGAAAACGGCGTCGTATCGCCAAAGGCATGCTGCCAGCCGAGCATGCCGCGCAGTTTTGCGTCCGTCGCACCGAGGCTGAGCGGCGCCGAGGCACGCAGACCGAGCGTCGTGAACGTCGTGTCGGTCGTGTTGCTCCGGCTCGCAAGCGCCGCCGCGCCACCGCGTTCAGTGAAGCCGTCGGTGTGCAGGCTGACATAGGCGAGGTTGGCGAAGGGTTCGAGCGCAACCGTCGGCAGGTCGATGCGGTAGCCGACTTCGCCGAAGGCCTGGAAGGTGCCAGCATCGTAGTCGGCCTTCAGGTGATCGGTAAACCCGGGGAAGGCGACGGTGCGCGACGTGTTGATCGAATGCCAGGTATAGGCAAGGCCCGACCGCAGCGCGACATCGCCCCAGCGGCTGCCGCTGTAGACGCCGAGGTGGTAGTTGTCGCTGTCGCCGCTCGCAGCCCGGTTGTCGACGTCGAAGTTGGTCCGGCTGTAGCCCGCCATGATGCCGACGAGTGCGTTGTCAGAGACTGCCGCATCGAAGCCGGTAACGAAACCGCCGGTCGATTGGTCAAGCCCCGCCGCATTGCCGTTGCTGTCGGTGTTGGTCCACGAGCCGAACACCTGGCCCCAACCGACCATCGCAGGCGGCGCGACGGGGACGGCGTTGACGGCGGCGACGGCGCCGGTCGTGAGCTTGTCCTCGGGACCGTAGGCGAGAACCGGAACGTTGGCGGCGCCCACGTCGCCGAAAGCATCGCGGATGCGGTCGTTGACGGCGTTGCGCAACAGGCTGCTGTCGTTGATCAGCGCGGTCTGCGCCGAGGCGTGAACTTCGCCCGACAGTTGATCGAAGGCGCTGCGTGCCGCCTCGCCGTCGAGCAGCGTCAGGGCGTTGTAGAGGCCGAGTGATGGGCCGCTCTGGGCGAGCGTGTTGAGCGCAAGCGCCGTCTGCCGCTGGTTGCCGGTGGCGGCTTCGCCTTCGAAGACGCCAGGCGTCGTCGGTTCGCCGGGTTTCGGTTCTTCGCCGGGCTTTGGCTCTTCACCCGGCTTTGGTTCTTCGCCGGGCTTCGTGCCGCCGTTCTTCACCTTGATCTTCAGATCGACCTGCTTTTCCTTCTGGTCGAGCGAGACCTCGAGGAACGCAGACTTCGAGATTGCCTCGGCAAATTTTCCCTCGATGGCGCGGTCGGCCGAAAGGATCGTATAGGTTTGACCGGTCTTGTAGCTCGTGTTCGGATCAAGCGCCGTGACCTGTACGTTGGTGCCGCTGCCGATCTTGGCGATGCCGGTGTTGTCGTTGGTGCCGATGCTCTTGACAACGATCCGGTCGGAACGGCCATCGCCGGCAACGTCGGCCTCGTAGATCGACCCGCCCGCCATATCGAGCCGCCCCATGATCGTCAGGGTGCCGGTCGAATTGTTGCCGGGCGAGATGATCGCGTTCTTGTCGATGTAGGTATCGCCGACCGTGCCGGAGCCGCCCAGACGGCCGAAGGAGGTCGAGTTCGGGTCGCGGGCGCGGTTCATCTCGCCGAACACGTTCACCTCGTTGGTGTAGAAGCGGTCGCCCTGCACCCGTCCGGTCTCGCCATCGACGATCAACGTGCCGCCGCTGACTTCAAAGCGGGTCTCGCTGAAGTCCAGCGGCCCGTTGTCCGGGTCGTTATCGATCGTATCAAGGTTGTTCTTCAACACCAGCTTGCCGCCGGAGACATTCACCTTGCCGTAGAATTTCGTCAGATCGCCGCTGACGATGGTTTCGCCCGAAAAATTGGTGATCGTGCCCTTGCCGACCATGGTGTTGGCGAACTGGTAACCGGTGTTGGTGTGGTTGAAATTGACGTAGCCTTTTCGCGGACCGAAATCGATCTTCGTCGCAGCGTCGACCGTGCCGGCCGCTTGCGCCTGGCCGGCAACCGGCTCGGCGATATTGTTGAGATGGACCTTGCCGCCGATCGTCAGGTTGCCCATGCCTTCATTGTTGATGCCGCCGATGTCGGACAGCACGATGCCGCCGCCTGCCGAGAGCTTGCCGCCGTTGGCAACGGAAAGGTTGACCCGTCCGGCCTCGCCGATGATCAGCGTGTCGGTAACCTTGAGCTCGCTGCCGACGCCATCGACGGTTGCCTGGATGGTGTCGACGCTTTCATCTTCGCGCAGGATGGCCGTGTTGGTCGAAACCACGGCGCCCTTCTCGATCGTGAAGCTGTCGCCGATCGTCAGTTCGCCGGTGTTGACCCAGCGCGAATTCTGGCCGGTGACCAGCACCGTGCCGTTTTCGAAATAGCCCGTCTTGGAGTTGACGAGGCCGCCGTCTTCGATCCGGACCGCCGCCGTGTTGAGCGTCAGGCCACCGGAAGCGACGCCCAGGAACTCGGTGTTGAGCATGGAACCGGTCCCGCGCACCACCAGCGTACCGTCGCCTTCCTGCAGCGAACCGACATAGGTTTCCTTGGCCGAGACCCTGCCGCCGTTCTCGACGATCAGTGTTCCCTTGCCGCCGTAGATGCCGTTCTCGAATCCGCCGACGAAGAGCGCGCGGTAGCCGTTCGGATTGGCGTCAACGATATCCCAGGACGAACCGGGGCCAGAGACGACCACCGTGCCGACGGAGCCGCGACTGTCGGCGATATAACCGTTCACGCTTTCGACCTTGGCGCCGCTGTTGATCGTCAGCGTGGCGCCGCCCGGCCCGCCGCGGACCACGAGATTGCCGTTGACCGTATGATCGCTGGACCACGTCGTGTCGGTCGGAACCAGCAATCCGGCCGCCTTTGCCGGCGATGCTCCAAACGGCGCGGCCGCCAGCAGCATCGAGACAAGGCCGGCCCGGCCGAGCGCGGTCGAGCTCAAAAGGTTGATCCTCAAAACGTCCGCCTTCGCACAGCTATTCAATGTCTGCCCCTTTTTCATTTGCACTGATCGGCGCACGGCATCCGGCTCAACCGGCGGCGCGCGGCTCATGGGGCGGCTATAGCAAGCTCGTGAAAGGGGAGAATTCGGCTTTCTGCAAACGGCAAATTGCAGCGCCGAAGGGCTGTGGCTTTCTGCAAGCCGCTCGATTTCGGCGACGAACGGCGATCGACAACCTTATCGCATTGAACGATAAAACCCGCATGGCGCGAGACGATGGCACGGTTTCACCCGAAGAGGCGGAGTATGTCGCCGGCGTTCGCCGGGCGACCCTGTTCCTCGGCCTGATTTATCAGTTCATGCAGTTCGTCATCAGCAACACGCTGTGGATCTTCCTCGGTTATGATCCGATCGCGATTGCGCCGATCACATGCTCAACGGCACGCTGATGTCCTACGGGATGGCGGCGGCGCTCTTTTGGTATCGCGACCGGTCGATCCTCTTCAAGCTGCTGCTCGGCTCCGCCCTCTCGCTCGCTGCCGCGGCGATCAACACCGGCCTCGACTTTCTCTGTCACGGTCTGATCGAACATGGTGACGGGAGCGCGATCAACTGGACCAATGTCGGCTACACCATCATCTATTGCGTGGCCCTGTTCCACGGATGGGCGTTTCTCTACATCGCGCTGCTTGCCAATTTCGAGTTGCGCGAGCGCGAGCGTCGCCTCGCCGTGATACGCGAGGAGGCACTGGCTGCGCAGATGCGGGCCTTGCGCTATCAGGTCAATCCACACTTTCTCTTCAACACCCTGAACTCGATCGCCGGGCTTATCGAGGAGGGTTCGTCGACGGTGGCCGGTCGCATGGTGTTGTCGCTTTCCTCGTTCCTGCGCACGACCCTCGAGCTCGACCCGATGCAGGATGTCTGTCTCGCCGACGAACTGGCGCTGCAGCTTGGTTATCTGACCATCGAGGGCGAGCGCTTTTCGGACCGGATCCGGCTGAATATCGATATCGCGCCCGGTCTCGAACAGGCGCTCGTCCCGAGCCTCATCTTGCAGCCACTCATCGAAAACGCGGTCAAGCACGGCGTCGGCTGTTCGGCGGACGTGGTCGAGATCCTCATCAAGGCGGCAAGACAGGGAGAGACCCTGGAGCTTTCGGTCGAAAACGATTTCGCAGACGAGACCGGGCGTGCGAGACGCCCTTTGGGAACGGGCACCGGCCTCAGGAACGTCGCCGACCGGATCAAGGCGCGTTTCCCCGATGTCGGCGCCTTCATTTCCGGCCTCGTTGCGCCGCGCCGCTTCCGGGCGTCGATCACCATGCCCTTGAGGCTCGCCTAGGCCGGTCGGCCGTCAAACGACATGGCTGCGGTTCCCGCCCGCTCGACCGCATGAGGTTGCGGTCGAGCGAACGGGGCTTTCTGCGAACCGCTTGAAATGACCGACGAACGGTAATCGACATCGGCAACCGGTTGAACGATAAAAAGGCTATGAAACCCAGGGACGACGCGAAATCAGTCGACGAAAGCGCCTACGTCGCCACTGTGCGGCGCACGACGCTATGGCTCGGTTTCCTCTACTGGTTCGTCGAGTTTCTGGTCAGCAGCATTCTGTGGGGCATTCTCGGGATAGACCCCGTCATGTCGGCGCCCGGCAAGCTGCTCTTGATGTCCTGTGGCATGACCTTCTCCTATGGCATCGCCGCGGCCATGTTCAGCGCCCGGCACCAGCATATCGCGGTCAAGATCGTCGTCGGATTTGCATGTTCGCTGATCGCTGCTTTCGCCAACACCGGCGTCGACTTCCTGCTCTACCTGTTCATCGTGCGTCCCGATCCGATCGTGGCCGACTGGACCAGCATCGGCTATACGCTCGTCTACAGCATGGCCACGTTTGTCGGCTGGTCGTTCTTCTTCGTGGCGCTGCTCTACAGCTTCGAACTGCGCGAGCGTGAACGGCGCTTAGCGGTGACCCGCGAGGAAGCACTTGCGGCGCAGATGCGGGCGCTGCGCTATCAGGTCAACCCGCATTTCCTGTTCAATACGCTCAACTCCATCACCGGCCTGATCGAGGAAGGCGAGACCGATGCCGCGACACGCATGGTGATGTCGCTGTCCAGCTTTCTGCGCACCACGCTGGAACTCGACCCGCTGCACGACGTGCGGCTTGCCGACGAGCTTGCGCTGCAGACCGGATACCTGCACATCGAAGGCGAGCGCTATTGCGACCGGATGAAGCTTCGGATGGATATCGGAACCGGCCTCGAGGAGGCGCTGGTGCCGAGCCTGATCCTGCAGCCGCTCATCGAGAACGCGGTCAAACATGGCGTCGGCGGCTCCGCGGACCAGGTCGAGATCGTCATCAGCGCCGCCAAGGTCGGGGAGACGTTGCAGCTTTCCGTCGAAAACGACATCGCCACGGAAACGGTGGCTGCGCGCCCTCGGTCGACAGGCACCGGCATCGGTCTCAAGAACGTGACCGATCGCGTTCAGGCGCGCTTTCCAGGCGTCGGGGCATGCGTATCCGGTCTCGTCTCACCGGCGCGCTTCAGGGCCGCCATCACCATGCCGCTGAGGCTCGCATGAACGACGTGATGACAGCCCCACTTTCCGTGCTCGTCATCGACGACGAACCGCTCGCCAGGCGCCGGCTGCTGCGTCTTCTGGGCGCCATACCGGCAGTGGAGGTGGTCGGGACGGCCGGCAACGTGCAGCAGGCTTGTGCGCTCGTCGCCGAACTTTCGCCGGACGCCATCCTGCTCGATATCCAGATGCCCGGCGGCACCGGCTTCGACATCCTGGAGCAGCTTGGCAACAACGCACCGGCCGTTGTCTTCGTGACCGCCTTCGACCACTACGCGCTCCGCGCCTTCGAAGCCGAAGCCATCGACTACGTCACCAAGCCGATCGAGGCCAGCCGGCTGCGCACCGCGATCGAGCGGGCGCGCGTGGCGATCGCGGCGCGCACCAGCACCGAACGCGTGCTTGAGCTCAACGAGACGGTGCGCGCACTTCGCCAGGCGCTTCGCAAGCACGAAACCCAGGCGGCCGATCTCTGGATCAAGTCCCGCGGCGAGTTCGTCCGCATCACCCTTGAACGGGTCGTGCGTTTCCAGGCGGAGCGCGATTATGTTCGCATTCACGTCGACGGCCGTTCCTATCTGCACCACGAAAGCCTGGCTTCGCTCGAACGCCGGCTCGACCCGGCGGAGTTCCTGAGGCTTCACCGAAGCTCGATCGTGCGCCGGGACTGTATCGTCGGCCTCAAGCAGGCCCCTTTCGCAGCGCTGATCGCCCTTCTGTCCGACGGCAGCGAAATCCGCGTCGGACGAACCTATTCCCGCCATGTCCGCCCGATGACGGGCGAGCGCAGCCAACAGGACTAGCAAAGCGCGGGACGCCGCCGGCCCCGGTTCTAACGCAAGACCGCGCGCAATCGCGGCACGGCGAAATCGACGAAAGCCCTGAGCTTCATCGGCACCAGACCCTGCGGCGGATAAACCAGCTGCACCGGCAGCGGCGGATGTTCGAACGCCTCCAGCAGGGGAACGAGCAGGCCATCGGCAACAGGCCGGGCGACCTGGTAGGAAAGCACCCGCGTCAGGCCGAGCCCGGCGATGGCGGCGTCGACGGCCGCTTCCGCCGTGTTGACGACCAGTCGCGACCGGATGGGCGCCACCTGCTCGCGACCGTCTTCGAGAAATCGCCAGACATGGGCCGCCGTGACGTTTTCGAAGGTGATGCAATCGTGGTCTGCAAGGTCGCCGGAAGAGGCCGGCGCGCCGTGACGCGCGATGTAGCCGGGGCTGGCATAGACCACCCGGCGTACCGTGCCCAATTTCGCGGCGATCATGTTGCTGTCCGGCAGGTTGCCGATCCTCAGCGCCACGTCGATGTGGTCGTCGACGAGATTGGCGAACCGGTCGCTCTGGGCGAGCCGCAGATCGATGTCCGGATAAGCCTTGAGGAAGTCGACGACGACAGGCAGCACGTGCAGGCGTCCAAAGACGATGGGTGCGGACACGGTCAGCTCGCCCTTCACCGCACTGTATTCGCCGGCCGCCACCCTTTCCGCTTCCTCGACCCGCGCGAGAATTTCCCGGGCGGCCCCGACATAGGCGCGGCCGGTTTCGGTGAGCAGGATCCGGCGGTTCGTCCGGGTGACGAGCTGCGCGCCGAGATGTGCTTCAAGCTCCGAGACCTTCCGGCTGACGGTCGCCAGCGGCGTCTTCAACTGACGTGAGGCCGCAGACAGGCTGCCGCTTTCGACGACCGCGAGCAGAACCCCCATGGCATCGAGACGATCCATCCACCCTTCCAATAAATGAGAATCAAGCTATCAAAATGCCAGTCTACTGCCAAAAACCGGAAAGTCATAGATTGATCTCGAAGGCGGCTCATCCCGAACCGCCGGGGACCGCAACGGTTCTCACTCTCTTTCAGGGACGTCTCCGATGAAACTCTATCGCCATCCGCTGTCCGGTCACTCCCATCGGGCCCAGCTCTTCCTGTCGCTGCTCGGCGTGCCGCACGACCTCGTTGACGTCGATCTGAAGGCCCGGGCGCACAAGGAGCCGGACTTCCTGGCGCTCAACCCCTTCGGGCAGGTTCCGGTGCTCGACGACGACGGCATCGTCGTCTCCGACTCGAACGCCATTCTCGTCTACCTCGCCAAGAAGCTCGGCCGCATCGACTGGCTGCCGGAGGACGCGGCGTCGGCCGCCAGGGTGCAGAAATGGCTTTCGGTCGCCGCCGGCGATATCGCCTTCGGTCCGGCCGCGGCACGACTTGTCACCGTCTTCGGCGCTAATCTCCATGCGGAAGACGCAATCGCCCGCGCACATCGCGTCCTGGCTCAGATCGATGCCGCACTCGCTGACCATGACTTCCTGCTCAGCGCCCGGCCGACCATCGCCGACGTCGCCCTCTACAGCTACGTTTCGGCAGCACCAGAAGGCAATGTCGATCTTTCCGGCTACGACAGGGTCCGGGCCTGGCTCGCCCGCATCGAGCGCCTGCCGGGGTTCGTCGGCTTCCAGAAAACCGCCGTCGGCCTGGCGGCCTGATCCAACGGCCGGGGCGGACGGCACCGCCCCGGCCCTCTCCTGCAATCGAGGCGCGCCACCATGTCGGACCATGCACAAGCGAAACAACCAGCCTCCCCCTGGCACGAGGGTGAGCTTGCCATCCAGCGCAGCCTCGGCGTCGTCGAGCGCATGGATGCGACCGGACGCAATTTCGTGCGCAGCTTCATGCCGGAGCAGCATCAGCAGTTCTTCCCGATGCTGCCTTTCGCCGTTTTCGGCGCCGTCGATGCCAGGGGTGATGTCTGGGCGACGATGCGCGCGGCGGAGCCGGGCTTCATGCAAGCACCCGACGCCTTTTCCCTCGACGTTCAGCTGCCGCGCGAGCCTGACGATCCGGCCGATTCCGGCATGGACGACGCCCAGTCGATCGGCATGCTCGGCATCCAGCTGGAAACCCGCCGCAGGAACCGGCTCAACGGCGCGATCCAGCGCGAAAGCGACGGCGGTTTCACCATCCGCGTCCGCCAGAGCTTCGGCAACTGCCCGCAATATATCCAGCTGCGCCAGTTCGCATTTTCCCGCGACCCGCGGCAGCCTGCGTCCGCGCGACCGTCCCGTCATTCCGCTCTGAACGACCGTGCACGGGCGATCATCGCCAACGCCGACACCTTCTTCGTCGCCTCCTATGTCGACCTCGGTACCGGCGAGCGGCAGGTCGACGTCTCGCATCGCGGCGGCAAGGCCGGCTTCGTTCAGGTTGGCGACGACGGCGTGCTCACCATCCCGGACTTTTCCGGCAACCTGTTCTTCAACACGCTCGGCAACTTCATGGTCAACCCGAGGGCCGGCTTGCTGTTCGTCGACTTCGCCACAGGCGACATGCTGCAGATGAGCGGCAGCGCCGAGGTCATTCTGTCCTCGCCGGAAGTGTCCGCCTTTCAGGGCGCCGAACGGCTGTGGCGCTTCCGTCCGGAGAAGGTCATTTATCGCGAGGACGGCCTGCCGCTTCGCTGGGCCTTCGAGGAGAGCGGCTGGTCTCCCAGCCTCAAGCCCACCGGCGACTGGGATCAGGCGAAGGTCCGGCTTGAGGCCGCAGCGCTTGCAGATGCATGGCGCCCGTTCCGCGTCGCCCATGTCGAAGACGAGAGCACGACGATCCGCTCGCTCTATCTCGAACCGGATGACGGTGTCGGGCTCATGGCCTACCAGGCCGGCCAGCACCTGCCGATCCGCATCAACATCGAAGACGGCGGAAGGCCGCTCGTGAGGAGCTATACGCTGTCCTCGGCGCCGACGGATGGTCTCTACCGTATCAGCGTCAAGAAGGACGGCGTGGCCTCCCGCCACCTGCACGGACTGAAGCCCGGAGACCGGATCGAGGCGCGGGCGCCTGCCGGCAGCTTCACGATCGACGGAACCGAGCGACGGCCCGCCGTGCTGATCGGCGCCGGCGTCGGCATCACGCCGATCCTTGCCATGCTCAAGCACATCGTCGCGGAAAGCCGCCGCAAGCGGCGCACGCGCCCGACCTGGGTCTTCCAGGCCGCCCGCTCGCCGGAAGAGCGCGCCTTCGATCGGGAGATCGCCGACCTGGTCGCGGAAGGCGAGGGCAGCATTCGTCTGGTGCGGGCGCTGAGCCAGCCGGCAACGGCCATCGAAAGCCAGGACTACGACATTGCCGGTCGCATCGACCTCACCCATCTCAAGGCCACCCTGCCCTTCGACGACTACGATTTCTATCTCTGCGGCCCGGCGACCTTCACCCAGTCGCTTTACGACGGCCTGCGCGCGCTTAACATCGCCGACGCCCGCATCCATGCGGAAGCCTTCGGCCTGTCGTCCCTCACGCGCCGGCCGGATGACGGTTCGGCACGGGTGATGGCGCCCGCCGCCCAAGCGCCCGTGCACATCGTCTTTGCGCAATCCGCCAAGGAGGCCCGCTGGCAGCCCGGCGATGGCAACCTGCTCGAACTCGCCGAAGCGCGCGGCCTGACGCCCGAATATGGCTGTCGCAACGGCAGCTGCGGCTCCTGCAAGGTCGCGGTGATCGAGGGTAGCGTGACCTATCCCGCGCAGCCGTCCTTCCCGGTCGGCGAAGGCGAGGCGCTCATCTGCTGCGCGGTGCCCGCCGAAAGCGAGGAGCGCAAACTGCATCTTTCGCTCTGAGCCCTGGTTCGGTTATGGATGATGCACCACATCATCAGGCAGTCGACCTCGGCCGAGCGGGATGCGCCATGAACGACCAACAGATACGCGATATCGTGCTCTGGCTTTCCGAGCAGGGCCTGAAGGGACTGGACGAGCCGGAACTGTTTGCCGGCTTCTGCGAGCAATGTCGTGCAGCCGGCCTCGACCTTGCCCGCGCGCTCGGCCTGATCGACACGCTGCATCCCGAGTTCGAGGGCCGCGCCTTCCAGTGGAACGACGAGAGCGAGATCACCCCGGAGGTCATCCAGTACGGGTCGACGACCACGGGCGAGGCGCTGCTGAACTGGCAGAACTCGATCTTCTACCACATGCTGTGCGACCGCACGGCAGAACGCCGCATCCGGCTATCGGCGGATGAAGGCACAAGCTACAACATCATCAACAAGCTGAAAGATGAAGGTCATACCGACTGCGTCAGCATGATCCATCACTTCACCGACCAGGGCCGCGTCGGCGAGATGGACTGCTTTTACTCCTACTGGACCACACGCCGCGACAGCGGGTTCAGCGACGAGGACGTTGCCGCGCTCCGGATCCTGCTGCCGACCCTCGCATTGGCGGTGAAGGCCGGCTCGTGCGTGCGCATCATCGGCACGCTCGCCGACGTCTACCTCGGCGCCGACGCCGGCCAGCGCGTGGTCAAGGGCAGCATTGCCCGCGGCTCGGCCGAGCGGATCGAAACCGTCATGTGGTTTTCAGACCTGCGCGGTTACACGCGCATTTCCGACACCGCCTCCCCCGACGAGATCATTCCGCTCCTCAACGACTATTCGGGAACGGTAATCACGGCCGTGCACGATCATGGCGGCAGCGTGCTGAAGCTGATCGGCGACGGCGTTCTGGCGATCTTCAATGCAGAGGACCCGGCGACGGCCTGCGCCAACGCGATCGGCGCGGAGCGGCAGTTGCGGCGCATGCTCGCCGAACTCAATCTGCGCCGACAGGCGGCCGGCAAGCCGGTGACCGACGTCTATCTCGGCCTGCACATCGGCGAAGTGTTCTACGGCAACATCGGCAGCCAGACCCGCCTCGATTTCACCGTCGTCGGACCGGCGGTCAACGAGGTCAGCCGCATCTCGTCCATGTGCCGGTCGGTCGAGCGGCACATGATCATGTCGTCGGAATTCGTCGCGGCATGCCCTGCGGAAGAACAGGCCCATGCGGTTTCGCTCGGCCGGTTCGCGCTTCGCGGAATTGCCAGGGCGAAGGAGCTCTTCACCTGGGACCCGGAGCTGCCATTGCGTTGAATAGGCGGGGCTTACTGGCTCATCACGCCGGCCGAAAGCCGCGACAGATGGCGGTGCTGCAACTCCGCCTGCACCTCGTCCTGGAAGACCATCACCTGATGCCGAACTTCATCTTCCGAACATCCACAGGCAAGAAGTTCATCCGCAAGTGCGCGGCAGCGGCGACGCCAGAACTGCAGCGCTTCGGCGCCATGCAGATCCTCAAGCTCGGCGGCAGCGCCGCGAATGGCATGCAATCTCCTGACCACAGGAAACGGAACGACGGTGTTCGCGTTGGTTTCCGCGGCTTCCACTGATTGATTGCCTGCCATCGTCTCGTTTGCCCCCTGGACTTCATGCATTGACGCGAACGCACGAAGACGCCCCACGCGTATCGATATCGAACATTCGATCCGTTCCCGGTGTCCCCAACCGAACGCGAACCGTTCTGCTGATTCCATTTCTACGAAGCCTATGGTTAACGTTTCCTTCCCTTCGGTACCGAAGTGAACCGATTGCGTCTCGCCGTGGCGAAGACAGCGGTTGCGTCACGCGCAAGACACGGTTTTCGAGCTTTTCCGGGTTGGTTTCGCCTAAAAAACATGACATTGAAAATCATCTTTCTTTGAGCGCCCCTGAGCGCCCCCGCCCCCAGTGAGTGCACGTGCATGCTGAAGCGCTTCTTTTCGTTCTACCGCCCCTATCGCGGCCTCTTCATTCTCGACTTTTCCTGCGCCGTGATGTCCGGCCTGCTGGAGCTCGGCTTCCCGATCGCGGTGAAGCTGTTCGTCGACCAGCTGCTTCCGAGCCAGGAATGGACCTTGATCCTGCTCTCCTCGGTCGGGCTGCTCGTGGTGTACCTGCTGAACACCGGCCTGATGGCCACGGTCACCTATTGGGGCCACATGCTCGGCATCAACATCGAGACGGACATGCGGCGCATGGCCTTCGATCACATGCAGAAGCTCTCCTTCTCGTTCTTCGACAACCAGAAGACCGGCCATCTCGTCGGGCGCCTCACCAAGGATCTCGAGGAAATCGGCGAGGTTGCGCATCACGGGCCGGAAGACCTGTTCATCGCCATCATGACCTTCATCGGCGCACTGGCGCTGATGCTGATGGTGCATTGGCAGCTGGCGCTGATCACGGCGGCCGTGGTGCCGCTGACGGCCTGGGTCACCAGCCGCTACGGCGGTCGCATGACGCGCAACTTCCGCAACCTCTATGGCCGGGTCGGCGACTTCAACGCCCGCATCGAGGAGAATGTCGGCGGCATGCGCGTCGTCCAGGCCTTCGCCAACGAAGAACACGAACGCAGCCTGTTTGAAACAGACAACCAGAACTATCGCCGTACCAAGCTCGAGGCCTATCGCATCATGGCGGCGAGCACGTCGCTGAGCTACATGAGCATGCGGCTGACGCAGCTGATCGTGATGATCACCGGCTGCTACTTCGTCCTGACCGGCGAACTCACCAATGGCGGCTTCGTCGGCTTCCTGCTGCTCGTCGGCGTGTTCTTCCGGCCGGTCGAGAAGATCAATTCGGTGATCGAGACCTATCCGAAGGGCATTGCCGGCTTCAAGCGCTTCCTCGAACTGATGGAAACCGAGCCCGACATCGAGGATCGCCCCGGTGCGACCGCCGTCGCCGGTCTCAAGGGCGACATCGTCTATCGCAACGTTTCCTTCGGCTACAGCGCCGAGAAACCGATCATCCAGAACATCGATCTTTCGATCCATGCCGGCGAGACCATCGCCTTCGTCGGGCCGTCTGGGGCCGGCAAGACGACGATCTGCTCGCTGCTGCCGCGCTTCTACGAAGTGAGCGACGGCGCCATCACCGTCGACGGCACCGATATCCGCGACATCACGCTTTCGTCGCTGCGCGGCCAGATCGGCATCGTGCAGCAGGACGTCTTCCTGTTTGCCGGCAGCATTCGCGACAACATCGCCTATGGACGCCTCGGCGCAAGCGATGCTGATATCCTCGACGCCGCGCGACGCGCGAAGCTTGATGGCATGATCTCAGCCCTGCCCGAGGGCATGGATACCGTGATCGGCGAACGCGGCGTCAAGCTGTCCGGCGGCCAGAAGCAGCGGCTGGCGATCGCCCGTATGTTCCTGAAGAACCCGGCGATCCTCATCCTCGACGAGGCGACCTCGGCACTCGACACGGAGACAGAACGGGCGATCCAGCAGTCGCTCGCCGAACTTTCCAAGGGGCGCACGACGTTGATCATCGCGCACCGGCTGGCGACGATCCGCGACGCCGACCGAATTGTCGTCGTCGATGGCAGCGGCATTCGCGAACAGGGGCCGCATGCAACGCTTTTGGCCGCCAAGGGCGCCTACAGCCGCCTTTACCACGCCCAGGCGGCAGCCGTTTGAGCCAAGTCGACCGGCGCGCAAGCATTGCATGTATGAGAGGGGGACGGTACGAACGGGGCGTGCCCACCCTCACCCTTTCTTGATTGACCTACCTACGCCATGAACACCCCTGATCTTTCCGCTCTCGAACGCGCCATCGAAACCCTTCCGCGCCACTATCCGGGACCGGGCGGGGTCGTCGGTGTCGTCAAGGACGGCGCGGTGCTTTTCAGCCATGCCTGGGGCTATGCCGACCTGACGGCGCGCAAGCCGATGACGGCCACGACACGGATACCGATCTGCTCGATCACCAAGCAACTGACCTGCGCCGTTCTCCTGGACACGGTCGGCGATCCGGCGAGGCTCGATCGCGCACTCGACGCCTACCTGCCTCTGCTTGAAGGCAGGCGGCCGACCGTCGCACATCTTTGCCACAACCAGTCCGGACTGCGTGACTACTGGGCGCTGACGGTCCTCCAGGGCGCCAGGCACGACGGCGTCTTCCGCCGCGAAGACGCGCGCCCCCTCATCTCCCGGGCGCGCTCCACCCACTTCGATCCGGGCACGCGCTATTCCTATTCCAACGGCAATTTCCGCATTCTCGCCGACCTCATCGAAGAGCACACCGGCCGCTCAATGGCGGAACTCTATCAGCGCTCGGTCTTCGATCCGGCCGGCATGCAGACGGCTGCGCTGACGGCGGACACCAGCCTCCCGCCTGATGGCCTCGTCGGCTACGAAGGCAACGAGACGGTCGGCCACTTCGAAGCGCTCAACCGCATCTACTGGGCCGGCGATGCCGGCGTCTCGGCCTCGCTCGACGACATGCTGGCCTGGGAGTGTTTCATCGACCGGACGCGAGAGGATGCCGGGAGCCTTTACCGTCGGCTGTCGGCGCCACAGTCCTATATCGACGGCCGCCCGGCCCACTACGGCTTCGGCCTTGCCCACGACCTGATCGGCGATGTCGCGATCACCGGCCATGGCGGCGCCCTTAGGGGGTTCCGCAGCCGCCGGCTTTACGCGCCGGCCGCCCGCCTTTCGGTCGTCGTGATGTTCAACCACGAGGCCGATGCGCATGCGGCCGCGACGGACCTGATGAAGGCAGCGCTTGGCCATAGGGATCACGACCCCGCGCCGGCAACCTGGGAGCCGAAAGACTTCGGCACCTATCTCGACGAGGAGACGGGTCTTGCCCTCGTCGCCAAGCCGATAGGATCGTCCCGCGTCGCGTTGCAGTTCGCCACCTCCCATGAAACGCTCGCGATCGGCACGGACCGTGTTGCCCGCTCAGCGGCGGTAACCCTCTCGGCCGACAGGGGCAGCGACACGCTGCGAATGGAGCGGCCGAGAGAAAACCTGTCGGTCACAGGGCAACGCATTGCCGGCACCGCGCGTGCCGACATCGCCGGACGCTTTCATGCGCCGGAACTGGGCGCCCGTCTGGATATCGTAGAAACGGACGGCGTCTTCTATGCCGGCTTCGACGGCATGCTGGGCACGGGTGCCATGCACGCCATACGGCCACTCGCAAGCGATGTCTGGTTTCTGCGCTGCAAACGGTCGATGGACGCGCCTGCACCGGGAGACTGGACCGTGCTCGTCCGCCGCGACGCGGAAGGCAAGGTGGTTGGCCTGACAGTCGGCTGCTGGCTTGCCCGCAGGGTCGATTATGCCAAGCTGACGGACGCCACCTGACCCCTTTGATAGCCTCGAAGCCGCAGAACTGACGTAGACCTCCACGATCCGAAAGACACGAGCTTGAAGCAAAAGCAACCGACAGCCATCCGAACCGCGAGCCGCAGCAACGGCGCAGATGCCGATGCCGGCAAGCGTGTGACGATAGCCCGCGCGCTCTCCAAGCTTGGATACTGTTCGCGCACGCAGGCCGAAAAACTGGTGCGGGAGGGCCGCGTCAGCATCTCAGGACGCAGGACGAGCGATCTTTCGGCCTGGGTCGACATCGACAAGGATCGCATCGCCGTCGACGGCAAGGCCGTGCTTGCCGAAGCGAAGATCTACCTGATGCTGAACAAGCCTCGGGGCCTGGTCACCACACGCCACGACCCGGAAGGGAGGCCGACCGTTTTCGACTGCCTCGAAGGCATCGATAGCACGCACCTGTCCCCCGTCGGACGCCTGGACAAGGCGAGCGAAGGATTGCTGCTCTTCACCAACGACACCGTGCTTGCCCAGCGACTGCTCGATCCCAAGACCCATCTCGGCAAGATTTATCATGTGCAGATACAGGGGCAGATCGAAGTCGATCAGCTCGCGCGAATGGTTGCCGGTGTGGAAGAAGGCGGTGAGACGCTTCGCGCCGCGCGCGCCGTCCATTTGCGCGGCGGCGACAAGAACAGCTGGGTCGAAATCGAGCTCGAAGAGGGACGCAACCGCCAGATCCGGCGCATGCTGGATGTTCTCGGTTTTGAGGTGCTGCGGCTCCTGCGGGTCTCGATCGGCGCCATCGCTCTCGGTGATCTGCCGAAGGGCGCGACCCGCGCCCTGACCGCCGGCGAAATCGCCTATCTGAGGCAGCGTACGGGAGTTTGACGGCAGCCCTACGCATGCGGTGTCTCAGTCGAGATCCTCCGGAATGAAGCCGCCGGTCTGCCGCTTCCAGAGGCGGGCATATAGCCCGCCTTGCTCCAGAAGGACGTCCGGTGCGCCTTCCTCGACGATACGGCCACGATCCAGAACGATGATCCTGTCCATCCGCGCGATCGTGGAAAGGCGATGGGCGATGGCAATCACCGTCTTGCCCTCCATGAGCAGGTTCAGTTTCTCCTGGATCGCCGCCTCGGCTTCGCTGTCGAGCGCCGACGTTGCTTCGTCAAGGATGAGGATCGGCGCATTCTTGAGCAGCACGCGCGCGATCGAAACCCGCTGGCGCTGACCGCCCGACAACTTGACGCCGCGATCCCCGACGAAGGCGCCGTAACCTGTGCGACCTTCCCCATCGGACAGGTCTGCAATGAACGCATCGGCTTGCGCCGCCTGTGCTGCCTGCTCGATCTCGGCCGTTGTCGCATCCGGGCGGCCATAACGAATATTGTCGCCCACGGAACGGTGAAGCAGCGCGACGTCCTGAGCGATCACGCCGATGTTTCGCCGAAGGCTCGCCTGACTGACGGCGCGGATATCCTGATCATCGATGAGGATGGCGCCATCCCGGATTTCATAGAACCGCAAGAGCAGGTTGACGAGTGTCGTCTTGCCGGACCCAGACAGTCCGACCAGGCCTACCTTCTCACCGGGATGGACCGTCAGGGACAGATCGTCGAAGATCGACCTGTCCGACTTGTACGCGAAACGAACGTGTTCGAATCGGATTTCGCCGCGCCGCACGACGAGTTTCTCAGCGCCCGGCCGATCCGTGATCGTCGGCGGCGTCGTCATGACCGGCATTGCATCCTTGATCGTGCCAAGCGCCTTGAAAATCTGCTGGCCCATCTGCAGGAACGTAAACGATCCTGCCGACAGCCTCTGGAGGATGTAGACCGTCGCCACGAAGTCGCCCACGGTCAGGAACCGCTCGAAGAGGCCCCAGAAGCCGATGCCGAGCATGACAAGCCACAGCAGCATGTTGAGGCTGATGACGACCAGCTCTGTCGTGCGATAGATGCGCTGTTCATGATGCAGCGTCCCGACAGCCTTCGACATGATCTTTCTCAGCGCGCCCGCCTCGCTGTCTTCGGCAGCGAATTGCTTGACCATCTGGATGTTGCCGTAGAGGTCCGTCATTGCCCCGGATATCAGGCTATTCTGTTTCGCCGAACGGCGCGCACGCTCGACAAAATCCGGTACGACCTTGATGGTGAACAACACGTTGATGATCACCCAGGCGACAACGGGAAGTGCCAGTTGCCAGGACAAGGCGAGCAGGAGCAGCACCGAACCGACAATCTGGAGCAGGAAGCGGGGTGCTGTCTGAAAAGCAACCAGGATCTGCTGCTGGACAGCATTGGCGACCTGCCCGAGGCGCGAGGCCACCTGGCCGGCGAAGAGTTCATGGAAGAAGGCCAGGTCCTGCCGTTCGATGGCCTTGTGCCCCTGCCATTGAACGGCAACCGGGATGCTGATCCCGATCGTATGCGAATTCAGGATATTGGTGACGTAAAAGACGATCGGCATTACCGGAAAGATCAGAACCGCCAGGAACGCCAACAACCAGAAGCGGCTTGCGACGAACTGCTCGACACCTTGTGTCGCCACCCCATCGACGATCACGGAAAGCCCCCAGATAATCGTCAGATTGATCGCTTCCACGGCCATCGACGTCAATGCCATGGCGATGACGACACCTCGAAACATTCCGATGAAATGCAGGAGCACCGTGACCGGGCCATCGGTGGGAAAAGGTCGATAGGGTATGTCGAGCGGCCGGATCAACCTTTCGAAGGGACGGTAGATCGCATCTGAAATCGACATGGGGCGCTCGGTAGTTCATCGGGGAAAAAACGAGTGACGCAGCTGCGCATCGCCCATAGCACCATCTTCTCTTCGCGTTCTCAACCACAAGTTCTTGGAGGGTATCCGGAAAGATGTCGCAAGATGATCGCCCTCCCCGGGCCTGTCCCTTGGGAGACGTGTCGGTACAGCGCCGGCGACCGGCCTCGCGTAATGGGTGGAAACCCACCCACGCGAAAGGGCGCATGTTTCCATTTCCACCCAAACCCTCCCTGCGCGGCTGACAAATCCGCCGGGCGGCATGCGTAGGCCGTTGTCTCAGCCGCGGTTGCGTTTGCAAATGGGGCACCCAGAACCGGCGCGGGAGGAAACCTTGCCGGCTGGCGGATATTTCATCCGGGAGGATAAAGATGAAAACCCTTAATGCATTGCTCGGCGCTGTCGCCGCCCTTTCCCTTTTTGCTGCTTCGGCAAATGCTCAAGGCTATCCCGAGCGTTCGATCACCATGGTGGTGCCCTTCTCCGCCGGTGGGCCGACCGACACGGTCGCGCGACTGGTCGCTGAATCCATGTCCAAGGATCTCGGCCAGCAGATCATCGTCGAAAACGTCGGCGGTGCCGGCGGCACGCTCGGCGCGGGCCGCGTGGCCCAGGCCGACCCGGACGGCTACACGGTTCTGCTGCACCATATCGGCATGGCGACCAGCGCCACGCTCTACCGCAAGCTCGCCTACGACACACTGAACGCCTTCGAATATGTCGGCCTCGTCACCGAAGTGCCTATGACGATCGTCGCCCGCAAGGACCTCGAGCCGACCGACCTCAAGGGTCTCGTCGAATACGCCAAGGCCAACAAGGACACCGTCACCGTCGCCAACGCCGGCATCGGCGCTGCCTCGCATCTGTGCGGCATGATGTTCATGAGCGCTATCGAGACGCCGCTCACGACCGTACCCTACAAGGGCACGGGCCCCGCGATGACCGACCTTCTCGGCGGCCAGGTCGACATCATGTGCGACCAGACGACCAACACGACGAAGCAGATTCAGGGCGGCACGATCAAGGCCTATGCCGTCACCTCGCCCGAGCGCCTGAAGGTCTTCCCGGATCTGCCGACCACCGCCGAAGGCGGTCTCTCGAACCTTCAGGTCGGCATCTGGCACGGCGTCTACACGCCCAAGGGCACGCCCGCCGAAGTCAACGAGCGCCTGTCGAAGTCGCTGCAGGCAGCACTGAAGGATCCGAACGTCGTTGCGCGCTTCGGCGAACTCGGCACCGAGCCGTCCTCGGAAGCCGATGCGACCCCTGCCGCGCTGAAGGCCAAGCTTGAGGCTGAAATCGCCCGCTGGAAGCCGGTGATCGAGGCGGCCGGTCAGTACGCCGACTGACATCCATTGCCCGTTTCGCCGCGCTCCGACCCTGTCGGGGCGCGGCTGTTACGATTTTGGGCAACGGTCTCGACGGTACCCTCAAGGGATCGAGCCCCCTGCCATCTGTTGACAGCTGTCAACAAGACCTTGCCCAATGAGCGAACCCGGCCCGGGCCGGGCATGCCAATGCGGGAAGCCGTGCGTCACGCCTCGGCCGGACACCCCGCCAGACACACATGGGGATACGATGAAATCACTCTCCTTCGACACCACCAATGCGCTTTGCGGCGGCATCCTGACGGTCGTCGGGCTGTTCTTCGCCTGGCAAGCCTTCAATCTTGAGCTCGGCACGGCCTTCCGCATGGGTCCCGGCTATTTCCCGTTGGTGCTGGCCATCATCCTGACGCTGCTCGGCATCGTGATCCTCGTGCAATCCACCCGCGTCCAGGGCGAGCCGATCGGCGCGATCGCGTTGCGTGGCATGCTGTTCATCCTGCCGGCACCGGTCTTTTTCGGCCTGACCGTGCGTGGACTCGGCTTCGTCCCGGCGCTGTTCTTCACCGCACTCATCGCCTGCTTCGCCTCGGGACGGATGACGCCGCTGATGGCGCTCGCGATTTCAGCGGGCCTGACCGCCTTCTCGGTCGCAGTGTTCAGCTACGGTCTTGGCCTGCCTTTTCAACGCTTCGGCCCCTGGGTCCAGTTCTAGGAGACCGGAAAAATGGAACTCTTCAACAATCTCGCACTCGGTTTTGTCACCGCCGGCTCACCCGCCAATCTGCTCTTCTGCCTGATCGGCGTTCTGCTCGGCACCCTGATCGGCGTGCTTCCCGGCATCGGCGCCACGGCGACGATCGCCATGCTTCTGCCGATCACCTTCCAGCTCGAGCCCGTGTCCTCGCTGATCATGCTTGCCGGCATCTACTACGGCGCGCAGTACGGCGGGTCGACCACGGCAATCCTGATCAACATGCCCGGCGAATCCTCGTCCGCCGTCACCGCGATCGACGGCTACCAGATGGCACGCAAGGGACGAGCGGGAGCGGCACTCGCCATCGCGGCCCTCGGTTCGTTTTTCGCCGGAACCGTCTCCACCTTCCTCGTCGCGGTCTTCGCGCCGCCCTTGACCGAGATCGCCCTCAAGTTCGGTGCCGCCGAGTATTTCTCGCTGATGATCGTCGGTCTCGTATCCTCTATCGCGCTTGCCCATGGATCGATCGTCAAGGCGCTGGCGATGGTGGCCCTCGGCCTGCTGCTTGGCCTTGTCGGTACGGACATCTATTCCGGCACGCCACGCTTCACGCTCGGCATTCGCGAATATGCCGACGGCTTGAACTTCGTCGCCCTTGCCGTCGGGGTCTTCGGCATTGCCGAAATTCTGCGCAACCTTGAAAACGAGCGCACCCGCGAAGTCCTGATGGCCAAGGTCACCGACCTGATGCCGACCCGCGACGATTTCAAGCGCATGTTCGCGCCGGTCGTTCGCGGCACGATCATCGGCTCGGCTCTTGGCATCCTGCCCGGCGGCGGAGCGATCCTTGCGGCCTTTGCCTCCTACACCGTGGAAAAACGCGTGTCGGATCACCCGGAGGAATTCGGCCACGGCGCCATCGCCGGCGTCGCCGGTCCGGAAAGCGCCAACAATGCCGGGGCGCAGACCTCGTTCATCCCGCTGCTCACCCTCGGCATTCCCGCCAACCCGGTGATGGCGCTGATGATCGGCGCGATGATCATTCAGGGCATCGTGCCCGGGCCGAACGTCGCCACCGAGCAGCCGGCCCTCTTCTGGGGCATCATCGCCTCGATGTGGATCGGCAACCTGATGCTGGTCGTCTTGAACCTGCCGTTGATCGGGCTCTGGGTAAAGCTGCTCAAGATCCCCTACTACGTGCTGTTTCCGATCATCATGGCCTTCTGCTCGATCGGGGTCTACAGCGTCAACTCCAACGTCTACGACCTTTACGCCGTCGCCTTCTTCGGCCTTGTCGGCTACCTGCTCCTGAAATTGCGCTGCGAGCCGGCACCGCTGCTGCTCGGCTTCGTGCTCGGGCCGTTGCTGGAGGAGAACCTTCGTCGGGCCATGATCCTGTCTCGCGGAGACCCGACAACCTTCGTCACCCGGCCGATCAGCGCCATCCTGCTTCTGATCGCAGCCCTGGTGCTCATCGTCGTGTTCCTGCCAAGCGTAAAGGCCAAGCGCCAGGAAGTCTTTGTCGAGGAGGATTGATCGCTGCCCGCCAATTTCTCGACATTATACAAATAAATCAATACCTTAATTAACCGCACGCCCACCGGGACGTGCGGTTCTTTTTTGACTGCGGCATTCTGACCCTGCGCGGTTTGCCACATTGAGATTTATCAAGCCGTCCGCCTATCTCTGCTTTATCGAAAACGCGGCGACAGGCAGCTGAGGGGCAATGACCCGACGGACGAAAGCGAGATGGACTGGAGCTCTGCGCACCCTGTGCGCGGTGGCGCTCTTCCTGCTCGGCTTTGCCCATCTCGGGCAGGCCTTTGCCGCCCCGCCCTCCCCATCGGACTATGCGCTCTACGCCCTCCCCGACGGTTCGCTGCCGGACTTCTGCCTGACGACCTCAGGCGAGGATGGCAATGGGAAGCCGGCCCACAAACACGTGTGTAGCGCCTGCCGATTCTTCGCGGCGTTGATCGCTCTCCCGAACGACACGATCGGGGAACGGATGCGCGACAAGGCGATCTTCGCGCCGATCATCGCAGCCGTCTCGCCGAAGCCGCTGTTTCAATCGCCAAATTCAAGCCCGCGCGGCCCGCCACGCGCCACACCCGCTGCCCTCAGTCTCGGTTGACAGCAGTCAACATTCTTCCTGGACGCGGGATCGCGGCGAGGCTTGACGCCTCCCTGCCACCGCCATGCGGACATCTCTTATGCCTGAAACCCTTTTATCGGCCGCGTCCAACGCGGCAGTGCATCGCCCAGCCGTAATCCGGTCGCCACGCCCTGCGGTGCGCAACCGTGTCGTCGGCGAGAACCTCACCCTTCTTTACGAAGGCGGGCGCAACCGCTCGCTCTATCGCCTCGTCGACGGCTGCGTCGTCCTGTCCCAGCTCCTCAATGACGGACGCCGACAGATCACCGATGTGCTCGGACCTGGCCGGCTCTTCGGCTTCACGGTCGACGGGCGCAACATCGCCACCGCCGAAACCTTGAGCATCGTGCGCGTCGAGCCTCTCGGAGAGGCGGAGCTCAATGGGAGCGACCCGATCATCGCCCGCGAACTGAAGACCACACTTCATCGGATGCAGGTCCATGCCACCCTGCTTGGGCGCAAGACCGCGAGCGAAAAGGTGGCCAGCGCCCTGGTCGAGTTGTCGCGCCTGTTCAATCGTGCGGGCCGCAATGGCGCCCCTGCCCGGCTAAGCTTCCACCTTCATCTGACGCGAGCCGACCTCGCCGACTGGCTCGGCCTCACCGTCGAGACCGTCAGCCGCTGTCTCAACCGCTTCAAGCGCGAAGGACTGATCGACTTCAGCCATCCGAAAACCATGCGTGTCCTCGACCCGGACCGCCTGGAGGCGACCGCCGGGCTGCTTCGCCGCCAGGCTCGCGAGAACCGGTCATCGCAAGTTTGACCGCAATAGCGCCTCGCCCGGCATTCTTCACATCCCTCGATTCAGGAAATCACATGATCGCAAGACTCGTTTATCACGTCCCGCTGTTTGGCTGGATGCTGAAGGAAGCCGTCCAGGGATCGCAGACCGCCAAGGTGCTGTTTCTCGTCAACTGTGCCTTGATCTGGCTGCTCGCCATCGTCGCCTTTGGTTATCCGGCGATCATCATTCCGGCATTGACCCTGGTGCCGGTAATCTTTGTGCTGCTGGTGCTGATCACCATGGGCTGACGATACAAACCCGTGTCGGCATCACGATCCGGCACCGGGCAGAATTCAGAGCACACCCCAGCCGCGGTAGCGTCCGCGGCCGGTCATTTCGCGAATGCCCAGTTCACGCACGAGATTGAGCGCGCCGCGCGGCGTCACGCCCACATGCCGCGCCACCAGCCCGGCTGAAACGATCGGCCGCGACAGCACAAGCTCGATCAGGGCCGGCAGACTGCTGTTGGAGCGGCGGTCGCGGATGCGCATTTCCATCTGTGTCCGGGCGAGAGAAAGCCGGTCGAGCTCCTTCAGCCCGAGCTCCGCCGTCATCGTCATCGCCTCAAGCAAGGCGCTCCAACGGACCAGAGGGTCTTGAGAACGCCGCCGTTCGTGACGCACGGTCTTCAGGCCGGTGTTGAACGAAAGCAGGTGTGAAAGAACCTTGCCGCGCGACCGTAGATAGGCGCCGACCATCAGCGAACCAAGCCAATGCTGGCGGCGTAGCGGCTCCGTTCTGTCCCAGACGTCGAAGACAAGCGCTGCCCCGAGGCAAGGGGGCAGGCGATCGGCGGCCGACAGCGTCTCCCGCCACTCGGCAAGACGGGCCTCCTCGTCCCATTCGTCATCAAAAAGCAGGCCCAGCTGTCCAAGCGGCTCCGGCTTGACGATGAGCGCAGCCCGTTCTGCAGACTCAAGCGTGTCCTGGTCATGCTCATCCAGAAGCTGTTGCGACCGGGCGATGGCGGCGTCAATGGCTGCGAATTCGGCGGCCATCGGATTGCCCTGCTCGTCGTCGTCGGGTTCTGGTCCGGACGGCCCGGCAGCGTCGTGCGTTCGAAGCGCATGCGTCTGGATCGGCGCGCCGCCGTCGACGGCTGCGGCCTGTTCGCCCCGAAGCGTGGCAAGCCCCGGAACAGTCAGTGCCCATCCCGGCTCCGCGAGCCAAATGCGTCGACGGGCGCGAAGCACGGTATGGGCAATCGTCAACTCGTGAGTCGGGGCACGGGCATCCATGTGGGCGTCGTGGAGCACAAGATCTTCGACATGAACGAGCTCGCCGGCGACCCAGAGCGCGGCAGCGGCGTCGAAGAAGTGGCCGCGCTCGCGATACCCGTCTTCGACCACATGCCGGCTGGTGCGCTCGTCAAGGCGGGCCAGCGCATCCTCCGCCGAAATCATCAGCGCTATCAGGGTCGGATGGTAGGGATCAGGGCTTTTGTATCGCATTTTGAATGAGGATGATTTCGACAAGAACGGAACGTAACATGATAGTTGTTTCCGTCCCAGCATCGAGCGGCTTCGTCCACTGGCGGATTGCCGTCATCGCCCACAGTTTGAATTTTCGGGAGGGAAGGCGTTGACAGCTGTCAACAGGGTCCTGCTTTGCCGGCCACCAATTCTCTGCGCCCTTCCTCTTGCCGAAGCAAAGGGATGGGCCGTTGCAGGTGTAGCTCTAGGCCAACCGCTTGGGTCAAACCGGTCCTGCGGCCGTCGGCTGCGACATCTGGCGCAGGATATTCTCGACCGTTTCTTCGGCGAACCCGTATTCGCGATGATCCGGCCGAGGCCGGCCAGATTGTGTTCCAGCGCCTCATAGGTCTTGGTCACGGCATCACCCATCCGTTCCCGGCCCACTCGCGTTGTTTCCCGATGGATGACCTCGTCGAGCGGCGCCCATAGAGTAAAGACGTGGAACGCGATACCTGCCGACAAGCCACGGCGGAAAAGCTCAATCGTCTCAGCACGATCGAAAACATAATCGACCAGCACCCGTGCTGCGCCCATGTCCAGATAGCTCGCGGCAAGTGCGGCAGCGGCTCTGTAGGTCGAGCCGGGACCCAGATGATCACGGGTATTGGCCGGTGCGAATGATCGCACCGCGTCGCCGGAGATGTGGATTGTACCCGGGCTTCTCCGGGCGAGCGCACGGCCAATCGTCGTTTTTCCAACGCCGGCTGATCCATTGATCACCAGGACTTGCGCGTCTTTCGGCACCCGCCCTTCCTCTGTCGAATCCTCACGTCTGAACGTGAGCAGGGGAGGGGCACAATTGGAGAACTCGCCGTGTTGACAGGTGTCAACAGCCCAATCGTGGCCCTGTTTACGCGGACGAGATGGGGATGCGGCGCGTCATCTGATCCCATCAGGATCCAGGTGAATTCTCGCGAAGTCCAATCCCCATCCGCATGACGGAACAAAACATCCTGTTCCCTTCCGGTACAGATCGAAAACCTAATCTTTTCTGATAAATGCGGGGCGCCTGAAACCGCTACACCGCTTATCTTAAAGCAGAGATATCAACGAATCCCTTCCTTCGCAGTGTCCTCCATTTCCCAGGCGCAGACAAGCCGATGGCTACATGCGGCCGGGCTGAACGGCGGCACTGGGCGCGAGTGTCTCGATTGTCATACGGCGCCTCATCCGGGCATGGCGGACGCCCCAAGTTGTGCGCGCAGACGTGCCGACAGCATTGGTTGGACCGAAAACGCCTGACTTTGCGCCCGCCGTGTGAGCTCGCGCAGATAGCCGCCGGCAGAATGGATATGTTCGGCTCTCTCCAGTAGGCAGGCAAGAATGGTTGCGGTTGTTTCAGGGCCGAGAACCACACAGGCCGCATCGTAGGCGTCGGGGCTCACGCCAAGCATGGTCTTGACGACCGTCGCCGCCTGGATGAGGTCACGCCAGTTGTGTATGCGCCCTGCGGGGCCGTAATCGTTGATCTGCGGGCACGCCTTGAGAACGTCCGGGAGCCGTTGTTGAAGGGGATAGGGCGAAGGAGCGAGCGATCTTTGGCTTGCAGCCTGCTTGCCTGGAGTGTTCCGAACCGTCCCGTCGTCAAACCGGGTTTTCGCGCCGCCACCGGCCGAAAGATCTCCCACCACATGTTCATCAGCGATTTCAGATTCAGAAGGATAATCGGATTCTGTATTCTGTATGTGCCGCTCATTCTGGCGTTCATTGGCAGCCGTATTTTCCGTTTTCAGCTGTTTTTCCAATTGATTAGTCAGATCGTCGCGCAATGTCGAAAGCATGGCCACGACGCGTGACACGTCGCTGATCAAGGGCTTGCGTGAGAGCGTGGCACAGACGGCCTGGCACCGGGTTTCCACCGCCTGAGCGTAGAAGCCGTCAAACGGGCGCAGGAGATCGACGAGCTTGGCGACGTCGCGGCGCAGCAGGCTCAATCGTTCACGCATGGCCTGCAGATAAACCCGGTCCGCTTCCAGCCGGGCGGCTTCCGCTTCGAATTCGCTGGCACGCGCAATCAATGGCGCAAGGTCGAACCCGAAGGCCTGGCCAATGGCACCCTTGCGATCGCGCCGGGCGTAACGTTTGCCGTTCGGGCTGTCGCGCCGCACCAGCAGGCCGGCGTCGATCAGCGTCGTCAGGTGTCGCCTGAGCGTCGTTTCGGCCATGCCGTGCGTTCTCAATGACAATTGAGCATTGGACGGGAACACGACGAGGTTGCCGGCCCGGTCGAGTTCGGTCTTCGGATAGAAAGACAGAAGTGCGTTCAGCACGGCAAGTGAACGATCAGACACACCAAGGCTGGCCTTGGCAGAGCATATAGTTCGAAACAATTTCCATTTGTCGACGGCCCCATCGTCGGCAGGCGAAACGCTGGAAAGTTGGCTTGCCAACATCCCAAGCGTCATCGACCGCCGCCCGAAGGGCGTCGTGACAATCCCACGATCCATTTTCTTCACCTTTTCCAAGGCAAAAGAAATCCGTTCGCCGAAACGACGTTGAAAACTCTTGACACCGATTCGCGGAAATGGGATTCTCTAGTTGCTACACGAGAGAAGGGTTTCCGCTGCGCTAGTCGTTCGGAAGCCTTTTTCTTTTGCTCTGTTAGTCTCCTGTTTCCTCTTGATATTCGAGGTACAGAGATTTGAGCCTCTGCCTCACGAAATCTGCAAAACCCGGCGCCGCTTTCCTGCTGAAGGCGAGCGTCATTTCGCCGTCCGTCTCACGGATCCTGAGCGGGGTCGTATCGTCGGGCGCCACCCAGGGAACGGCCCTTGGACGCGCTCTCGGCGTACTCAGGAATGCGAACAGGGCGTCGAAGCGCCGTTCGAGATCTGTCTCCTGAAACCGCTTGCCGCGCGTGAACGTGCTTGCCGCTTCCGACATGCCGTGCTGTGCCAGTAGCTCGCACAACTCGAGCCATCGCCGACGGCCGATCGACGGTGCCGCGCCGATCGCTTCGATCACCGCTATCGGTAGCCTGCGAACAATCGAGATCATCTTCGAGAGCGCCGCCTTGTCGACACCGAGGGCCGACATGATGATCTCGCGCGAAAAGCCGCGATCCTCCAGCCGGGCGGCAAACAGAGACCGCTCGATAAACGACAGATCGGCGCGGGTATTGTTTTCCTGGCCCTGCGAGACGACCAGCTGCTCATCGTTGAGCTCACGGACAACGGCGCGCACCTTGGTTTCGTTGTCCCGCGCCGCCGCCAGCCGCCGGTGCCCATAGGCGACCTGGTAGCGGCCTTCGACAGTCGGATGCGGTCGCACCAGGATCGGGACCTGTTGTCCGTGGTCCCGGATCTGGGCCGCCAGGCTTTGCTGTGCGTCGGGAGAGATCGACAGACGATCGGCGACAAAGGATGCATCGACAAGCGCCGGGTCGAGCTCGACGACCACGAGCCCCTCGGCGAGTTGCCGTTCGAGTTCCTGAGCCCGCTCGACCCTCTGGGTGATATTGGAAAGGGACCGGGTGATGCCGCCGACCGGGTTCGTGGTCCGGGGTGCGGCGTTCAAGCCGGCGATGGGCCGGTTTGCGGCAACTGGTTCGAGATCGGCGCCGTCCACGGCCCGGTCATCGGAGATACCGATCAGGTTCTTGCGGGCCATGGATTACTTCCTCCCCCAGACCTTGCGGATCAGTTCCTCGATCTCGCCATTGACCAGGTTGAGCGAATCCATCGCGCGATCATAGGTGCCGCGCACGAATTGCGAGCGTTCGACTTCGTAGAGTGTCTGCTTGGTGACGCCGGCATCCGAGATCGCCGTGGACTTCACCATGGCATTCTGCAGCATGCGATTGCCGAAGATCGCCCGCATGAAGCCGGTCATCTGGCTCTGAGGCCCGTCGTTCGGTTCAAAGCGGGTGCCCAGATAGCGCATCCAGTCGTAGCTGGTGCGGCCACCGGCCTTTTCCACGACGCTCATCAGTTCGCTGGTCATTGACAGGAACTGCGACATCGACATGACGTCGAGCATCTGCGGATGGACCGTGATCAGGACCGACGTCGCGGCGCAAAGGGCCGACATGGTGAGGAAGCCGAGCTGTGGCGGGCAATCGACGATGACGACGTCATAGAAGCTCTCGATCTGGCCGATCACATCGCCGATGCGGGCAAAGAAGAGCGTCTCGGCGGCACCGCCGGTCATCATTGCTTTCGGGGTTTCGTGCTCGAACTCCATCAGCTCGAGATTGCCAGGGATAAGGTGCAGATTGGCCGTATAGGTCGAGCGCACGACCTCGGCGATCGGACGTGGAGCCTCATAGCGGATCGCGCCATACAGCGTCTCGCCCTCGCCGACATCCAGTTCCGGCTGATGCCCGAAGAGGGCGGAGAGGGAGGCCTGCGGATCGAGATCGATCGCGAGCGTCCGGTAGCCACGAAGCGCCAGATACTGCACCAGGTGGGCAGCCGTCGTGGTCTTGGCCGACCCGCCCTTGAAGTTCATCACCGATATGACTTGCAGCTTCTCGTCGCCGCGGCGGTGCGGCACATATTTGCCGGTCTTGCCGCCTTCGTCGAGCACACGGCGGATACGCTCGATGTCGTCGATCGCATACATCCGCCGGCCGTTTGACAATGGCGCCGGCCCATGGCCCTCTGAGGCCACCTGTCGCAGGTAGCCTTCGGCGATTCCGATGAAGGCTGCAGCCTCGGCCGGACTGAAAAGACGCATCGCCTTCTGGGCCTGCGGCGGAAAGATCTTCTTTTGATGTTGCTGCAGCTGATGGGCCAGTTCCAAAGCGTCGGCAGCCAGAAGCGTCGGCAGATGCTCCTGTACGTCTTGGCTTTGAATTTTCTGCTGCAACATCGATATCCCCGGAAACTGCGCAAAAACCGTCATATCGGAACAATATGCGCAGATGCACTATGCTCCGATTCGGCGCGGTTTTACAAATGCATAGCGATCCGGACCCGATGCCGCCGCGGCTGGCTGGTTGTCCGCGGACAACTCGGTTGTGGAGGGCCTGTTGCCCTCGGATGATCAGCAGAGGGACGGGGTCATGATCAATTCTGTTAGAGCATAGATTTAATAGACTATTGACTGCGTGCGAGATTGTGTCAGGATTGTGTTTATCGATCCCGTGAGCGAGAAGGTTCGTCATGTTCTATCTTGGTGGAATGACCCTCGGCTATCTGGCGCCGCCGCCGCCGAAGGCGATCCGGCAGAAGCAGACCGATGTTCGGCCGTCGGCGGCTGAAAAGGCCGACTGCGAGGAGGCGGACCGGAACCAGGAATGGGCGCGCGCGTTCCTGACGCCCTGGCATCTGCTGTACTGACAGCCCTGACGAAAGGGATTGCGACGCGTTGACAGCTGTCAACAGGACCGCAAACCGGTCGTCGTGGAAAAGCGCGAAACTGTGACGGGAGGGCTGTTTCGGAACCGCGAATTGATTAAGTTCGCAGTCATGGACAGCAAGCAAGACCGACCCGTCTCGAATGACCTTACCGCCGGCGCTGTGGACAGCCAGGGGCAAACTCTGTCGTTGCATCAGCGTATCCTCGGCGACGTCGAAGGGCGCATTCTGTCGGGAGAATGGCCGCCGGGCCACCGGATACCGTTCGAGCATGAGTTGACCGAACAGTACGACTGCTCGCGGATGACGGTGAACAAGGCCTTGACGGAGCTCGTCAAGCGCGGCCTGATCGAGCGGCGGCGCAAATCCGGAAGCTACGTGACCTTTCCCCAGGTCCAGTCCGCCGTCATGGAGATCCACGACGTCAAGCTCGAGGTTCAGTCGCTGGGGCTCGAATACAGGTTCGAGCTGGACGAGCGCAAAGTGCGCAAGGTCGAGGGTAGGGATGCCGATCGGCTCGATCTCCCGATGTCCGCACGGCTTCTCGAGGTGACGTGCCGGCATTTTGCCGGAACGCGGCCTTTCTGCTTCGAAGAGCGCTTGATCAGTCTTGCCGCCGTTCCGGAAGCCGAAGAGGAATTGTTCGAAACCTCAGCGCCCGGCTCCTGGCTGCTGGGCAAGGTGCCATGGAGCACGGCAGAGCATCGCATCCGGGCCGTCGCTGCAAACAAGGCGGCGGCACAGGCGCTCGATATCTCGAGCGGCACCGCGTGCCTGGTCATCGAGCGGCGCACCTGGAGCGGCCGCGCGCCGGTGACCCATGTGCGCCTTACCTATCCCGGTGACCGCCACGAACTTGTCGCGCAGTTTGCTCCGAGCCCGATCGGATAGCCTATGTCGCGTGGTGGCAGTTGTCCGCGGACAACTGCCAATCCCCGTAGCGAATAGCGAGGACCGCCAATCACAACAACGCGATGGCGAAACGTTCAGGCGACCACGCGCAAGGTCGGGGTCGGTCCGTTGCCCGAGAAGGCGTAGACGTCGATGGGCTCGCCAATTCCGCGGACCGGATAGGAGCCGAGATGTTCCATGCTTTCAGAGCAGCCGGCCAGCTCCACGAATGCCCGTGACAAGAGCACCGGGCGTTTCGTTTCTTTCGTCAGGCTCTCCAGTCGCGACGCGATATTGACCGCAGGGCCGATCACCGTGAAATCCAGCCGCCGACGCGAGCCAATATTGCCATACATCACGTCGCCGACATGGACGCCGATCCCATAGCCGAACGGTTCCCTGCCCTTGGCCGAGTTTTCCTTGTTCAGGAGGGCAATGGCAGTCTCCGCTTCGCTGATCGCTTCAAGCAGGTTTTCGGCTGCGCCTGGATTGCTGAGCGGAAAGATCGCCAGCAGACCATCGCCCATGAACTTCAGGATTTCGCCGCCGTGGCGTTCGATCGGTTCGGACATGGCGTCGAAATAGGCGTTGAGCAGTTCGATTACGTCGTCGCGCGGCCAGAGATCGGACAGTTTGGTGAAGTTCCTGAGGTCGCAGATGAGGATGGCGGCGCCAACCGTGACGCCGCTGCCACGGGTCGTGGCGCCTGCGAGGATCTGTTCGCTTGCATGCGGGCCGACATAGGTCTCAAGCAGGGTGCGCACGAAGCGGTTCTTGAGCCGGATCTCGCTCACCAGCGCCAGCGCGGGCAGCAGCTCCTTCAAGAATGCGACATGCTCATCCTCGAAGCCGCCCTCGACGTCGGTGGTGAAGGTGACGACGTGGCGCTTGCCGAGGGTGTGCACCAGCGGCCAGGCGATGTACTCGGTCAATCCCTCAGCCTTCAGGTCGACGTAAAGCGAGTTTTCGGCGTGTTCGTCCGCCAGCACTTCCAGGTTCGTGCGCACTTCCTCGCCGCCGTTGTTGATCACGTAAAGCGGGCTGTTGAGATAAAGCGTGGTGTTCTGGGTGCCGTAATCGTAGAGATCGATCTCGCCCTCGGCGAGACCCTTGCGCCACAGGATGCGGGCGCCGAGCCATTGCGGATGGTTGATGCGAAAATGCAGGGTCGCTCTTGCAACGGGCACCCCGGCGGCCATCAGCCGCTCACACAGCTCGACCAGAATGTTGTCGATGAAACGTTGGTCGCGCGTCTCGATAATCAGCCAGTCGAGCACACTCTTTTGTCGTGCCGACCAGTTTCCGTCTTGAGCTGAAGTCGAAGATGCCTGCGTCTGCATTGCCATTCTCCATGATGATCGAACGCGACGCCAGAAGGCGGGGAGCATTCGCGAAACACAGGAGCAAATGTGGAGCATCAACGGCGCCTTGATAAGGGGGCGGTTGAAAAGCGTGCTCAGAAAATTGGGGAGGGGATGGATGCGGGACGGTCGGCTGCCGGATTGCGCTCGATGAGCGGCAGCTGCAGCCGCACGCGGGTACCCCGCCACGGGCCGGTGAGAATGTCGATGCGACCGCCGTGCAGCCTGGCGATTTCGCGCGCAAGGTTCAACCCAAGACCGGCACCGGTCGAGCGCGGGCGCAATCGATAGAACGGCTCGAACACCCGTTCGCGCTCAGCCACCGGAATGCCGGGGCCGTCGTCGTGAATCTCAAGGCCACCTTGAGCGTTGATCAGCACGGTGATCGTGCCGCAACCGCCGCCGTGTTCGATCGCGTTGCGCAGCAGGTTTGCGGTGGCCTGCTCGACTTGCCGTGGCCGCGCGCTGACGAGCGCAGTCGCCATTTTCGCTTCGAAGGCGAGCTCGTAGCCGGCTTCGAAGGCAAGCGGCGCGAAGTCGGCAGCCATGTTCTTCGCAACGCCGACAAGGTCGATGACCTCTGGCGCGCCAGCGGCGTGCTCCAGCACCTGCCGGTCGAGCAACTGCTGGGCGAGATGCGACAGGCGTTCGATGTCGAGGCGCAGACGGGCGCTTTCGGGATCTTCCTGGAGAAGCTCGGCGCGCGTGCGCAGAATGGCGATCGGCGTGCGCAGCTCGTGGGCTGCGTCGGTCAGGAACCGATTGCGCTGGTCATAGCCTTCGCCAAGACGTGCCAGCGCCCTGTTGAAGGCGTGCACCAGTGGGGCGACCTCGGTCGGGACATCCTTGGTCTCGAGCTGGACCGCCCGATTGTCGATGTCGATGCGTCCCGCCTGATCGGCGGTCGACACCAGGCTTGCAAGCGAACGACGGATGACGGCGGGCGTCGTCATCAAGGTGGTAAACCCCATGACGAGAACGATGGGCAACAGGAAACAAAGCGCAAGCAGGACAAGCACGGGCACCACTTCCGTCCAGGTCGTCGTGCCGTCGATGTCACGCGCGACATCGACATCGACGTGAATTTGCACGTCCAGCGTTTCATTGTCGCGGCGTGCTGTAACCGTCGAGGTGATGATCTGGACCCGCCCGGCGTCGGTTTCGGCGTTTCGCAGGACCGCGTCCGGCAGCGTTCCACCCTCGGCGAAAAGCAATGTCGCCCCTTCCACCCGTTGGAGCAGATCGCCGCCGCTTGCGGTGTAGGGCGCCGGAACGTTTCCTTGCGTGAGGATCTCGCCGGCGGGTCCGCGAATGACAAACCAGAGATGGGGATAGGACTGGCGAAGCTCCGTGAACTCCTCCGTCTCGCGCACCATCAGCCCGCCGTTCGCATCGCGTCCGATGGCGCGGTTGAGGATATCGAGGGCGGCCTCGTTTTCGACCACGAGCCGCGGTTGGGCGATGAAAAGTGCTGTGATGATCAGACCGATGAACACGAACAGCGTCACCGCCTGCAGCACGATCAGCCGGCGCACCAGGACCCATTGCAGCGATCGCGGACGGGCCTTCGTCATGTCGTTGCGCGCAGAAGATAGCCGAGGTTTCGGATGGCGCGGATCTCGACGCCGGCGCTGACCTCGTCGAGCTTGCGGCGCAACCGGGAAAGATGCGAGTCCAGCGCATTGGAGCCGATCTCGTCGTCCATGGCGTAAACGGACTCTTCCAGCGTCGAGCGCAGAACGGTTCGCCCCGGACGCCGCATCAGCGCCTCAAGCGCGAGCCGCTCGCGGCGCAGGAGGTCGAGCGGCTTGTCGTCGACGGCCGCTTCGCGATGACGAAAATCGTAGATCAGGCGCCCGACCCTGGTCTGTTCCGCTTTGAGCGACACCGGCCGCCGGGCGAGCGCCCTCAGCCGCGCCATCAGCTCCTCGACGGCAAAGGGTTTGGCGAGATAATCGTCGGCGCCGGCGTCAAGCCCGGTCACACGGTCGTCGATCGAGCCGAGTGCGGTCAGCATCAGCACCGGGGCTTCCACGCCAAGGGTCCGCAGTTTCGGGATGAGGGTGAGACCTTCCCCGTCGGGCACCCGGCGGTCGAGCACGACGACATCGTAGGGCCAGAGCTCGGCGACGGCCTCGGCATCGGCAAGGGTCGAAACGTGGTCGACGATCACCTGACGCCGCGCAAGCGCGGCCTTCAGGGCAGAGGCCATCTCCGGTTCGTCCTCGAGAAGCAAGATGCGCATGCTACACCTTCCTGGCGCGCTCGCGTCCGCTCGCGCTGCTGATCGGTCATGGAGTTTTCGGCCTGCGTTGAACGCTCACTCACATTCGAGCTTCGGCTGACGGAAATTGGTGATGTACCAGCGTCCGTGCTGCATGCGCGCGTAGAAGGTGTAGAAGCATTCCTGTTCTTCGACGTAACCGGGTGTCGAGTATTCCTCGTAGCGCATTCCACGTCGGGTGTCTCTGATTTCGCCGCTCGACGTGCCGCCCACGACATTCGTCGAGATCTTGCGCCATTGATAGGCTCTCTGGTCCCAGCCGAGATCGAGCACGTTGGTGGGCGGGCCATAGTCGATGATGACCGATTCGACCGGCTGACCGATGTAGTTTTTCATCGTTTCGGAGGCGCAGCCGGTAAGGAGAGCGGCGGCGGCGGCAAGGCATGTGAGGGCGCGACGGCCTTTGGCGAAAAGCATGATGGATCCCGGTCCTGCTCGTGGCGCCAGGCGTGCGGAATTGATCTGCCTCGGCCACCAAGGTGTTTGACTGCTGCATCTGACCGGACGCGAATCCACGACGATGAAGCGATAGACCGGCAGCTAACGAGCCAAGATTACAGGGACATTGCGAATGGACGACGGCCCGGCATACATGTGCCAAGATATCAGGCCAGCCGGCGCGCCTGAACCAAACGACCGCCGCGTGACAAACGGTGGCAAAGGGCAGGAGCGAAAACCGACGTACCGTGAGCCGGAGGCTGCCAGCGGTCAGGCCGCGCGGTGTGCGCCTTCCGTGGCATCGGCCGCGTAGACCAGGCCGGGCTGCACGATCCACTCGCCCGAGCGCAGTGCCAGGACGTCGAAGCCGCCTTGCGCAAGCCGTGGTGCGACGCCGACGAAGCGGTAGCGCAAGCCATCCTGGTCGATCACGGCTTCGCGGATCGGTTGCCCGGCAAGCGAGCCGATCACCGCACCGGCGTGCTGGATACCGGGCAGCACGAAGTATTCCGTCGGCAGGCGACGGCTCGCCCTGGAGGTGAGTTTGAACCCGTTCTTGAATGTCATCGTCTTGCTCGTTGCGCGGCATCCACGGCTTCGAGGAGGCCGGTGCCAGCACACTTTCGTGTTACATTGTGGTTGTTCGGCCGGGGCGGATATCCTGCTTGCGGAAGTCGAGCCGACAGCGCAGGCGCGCCTGCGCTGCATGGCTGCGTCTCAAGCCACCGAAAAGCGGCACCATGAAGGCAAGGGGAAGAAGGAGCGCCATGCCTCCTGGGCGACCCACCGCCTTCACACCGGTATCAAGCCACAGACCCACATTCGAAATCGCTTGGGAAACAGCGCCGGAACCATAAGAAAAACGTCAGGCTGCGGCGAACGTCTCACGGGCGATCAGCACAGATATTTGGTCCGGGCCGGGTGCACGGCGCCGCCGAACAAGGGGGCAAGGGTTGGCTCGGAGAGCAGGAAGCCTTGCACATGGCTGGCTCCGGCTGCCTGCGCGGTCTCGAACTGTTCATAGGTTTCGACGCCTTCAACGACCACCACCGGGGCGACGCAGGACGCGAGGCCGACCATGTGCTGAAGGAAACGCCTCGCCTCGCTGCGGCCGAGGCGCAGAAAGAGGCCGTCAATCTTCACGATGTCGACGGGCAGCGAGAGGAGCGCCTCCGGCGTCGAAAAGCCGGTTCCGAAATCGTCGAGGGCAATCCGGTAGCCGAGATTTCGAACGCCTTGCAGGAACGGGCGGGCAGCCGGATGAGCCGAGACCGGCAGGCTTTCCGTCAGCTCCAGAACGAGACGTGACGCAAGCAGGGCGTTTGCGGCCAGCAGGTCATGGAGGAGAGCCCGGTTGCGCTCGTCGGAAATGTTCGCGGCGGAAACGTTGCAGCCGAGGTCACCCGATGGATGGCATGCCAGCCAGTCAAAGGCGAGGCTGAGCATGTGCCGGTCGAGCGCTGCGACACGACCGGCCGCCTCCAGGTGGCCGATGAACTCGCTAGCCGCCAGGATCCCGCCGTCCGGCCCCACGAGCCGTCCCAGGCACTCCGAGTAAAGGACCTGTCCGACATCCGCGATGGAGTTGACGTGCTGAAGCGAAAACCCGACCCGACCGTCTTTTGCCGCCTGATCGAAAACGTCAAGAACGCGATTGTACATCCGGGATTCCTGAGATTGGCCCGCAAGGAAGGCGTGCAGCCGGCCGTCGCGAAAGGCGCCGGGCCGGCCGAACCGTCATTGCACCGGCTCGACTTCGGGGTCGTCGAGGTCGGACGACAGCGGTGGGAGCGTGTCGCGGATTTCGTCGATCTTGCCGACGGCCGGCCCGACGCCGAGAATATCCTTGGCTTGGAAAACCATGTCGTCGGTGACGACACCGTCCTTGGTGAAGCCGGCAAGCGCCTCGCGAAGCGCTTCGTCGCTGAGGGCTGGATCCGCCGGTATGGCGCCGACGCCGTTCTCGGCTTCGAATTCTGCATAGGCGATCGCATAGGCCGAAACGGCCGCCATCTTCGGGTCGTTCGAATTGAGATAGGCGTGATAGTTACGGTTGAGCGAACGGAAGCCGGGCGTGACGCCCGGGGCCGCGACGGGATCGAGCAGAGGATCCGAGACGACCGGCGTGGATTTTACAACCTTTTCTGCCTTTGTCGGCCTCGATACCTTCGCGTTGCTGCCGGACTTCTGCGACCTGTGGTGCGACTGCCCGTCGGTATCGTCGGTTGCCTTTTTGCCAGCGCGTCCGTCGTCCGATCGACCGGTGCCGGAACGGCTTTCGTGGCTGCTGCCATGCCCGCCGCCGTTGCCGCCGCCATGGTCGCTGCCGCCACCCCCACCACCGCCGTTGCCGCCCTTGGCGTAGGCCGCTTCGACGAGCCAGGCGGTGCCGCCGCAGAGCGGTGCTACGGCCAGCGTGAGCGTCAGCATGCTCCGGGCGACGATGTTCTTGATAGCCATCAGGTTCTCCATTGCTTCGGCATGAGTCGGTCTTCAAGAAAGAAGGCGGCCCGCTTGATTTGGCGAAGATATCGCCGGGGCCGAAGCGGTGCCATCGGCCCCCGACCATTGCCGTAGCGTCTAGGACTTAGGTCCGAGGGACGGACCTCAAAGGTCTGGGGGCATGGGCGGCCGCGGCGACATGGTTGACCATCGATCGGGAGTGGCTAGGTTGGCGCAGCCTTGCTACAATCGTCGTGCCGCGTGCCGGCGGCCCGATCCGAGAGACCTGGTGCAACTCAGTCAACTCATCACCCGCTGGAATTCTCACTCTCTCGCAACACAGTTCCTGGTCATCGGGGGAGTGGTCGCCGCTGGCGCGATGCTCTTGGTCGGCGCTTTCGTTTCCAATCGCATCGAGGATGCGGTGACGCGGAACTCCGCCGCGACGACGGCACTCTATGTCGACAGTGTGATTGCGCCGCTTTTGCCCGACATGCAGAGAAACGAGGTGCTTGACGAGACAGTGGCACGCGCGCTGGACGAGACGCTCGGCCAGGGAGCTCTTGGAGACCGGTTGCTGTCGTTCCGGCTCTGGCGGGCGGACGGCACCGTGCTGTACGCAAGTGACCCGAGCGCAACCGGCACGAACACCGGGCTTGGCGATGAGTTGCGGATGGCGTTTTCCGGGAAGATGGTCGCCCGTTTCGACCCGGATGGAGAGCCCGGGCAGGGGCGAGCGGGCGTCCCGGCGCTTGCGATCTATAATCCGGTGCTGCAGCCCTGGTCGGGGCAGGTGGTCGCCGTTTCCGAGTTTCACGAAGTCGCCAACGACTTCGAGCAGAGCCTGAACCGGGCCCGCCTTCATACCTGGCTGGCTGTCGGGGCGTTCACGCTTGCCTTCTTCGTCATGCTGTCGGCCATCGTGCTGCGCGGAAGCAGGACGATCGAGAGCCAGCGGCATGCGCTCAAGCAGCGAGTCGACGAGCTTTCAACACTGCTTGCGCAAAACGAGACATTGCGCGGTCGCCTGCAGCGGGCATCCCAGCGCGCGACCGCGCTGAACGAGGGCTATCTCAGGCGGATCGGTGCCGACCTGCACGACGGCCCCGCCCGGCTTGTCGCCTATGCCGCCCTGCGGCTCGACAGTGAAGCCTTCAAGAGCAGCAGGATACCGGTCGCAACGCGCGAGCACGAGATCGGGGCGATCAAGGCGAGCCTGGACGAGGCGATGCAGGACATCAGGACGATCTGTGGCGGGCTGGTGCTGCCGCAGATCGAGGCGGCCGGGCTATCGGAAATTCTTCAGCGCGCCGTCAAGGCGCACAGGCAACGGACGGGATCGGAGGTCGAACTCTCCCTGAGCAATCCGCCCGACCGCCTGTCACAGGCAGCAAAGATCTGTATTTTCCGGTTCGTCCAGGAAACGCTCAACAACGGCTTCCGCCATGCCGGTGGCGTCGGCCAGCGGGTCGCGCAGTGGGCGGACGGCGATTGCGTCACGATCGAGGTTGCCGACGCAGGACCCGGATTCGATCCGGAAAAGGTTCAGCCCGCAAGCCTTGGCCTTGCGGGCCTCAGGGAACGGATCGAGAGTCTTGGTGGAACGTTCGAACTTGTTGTCGGCGCGCACGGAACCACCGTCCGCATGACGACCAGCATCAGGGAGATTTGACGGTCATGGTCGCAGGGATACGCGTTGCCGTCGTTGACGATCATCCGTTGTTTCGGGAGGGCGTGACGCGCAGTCTCTCGGAGATCGAAGGGTTCGAGATCGTCGCGGAGGGCAGTTCGAACGACGATGCGGTCAGGATCGCCAGGACGCTCGAGCCGGACGTGATGCTCCTGGATATTTCGATGCCCGGAGGCGGGCTTGAGGCCATACCGGCGATCCTCGAGATCCGCCCGTCGCAAAAGATCATCATGCTCACCGTTTCCGAAGACGGTGACGACGTAACACGCGCCCTCGATCGCGGCGCCACCGGCTATGTGCTCAAGGGGGTCGGCGCGAGCGCGCTTGCCGAGGTCATCCGCACCGTGGCTTCCGGCGAGCGTTACGTGGCGCCCGCCCTGTCCGCCAAGCTTCTTTCCAGCCGGACGGCCCCGGCCGCGTCAGACAAATCCAGTCTCGTTGCCAATCTGACACCGCGTGAGAAGGAGGTTCTGCAACTGGTGGCCGCGGGCATGAGCAACAAGCACGTCGCAATCGAGCTCGACCTGCAGGAAAAGACCGTCAAGCATCACATGACGCAGATCATGACGAAACTCGGCGTTGCCAATCGCACCGAGGCGGCGATGGTGCTGCGCGATTCACGCGAAGCGCAGCCGCCACGGACGCATATCTAATGTGCAAACGACTGCAGGCGGCGTTTGTCGGCCGTGGTCGCGCGTCGATTGATGATGGTGCGGCCGCGACCATCCTTCATGATGTAGCGCCCGCTTTCGATCACTTCCGTGATGCCGCCCCTGCGACCGGCGCCTTCGTCTGTCGGCTCTTCGCTGGAACGCGAGGCCTTGGCGTTGTTGCCGCCGGAACCGCTGCCGCTCGAGCCACTGTTCCCGTTTCCTCCACTGTTTCCGCTATTCCCGCTGTTGCCCCCGTTTCCGCCCCCGTTTCCGCCATTGCCGTTTCCCCCGCCGCTATTCCCGTTCTTGGCAAGGGCCGTCGCCTGGGCGATCGCGACGCCATTGGCGGTGACGCTGAGTTCATAGGGCACGCTGGTGGCCAATAGGAAAGCAGCGGCCGCGAGGGCTGCGGCAAATGGCGTTCGGGGCATCACGATGTTCAAACCTCTGGCGGTCCCTTCCGTGCGCCGTCAGGACGCGGCCTGTCGCCGATCGGGCGCGCACGTCTCGACTTTGCCCACGGCCGACAGGGCCAGTCAACGTGCGTCTGCGATCATGGCGGCGCTGCCAGACCTTTTCGCTTGCGCCGCCGGACGTTCGTCGGGGCGCTATCGGACCAAGGTCCCTGCTGCCGTTTACGGGCAGCGGGGCGACATTTTACCGTGTGCCGAATTGTATCGTTTCATTCGGCCATATTCTCGACACCGAGATTGTTGACCAGTCGCCGCAGGCTGGGAACACCCGGCGCTCATCGAGCGCCCGCCGCTGCGTCTTGTTCGGGACACAGCGGCGGGCGTTTGCGCCTTTTGAAAGATCACTCGCTTGTCGCACGACACATCGCCCGGGCACGTCAAGAAACGCATCGTGCTGCATTTTCCCGGTTTCGAGCCACTGGATGCGACTAAACATCAGGCCCGCTACCAGCGATCTGCGCTCAAGACGGCCAGACTTCAGGATTTCGCCGTGAAGGTCGGTCCGGTGCAGACAGAAGGGAGCAGCCGCTACTTCGACGTCGACAGTGAGGGCCCGGACTGGCAGACGAACAGCCGGGTCTACATTTTCGATCATGACGATCTCGTCAAACACCTGAGCAACAGGCCGACGCTGATCAGAATGGCGGGTGGGTTTCGCAGTGCCGCCCGGGTGATATGGGAGGGCGGGGCGCTCGGCTATTTCCGTCACGCCTGGCGTTTTGGCCTGTTCTTCGTCTTTCCGTTCCTGCTCGTGGCGATCGGGCTGGCCCTGAGTGTGGCGCTCGGCACCGCGCCCTATTGGCTGGCGATGGAATCATGGCTGCTGCTCGTCAGCGGGATGCTTGCCTATCTTGCCTTCTTCAAGTTCTTCCTTCCCTGGTCGGAGCGATGGCATACGCTTCATCTCTTTGACGACTGGGAATTGGCCGTCGCCGTTGCCTCGATGGAAAAACCCTATTTCAAGCAATGGGTTGAGGATCGCCTGGCATCCGTGCGGGCAGCGATGAGCGAGCCGGCGGACGAGTATGTCATCAGCTCTCACAGCATGGGCTCGAGCATCGCTGCACAAGTCGTCGGCGCGCTGGTGGAGCGGGAAGCAAATCTGTTTGAGGGCAAGCGCGTCGTCTTTGTCACGCTTGGCGGGGCGATCCTGCAATGCGCGCTGCTGCGCTGCGCCGATGTGCTGAGGGCCCGCGTCGGCGCGATCGCTCGGGTCCGGGACATTTTCTGGTTCGACGTCCAGTGCCTGACCGACGCGATCAATTTCTACAGGTGCCAGGTTGTCGCTTTGACCGGACATCACAATGCGCCACAGCCACCGATCGTCTTCATCCGGGTCAAGCACATGCTTTCCCCGGATCGCTACCGCCGGATCAAGCGCGACTTCCTCCGGGTTCATCGTCAATATGTGCTGGATGCGGATGTGCGTGCGCCGTTTGATTTTACGATGATGACGGCGGGGCCGCTGCCGGCGGCGTCGTTTGCCGATCCCGCTTGAGGACATCCGACCTGCTCAGCCCGGATTGAAGCCGGGCTGATGTTGCCGTAGCGACGGATCCTCAGGTCAGGGCTTCCGCAAGGAGAGCCCGCTTTCCCGGTCGAAGAGATGCAGGCTTTCCGGCTCGATGGCGAAGGCAACGACGTCGCCGGGTTTCGGGCAAGCACTGGCCTTGACCAGCGCACCGATTTCCTTGTCGGCATAAAGGAAGGTCACGAGCGCGTCATTGCCATGGAATTCGACGAGGTCGGCGGTGCCGGAAATGTGGTTGACGCCTTCTGCGGCGATCTTCAGATCGGCCGGACGAATGCCGAGCACCACGTGCTGGCTATGGCGGAGCGCGAACGTGTCGTCCGGGACAGCGAAGTTGCCGCCGGCGCTGCGCAGCAGCCATCCGCCTTCGGTCTTTTCGACGATGGCATCGATGACGTTCATGTTCGGCGTGCCGATGAAGCCGGCAACAAAAAGCGTGCGCGGCCGCTCGTAGATCTCGGCGGGCGTACCGACCTGCTCGATCGCGCCGCCTTTCATCAGGACAATCCTGTCTGCAAGCGTCATTGCCTCCAACTGGTCGTGGGTCACGTAGATCGTCGTTGTCTTCAGCTTCTGGTGCAGTCGGGCGATTTCGACCCGCATGTGGTTCCTGAGTTTCGCATCCAGATTGGAGAGCGGTTCGTCGAACAGGAAGACGCGCGGCGTCTTGATCATGGCGCGGGCGATCGCGACACGCTGCTGCTGTCCGCCGGACAGTTCGGTCGGCTTGCGGGCAAGATAGGGCTCAAGCCCGAGCGTCGCTGCGACGGCTTGTATGCGCGCGCCGATCTCCGCCTTGGGAACCTTCATGCGCTTCAGGCCGAAGGCGATGTTGTCGTAGATCGTCATGTGCGGATAGAGCGCGTAGTTCTGGAAGACCATCGCGACGCCGCGATCCCGGGGTGGCAGGTCGTTGACCGCCAGACCGCCGATCGAGACGGTGCCGCCGGAGATGTCCTCAAGCCCGGCGATCATGCGCAGAAGCGTTGACTTGCCGCAGCCCGACGGCCCCAGAAACACGATGAACTCGTGATCGGCGACATCGAGGTTGAAATCGCTGATGACGTTGACGGCGCCGTATTGCTTGTCGACGCTGGAGCAGACGATGTTTGCCATGGCTCAATCCTTTCCGCTGTCCATGAGGATCTGCAGCTTGATGTCGGTCGGCCGGGCCGAGGCGGCTCGCTCGAACGCCTTTACGCTGTCTGCAAACCGGAAGGTTTCGGTGATCAGCGGCTTCAGGTCGACCTTGCCGGACGCGATCAGTTGCAAGGCGCGGTCGAAGATGTTGGCGTAACGAAACACCGTCTCGATGCGGACTTCCCTGGAGATCGCGCCCGGCACGTCGAACTGCACGACCTCGACCGGCAGCCCGACCAGCACGACGGCGCCGCCCGGACGGACCAGGTCGAAGATGCCCGCAAAGGCCTTGGCGCTGCCGCTGGCCTCGAAGACGATATCGGCACCCCATCTGCCGGTTTCTTCGGCGATGACATCGGCAAAGGCGCGCTCGGCGATGTTGATCGGGATGATGCCCGGATACTGGGCGGCGATCGCCAGTTTCTCGGCGCTGAAATCGGAGATGAAGACGCGGCTGCAGCCGCCGGCAAGGGCCGCCAGCGCCACCATGATGCCGATCGGCCCGCAGCCGATGACGGCGGCGACGTCGCCCGGCGCGATCCGGGCGCGGGCGGCCGCCTGCATGCCGATGGCGAAGGGCTCGACCATGGCGCCTTCGGCAAAGGAGACGGTGTCTGGCAGCTTGTAGGTGAAGGCGGCCGGGTGGACGGTAAAGGGCGTCAGCACGCCATGAACCGGCGGTGTCGCCCAGAAGCGCACCTTGGGATCGACATTGTAGATGCCGAGCTTGGAGGCGCGGGACGAAAGGTCCGGAACGCCCGGTTCCATGCAGACGCGGTCACCGACTTGAAGCGTTTCGACGTTGCTGCCGACCGCGACGACGGTGCCCGCGGCCTCATGCCCAAGCACCATCGGCTCGCGCACCACATAGGGGCCGATGGCGCCATGGGTGTAGTAGTGCACGTCGCTGCCGCAGACGCCGACCGTGTGAATGGCGATCTTGACGTCATCGGGACCGAGTTCCAGCGGGAGATCGATCTCCCGGAGCGCGAGCTTGCCTTTTTGCTCGAGGACCAATGCTTGCATGAGAGTATTTCCCTGTTTCTACTGTGTCTTGCGTTTGAAGGCGCTGTTGAGCATGCCGCTTAAGACCCCGATGAAGAGCAGCGGCGGAATGGAGAGCAGCACCACGGAGGCGTTGAGGATGCCCCAGGGCACGTCGCGGCCGAGTTGGGTCAGTTCCGAGGCGACGATCGGCAGCGTCTTGGCGTCGGACGTCGTCAGCATCAGCGCGATCAGGAATTCGTTCCAGACGAGCACGAAGGCAAAGGCGACGGCGCCGATCAGGGATCGAAGGGCAATCGGCAGCGCGATCAGGAAGAAGATCGCGTAAGGGCCGTAGCCGTCGACGCGGGCCGCTTCCTCGACTTCCTTCGGCACCCGGGCGAACGCCGGGACGCTCAGCCAGATGATGGTTGCAAGCGTCAGCAGAGAATAGGTGACGATCATCGACAGGCGGGTGTCGTAAAGCCCGAAGTCGAGCCAGATCACCATCAGCGGAATGGCGATCGCGACCGGCGGCAGGAAGCGCAGCGACAGCACGAAGAACTGAATGTCGCGAGACCATCGATTGGGATAGCGCGCAATCGCATAGGCCGCCGGCAGGCCGAGCACGGCACCGATCAGCACTGCAGCACCCGAGATCAGCAGCGAATTGACAAGGCCGGCAAAGACGCTTTCCCGGCCGAGCACATAGGCGAAGTTGTCGAGCGTCGGCTCGAAGAGGAAGAGCGGTGTCGGGGTGACGATGTCGACCCGGTTCTTGAAGGCGTTGAGCGTGGTCCAGACCATCGGGAAGACGGCGGAGAAGGCAGCAAGGCCAAGGATCAGCCGGCCAATGAGGCGGCCAAGGGTGTGAGCGGTCATCACTGAACCCTCTTCCAGATGAAGGTGAAGGCGATCGAGGTGGCGATCATCATCAGAACGGCCATGCTGGACGCGTAAGAGATGCGGCCGGATTCGATGAAGCCTTGCGAAAAGGCGTACATGTCGAGTGTTTCGGTCGCGATGCCGGGGCCGCCGCGGGTCATGACGTAGATCAGGTCAAAGGCGCGCAGCGACTCGATCATCTTGACGAAGGCGAGCGAGATCAGCGGTGCCTTCAGCATCGGCAGCGCGATGAAGGCATAGATCTCCCACGTGCGCGCATGGTCGAGCCTTGCCGCTTCGAAGGGCTGCGGCGGCAGCGTTTCCAGAAGCTTCGAGACGATGACGGCGAAGAACAGGCCCCATTGCCACACGTCCACCAGCGCAACGGTCGCAAGGGCCGTCGCCGGATTGGAAAGCAGGTCGAGCGGCTCACCGGTGATCGCCTTATAGGGGTAGGTGGCGATGCCGTAGAGCGGGTGAAAGGCGAACTTCCAGACGAAGGCGGCAGAAACGCGCGGCAGGATGACCGGCACGAGGAACAGCAACGCCAGCAGGTTGCGCGTGCGCGGCGATACGCATTCGAACAGCAGAATGCCGAGGCCGACGGCGATGACGAGCGTCATGCCGACCGTGACCGCCTCCCAGGTCAGCGAGACGCCGATGGCGTTGATAAAACGGCGATCCGAGAACAGGTCGATGTAGTTGGCGAAGCCGATGAGGCTGCCGTCCGGACGGCTGAGCTCCCGGTTCTGGAAAGAGATGTAGATCGCATAGGCCGTCGGCACGAGGGCGAGAACGGCGAGGATCCCCATCGCCGGGGTGAGGAACACCGCCGGCAGGCTGTTTTTTTGGCTCATGTCATGACGTCCTGCGGCTTCAAGCGCCGATGGTGCGGCGGTCCACCGGCGCGGCTTTTTGCCGGCCGATGGACACTCGGGAGGAACGGCGTTACTGGCCGCGGGCAATCAGGTCCTTGGCGAAGCCGTCGAGTTCGTCGAGGCCTTCCTTGATATCGCTGCGGGTGCCGGTGATCAGTTCTTCCAGGATGATGCCCCAGCGGTCGCCGAGATCGGGCCATTGCGGGCTCTGCCAGAAGTTGACGGCGGTAACCTTGCCGGTGTCGGCGAGCGCCTGGCCGAGATCGGGACCGTAGAGCTCGGCGAATTTCGGGCTGGTCATGATGCTGGTGCGGTTGAGCTCGCTGAATTGGCCGGCGTCGAGCCTGCGCGCCTCGTTTTCCTTCGAGGTCGCCCAGGCGACGAAGAGGCCGGCGCAGGCCTTGGAAGCCTCGTCCTTGTTGGCCTTCATGCCGATCGCCAGGCCATGGCCGTAGCCGCCGCCCGTCAGCGGTGCGGGCGGCGGCAGGTAGCCGACCTTGCCGGCGACCTTGGAGGATTTCGGATCGATCGCCATGCCGACGAGCGGGGTGGATTCGATCAGCATCGCCACCTGGCCGGAGGTGAAGGCGCCGACCGCCTCGTCCCAGCCTCCGGTCTGGCTGCCCGGAGCCGAATACTTGAAGAGCTCGAGATAGGTCTCGGTCGCCTTGATCGCCTGCTTGCCATCAAAGACCGGCGTCTTGCCGTCGAACCAGTTGCCGCCGAACCCCTTGAAGAAGGGCATCCAGCGCCAGACATTGGCGCCCGAGCCGCGCTGGCCGCGCAAGGCCGTACCGTAGATGCCCTGGTCGGGCTGGTTCAGCTTCTTGACGGCGGCGACATACTCGTCGAGCGTTTTCGGCGGCGCGATGCCGGCCGCTTCCAGCAGGTCCTTGCGGTAGACCATCAGGTCGCCGCCGCCGGTGATCGGCGCAAACCAGACCTTGCCGTCATAGGTCGCGACCTTCTGGCGGCCTGGGTCGAAGTCGGCATAGTCGTACTCTGCCGGATAATAATCCATCAGCGGTGCGACCCAGCCCGCCGACGCGAACAGCGCCACATTGGCCTCGTCGATGTAGTAGACGTTGTACTTGCCGATGGTCGAGGCGTCGGCCTTGGTCTTGGCGCGCCGATCGTTTTCATTGAGATAGTCGATCTCGAAGGATGCACCGCCCGAGAGCTTTTCGAATTCGGACTTGTAGTCCTCAAGCAGCGTCAGGCCGTCGCGTGGCTGAGCCAGCACCTTGATCGTGCCCGAGCATTCGGCCGCGACCGCGAGCGTCGTCAATCCGCTGGAAAAAAGGCATGCGAAGGCAAGGCTCGAAACGAGCGTTTTGGCTTTAGTCATTGTGAAAGACCTCCCCAGGTCTGCGATGCGCGCCGGATACTCCTCAGATCCAGCGCTTTCCTCATAGCGAACCGTTTCGCTGCGTCTGATGATAGGCCCTACGCGGCGCCGAACTAGCGTGCCAGATGCGGCCGATCTATACTTTCATGCGGAAAAGGACGCTCAACGCATCATTTGCAGCGCAGCAAATGCAAGGATTCATCGTTGACGTCCGGCGTGGCGCCTTAAGAGCGGGAGGTCCGGCGTTGGCTGGTCAGCCGCCGATAGGCCGATGGCGTCATCTTGTGCTGGCGCAGGAAGGTGCGGTTGAAGTTGGAGATGTTGAGGTAACCGACTTCGAAGCAGATGTCGGTGATCGGCATGTCGGTTTCGGCAAGCAGCTTGCAGGCCTGCCAGATGCGCAGCTTGTTGACGTGGTCGGTGAAGGTGTTGCCGGTGTTCTTCTTGAAGAACCGCGAAAACGCCGTCTCGCTCATGCCGGCCTCTCTGGCGAGGTCGGCCAGATGGATGTCGCTCGCGATGTTCTCGTAGATGAAGGCGAGCGCCTGGCGCAGCACGTCGAGGGATTGCTGGTCGAGCTCCGGCGCGAACTCCGGTGAGGAGAGCCGATCGTATTCGTTGGTGTTGACGAGCAGGTCGAGCAGCTGGATGAACAGTGAGAGACGCGAAAGACCTTTCAATGCGCCCATCTGTTCGATCAGCTCGGCCCCCTTTGCCCGGCTCTCTCCATGAAACACAAGGCCGCGTTCGGCGCGGGCGAAGAAGGCATCGAGTTCGGCGAATTCCGGCAGGGCGTCGGTAATCTCGCGCATGCGGTCCGGGTGGAACTGGATGACGATATCGCGCCCCTCGATGATCTCCCCGGGCTCGGTGACCGTCACCCAGTCATGCGGCAGGTTGCTGCCGATGACGGTGAGATATCCGGGGTCGAACCGGCCGATATGATCGCCGACGAAGGCGAGGCCCGAAGCCTTGCGGATGAGATGGATCTCGATTTCCGGATGGAAGTTCCAGACGTTGCGTTCCCAGGGATAGTTGTCGAGGCGCCATAGGAACGTCTCATCAACCCCGGTGACGATGTGCTCGAAGGTCGGCGGATTGGTCGCCAGCGAAGCCGGCTTCGTCGGCGCGCGCTTGGAGCCTCGCGCCGCGCTCATTGCCGGGTCTCTCCTGACGAGATATCGATCGCTGCCTCCCTTGTCGGCCTTTGCTCAGGCGCGCTCCGCCCAGGTTTTTGCCAATTCAACGAGCGTCTTTACGCTGCGTTCCATGTCCTGGCGGCTGACCCATTCGAGTGGCGAGTGGAAGGCGTGGCCGCCGGCAAACAGGTTGGCGGAGGGCAGGCCCATGAAGGAGAGGCGCGAACCGTCGGTGCCGCCGCGGATGCTGCCGCGCACCGGCTGCATGCCGGCCCGTCGGATCGCCTCGATGGCGTTTTCCACGATCTCGGGATGGCGGTCGAGAATGGCCTTCATGTTGCGATATTGCTGCTTCACCTCGAAGCTGTAGGTTGAGCCGGGATAGGCCGCCATCACGTCCTTGACGATCGCCTCGAGCATGGCCTCCTTCTTGGTGAGGCCCGCTTCGTCGAAATCGCGCACGATGAAGCCGAGCTGCGCCTTGTCCATCGAACCGGTCACGCCGGTCGGATGAACGAAGCCGTCGCGGCCCTCGGTGCCTTCAGGAGACACGTCTCTCGGAAGCCGGCTAATGATGTCGCCGGCGACCTTGATGGCGTTTTCCATCTTGTCCTTGGCAAAGCCGGGATGGATGGCGACGCCGTGAATGACGATCTCGACACCATCGGCCGAGAAGGTCTCGTCCTCGATATGTCCTGCAGTTTCGCCATCGACCGTGTAGCAGAATTGGGCCCCAAGCTTTTTCAGGTCGACCTTGGCGACGCCGCGGCCGATCTCCTCATCGGTGGTGAAGAGCAGCTTGATCGTGCCGTGTTTGATGTCTGGATTGTCGATGAGAACCTGCGCCGCCGTGACGATTTCAGCAAGGCCGGCCTTGTCGTCGGCACCCAGCAGCGTCGTGCCATCCGTGGTGACGATGTCATTGCCGATCTGGTCGTTCAGAACAGGGTGATCGCTGACGCGGATGACCTGCTGCGGATCGCCCTTCAGCTGGATATCGCCGCCCTGATAATTCGAGAGGATCTGCGGCTTGACGTCGGTTCCGGTGAAGTCGGGCGCCGTATCCATGTGCGAACACCAGCAGATGACCGGAACGGGCTTGTCCACATTCGAAGGAATGGTGGCGTAGACATAACCGTTTTCATCGAGGTGGGCATCCTCGAGCCCGATCGCCAGTAGCTCCTCGACGAGCACGCGACCGAGGTTCTTCTGCTTCTCCGTCGATGGCTGCGTCTTCGACCTCGGGTCGGCCTGGGTGTCGATGACGACGTAACGGAGGAAGCGGTCGAGAACGGTATCGGTCATGAGCGGGATCCAATGCTGGTGGCGTTGAACCGCTATACCCCCGCGTCACAATTCCTCAAACCGGATTCGGTTGTGGCGTATAGTGCGGGAACATCTTGGCTCAGCGGTCTTCGCGTGTATGCCAGATGCGCAGGATAAAGATCGTTGACTGCTTGATCTCATAGCGCATTTCATAGTGTCCAACGAGCAAGCGACGAACTTCTCTGGGCGCGAACTCGTCAATGCGTTCCCCAAGACGGGGTTGTTCGATCAGATGGGACGGGGCGGAGATTAAGGACCGCACCGTCCGTGCCGCCGCCGTCCTGTTGACGGGCGCCAGAAACTCGAAAAGGCGCCCCAAATCGGACGAGGCCTTTGGCGTCCACTTCAGCTCCATCATTGCGGAACGGGGAGCGGTGTGTCGCTTTCGAGACTGTCGGCCCAGGCCTGCATGGCCTGATGATCGATGACGTTTCCGGCATCGACGTCCGCAAGCGCCTCAAGCGTCAAACGGCGTCGTTCTTCTTCCTGGTCGACCCAGGCAGCAAGCGCCTGCTTGATGATCCAGCCGCGCGGTCGCTCCAGACGGGCCGCGAGCTGATCCACCTTTTCTGCCAGCGGCAACGGAACGTGCGCAGTCAGCACTTTCGTTTCCATGTGCATCTCCTTCAATCAGTATCAATCATAGTGATTAATTCTGACTAAGTCGATGATGTTCGGCGTTCGGCTCCATCTGTCGGGCGGCGGCACGAGATAAGTCGGAACGCTAGTAAGCCCCGCCCGACCGTCCCATGATTTCGGCATCGCCACTGCTACTCTTGAACTCCGCAGCCAGCTTGGAAGTCGCACCGACCAGCAGGCCGACGTCGTTGCCGACGGCGACAAAGGTGGCGCCGAGCTCGAGATAGCGCCGTGCGAGCGCCTGGTCCGAGGTGAGAATGCCGGCCGCATTGCCGTGCGACTGGATGCGAACGAGCGCCGCTTCCACGGCCTGTTGAACCTCGGGTGCGCCAGGTTTGCCGAGGTAACCCATATCGGCGGCAAGGTCGGCAGGGCCGATGAACACACCGTCGACGCCGTCGGTGGTGGCGATGTCGTCAAGGGCGGCAAGGCCGGCCCGGCTTTCGATCTGCACGAGCAGGCAGATCTCGTCATTGGCGGTCTGCAGATAATCCGGGATGCGGTTGAAGGCCGACGCCCGGGCAAGGGCAGCACCCACGCCGCGTACGCCGTGCGGCGGGTAGCGCACGGCGCGCACCAGGGCGCGGGCCTGTTCGGCGCTCTCGACCATCGGCACCAGCAGCGTCTGCGCGCCGATATCGAGGATCTGCTTGATCATCCAGGTTTCGCCGATCGGCGGACGGACGATCGCGTGGCTTGGCGAAGCCGAGAGCGCCTGAAGCTGGGCCGCCAGCAACGGCACGTCGTTCGGCGCATGCTCGGCATCAAGCAGCAGCCAGTCGAAACCGGCACCGCCGCAGACTTCAGCGGTGTAGGGATTGGCAAGCGCCAGCCAGAGACCGATCTGTGGGCGCTTTTCGGCAAGCGCCTGTTTGAACTGGTTGCGGGGAGCGGGCATGGTCGTTCCTATTCGAAGTAGCAGCTGACGGTGCCGGACGGACCGAAGTCGGCGACGATCGTGTCGCCATGGCGGGCCTCGATCGGGCGGATAAAGGAACCGGCAAGCACGATCTGCCCGGCCTCGATGCGGTCCCCATAGAGCGACAGTCGATTGGCAAGCCAGGCGATGCCGCGGGCCGGATGATTGAGCACGCCGGCGCCAAGCCCGGTCTCCTCCACCTCGGCATTGCGCGAGACGATCGCGCCCATCCAGCGCATGTCGATCGCATCCGGCCGCATCTGCCGCCCGCCGAGAACGATGCCGGCATTGGCGGCGTTGTCGGAGATGGTGTCTACGATGGTGCGGGCTTTCTTGGTCTCGGGATCGACGCGCAGGATGCGGGTGTCGAGGATTTCGAGCGCGGGGGTCACATAGTCCGTTGCGTTCAGAACGTCGAAGACGGTGACGTTGGGACCTGAAAGCGGCGCCTTCATCACGAAGGCGACCTCGGCCTCGATGCGCGGCTGGATGAAACGGTTGCCCGGAATGCGCGCGCCGTCTTCAAAAAGCATGTCGTCGAAGAGCACGCCGGAATCCGGGATGTCGATGTTGAGCGCATATTGCATCGCCTTGGAGGTCAGCCCGATCTTCCAGCCGATCACCCGGCGTCCGCCGGCGATCTTCTTTTTCACCCAGGCGGCCTGTACCGCATAGGCGTCGTCCATGGTCATGTCGGGGTGTTTGAGCGACAAGAGGCCGGTCTGGATGCGCTCGCGTTCGGCGGTGTCGAGGGCGGCGGCGGCCGCCTCGATCTGGGATTGTTCGAGCATGGCTCAGGCCTCGTCGGCAATGGGGTTGATGAGTGTGCCGATGCCTTCGGCCTCGACCTCGACGATATCGCCGGGCTTCAGCCAGATCGGCGGATCGAAACGGGCGCCGGCGCCGGTCGGCGTGCCGGTGACGATCACGTCGCCCGGAACCAGCGTGGTAAACGTCGAGACGTAGTTGATGATCTTGCGGAAGGAAAAGATCATCCGGCTGGTCCGGTCCTGCTGGCGCACCTCGCCGTTGACCCGCGTTTCGAGCCTGATGTCCGCGAGTTGCGCTTCATCGGTGAAGGGCACCAGCCACGGACCGATCGAGCCGGTGCGGTCGAAGTTCTTGCCCTGGGTGACGTTGAACTTGGCGTGCCGCACCCAGTCGCGGATCGTGCCTTCGTTGCAGAGTGAAAGAGCCGCGATATGGTCGAGCGCGCTCGCCTCAGGGATGCGGCGGCCGCCCTTGCCGATGACGATGACGATCTCGCCCTCGTAATCGAGCTGCGGGCTTTCCGGCGGGCGGATCAGCGGCTGACGGTGACCGGTAAAAGAGCGCGGAAAGCGGATGAACAGCGACGGGTTGGCGGGCGCCGCCTGGCCGTCCTTGTATTCTTCGTTGCGGTCGGGGAAGTTGACGCCGACGCAGATGATCTTTTCCGGTGCCGGCACCGGGACCTCGTAGCGGATGTCCTCCAGCGAGAAGTCGGGCGACATTCCGGCCGCCTCGTCGGCAAGCCTGCCAAGGGCGCCGGCCTCGATCACTTCGCGCAGCGTCGGGAACGTCGATCCGTAGCGTTTTGAAAGGTCGATCAGGCCATCGCCGGAAACGAGGCCGTATCCTTGCTTATTTCCGGCCGAGAAGGTGACAAAACGGGGAGGGGTCATTGGGGAGCCTTCGCTTTCTCGATGCGCCCGCCGAGACCGGCGGCGACTTCGACGATCACGTCGAACGCCGTCTCGGCATCAGCCTCTGTCATGTCGAACTGGCCCGCCTGGAAGCGGATCGCAACGCGACCGTCGACGCGGGTCTGGGTGAGATAGATGCGGCCGTCATCGTTGATCGCGTTGACGAGCGCGATGGTGTGGGCGTCCGGATCCCCGTCACTCAGATGGCGGAACGAAAACAGCGACAGCATAGGCTCTGTGACGATCTCGAAATCCTTGTGACCGCTGAGGCGCTCCGCCAGCCGCTCCGACCAGCGCACGTGGTTACGGATCATCGTCTGCAGACCAATAAGGCCGTGGAAGCGCAACAGGAACCAGAGTTTGAGCGCCCGGAAGCGTCGCCCGAGCGGGATCGTCCATTCGGAATAGTTGATGATGCCGTCGCGACCGTGGGTCTTCAGGTATTCCGGCTGGATCGCCAGCGTCTTCACCAGATCGTCCGGGCTGCGGATGAAATGTGCCGAGCAGTCGAATTGTGCGCCGAGCCACTTGTGCGGATTGAAGACCACGGAATCCGCATTCTCGACGCCGGTCCAAAGCGCACGGAACTCTTCACAGATCATCGCGGCCCCGGCCCAGGCGGCGTCGACATGGACGTAGAGACCGTGCGCGTGGGCTACCCGCACCACCTCGGCGATGTCGTCGCAGGCGCCCGTGCTCGTGCCGCCAGTGCAAGCAATCACGCCGGCCGGCAACAGGCCAGCCGCCTTGTCTTTGAGGATGGCGGCTTCCAGTGCGCCGGTATCCATCGCGCGTCGCGGACCCTTGGCCGGAATGCGAACAAGGTTCTCCTCGCCGATGCCCGAGACCCAGATCGCCCGGTCGATCGACGTGTGCACCTGGTCGGAAGAATAGATGCGCAGTTGCTGCTGGCCGGAAAGACCCTTCTTGTTGCCCTGCCAGCCGAGCGCCTTCTCGCGCATGACCAGCACGGCCGACAGCGTCGCCGAGGATGCGGAATCCTGGATGACGCCGGAGAAGCCCTCCGGCAGGCCGATCGCCTGTCGCAGCCAGTCGATGACCTTGGTTTCAAGCTCGGTCGCTGCCGGCGAAGTCTGCCAGAGCATGCATTGCGCCGCCATGGCAGTGACGAGATACTCGGCGACGACGGAAACCGGCGCCGCATTCGCCGGGAAATAGGCGAAGAAACGGGGATGCTGCCAATGGGTCATGCCCGGCAGGATGATCTTCTCGAAGTCCTCGAAGATCGCCTGCATGTCCTCGCCCGTTTGCGGCGGCCGCGACGGTATCTGGGCGGCAATCGCGCCCGGTGCCGTTTGCGCTCGCACCGGCCGGTCGCGCAGCGACGCCCGATAGTCGGCGCCCCATTGCGCTGCCTTCAGCGACCACTCGCCGAAACTTTTCTCATCCATCTGCGTCCTCCCGTCTTATCTCTGGCTCTATCCGCCCCTTCTCTCCAAGTCGTCAAGGCGCGACGATCGGTTGAGCCTTCAGGATCGAGTCTCGGATTTCGGCGCCGGCAAAGACGCTGCCTTCCTCGAACCAGGATTTCGGCGCCGGCGCGCCCCAGAGCGTCTGGCGCTGCGGGTCCTTCAGGTCCCATTTGATCGGTTCGAGATCCGGATCGATGGTCTGGTAGTCGGAGCAGTAGATCTCGATGCGGTGGCCATCCGGATCGCGCACGTAGAGGAAGAAGGCGTTGGAGATGCCGTGGCGGCCGGGGCCGCGCTCGATATTGGTAAGCCAGCCGGAGGTCGACATCAGGTCCAGGAGGTCGATGATGTTGAGCGGCGTCGGCACCCAGAAGGCGGTGTGGTGCAGGCGCGGACCGCGGCCGTTGGTAAAGGCGATGTCGTGCACGCCGCCCTTACGGTGGGTCCAGGCGGCCCAGAGCCGTCCGGTTTCCTCGTCGGCGGTGTATTCCGTTACCCGGAAGCCGATCTCGTTGTAGAAGGCGACGGCCTCATCGACATTGGGCGAGAAGCAGTTGAAGTGGTCGATGCGCAGCGGCTTCACGCCGCGGTAGAGCGCGTACTTCTGGTGGATCGGCGGCAGGCGGTCCATCTTCGAATAGAATTCGAGCGGGATGCCCTGCGGATCACGGGTGCGGAAGGTGCGTGACTGGTAGGGGCGCTCGATCCACTCAACCGGCAATTCCTTGGCCTTGAAGAAATGCGCCGCCTTTTCGAGGTCCTCGTCGCCAAAAACCTTGAAACCGAGGTCGCGGGCTTCCGCGCTCGCCGCCTTCTTCAGGATGATGCAGTGATGGCCACGTTCCTCCATGGCGCGGAGGTAGATCGTGTCCGCCGTCTCGTCGGTGACCTGCAGGCCGAGCACGTCGACATAGAAGGCGCGCGATTTGGCAAGATCGGTGACGGCGAGTTCCACATGGCTCAGCCGCACGATGTTGAAGGGCGGATAGAGGTTCGGTTTCGGCAAGGGCATTGATGTCTCCTCCAGAAATTTCTGCCTGCGCGCTCAACCGCCGAGCTTGGCGATCGCATGCGCCGAGCTGGCAAAGGCGATGTTCTTGGTTTCCATGTAAAAATCGAACGACCAGTCGCCGCCGTCACGGCCGATGCCCGAGCTCTTCACCCCGCCGAAGGGGGTCGGCAGGTGGCGCACGTTCTCCGAATTCACCCAGATCATGCCTGCCTCGAGGTGATCGGTGAAACGGAATGCGCGGGTGACATCCGAGGTCCAGAGATAGCCGGTCAGGCCGTATTGCGTGTCGTTGGCAAGCAAAAGCGCGTCCGCCTCGTCCTTGAAGGGGATGGCGGTCAACACCGGTCCGAAGATCTCCTCCTGGGCGATGCGCATGCCGTTGTTGGCGCCGGTGAACAGCGTCGGGGTGACGTAGCAGCCACCGCCTGGCCCTGCGAACTTCTCGCCGCCGGCGGCAACAGTCGCCCCTTCCTCGCGGCCGATACGGATATAGTCGAGCACCTTCTTTTCATGCACCGGATGGATGAGCGGACCGACGACGGTTTCCGGGTCAAGCGGATGGCCGACCCTAATGCGCTTCGCCTTTTCGGCAACGAGCGTCGTGAAGCGATCGTGGATACTGTCCTCGACGAGCAGGCGTGAGGACGAGGTGCAGCGTTCGCCGTTCAGCGAATAGATCATGAAAACGGCGGCGTCGGCAGCGCGTTCGAGATCGGCGTCGGCAAAGACGATGACGGGGTTCTTGCCCCCGAGCTCGAAGTGAACGCGCTTCAGCGTATCGGCGCCCTGTTTCATGATCATCGAGCCGGTGCGGCTTTCGCCGACAAAGCCGATCGCCTTGATATCCGGGTGTTCGGTGAGCGCCCGGCCGGCATCCTCACCGAACCCGTTGACAAGGTTCCACACGCCTTTCGGCAGGCCTGCTTCCTCGGCAATCTCGACCAGCAACCGTGCGGTCAGCGGCGAGAACTCCGCCGGCTTGTGCACGACCGTGCAGCCGGCGGCAAGGGCCGGCGCGATCTTCCAGGTCGACAGCATGAACGGTGTGTTCCACGGCGTGATGATGCCGACCGGGCCGATCGGCACGCGTGTCGTCATGTTGATCTGGTTGCCGCCGCGCAACACCTTGCCGTCGCGCGCTTCCGGCGCCCGGTCGGCGAAGAAGCGGAAGTTCTCCGCACCGCGCAGCGCCGCCTTGGCCATGAATTTCAGCGACTGTCCGGTGTCCATGCACTCGACGAAGGCGATTTCCTCGGCGCGGGCGACGATTGCGTCGGCTATATTGTGCAGCAGCTTCTTGCGCGCCTCGCCCGGCATCGCGGCCCATTCGGCAAAAGCAGCCTTGGCGGCCTTTGCCGCCCGGTCGATATCGGTGGCCTTGCCGCGAGCGACCGTTGCAAGCGGCTTGAGGTCGACGGGCGAGATCGTCTCGAAGGTCTCGCCGTCGAGCGCCGGCACCGCCTTGCCGTTGATGTGGTTGAGCACGCCTTCGCTCTTGAAGCGGGCGAGGTAGCGTTCCGCCTTGGCGAGGTTTTCGTCGAGCTTGGACATGATGTTCTCCGATGCCGGCGCGAATTTTTTCGCGCGCTGCTGTCGTTGGGATGCGGCGACGGCTAGCCTTTGGTGGCGCGCAGCCGGGGGTGAATGGCGTTTTTCTTCCAGCTCAGCTCCGGATCGATCTCGCGGATTTCCAGGCTGAGGGCGAAATGCGGCGCCTCGAAAAGCGTCGCGAGTTCATCACTGACGGCCTTGAAGATGGCGTCGCCCGTGGCCTTCTTTTCGGCATCGCTACGGCCGCTACCGATGCGGAAGGACATGTCGATGAAGCCATTCTCAGGCAAAAGGTCGGCGACTGCGTAGTCCGCACTGCGGATCGTGCGCACCCTGACGGCGCCGAGTTCGAACAGGCCGGTGCCGAGAATGGTCGCGTGCACCGTGCGGCACAGCCTGGCAAAGTCGACGCGACCGTCGAGGTTGCCGGAGTATTCGATTGTCAGATGCGGCATCTTTCCTCCCGATGCGCTCTCATATATTTAACATGTTAAAGAAATTGTCTGCGGTGTCAAGCCGCTCGCGTTCCGCACCTGCGTCCGCCGATTGCAGAACGAAAGAAAATGTCGGATAGAACGCACATGAGCCGCGAGAAAACCCCAGATGACCTCGGTCACGACGCCCTTTTGCCGCACAACACGCGCCGGTCGCTGCCGATCGCGCTGCTGCGCGCCCGCGAAGCCGTCATGGCGCATTTTCGCCCGATGCTCGCCCGTCACGACATCACCGAGCAGCAATGGCGGGTGATCCGCATTCTCGCCGAGGCCGGCCGGGTCGATGCATCCGAAATGGCCGACAAGGCCTTCATCCTGGCACCGAGTCTCACGCGCATCATCCGTTCGCTCGAAGAGCGCGGCATGATCACCAAGCACAAGGATGCGGACGACGGGCGGCGGGTCCTGCTTGAAATCGCCCCCGAGGGCATGCGGGTGATCGCCGATGTCAGCCCGGAGAGCCGGGCGATCTACGAACAGCTTGAAACACGTTACGGCCGCGACCGCGTCGAAATCCTGCTCGATATGCTCGACGAACTCGCGACACTCAACGACTGACCGGTTCGGTCCCAAGCTCGTCATCTCAGGCCCACCTCTGCAGCAAGCGCCAGTGTCTCGTCGGCGTAGCGCAGCACCCGTTTGCGAGCGTCAGACAGCTCCGGTCGCTCGGCGAACCAGCCGACATAGGTGAGGCTGCGAAGCACGAGGAAAAGGGGCAGGCAGGTCAGGGCTTCGTCGCTGAGGTTGCGCCGGCTACGGTAACCGGAGATCAGGGCCGCCTCGATCACGTCGTAGGCCGGCTCGCGCCTGTTCTTCAAAAGTGCGGTTGCCAGATCGAACAGGCGGTAGCCGTAGCCGGCATCGTCGAAGTCGATGAGTTTGACCCTCATGTCGCCGGCCTTGTCCTCGACCAGCACGTTCTCGCGCACGAGATCGGCGTGAATCAACCCGAAATCCCGAGCCGGGGCCGGCAGGGAAGCGAGACCCTGCGAGAGATCGAGGCGCAGCTTTGACAACGCCGATGCCTGCGCTGCGGACAGGCCCTCGCAGTCCCAGAACCGGCCCCAGAGCGGGCGGTCTCCAATCAGGCCTTCTTCATCCCAGGCGGCGCGCCAGAAGCCTTCGGGTGGCGTCCAGCGATCGGCGAGATTGTGCATCTCGGCCATCGAGGCTCCGAGCGCCGAGAAAATCTCGACAAGCCGCTCGGGCGATTGGGCCAAGGGTTTCCCGCTTTCACCCAGCGACTCCCCGTCCACCCAGTCGATGACATCGGCATGCTGCGCGGCAAATGCGTGCCAGTGAGGCAGGGGAACGAGCAGCCGTCCGTCCCTCGAAGCGATCGGCTGCGGCACCGCAAGTCCACCCTCGGCGAGCGCCGCCATAAATTGCAGTTCCGAGCGCAGCGCTGCTTCACCGTGGTAGCCCGAGCGATGCAGCCGCAACGCCGCCGGGCGACCGTCGGCGAGGCGAACGCGGAACACAGCGTTTTCGCGGTATTTCAGCAGCTCCGGGCTTTGCTCGGCGACGCCCCAATGGACAAGCGCCTGGCGCGCCCGGTCGTCGAGCGCGTTTCGAAAGGTCTTGGGCAACTCCGCCGACATCGACCGCTCACAGGCCCGAGAGCACGTCGTCGAGCGCCGACAGCATCAGATCCGCATTGTCGCGGGTAAAGGGCATGGGCGGTCTGATCTTCGTCGTGCACTGGTGGATGCCGAGCTTGCCCATCAGCACGCCGCGCTCGCGCATGGCGTTGATCACCTTCGTCGCGAGCGTGCTCGCCGGCGTTTTTTCGGCGCGGTCGATAACAAGCTCGGCACCGAAGAACAGCCCGGTGCCCCTGATATTGCCGATCACCCCGTGCTTTTCCGCAAGTCGGGTGAGACCCGCCTTGGCGTAGGCGCCGATGTTGGCGGCGTTCTCGATCAGGTTCTCGTCTTCGATGACGTCGAGCACGGCCATGGCCGCCGCACAGGAGACCGGGTTGCCACCGAAGGTGTTGAAGTAGCGAAACGCCTTGCGGAAGGCGTTGAGCGTCTCGGCGCCCGCCACCACGCCGCCGATCGGGTGACCGTTGCCCATCGGCTTTCCGAGCGTGACGACATCAGGGACGATGCCCGCTTTCTGGTGTCCCCACATATGCCCGCCGGTACGGCCGAAACCCGGCTGGACCTCGTCGGCAATCACAAGACCGCCGGCCCTTCTGACGGCAGCGACCGCGCCGTCGAGAAAGCCCGTGGGCAGATCCGGAAAGCCCTCATTGGCAAAGAAGGGATCGATGATCAGCGCCGAAAAACCGTGCGGACTTTTTTCGAGCGAGGCGATCGCTTCCTCCACCTTGGCGGTAAACGCTGCTGCGAAAGCCGCACCCGGCTCGCCGCCGAGCGGCCGGTAGCTGTCGGGTGCAGGCACGTGGCGGACATGGCCGCCAAAGCCGCCGACCGGCGGCATGCGGGTCGAAAGCTGCGACACGGCCGCCGTGTTGCCGTGATAGGTATGGTCAGTGGCGATCACCCCGGTTTTGCCGGTCACGGCCTGCGCCATGCGCAGCGCGACGTCGTTCGCCTCGCTGCCGGTGCAGGTCAGGATTGCCGTGTCGAGGCTCTCGTCGAAGGTGGCGGTCAGCCGCTCGACATAATCGAGAATGCCTTCGTGCAGATAACGGGTGTGGGTGTTGAGCGTTGAGGCCTGCTGGGCGATCGCGTCGGTCACCCGCGGATGGCAATGGCCGACATGCGGCACATTGTTGTAGCAGTCGAGATAGCGGCGGCCATCGGCGTCATAGAGCCAGACGCCTTCGCCGCGCACCAGATGCACCGGCTCTTCGTAGAAGAGCGACATGTTGCGCCCGAGCAGCCGCTCGCGGCGCGCGATCAGGTCCCGGTTGTTCATCCCGCTATCCCCGTGCTGCCGTGAGGCCGGCGTCGAGCGCCGTCAGAATGCGGGTGACATCGGTTGCCGTGATGACCAGCGGCGGCGACAAAATGACGTTGGCGCCCGAAGTCCGCACCATGACACCGGCATCATAGGTCACGTCCTGGACCTTCTGGACGATATCCTTCGCTGCTGCTGATTTCTTCTCGCGGTCGGAAACGAGTTCGAGCGCGCACATCAGCCCCTTGCCGCGCACGTCGCCGATCAGCTCGTGCCGGGTCTTCAGCGCTTCGAGGCCAGCCATCAGTTCCTCGCCGCGTGCCTCGGCGTTTTCCGCCACGTTGTGCTTGCGCGTTTCCTTCAAGGTCGCGAGTGCTGCCGCGGCGCCGACCGGGTGGCCGGAATAGGTGTAGCCGTGACCGATCGATCCGGCCGCCGTCTTGTTGCTCTCGAAGGCTTGCGCGACCTTGTCGGCGATCATCACCGCGCCGAAGGGATAATAGCCATTGGTGATCGCCTTCGCCGTCGACATGAAATCGGGCTTCACGCCCCAAAGCCGCGAGCCGGTCCAGGCGCCGGTGCGGCCGAAGGCGGTGATCACCTCGTCGGCAATCAGCAGGATGCCGTGGCGGTCGCAGATCTCGCGCATCAAAGGCATGAAGGTCTCGTGAGGCACGATCACGCCGCCGGCGCCAAGCACCGGCTCCATGATTAAGGCCGCGATGGTGTCGGCCCCCTGGAAGGCGATCTCGTCCTCCAACAGGCGGGCAATCGACTTGGCAATCACCGCGCCGTCGGTCGTGTCGAACGGGTTGCGGTAGCTATAGGGCGCCGGCAGGTGGAAGACGCCCGGCAGCAGCGGCTCGTAGTTGCGACGGAAATTGGCGTTGCCGTTGACCGATGCGCCGCCGAAATGGGTGCCGTGATAACCCTTCTTCAGGGCGACAAACTTGGTGCGCTCCGGCTGGCCGTTGAGCTTGTGGTACTGGCGAGCGAGACGCAGGCAGGTCTCGACGGAATCCGAGCCACCGGAGGTGAAGAACGAGCGCGTCAGCCCGTCCTCGCGAAACCATTCGGCGAGCTCGTAGGAAAGCTCGATCAGCGGCGAGTTGGTGGTGCCTCGAAAGGTCGAATAGTAGGGCAGGTCGTCGAGCTGGAGGCGGATCGCCTCCTTCACCGGCTCGCAGGAATAGCCCAGATTGACGTTCCAGAGGCCGCCGACCGCATCGAGCACCTTCTTGCCGTGGATGTCGACGATCTCGACGCCCTCTCCGGCATTGATGATGCGCGGCGGCGTCGCCTGCATCTCGGCCGGATGGGCCATCGGATGCCAGAGATGGCGGGCGTTGTTCTCGATGAGGAAGTTGGTTTCGCGCATGGTCATGCTCCTGTCCGTTCGAGGCCGAGCATCCGAAGCGCTCTGGCGTAACTTTCTGCGGGTCGGGTGACGTCGAAATGGACGTGAGGCAGGCCGACGGCCCGCGCACCCTCGATGTTCTTCAACTGGTCATCCACGAAGACGCAGGCCTCGCGCGGCACGTCGAGCTGGCTCAGCACCAGTTCGTAGGCGCGCGGGTCCGGTTTCAGGATGTTGGTGTAGGTGGCGTCGACGATCGTCTCGAAAAGTTCGATCAAAGGGAAGCGTTCGCGGAACGCGACCCCATAGAAGAGGTCGAGCTCGTTGGAGAGGATCGCGAGGCGAATGCCGGCCCCGTGGGCGGCAAGGATAGCGGCCCGTGCTTCGGGCCTGAGCACGAGTTCCGGCTCGGCTCCGCGCGCCCGCTGCACGAAGGTCTTCATGTCGCTCCAGTCTTCGCCGAGCAATTGCCCGACTTCGCGAGTGCGGGTCGTCCAGTAGTCCCGCTCGGTGATCTCGCGCCGTTGCATGGCCGCCCAGAGCGGATCGGTCGCCGTGTCGAAGGGACCGCGCCATGTGAGCGTGCCTGGCGAAAGACCGAGCGCGCGTTCGGTGATGTCGTGTGTCTCAAACAGCGTGCGGGTGACGACGCCGCCGAAATCGAGGATCAGCGCGCGATCGCTCATGGCCGGCCCTCGGGCACGATGCCGCGCACCACCCAGTCGTCGAAGATCGCCAGTGCTGCCTGCGAGAATTCCGGCGCGTTGATGTGGCTGTCGACTTCGTGCAGGGCGACGCTTGCCGGGATCTGCCGGCGCATCTCGACGACGAAGGCTTCGAGCGCTTCAGGCTCATGCAACGGCTCGCCCGGCTGGTCCCATTCCTGAATGCCCCCAAGCGGCAGGATGAAGGCGACCTCGGCGCTGGCATCCTTAAGCTTGCCGCCGATCACGCGGGCGATCTCGCGCCGCCCCTCCGACGACGTGGTCACGGAGCCGAGCAGCCGGTTGTGGGCGTGGTACGGGCGATCGGCAAAAGCGTCCGGAACGGGCTGCCAGGCGGGCAGGTCGACCATGTCGACGGCGCCGGGTGCGACGATCTGGGGGATTCCGGCGCGTCCGGCATTCTCCAGCCGGTCCGGACCGGAAGTCACCACGGTGCCGTGGTGATGGTTGCTGACCTCCTGGATGCAGAAGTCGAAGACGGCGGTGAAGCCCTTCTCGGCGGCAATGGCCTCGAAGGCGCGTCCGCCCATGCCGGTCGCATGGAAGACGGCGACATCGTAGCCACGGCGCTCAAGCTCGGGCTTCAGGTGCTTCATGTATTTGAGGCAGCTCGAGCCGAGCGAGGTCATGCCGACCAGCGGCCGCGATCCGTCCGGCTTCGTGCCGAAGCGCGCGGCACCCACGACTGCGCCGCAGGCCTGCGAGAGCACCGAACGGCAGATGCCGTTGAGGCCGTAGAGCCCGCCGGCCCAGAGAATCATCATCAGATCGGGGGCGATGCGCTCCGGTGGCAGAAGGTGCGAATAGGCAATGGTCGAGACGATGAATTTCGGCACGCCGAGCGGTAGCGCCGCGGCAACGTCGAGCGCCAGATCGGTGCCCATGGAGCCGCCGAGGATGATGACGCCATCGGCCTGGCCGGCCTCGTGGAGCGACCGCGTAAGGGCGGCAGCACCTTCTGCCATCAGCGCCATGGCGCTGTGTTCGTCACCGCTCGCGGCAATTGCTTCGATCGTCACGCCGGCGGCGTCGGCGATGTCGTGGCGGGAAAATTCCGGCTGGTAGGGCGGATCGCCGAGAATGCTGACATCCATCATCACGGGCAGGCCGCCGGCTTCGCGGATGACGGACGCCATGAACTGGAGTTCGTCGCATTTGGTGTCTCCCGTACCCACGACCAGGATGTTGGGGAGACGGTTCATTGCATTCATCAGCCGGCCCTCCTTGCCAGCGGATCGGCAGCAACCTGCTCCAACCCGAAAAGTCTTTCGGAAATGCGCCGCGCTGCGGTCATCGCCGCGCGGCCCATCTGCTCGACCGTTTCTTTTTCGGCCCGAGTCGCAGGCGCCGCGATAGCGATGGCGCCGACCGGCGGGCTACCGGGCGCGCGGATCGGAGCGGCAACGCTGACGACGCCGGTTTCAAGCCCGTGATGGCAGATCGAGTAGCCGCGGCGCAGCGTCTCCCCCAAGGTCTGGCGGAGGGCTGCCGGCTCGGTCAGCGTGTGGTCGGTGAACGCTTGAAGCGGCGCCGACAGGGCCGCGTCGATGTCCTTCTGCGGGCAGAAGGCCAGAAAGCCGAGGCCGGATGCGGTGGCGTGGAACGGCAGGATGCTGCCGACATCGACGATCACCCGGTGTGCCCGCTGCGAATCCTCGACGTGGATGGTCGACAGGCGGCCGGCGGCGTGCTCGGAGAGATGGACCGTCTCGCCTGTCAGGTTAGCCAGCTCCCGGGCAAAGGGTGTTGCGACGCTCAGATAGGGAAAACGCGTCTCGCGGATGCGGGCAAGGCGCACCGGCGCGCCGCCGAGGCGATAGCGCCGCGTTTCCGGGTCCTGCTCGACGAAGCCGTGCTTTTCCAGTTCGACGAGAAAGCGCCTAGTGGTCGCCTTGTCGAGCGCACAGTGCCTGGCGATGTCGCTCAGGCCCGCTTCCTTCTCCAGGCGCGAGATCGTGTCGAGCAAAGTCAGGGCCTTACCGATGGTGCTCATCCATTCCTCCTCGTTGAGCGCCGTCGCAAGTCTCTCCGCCTGTTCCCGTTGATGGGGCGGTGCGTCCGCCCTCATGCCTCAGGTCGAGATACTTAACATGCGAAATAACTTGACAGGACCGCGCGGCATTTGCAAGTCTATATTTGAAGCTAAGGTTCACATATTGAACCGAAAGACTTGCGCGGCCAAGATAAAAAGCAAGACCCCGCGCCTCTCGTCCGCTTCTGGGAGCATGCCTCTGGAGAGAAGGACCAGCGGCAAAAAGGCGCTATCGCCAACAAGGGGAACTGACACCATGACAACTCCATCGTCGCCCGAGACCGGGCCGAACCAATTGCGCAAGAACGCCCTTGGCGTCGGCGCGGTCACCTTTCTCGTCGTCTCAGCGGCAGCACCTTTGACGGCGGTTGCCGGCGGCGTTCCGCTGTCGATGCTGCTTGGAAACGGCGCCGGCATTCCCGGCACCTTCCTCATCGTCACGCTGATCCTGCTGCTGTTTTCCGTCGGCTATGTCGCCATGGCCCGGCATATCCGCAATGCCGGCGCCTTTTACGCCTACACGGCTCAAGGGCTCGGCGGCCTGATGGGCGGTGCGGCCGCGATGATCGCAATCCTTGCCTATAACGCCATGCAGATCGGCGTTTTCGGCCTCTTCGGTGCAGCCACTGCCGGCCTCTTCGCCGGCCTTGGCATCGATCTTCCCTGGTGGGTCTGGACCTTTATCGGCATCGCCGCAGTCGGCGTGCTCGGTTATCGCCGCGTCGATCTCTCCGCCAAGGTGCTGACGGTCCTCGTCATCCTCGAATATCTCGTCGTGCTCGTCATCGACGTGGCGATCCTCGCCAATGGCGGCGACAGCGGCCTGACCGCCGTCTCGTTCACGCCTTCGGCGGTTCTGTCCGGCTCGCCGTCGATCGGCATTCTCTTCTGCTTTGCCGCCTTCATCGGCTTCGAGGCAACGACGATCTACAGCGAAGAGGCGCGTGAGCCTCACAAAACCGTGCCGCGCGCGACCTACATCTCGGTGCTCATCATCGGCATCTTCTACATGTTCACCTCCTGGCTGATGGTGAATGCCGCCGGTGCCGATAAGCTGGTGCCGGAATTGCAGAGCCTTGCCGATCCGACGACGTTCCTCTTCGGCCTTGCCGAACGCTATGCCGGTGGCTGGCTGCCGCCGCTGATGAACGTGCTCTTCGTCACCAGCCTTTTTGCCGGCGTGCTGGCGTTCCACAACGGCGTCGCGCGCTACCTCTATGTCGCCGGCCGCGAACGGCTGCTGCCGGCCTCGATCGGCGTCACCCATCCGGTCTACCACAGCCCCCATGTTGGCTCGCTGATCCAGACCGTGATCGCCGTGCTGGTCGTGGCGCTCTTTGCCGCCACCGGTCAGGACCCGGTGCTGGCGCTGTTTTCGTGGCTCACCAATGTCGGTACGCTCGCCGTCATGACGCTGATGGCGTTTACCGCCTTTGCGATTGTCGCCTTCTTCGGCCGCAATCCCGGTCTCGAACGCAACCCGCTGGTGACCAAGGTCATTCCCGTCGTAACCGGGCTGATCCTTGTTGCCGTCATCATCGCCATTGCCGTCAATTTCGGCGATCTTGCCGGCGCAACCGGCATGCTCGCGGTGTTGCTGCCGGGGCTGGTGGTGATCTTCGGCGTGATCGGTCTAGTGCTTGCAGCATCGCTGAAGTCGGGCAACCCGCTCGAATTCGCCCGCCTCGGCGCCGGCCAGGAAGTCTGACGGCAGCCTTGTGGTTCCCGGACCCAGAATTCCGGGAACCGCGCGATCTCGAACAACCGGGACGGCGGATTTTCCGCCGTCCCCAAAACGTCAAACGGGACCAGACATCATGCAGGACAACATCGACCAGTTGCGAAGCCTTCCCGTCGCCGGGCAGAAGCTGTTTATCGGCGGCCACTGGGTGGAGAGCCTGTCCGGTCAAACGCTTGATGTCGTCTCGCCGATCGACGGCAGCCATCTGACGACGATTGCCGATGCGGGTGCCGTCGACGTAGATGCAGCGGTTCGCTCCGCGCGCGCGGCCTTCGAAAAGGGAAGCTGGTCAAAGGCGGCGCCGGTGGTGCGCAAGAAGGTGCTGACGCGCATCGCCGAGATCATCGAAGCGCAGGCGCTGGAGCTCGCCGTGCTCGGTGTGCGCGACAATGGCACCGAAATTTCCATGGCGCTGAAGGCGGAGCCGGGCAGTGCCGCCGGCACCTTCCGTTACTACGCCGAGGCGCTCGACAAGGTCTATGGCGAGATCGCGCCGACGGCCGACAACATCCTTGGTCTCGTGCATCGCGAGCCCGTCGGCGTGGTCGCGGCGATCGTGCCCTGGAACTTCCCGCTGATGATCGGCGCCTGGAAGATCGCCCCGGCGCTTGCGGCCGGCAACTCGGTGGTGCTGAAGCCGGCCGAAGGCGCGTCGCTCAGCCTGCTCAGGCTTGCGGATATCTGCGCCGAGGCCGGTCTGCCGGAGGGTGTCTTGAACGTCGTCACCGGCCGAGGTGCGACGACGGGGGAGGCGATCGGCCTGCACGGCGATATCGACGTGCTCGCCTTCACCGGCTCGGGCGGTGTCGGCCGGCGGCTGCTGGAATACTCCGCACGCTCCAACCTGAAGCGCGTTTACCTCGAACTCGGCGGCAAGTCGCCGAATGTGGTCTTTGCCGATGCGCCGGATCTCGATCAGGCGGCGCGCGTCTCGGCCTACGGCATCTTCCGCAATTCCGGCCAGGTCTGTGTCGCCGGCTCAAGGCTACTGGTCGAGCGCTCCATCCACGAAGTCTTCGCCGAGAAGGTGGCTGCTATCGCTGCGTCGATGAAGGTCGGCGATCCGTTGCTTCTCTCCACCGAGGCGGGCGCGATCTCGAGCGAGGCCCAGCTCCTGAAGAACCTTGAGTTTGTTCGTGAAGCGGAAGCGGAGGGCGCAGGGCTGCGCTCAGGCGGCAAGCGCACCCTCGAAGAGACCGGCGGCTTCTACATGCAGCCGACGGTTTTCGACGTCCAGCCCGAAATGAAGCTGGCGAAGGAAGAAGTCTTCGGGCCTGTGCTCGCGATCATTCCGTTTGACGACGAAGCAGACGCGCTGAAGATCGCCAATGCGACCGATTATGGTCTGGCCTCGGCCGTCTGGACCGCAAATCTGTCGCGGGCCCACCGCATGGTGCGTGGCATCCGGGCCGGCGTCGTGCACGTCAACACCTATGGCGGCGCCGACAACACGGTGCCGCTCGGCGGCGTCAGGCAGTCCGGCAACGGTCACGACAAGTCGCTGCATGCGCTCGACAAATACACAGATCTGAAGACGGCCTGGATCCAGCTCTAGAACTCGACCGACTGCCACGCCGCGAATGCACGGGCGTCGCCAGGATGTCATCCCGGTGGCGGTCACTCCATCGCGCTGCGCAACGACCGCATGATTTCCTCGGCGAACATCGAGGCTGCAAGGCCGTGGCTGCGCTTCTCGCGCTGGACGAGCGAAAGCACGTTTTTGCCGAATGTCCGGTCGCGAATCTGCAGATAGGTGAGCATGCCGTTGCGCTGTTCTTCGGTGATGTCGAATTTGCTGAGGAAGGCAATGCCGTCGCCTGCGGCGGCAAGGCACTTCATCGCCTCGATCGAGTTGGTGAGATAGGTCGGCTCGACCTCGACGCCGGCCTGCGCGAAGGCGTCCGCGACGATGCCGTGGATCTGCATCGACCTGTCGGCAAAGATCAGCGGATAGGGCTGGCAGGAGGCAAGCGGCAGCGTTTCCATGCCGACGAGCGGATGCTCCGGTGCCACCACCGCGCCAAGACGGGTATCCATCTTCCAGAGGGTTTCGAGTTGCGGCGCGGGCGGCAGGTTGAACGCGAAGCCGAGATCGGCTTCGCCATCGGAAACCGCCTGAACGATATCGCGGGCAAACATCACCCTGATCGTGATCTTGAGCCGCGGGTGGCGGGCGCCGAATGTGGCGACGGCCTTTGGTACGATGCCGCCCGCAAGGCCGTTCATCGTGGCAATGATCACCTCGCCGCTCTGCAAGGCCTTGATGTCTCGGATCTCGGCTTCGACCTGGTTGTACTCCTTCATCGTGCGCCGCACATGCGCGACCAGGATGTCTCCGGCAGGCGTCAGCCGCAGGCCACGCGGCAGTCGCTCGAACAGCGGTTCGCCGATTTCCTCCTCCAGCTGCAGCACATGCTTGTTGATGGCGGACGCCGCGACGTTCAGCCGTTCACTGGCGCCGCGGATCGAGCCGCAGCGCGCCACTTCGTCGATGTAGCGCAGTACGCGCGAGTGCAGCATGAGGATCTTCCTGTTTCATGCGTTCTCGAAAAGAGAACGATGCGCGCATTTAATACTGCTTTTCGGAAGCGGTGCAATGGCCTCTTATGGTTGGCGAGGGGCGCGCAGTGGCGGCGCCTGCGGGAGCTCAATCGATCATCGGTATCGCCGACCATGCCTGTTCGCAGGCGCCGGCGACAAGGAATGTGGAGGACTATTCGTGAACAGCACTGAAGCCGCGCACTACGACACGGTGCGCGCCATCTTCGATATCGTGAACGGCGAGAAGGAGGCCGACCTCCTCCTGAAGAACCTGAACATCCTCGATGTTCACGGTGAGACCGTCTATCAGGGATCCATTCTCGTCTACGACAAGCGCATCATCGCCTTGAACCCGGACGAGGCGGTCCTGAAGGTCAAGGACGTGTTCGACGGCAAGGGCCTCTATGCCATCCCCGGTCTGATCGACGCCCATATCCATTTTGAATCGCAGCTCGCTCATCCGACCGCACTCGCCGAGGCGATGGTGCCCTGCGGCACGACGACGATCTATGCCGAATGCCTGGATTTGCTGAGTGCCGCCGGCAAGGAGGGCATCGAGGCCGCCGAGGCGCTGTTTAAGGATTACGAGCAGCTGCCCTACCGGCTCTATGCCTTTGCGCCGGGCAAGAAGACCGCGGCGTCGGTGACGGAAGCCGTGCTCAAGATGGAGCCGGTGATCGGTCTCGGCGAGTTTGAGCATTTCACGTACAGCTCCGGCAATGACGACGACTTCCGCAAGGCGGCCTGGGTTCGGGCCAAAGGCGGCTTCATGAACGGCCACTGGGGCGTCACCGCCCTTTCCGACATGATGCTCAACTACCTGCCGGCGATCGGCGTCTCCAACAATCACGACGTCTGGAACGAGAAGGACATCGAAAAGAGCATCCGCTACGGCTTCCCGACGCATATCAAGTTCGGGGTCGGCAGCAGCGAGGTGATCAAGGTGCTTTTGCGCGCGATCGTCGACCGCAAATGGCCGACCGACAACTTCATGCTCTGCACCGACAACATCTCGATCGAGCGGCTGCTGACCATGGGGCATATGGACTGGATCATCTCGCTTTGCGCGGAAATGGGCATCAACCCGATCCACGCGATCAAGATGGCGACCTACAACACCGCGCGCTCGTTCCATATGGAGGACAAGATCGGCTCGCTGACCCCCGGCCGTTTCGCCGATATCGTCTTGACCGACAGCCTGTCGCGCATCAACCCGCTCTACGTCTTCAAGGATGGCGAGCTGGTCGCCAAGGACCGCAAGCTCCTGAAAAATGCCGAGATCGACTATTCCGGTATGTGCAAGGACGGGGTCACCGGGCTCGGTGATCTGACGCCGGAGCAGCTTGACATCGTGCCTCTGGAGGTGTCGGAAGACGGGACCCGTGCGAAGGTCTATCTCTTCGACGTCTATGGTCGCGGCCACGCCAAGTTCTATCAGGAGATCTGGGTTCCGCTTAAGGACGGCAAGGTCGTCGCGGAGCATGACGGCGTGAAACTGAGCCGGCTGTCGGTCGTCCAGCGTTATGCCGATGGCAAGCGTCACGTCGTCAACGGCCTGTTCAAGGGCGTCTCCCTCGAGCGTGGCGCAGTCGCCACGTTCTGGCCGGCGCCGAAGCCCTATTTCGTTGTTGTCGGCGAGGATAGCACCGAAATGTGCCACTGCCTGAAGCGCGTGGACAGCTATGCCGGCGCCTGCATCGTGACCGAGGGCAAGGTCGATAAAGCCGTCATGCCGCTCGAGATCTACGGTGTCATGGCCAACATGACCGTGACGGAGCTGACGGCAAGCGCCGGCGCGATCGACGCGGCGCTGGAGGCGCTGGGCAACCGCAATGAGGGCGAACCGGTGGTCAACAAGCTGCTGAGCCTGTTCATCTCGTTGCACCGCTTCCGGTTTATGGCCTAGGAGCCAGTTCAGAAATGCCGACGGGCGCTTCGGCGCCCGCCGGTCAGGAAATGGGTTTGGCCGCCGCAACCGGTGGATAGGCCAGACGTTCACAGGCTCATCTCTGAGGGGGGATGAGCAGCGGGCGAAAGAAGCCCGCAAAAGATCCGAGGGAGGAAACTATGGACCATAATGCGGCGGAAGCCGAGATCGTCGATACCGGCAGCCTAACCCGGCGCTGGATCATGTATGTCGTCGGCATCTATGTGCTGACATTCGGGGTCAGCCTGGCGATCAGAGCCGGCATCGGCATCTCGCCCCAGAGCAGCCTGACGAGAACCATGACGCTGGTCTACCCGCCCTTCAGCCAGGGCACCTACAACTTCATGCTCGAACTGATCATGCTGTTTTTGACTTACCTGGTGCTGCCCAAGGACTTCAAGCTCAAGAACTTCGCGTCCTTGATCCCGGCCTTCGTGCTGGCGGTCTTCCTCGATTTCAACCTGGGGATCACCGAGTTCATCAAGCTCGACGCCTATCCGCTGCGGGTAGCACTGCTGGTGTTCGCCGATGCCGCACTCGCCTTCGGCCTGTTCCTGATGATCCGCGCCAATCTCGTGCTGATGCCGATCGACATGTTCGTCAACACGATCTTCAAGCGCACCGGCTGGAAGTGGGGCAACATCAAGACCGGCTTCGACTGCACCCTGCTGGTTCTGTCGGCCTGCATCGGATTGCTGTTCCTCGCCGAGGTCAAGTTCATCCGCGAGGGCACGATCCTCAACGCCATTCTCGTCGGGCAGTACATCAAGCTCTATTTCTTCCTGTTCAGGAAGCTGCAGGGTCGCAAGGCGTCGACCTCTGCGAAGGGCCTGGAGGCTGCGGCGGAGTAGAACCGACACATCAAGCGTCAGGCGAGGCCGTCATCACCGACGGCCTCGCCTGTGTTTTTACTGCGCAGTGAGTCTGGCTGCCTGTTCCACGGCGACGTCGTAACCCGCCGGTCCGAGCCCGCAGATGACGGCGGTGGCGGCGAAGGAGATGTAGGAGTGGTGGCGAAATTCCTCGCGGCGGTGAACGTTGGTAATGTGCAGCTCGATGATCGGGCCGGAGAAGGCCTTGAGCGCATCGTGGATCGCAATCGAGGTGTGGGTCAGCGCGCCGGCATTGATGACGATCGCCGAGCCCTCCTGGCGGGCCTCGTGAATCCAGTCGACGATCACCCCTTCATGATTGGACTGGCGGAAAACGATCCCGTGCGTTTCCGCCGCGTTGGTCCTGCGGCAACTCGCTTCGATGTCGGCAAGCGTGGTGTAGCCATAGATATGCGGCTCGCGCTCTCCCAAGAGGTTGAGGTTCGTGCCGTTGAGAACGTAGATCGGTTTTGCGGTCATACTTTCGGTTCCTGAGGTGTTATGGATCGGGTCAGGCGGCAAGCGACTGGTAGCGGGCGCCGAGCTCGACCCTTGCCTTGCGTCGCGCCGCTTCGGTGACCGCGAGCGTCGCGATCAACGTGCGCGCCCCGTCCTCGACGGTTTGCAGGCTTTCGGCCGTGCCGCGGATGACGTCGCGGAAGTGCTCGAGCTGGGCGACATAGGGGTCGATCGTCGTCGAAAACAGCCGTTGCGCGCGAACTGGCCGGTTCCAGGTCCGCTCCTCCGGCGACTGGTCCCAGCGCACGAGATTGGGGAATTCGAGCGAACCGTGGCTGCCGAGGAAGCGATAGCTGCTCTCGCCGCTGAAGGGGAACTCGACCGCCTCGCCCACACCCTGTTCGACCGTCCACGGGGTCACGGCGCTGTCGCTGATGATGAAGGTGCCGATGGCGCCGTTTTCGAATTCGAGCACAGCACCTGCTGTGTCCTCGACGGCGAAGTGGCGCTGATCGCTGGAGGTGACGGCGCTGACGGCGACGATTTCGCCGGCGGTGAAGCGCAGGAAGTCGATCTCGTGGATCAGGTTGATCAGAACCGGCCCGCCACCCTCCTGGGTCCGCCACGGTGCCACCTGGAAATACGCATCCGGCTTGTAGGCGGCCCAGATCGCCGAGACGCCGACCAGCGCGCCGATATCCTTGTCGCCGATCAGGCCGCGCAATTTCCGCACCTGGTCGTGGTGACGGCGATGATGGCCGACCAGCGTGCGGATGCCGGACCGGTGGACCTCCTCGATCAGGTGCGAGGCCGCCTCGAGCGTGTCGGTCACGGGCTTTTCGACAAGGATGTGGATGCCGCGGCGGGCGCATTCGATGCCGATTTCGGCGTGGACCTGGTTGGGCGAAGCGATGATCGCCGCCATCGGGCGGGTTTCGTCGAGCAGACGACGATAGTTGGCAAAGACGGGTATGCCGGGGTATTGCGCGCCGACCACATCGCTGTTGACGTCGGCGATGCCGACAAGTTCGAAGTCGGCATGGTCGATCACCTTCTTCAGGTGCTTGCGCCCGATCAATCCGGCGCCGATGACGGCGATCGTGATCCTGGACATCCGTTGAAATCTCCTTTGTTTTGCTGGCAAAAGGCAGCAGTAAGCCGTCGGCGCATGCGGGCAGGCCTGCGCTCGTTGACAGTCAGGGTCAGTATGGGTGGTCAGTGTCCGAGGATCTGACCGAGAAAGGTCCGCGTCCTTTCGCCTCTTGGATTGGTGAAGAACTCGGCGGGGGTCGCCTCCTCGACGATTTCGCCGCCGGCCATGAAGATCACCCGGTCGGCGACGGCACGGGCAAAGCCCATCTCGTGCGTAACGCACACCATGGTGCGGCCTTCACCGGCGAGGGACACCATGGTGTCGAGCACTTCCTTGACCATTTCCGGATCCAGCGCCGACGTCGGTTCGTCGAAGAGCAGGACCTTCGGGTTCATGCAGAGCGCGCGGGCAATCGCGACCCGTTGCTGCTGTCCGCCGGAAAGCTGGGCCGGGTACTTGTCGGCCTGGTCGGCGATGCGGACGCGCTCGAGATAGGTGCGGGCGATCTCCTCGGCCTTGCTGGCCTTCAGGCCCCGCACCTTCATCGGCGCCAGCATGCAGTTGTTGAGCACGGTCATGTGCGGGAACAGATTGAAGCTCTGGAACACCATGCCGACCTCGCGGCGAATGGCGTCGATCGAAGCGCTTTTGTTAAGCCCGATACCATCGACGACGATCCGGCCCTCGGCGATCGCTTCGAGGTGGTTGATGCAGCGGATGAGTGTGGATTTTCCGGACCCCGACGGGCCGCAAAGCACGACTTTTTCGCCCTTTGCGACCGTCAGGTTGATGTTCTTCAGCGCATGAAAGGCACCGTACCACTTGCCGACACCGTCCATGACGATCATCGGGTCGATGGCTGCACTTTTCTGGATCTGGGGCGTGTTCACGATGCCTTCCTCCTCAAGCGCCGGTCAGTTCACGGCGAAGGGGATATCGGGCAGAGACGCCGGGAACTCCGGCACCTTCTGGCCGAGCCAGCGCTCGTAAATCTTGTCCAGTTCGCCGTTCGCCTTAATCTCGTCGATGAAGGCGTTGAGTTCCTCGACATACTGTTTCTGGCCGGGGCGCACGCTGATGCCGTTGTACTGGCGGTTGAAGTCCAGCTTGACCTCGAACTGGGCTGTCGGCGCGACCTTGGCGATGCTCAGATTGTAGGTGTTGTTGGCACCAAGCGCGTCGACCTGGCCGGCAAGGAACGCCTGGATGGCGGTGGAATCGTCGTCGAAGCGCTGGATCGTCGCGTCGGGTGCCGCCGCCGTCACCGCCTTGTCCTGGGCCGAGGCGCGGGCAACGGCGATGCGCATGCCCTTGAGATCCGCAGGCGATTTGATGCTGGTTTCCGGCTTGGCGATGAGCGTGATGTCGATCGCCGAATAGGGCTTGGTGAACTGCACGACCTTGGCGCGGTCCGGATACATGCCCATGACGGCGATCAGCGCATCGACCTTGCCCGTCATCAGCGACGGAATGCGGTTGGCGACGGCGACGCGCTCGAACTGAACGGGCACGCCGATCTTCTTGCCAAGCAGATTGCCGACATCGGCATCGAAGCCGACGCTCTGGTTGCTGCCGTCGACGAAGCCCCAAGGCGGATTTTCGCCCTGGATGCCGATGACGATCTTGCCGTTCTTGCGCAGTTCCTCGAAGCTCTGTGCCTGCGCAGTCGAAGCCGCGATCCCGAGGGCTGCGACGGTCACCGCCAATCCGGCCAGCCGGCCTCGTCCTGCAAATGCTGCTGCTTTCGATATCATGCTCATTTGGCTCTCCTCCTTGCCAGGTGATGCAGTTTTCCAGGCGCTACCGTGCGGCAGCGAAGCGTTTTTCCAGTCGTTCGCTGAAGAGCGACAGCGGCCAGCACAGCGCGAAGTACAGCGCGCCGACGATGCCGAAGACGAGCATCGGCTGATAGGTCGCGTTCGAGATGATCTGGCCGGCGCGCGTGACCTCGGTGAAGCCGATGATTGCTGCGAGCGACGTGCCCTTGATCAGCTGCACCAGGAAGCCGACGGTGCTCGGCAACGCCATGCGCAGTGCCTGCGGCAGGATGACGTAGAAGGTGCGGTTCCAGTATTTGAGACCCAGAGCCTTTGCCGCCTCTTCCTGGCCTTTCGGCACGGCGAAGATAACGCCGCGCCAGATCTCGCCGAGATAGGCGCTGGCATGCAGCATCAAGCCGATCGACAGGGCGACCCAGGCATTGACGTCGATCGCGAGCAGCGCGACGCCGTAATAGATGACGAAGAGCTGCATCAGCAGCGGCGTGCCCTGGAAGACGATAATGTAGGCGGCGGCCAGCGACCGCAGCGGCGCATAGGGCGCGGTTCTCAGAAGCGCGATCGCGAGGCCCCCGACGGCGCCGCAGGCAAAGGCGATGCCCGACAGGACCAGCGTCCATCCGAAGGACTGCAACAGGAACAGGAATTCGTCGAGGCCGAAGGAGCGGATCATGGCGTCACCGGACCGGGTATGAGAGAAACAGGCGCTCGATGGTCGCAAACAGCGCGGCCAGGAGGGCGGACATGGCGAGGTAAAGACCGGTCAGGGTCAGGTAGATCTCGAAGCTTCGAAACGTCGTCGTTTCCAAGAGTTGGCCGATCGTGGTCAGCTCCACCGCTGAAATCGAAGCGACGATGCTCGAGGTCAGCATCAACAGGATGAACTGGCTGCCGAGCGCTGGGAAACAGATGCGCAGCGCCGGCACCAGGATGATGTGGCGGAAGATCTGCAACGGCTTGAGCCCGAGTGCGTAGCCGGCTTCGATCTGACCCTTATGGATGGAGTCGACGCCGCTGCGGATGATCTCCGTCGCATAGGCGCCGCCATTGAGACCGAGTGCCAGGATCGCGGCCACATCCGGGCTGAGGCGGATGCCGAGCGAGGGCAGGCCGAGAAAGATGAAGAAGGCCTGCACCAGAAACGGCGTGTTGCGGATGATCTCGACGAAGGTCTTGACGGCGAAGATGGCGGGCGCATAGCCGGTCCGGCGCAGGATGACGCAGGCAAGGCCGATAGCGAGCCCGAGCAGCATCGCCTGGAAGGAGATCGAAAGCGTCAGCAGACACCCGCGCAAGAGATCTGGCCAGGCGGCAAGCACCACCCCGAAGTCGAATTGATAACTCACCGTTTCCTCCCGGTGGCTTCAGCCGGCCATCTCCCCTGCCGCGCTGTCACCAAATGTTTGAGTTGGTACATTAATAATGCTGCGCCAAGCCGACTGTCAATTGTGGGGAAAGATGCGTGTTTCAGGCAAAAATGCTTATTAATCAACAAAATGTACCGCTGGATTATGAGTTTCTCAGAAAATTTCATGAGTCGCGGTTCCCGCGCATATCTTGACCATAATGAACGTATCAGTTCATTATTGCTTCAACAGGCGGTTTGCCTGCTGTAATGAACCGGATGGAATATTCGGTTCGGTGACTTGAAGGGAGGCGGACCATCACGATAAGGAGCCTGGGCATCTTCGGCATCCTGAGTGACGGCGGAAAAAGCATGGACGAGACGACGCGAAAGGCGGCAGGCGACGCAAGGCGCAAGTATCAGCGGGCCGAGCCGACGAACGACCCGGAGCGCACCCGCACCGACATTCTGCATGCGGCGGAAATCCAGTTCGCGCGCCACGGCTATGCCGGCACGACGGTCGACAGCATCGCCGCCAAGTCCCGCCGTTCCAAGCGCATGATCTATTACTACTTTGCGTCGAAGGCGAAGCTCTATGTGGCGGTGCTGGAGCACGCCTATGGCCGCATGCGCCGCGCCGAAGTCGAGATCAACCTCGAAGAGGACGACCCGAGGCAGTCGCTCAAGAACCTCGTGGATTTCTGCTTCGAATTCCATTTCGCCCACCCGAACCACGTCAAGCTGGTGATGGGCGAGAACCTGAACGACGCGAAGTATCTTGCGGCGTCGTCGCTCGTTCCGGAACTGCACCGGCCGATCATCCAGCGGATCGAGCGCCTGCTCAGACGCGGCTACGAAACCGACATCTTTCGCCAGAGCATCACGCCGATCGAAGTCCACATGACCATTTCGGCGCTCTGCTTCTTCAACGTCTCGAACCGGGCGACATTCTCGGCCGTGTTCGATGCCGACATGCAGTCGCCGGCCGCCCGACGCGAACGCAAGCGCCAGATCCTGCTGTCGATTCTGGGACGCCTCGACACCAACCTGTCGGGCTTCCAGCCGGAATACGCATGAGCGACGCCGGCGGCTAGGCCGGCGGTTCAGAAAAAGCCAATCGAGATACCACCTGCGGCCATTCTTGCGGGCACGGTTTTCCGTGTGTCCGCACAAGCGCTGCCGCCTTGACGAGGACCCCGTGATGAAGACGTCGATTGCGACCGTAACCTTGAGCGGCACCTTGCCGGAGAAGCTGGACGCCATCGCGGCAGCCGGCTTCGACGGCGTCGAGATATTCGAGAACGACCTGTTGGTGTCTGACGAAAGCCCACGGCAGATCGGCCGGATGGTGCGCGACCGCGGCCTGGAGGTCGCACTCCTCCAGCCCTTTCGCGACTTCGAGGGCATGCCGGAACATCTGCGCAGCCGGACCTTCGATCGCGCCGAGCGGAAGTTCGATCTGATGCAGGAGCTGGGAACCGACCTGATCCTCGTCTGCTCCAACGTCTCGCCGGTTTCGGTCGGCGGCCTCGACCGCGCCGCGGACGATTTTCACGCCCTTGGCGAGCGGGCGGCCGCGCGGGGTCTGAGGGTCGGCTATGAGGCGCTCGCCTGGGGGCGGCACATCAACGACCATCGCGACGCCTGGGAGATCGTGCGCCGCGCCGATCATCCGGCGATCGGCCTCGTGCTCGACAGCTTTCATTCGCTGGCGCGCAAGATCGAGGTCAATTCCATCCGCTCGATCCCGAAGGAGAAACTGTTCATCCTCCAGCTTGCCGACGCGCCGCTCCTCGACATGGATCTTCTGCAATGGAGCCGGCACTATCGCAACATGCCGGGCGAGGGTGATCTGCCCGTGCGCGAATTCATGCAGGCCGTGGTGGCCACGGGCTACGATGGCTATCTCTCGCTCGAAATCTTCAACGACCAGTTTCGCGGCGGTTCGCCGACGACCGTCGCAGCGGACGGTTATCGTTCACTGATCTATCTTGGCGACGAGGTCGGACGGGCCGAACCGGGCGGGAGCCTGCCGTTGAAGCCGATGCCCGAGCGAGCCCAGGTCAACGGTGTCGCTTTCGTCGAATTCGCCGCCGACGGAAAGGACGTGCCGCAACTCGAGGCGCTGATCGGCGGGCTCGGCTTTTCAGCTGTCGCGAAACACCGATCGAAGGACGTGACGGTGTTCCGTCAGGGCGAGATCAATCTGGTCATCAACAAGGAGCGGCGTGGCTTCGCCAATTCCTCCTATCTGGTCCATGGTGCGACGGCCTATGCGCTCGCACTGCTGGTCGATGACGCTGAAGCCGCCCTTGCCCGTGCCGTGGCGCTGGGCGCCGAACCCTTCGAACAGCCGCTTGATCCAGGCGAAACCGGGATGCCGGCCGTCCGTGGCGCTGGCGGCGGCCTTGTCTATTTCCTCGATCAGCGCTCGAAGCTCGGGCGCATCTGGGAAACGGATTTCGAACCGATCAAAGAGAGTTCTGCATCGACCTCAGCGCATCTCGTCGCCATCGACCACGTGGCCCAGACGGTGCGATATGAAGAATTGTCGACCTGGCAGCTGTTTTACACCTCGATCCTCAAAGCCGACAAACTGCCGATGGTCGACATTTTCGATCCCGCCGGTCTTGTGCGCAGCCAGGTGATCGAGAATGCGCCGGGCACCCTGCGCATCACCATGAACGGTGCGGAAAACCGCAACACGCTTGCCGGACATTTTCTCGCTGAAACCTTCGGTTCCGGCATTCAACACCTCGCCTTCAGCACCGACGATATTTTTGCGACGGCCGCAGCGCTCGCCAGGAACGGCTTCGCCACGCTGACGATTTCGCCGAACTACTACGACGATCTCGAGGCCCGCTTCGGCCTCGACCCTGTCCTGACCGACCGACTGCGCGCCCACAACATCCTCTATGACCGGGACGAGCACGGCGCTTATTTTCAGCTCTACAGCCCGACCTTCGGCGAAGGGTTCTTCTTCGAAATCGTGCAGCGCGATGGCTACCATGGCTACGGCGCGGCCAATGCGATCTTCCGCATTGCCGCGCTCAGGAAACACCTTCGTCCCGGCGGCATGCCGAAGGCGTGAAAGGTTGGCCCTCGATTGGGTCAGCCGCCGAAGCTTCCAAGCTGGGTCGGCACGTGCACGTAATTGCGGTCGAAATAGAGCAGCGCATTGCCGTCGCTGCGCGAACGGATGCCGACGACCCGGCCAATCAGGATATGGTGAGTGCCCAGAAGCCGCGCTTCCGCCAGTTCGCAGTCGAGCGAGACGATCGCGTCCTTGACCGCGTAGCTTCCCGACGACATCTCGACCCAGTCGGCGGCCGCGTAGCGTTCGGCCATGTCCTTCGTTGCGCCTGCGAAATGGCCGGCGAGGTCCCGGTGGTCGTGGCTGAGCACGTTGACGCAGAAGCGGCGGTTGTCGATGAACAACCCGCATTGTGCGGAATTGCGGTTCATACAGACGAGCAGCGTCGGCGGCTCGTCGGTCACCGAGCACATGGCGGTGGCGGTGAACCCGCCGCGTCCGGCGGGTCCGTTTGTGGTGATGACGTTGACCGGCGCGCAGACCCGCGCCATGGCGTTGCGAAACTCGGTCTTCGAGACGAGCGGTTCCATGGCGCGCCTCACTCGGCGGCGTTGCTGAGAGGCTGTCCGTCGTCGAGCGGCGGCAGCCAGGTGTTGCTGGTCCAGCCGTTCTCGTCGTAATCGGCCATGCACTGGTCGACGAGCGCTTCCATCTCCTTCAGCCGCCCGCCGCGCTCGGCACCTTTGAGCACCTGCAGCCGGACTTCCTCCGGTGCGCCGGCATAGTTCAGCTCATAAAGCGCATGACGTCCGCCAAACTCCGTGCCGGTCGCATCCCAGAGCAGCTTCATGATCTTGATGCGCTCGATGTGGCCCATGTCGTTGGAGCCGCGGACATACTGCGCCAGGTATCGATCGATCTCGGGGTTGCCGAAGTCGCGCGCCGAGGAGGGCAGGTAGATGAGGCCCGAGGCGATGACCCTGCGGATGGTCTCGACGACACGCGGATAGGCCTCGGACATGAAGGTGCGATAGGAAAGGGCCGCCTCGAGATTGGGAAGAACGGCGCCGTCGGCCCAGGGAATGGGGTTGTGCGCCATGGCGTTGGAGAAGCTCCAGAACATGTGCCTGAGCGCGATCACCTCGCCGAGTGCCGCCTGATTGCCGCGAAACGCGTCGCCGCCGGTGGCCCTGAGCGCCTTGGCCAGCAGGCCGGCGAGGAAGTCGAGCTTCACCGCAAAGCGGGTGCAGCCCTGGAAGCAGTAGCCGTGCATGAAGCCGGAAGCCGGGTGGAAGGACAGGATCTTGGCGGCATCGCGCAGCACCAGCACGTCTTCCCAGGGTACGAAGACATTGTCGAGGACGAGGATCGCGTCGTTCTCGTCGAAGCGCGATGACAGCGGGTAGTCGAAGGGGTGGCCGACCGTATTGGCGGTCTGCTCGTAGGAAACCCGGCAGAACATCTTGATACCAGGCGCGTTCATCGGAACGATGAACATGACCGAGAGCGAAGGATCCTCGGTCACCGTCGCCGAGCTCTGCGCCAGGAAATTATAATGCGTCAGCGCCGAGGACGTTGCGACCACCTTGGCGCCGGAGACGTAGATGCCGGCATCCGTTTCCTTGGTGATGTGGACGAAGACGTCTTTCACTGCGTCCGCCGGCTTGTGACGGTCGATCGGCGGATTGACGATCGCGTGGTTCATGAACAGCGCCGCTTCCTGCGCGCGTTTATGCCAGGCAAGCGCGTTGTCCTTGAAGGGCCCGTACCAGTTGGCATTGGCGCCGAGCGTGTTCATCAGCGCCGCCTTGTAATCGGCGGTGCGGCCCATCCAGCCATAGGACATGCGCGCCCATTCGGCGATCGCGCCCTGCTGGGCCGCAAGGTCGATGGAGGAGCGGGCGACGCGGAAGTATTTGTGGGTGTAACCGCCGGAGCCGGTATCGGTCGGCGATGTCAGGATCTCCTTTTTCGCCGGGTCGTGCAGCGCGTCGTAGAGCCTTGCGAGCGAGCGGGCGGAGTTGCGCATGGCCGGATGGCTGGTGACGTCGTGCACCCGCTCGCCGTTGATATAGACCTCGCGTCCGTCGCGCAGGCTTTCCAGATATTCGGCGCCGGTGAAGGGCCGCGACCGGTCGGCGCGGAAATCCTCTGCTCTCATTCTCTCCTCCCTCAAGTTTCGTCAAGGCTAGGCGTTGAATTCATCGGCCACCATGGACAGAATGGCAAAATGACTTGGACTTTTTCGGGCGAGCCATGAACAACGTCATTCCCAATTTCTTCGTCTACGGCGAGCCGGAACAACAGATCGAGCCCGGATTCTTCCACGTCGAGACCGTGATGGCCCGCAAAAGCCTGCATCAGGGGCAGGTCAATGCGCACAAGCATGACCAGATGGGGCAGGTGACCTTCTGGCTGAGCGGTGGCGGCACCTATTTCATCGATGACAAGCCATTGGACTTTTCAGCACCGGCCGTCAGCTTCGTGCCGAGCGGTGTCGTGCACGGCTTTTCCGTCGATCCTGAGACGAGCGATGCCATCGTCGTGTCGGTGGCGGATGGCGCGCTGCTGTCGATCCGGGAGAACACGACGCTTTCGCTCGATACGCCGACGATGGTCCGCGGCGACGGCGAAGACAGCGGCTGGCGCCGCCTTTCCCAACTGCTGGAGATCGTCGCGGGCGAGTATGCCGGCGGTGCGGCGGGCGCGCAAAAGATGCTCGCCGCGCTCATTGCCGCCGTCCTGACCCAGATCGCCCGCCTGGCTTCCGCATCACCTACCGGCGAGCAGACGCAAGCGGCGCTGGCCACGCAATTGCGCCGGCTCGTCGACGTGCACTTTCGCGAGAACTGGAGCGTCGGGCACTACACCGATGCGCTGGCGACGACGCCGCATCTGATCGCCAAGGCGAGCCGCGAGGCCTTCGGCATGCCGGTCAAGGAACTGATCAACGAGCGGCGGCTGCTCGAAGCCAAGCGCCTGCTGCTCTTCACCGTGCGGCCGCTCGAAGACATCGCCTACGAGATCGGCTTTACCGACGCCGCCTATTTCTCGCGCTTCTTCCGGCAGCGTGTGGGGGAGGCGCCGAGCGACTGGCGACGGGCGCGTGTCATCGCGCCGGATGCCGGCTAGGGCGGACAAGGAACCATCGCCTGCCTTCTTTGGCGACGGGGGCCGCTAGCGGCCGTAAGCGCGCATCACATCCATCAGCGGCTCGTGCCGGATCGCCTGGATCTTGAAACGGTCATAGGCGGTGCCGCCGGAATCTTCCGCTGCAATCATGGCGTTGACCACCGCTTCTTCGACCGTGTCGACGGTCGCGAGATAGACGGGATCGAGCAATTCGTCGTTGACGATCTCGAGCGATAGCCGCGGCGGCGCCTTGTGCGCCATCGGCTGGGCATTGGCGGTGGAAAAGGCAAGGAAGATGTCGCCGGAATTGTTGCCGCCGGGCGTGCCGTTGCGTCCGATGCCGATCGCCGCCCGCCGCGCCAGCCGCTTCAACTGATGCGGCGCCATCGGCAGGTCCGTGGCGATGACGACGATGATCGAGCCGCGCTCCTGCATCTGGCTCTGCGGCGTGCCGTCGCGCATGTGTTCGCCGACCGGAACGCCGCGGATCGTCAGCCAGTCGCGCTGACCGTGGTTTGCCTGCACCAGCGTGCCGATCGTGTAGTCGCGGCCGCCGAACTCGACGATACGCGAGGCAGTGCCTGTGCCGCCCTTGAAGCCATAGGCGATCATGCCGGTGCCGCCGCCGCAATTGCCTTCCTGAACGGGGCCGGACGTCGCGCCGTCGAGTGCGGCGCGCACGTCGGCTTCGGTGACCGGCTGACCGTTGATGTCGTTGAGCACCCCGTCATAGGTTTCGGCCACCACCGGCATCAGCCAGAGGAAGTCGTCCGTGTCGTAGGTCGATTTGTAGCGCTCCAGCATCCACTGGATGGTGGCGTGGTGCGTCATGCCGACGGCGTGGGTGTTGGTGATCATGACCGGCCCCAAAAAGAAGCCGCCGTCCTCGATCCAGTGAGTCCCGGTCATTTCGCCATTGCCGTTGAAGCGGTGCACGCCGGCGTAAACCGGGACCGGCGTCGTCGAGGCCGAATGCGGCAGGATGGCGGTAACGCCGGTGCGCACCGGGCGCTTGCGGCCTGGCCGCGGCGTCTGCTCCTCGATGGTGCGGAACCCGACGGCGATGCCGTCGACATCGGTGATGGCGTTGAAGCGGCCGGTGCGACCGGAAAAAGGCAGGCCGATATCGCGGGCACGAGCGGAGGAGGGCGTAGAAGTCTTGTCGTTCATGATCATTTCTGCCGGGAGCGAAGGTAGAGGCCGAGCGAGGCGACGACGAAGGAGAAGGACAGCATCATCACGGCGATCGCGTTGATCTCCGGTTTGATGCCGCGTCGAAGCATGGAGAAGATGAACATCGGCAGCGTGGTGACGTCGACGCCGGCGATGAAGTAGGTGATGACGAGATCGTCCATCGAGATGATGAAGGCGAGCAGCGCGCCGCCGACGATCGCCGGAAAGAGCTGCGGCAGCACCACCCGGCGAAAGGTCATCCACTCGTTGGCGCCGAGATCGGCCGAGGCGTGTTCCAGCGTCCTGTCCATGCCGGCAAGCCGGGCCGAGACGACGATGAAGACATAGGAGATCAGGAAGGTGCACTGGCCGATGATGATCGTCGTCAGGCCGAGCCTGATGCCGGAGCTGACGAAGAAGATCAAAAGCGCGATGCCGAGCACGATATCCGGCATCAGCATCGGCATGAACATCACCACCCGGTAGAAGCGCTGGCCGACGAATTCGAAGCGGTAGAGTGCGATCGCGATCGCCGTGCCGAAGACCGTCGCAATCGCCGTCGTGGAGGCAGCGATAACGAGGCTGTTCCACACGGCCTGCAGCAGTTGTCCTGTCGATTCGATATAAAGTGCGCTTTCAGAGACCTTGGTCTTGAAGCCGAGCACCTGCGCGTACCATTCGGTGGTGAAGCCCGTCCAGGTCATCATGTTTACCGGATTGGCGTTGAACGAATAGACGGCGATCACGACGAGCGGAATGTAGATGAAGGCGAAGAACAGGCCGGTATAGGCGATGAGGCCGCCGTTAAAAAGGGATCGAGCGATCTTCATGGGCGACCTCACCGTGCCAAAGCTGCGGCTCTGCCGCGCCGTCCGGAAAGGACCACCTGCGCGATCATCATGACCAGCATGACGCTCATCACCATCATCGCCAGCGCTGCGCCAAAGGGCCAGTTGCGGGCGGCCAGGAACTGCTGCTCGATCAGATTTCCGAACATCATCACCTTGGCGCCGCCGAGCACCGCCGGGACGACGAAATTACCGAGCGCCGGGATGAAGACGATGACGGCGCCGCCGGCGATACCCGGGGCTGTCAGCGGCAGGATGATGCGCCAGAAGGTGCGCACCGGCCCGGCGCCGAGATCGAGCGAGGCGCGCACCAGCGTCCAGTCGAGTTTCTCGACGCTGGCGTAAACAGGCATGAACATGAAGGGAATGAACACATAGGTCATGCCGAGGATGATCGCGCCCTTGGTGTAGATCAGGTCGAGCGGCCGCTCGATCAGCCCTGAGGACAAAAGCACCTCGTTGACGAGCCCGGTCTGGCGCAGGATCAGCACCCAGACGAAGAGCCGCACGATCAGGCTGGTGAAGAACGGCAGCGTGATCAGGAACAGACAGAAATTCTTCCAGCGCTCGGAAAGCCGGGCGATGCAGAAAGCTGCGGGATAGCAGACGACAAGGGTCGCAAGCACCGTCAGCGCGGCGATCTCGACTGAGCGCAGGAAGATCGCGATGTAGATCGGATCGAATTCCTCGAACATCGGATCGGCAAAACCGAGGATGCGGCCGAAATTGTCAGGATAGAACGTCCACTCCACGCCACCGTAAAGGCCGGGCGCGAGGAAGCTGGTGACGACCATGATCGCAAGCGGGCCGAGGAAGAAGACGGCGAGAAAGGCCGAAACGGGTCCGAGCAGAAGGCCAAGTTGAAAGCGGCGGCGGCTGGCGATCGACATCAGGCGCCTCCCCTTTCGCCGATCAGGTGCACGGCCGAGGGGTCATAGGCGAGCCGCGCCTTGCGGGATTGTTCGATCGCACCGACGAGGCTTCGCCGGTTGGCCGGAACTTCGGCCACGACCTTGCGCCCCTCGGCTGTGCGGCCGAACAGCTCGAAGGTCGAGCCGACGAAAACGATCTGGTCGAGATCGACTTCGATCGTCGGGAAGGGGGCGTTGTCCTCGGCGAGGAAAAACTGTTCCGGCCGGATGAGCGCCGTCGCCTTCGTCGATATTTTCCGCTCGCAGGGCTGGTGGCGGATCGCCATGCCGTCTGAAGTCATCAGCCGGTCGCCGTCGAGCGTACCCTCGAACAGATTGCTGGCGCCGATGAAGGTGGCGACAAAGGTGTTGACCGGATGGTCGTAGATGGCCCGCGGCGTATCGAGCTGCTGGATCCGGCCGCCCGAAAGCACGGCGACGCGGTCCGACATCGTCAGTGCTTCCTGCTGGTCGTGGGTGACGAAGATGAAGGAGATGCCGAGCTCGTTCTGCAGCGTCTTCAGCTCGATCTGCATCGCCTGGCGCAGGTTCTTGTCGAGCGCCGAGAGTGGTTCGTCGAGGAGCAGCAGCTTCGGCCGGGCGATGATCGCCCGGGCAAGCGCGACGCGCTGCTGCTGGCCGCCGGAGAGCTGGCGGGGCTTACGCCCTTCCATGCCCTCGAGCCCGACCATCTTCAGGGCGGAAGCAACCTTTTCGCGTCTCGCCGGCTTGGCAACACCCGCGACCTCCAGCGAATAGGCGACGTTCTCGCCGACCGTCATATGCGGAAACAGCGCGTAGTTCTGGAAGACTGTGTTGACCGGGCGGCGATAGGGCGGCCGGTCGGTCATGTCCTCGCTGTCGATCAGGATCGAGCCGCCGTCCAGCTCGACGAAGCCGCTGATCGCCTGAAGCAGCGTGGTCTTGCCGCAGCCGGAAGGGCCAAGCAAGGTCAGGAATTCATTGCGGCGGACGTCGAGATCGATGCGGTCGAGCGCCGTCACGCTGCCGCCTTCCGGAGTGGCGAAGGCCTTGCTCGCCTCCACCAGCCGGACGATGGAATTCTGCATACTTCTGTTCCCCAAAATGTTATGCAAATAACGCTTGTGCGTTTTGGATATATGGATACCATTTGTTCATCGGTGTCAACGGCCACGAGAAGCCGTGATCCGGAAGCGGCCGGCAAGGGCCGCTGAGGGCCGTCCGGCCGTAAACCTTCAGAGGAGAATATCTATGACGACGATAAACGGGACGACACGCGCAGGCAGGAGAGCTCTCGCGACCCGTGCACGCACTGTGGCACTGTCCTTGGCGACGCTGACCGCCCTCTTCGGCACGGCAGAGGCGGCCGAGCTCAACATCTACAACTGGGGCGAATACATCAATCCGGCTGTCTTGAAGAAGTTCGAGGAGGAGACCCAGATCAAGGTCAACCTCTCGACCTATTCTTCGAACGAAGAAATGCTGGCGAAGATCCAGGGCGGCGCCACGGGCTATGACATCGTCTTCCCGTCGGTGCACATGCAGGACATCATGGCCAAGCTCGACCTGCTCGAGAAGACCGACATCAACGCCTTTGAGGGCTTCAAGAACATCGACCCGACCTTCCTGCGCGCCAGGAGCGACCCGAAGGGCGAGTATTGCCTGCCCTACGCCTTCGGCTCGGTCGGCATCCTCTACAACAGAAAACTGCTCGGCAAGGACGTGACCGGCTGGCGCGACCTGATCGATACGGTGAAGGCCAAGGGGCTGAAATTCACGCTGCTCGACGACATGCGCGAGGTGCTATCGGTCGGCCTGATCCTCAACGGTCACAAGGTCAATTCGACCGATCCGGCCGAACTGCAGCAGGCGGCCGATACGATCATCGCGATGAAGCCCGAGGTTGCCGCCTTTACCTATGACACCCGTCCAATGGTCGCCGCCGGCGACGTGGCGGCCGGTCACTTCTTCGTTGGCTCGATGGTCGATGTCTTCGCCAACCCCAAGGATCTCGGCTACGTGATCCCGGAGGAAGGCGCGACGATGTACCAGGAGGACATCTGTGTCCTGAAGTCAGCACCGAACAAGGACAACGCCCTCAAGTTCCTGCAGTTCTACACGCGCCCGGAAGTGGCGGCGCTCAATATCGAGCAGCAGACCAACGGCACGGCCAACGTGCCGGCGCGGCAGTTGACCCCCGAGCAGATCAAGAACAGCAAGGAAATCAATCCGCCGCCGGAAACCATGCAGAAGCTGCAGATCTTCGAAGATCTCGGTCCCGGTGTGCGCCAGCTGGACCGGGTCTGGACGAAGGTGAAGACAGCTGAATAGAACGCAAAGCGATCAGGGGCGGAAGCGGCGACTTGTTGTCCCGTATCCGCCTCTACAACGCTCAGTGTTTCCTTCGCTCCCGGCCGGGGATAAACATGCAACAAATCGAGGAGCCGAGTGGCCCCTGTCCGTCTGGCAAGACGGTTGGCGCTTAGAGCAATTCCAGGAAAAGTGTAGAACGGTTTTCCGCCCGGAATTGCGTAATATCAGAGAGTTAGATCATTTCACTGTTTCGACGAAACAATGAAATGATCTAGGAATGGGAGGGGACGTGGCACCGCGCATCCTGAAGCTGCTGCGCAGCGATGAGATGAGACGCTCGAAGTCGGACAAGCTCATCGCCAACTATCTCGAGCGCAACCTCGCCGATATCCCGTTCGAGACCGCGCGCTCGATCGCGACCCGGCTTGAGGTCTCGCCGATGACCGTCGGGCGCTATCTGCGACGCATGGGCTTCGATGGCCTCGACGAGCTGAAGCATGCGTTGAGGCGCGACGGCTCCAACAATCCCGCCTGGCAGGTCAAGGGTTCTGTCGGCCGGCTGCGGGAGGACAACCGCGAGGGCAAGCTGCTTGCCGGCCTGATCCAGCAGCAGGTCGACAATCTCGGCATGATCTACGAGCTGACGACGGCGCCGGAGTGGCAGCAGACGATCGATGCGCTGATTTCAGCGAGCGAAGTCTATGTCGCGGCCTACCAGAACGTTCGCGGGATCGCGCAATATTTCGCGAGCCAACTCTCCTACACCCGGCCGCGGGTGCAATTCGTCGACGGCCTCAACGGAACCTATGCCGAGCTGCTCGACGGTTCGGTCGAGGGGCGGGTGCTGTTCCTGCACGATGTCCGCCGCTTTGCCGCCAAGGCAAGACCGCTTGCCGAGGAAGCCCGCCGCGCCGGCGTCAAGGTCATTCTCTATACCGACGAGTTCTGCCCCTGGGCGCCTGAAGTCTCCGACATCTGCCTCGTTGTTCCGGGTTCGCACGGGCCGCTCTGGGATGGGGCGGCAACGACGGTCGCGGTCCTGGATCTGCTGTTGAGCAACATCATCGTCGTGCTCGGTGACGATGTCGGTGAGCGGGTTGCGCAGCTCACAAGGCTGCAGAACGTCTTCGGCGATTTCGAGGACTGAGACGCATCCCTCCGGGATCAGGGGGCCGGCGTCCGGGGAATGTAGTCCTTTCCGATATCGATCGAGGCCGGCCGGCCGTCGAGAAAGAGTTCGCAGATGCGCGCTGCCGTGCGGGCGATGATTTTACCGGCCTTGATCACGAACAGCCGTGCCGGTTTCAGCCGCAGGGCCTCGTTGACGTCGGCCGCCTGCAAGAGGACCAGATCGGCCTTGCAGCCGACCTCCAGCCCATAGCCTTCAAGTCCCATGGTTTTCGCAGAATTCCCGGTGATCGCGTCGAAGATCTTCCGCTTGTCCTCGATGCTGCCCATCTGTGTGACGTGAATGGCCATATGGGCGACTTCCAGCATGTCGCCAGACCCCATCGAGTACCAGGGATCCATGACGCAATCGTGCCCGAAAGAAACGTTGAGGCCGGCCGCCATCAGCTCCCTCACCCGCGTCATGCCGCGGCACTTCGGATAGGTGTCGTGACGCCCCTGCAGCATGATGTTGATCAGTGGGTTGGGGATGACGTTGATCTCGGCCTCCGCCATCAGAGGGATGAGCTTGGAGACATAATAGTTGTCCATCGAATGCATCGAGGTCAGGTGCGAACCCGCGACGCGGCCCTGAAGCCCGAAGCGAACCGTCTCGGCCGCCAGCGTTTCGATGTGGCGCGACATCGGATCGTCGGTTTCGTCGCAATGCATGTCGACCGGCAGGCCGCGTTCCGCGGCGATCCGGCACAGCGCTTCGACGGAGCGCGCGCCGTCTTCCATCGTGCGCTCGAAATGCGGGATTCCGCCGACGATGTCGACACCCATGTCAAGCGCCCGGTTCAGGGACGCCACGCCGTCGGCCGCGCGAAAATAGCCATCCTGCGGGAAGGCGACGAGCTGGAGGTCGATATAGGGCGCGACCTTTTCCTTCACCTCCAGCAGCGCTTCGGCGGTGACCAGCCTTGGATCGGACGTGTCCACATGGCTTCGAACGGCAAGAAGTCCCTGGCTGACGGCGAGATCGCAGTAGCGCAGCGCCCGCTCGACCAGCGCCTCCCTGGTCAGGGTCGGGCGCAACTCGCCCCAGAGCGCGATGCCTTCGAGCAGCGTGCCGGAAACGTTCATGCGCGGCAGGCCGAGCGACAGTGTCGCGTCCATGTGAAAATGCGAATCGCAGAAGGGTGGGCTGAGCAACCGATCGGTCGCGTCAATCTTTTCGCCCGATGTCGCCGCAAGGGTCTTTTCGATTGCCGCGATCTTTCCGTCGGCAATACCGACATCGAAGCCTTGGCGGCCGTCCGGAAGGTTGGCGTTGCGGATGATCAGGTCGAACATGCTGGCATCTCCCGGTGTCGCGGCTGACAGGATCTCGCCGCCGCGAAGCGCGACGTGGAGATCCCGAGCACGTCAGCAATAGCATCGGGGGGCACTTCCCGGTCAAGCGCTGCCGGTTCAGGATCGACCTTGACGGTCACGCCGCTCCGTAGCTGCGCCAGAGAACATAGAGACTGACGGAGAAGATGATCGCACGGAAAATCTTGGTCAGCGTATCGCGCTGGGTCGCAAGACGAGTCGCGACGACGGTGCCGACCGCGCCGCCGAGGATGCCGCCGACGATGAAGTAGCCGGCAATGCGCCAATCCACCAATCCTGACGCGGCATAGTTGATTGCCGTCGTCAGCCCGAAGGTTCCGACGGCGAGCAGCGAGGTGCCGACCGCATTGATGAGCGGCATGCCGGTCGCAAGCAGCAGGCCCGGGACGATCAGGAAACCGCCGCCGATGCCGAAGAAGCCGGAACAGGTGCCGGTCAGAAGCGCTGCCAGGCCCGTCTTGCCGTGGGTCGCGGCCGTCAGCGATTGCGGCGTCGCTGCCGTATCGCACCTGACCTTTTGCATGGCGAAGCTGACGAACATCATGACGAGCCCGAACAGGAACAGCAGGCGCTGGCCGTCGATCAGCTTGCCGAGACTGGAGCCAAAAAAGGCCCCGAGCGAACCGGCGACGGTGAAGATCAGGGCGCAGCGCCACCAGAGATGACCGCGAAGCGCATGGCTGATCAAGTTGAGATAGGCGTTGGCGGAGACAGCAAGGGCGCCGGTGCCGAGCGCCGTGTGCACGTCGCGGATGCCGACCACATAGATCAGGAGCGGGGTTGCGAGGATCGAGCCGCCGCCGCCGATCAGCCCGAGCGTGAAGCCGGTCAGTGACCCGGAGCCGATCGCGAGCAGCATCTGCTGGAAGGGGTCCGCCATGGCGCCGTTATCCCCAGACCGAGCCGGGGAGAGCGTTGAGCGGTATCTTCAGATAGCGTTTGCCGTTGTCTTCGGCAGGCGGAAGCTCGCCGCCGCGAACATTGACCTGCAGCGCATGCAGGATGAGCTTCGGCATCGGCAGGGTGCGGTCGCGCGCCTCGCGCAAATTTACGAAGTCTGCTTCGCTCTTGCCGGCGACATGCGCGTTCGTCGTCTTCTGCTCCGCGACCGTGCTTTCCCAGCGTGCCTCGCGGCCGCCTGCGCAATAGTCGTGGCCGGTGAAGAGCCGTGTCTCGTCCGGCAACGCCAGGATGGCCTGGATCGAGCGCCAGAGGTCCGATGCGCTTCCGCCCGGGAAGTCGGCGCGGGCCGAGCCGCTGTCGGGCATGAACAGCGTGTCGTGCATGAAGGCGGCATCGCCGATCACGTAGGAGATCGACGCGAGCGTATGTCCGGGCGAATGCATGACACGCGCCTTGAGCTCGCCGATCTGGAATGCCTCGCCGTCGGCAAACAAGCGGTCCCATTGTGATCCGTCACAGGCAAAATCCGGCCAGTTGTAGATCGCTTTCCAGATCCGCTGCACGCCCTTCACATGCTCGCCGATCGCGGTTGGCGCGCCCGTTTTCGCTTTCAGGTAACGGGCCGCCGAGAAATGGTCGGCGTGGGGATGGGTGTCGAGGATCCATTCGACCGTCAGGCCCTTGGCTTCGACATGGGCGAGGATCGCATCGGCATTCTTCGTGGCGGTCGAGCCCGACTTCTCGTCGAAGTCGAGCACCGGGTCGATGATGGCGCATTTGCCGGTGGCCGGGTCGGCGACGACATACTGGATGCTGCCGGTGCGGGCGTCATAAAAGCCGGTCACATCGGGCTTATGCATAAGCGCGGGCCTCTTCGGCCGTTTGCCGCGGGAAGAAGATCGCGCGGGCCGGGTCGAAGTCATAGTCGGCTTCGTAGGCCGCAGCGTCCGCCGCCAACTGCGCGACGCAGTCGAGGATGAATTTCACCTTGTCGTCCGACAGCAGCACGCTGAAGTTCAGGCGGGTGAAACCGGGCTTCTCGATCTCTTCGCCGGCGAGGATGGCCTGGCGGATCTCTTCAGAGTGAGCCGCATCGATTGACAGCAGTCGGTGAACATAAGGCCCGGCACAGGCGCAGCCGCCACGCGCCTGGATGCCGAAGCGGTCGCTCAGCATGCGGGTGACCAGTTGCTGGTGGACGTAGCCGCCGCGGCCGTTGCGGATGCGGAAGGAAAAGATCGGCAGGCGGTCCGGCTCCTGAAGGCCGAGCAGTTCCAGCTGCGGAACGCGCTTCCACGCGGCGAAGGCCTGCTTCGTCAGGGTGCGGTTTCGCTTGCCCATCTCCTCAAGGCCGATCGCGTGCTTGACGATGAAGGCAAGGGCTGCGCGGATGTCGCCGACGACATTCGGCGTGCCGGCCTCTTCGCGCGCTTCGAGGTTGCCACTGTAATCATGGGTCTCGGGCGAGACGAACTTCACCGTGCCGCCGCCCGGCCAGGTCGGCTTGCTCGCCACAACGGCGTCGCGGCGCACGATCAGGATGCCCGATGCGCCCGGTCCGCCGATGAACTTGTGCGGTGAGACGACGATGGCGTCGATCTCGCAGTCGGCCTTCGGCGTCATCGAAATCGCCACATAGGGGCCTGCGCCGGCATAGTCCCAGATCATCTTCGCGCCCGCGGCCTTCACCATCCGGGTGATCGTCGCGACATCGCTGGTGATGCCGGTGATGTTCGAGCCGGCCGAGAGCGCGCAGACCGTCAGATCCGGTGAACCGGCAGCGAGCGCCGCCTGAAGGAGGCCGAGATCGGGACCGCCCGTTGGACACTCGGCGATTTCGACGATCTCGGCACCGCTCTCGCGCCAGGGCAGGATGTTGGAGTGGTGCTCGTAGGGGCCGATGATGACGCGCACGTTCCGGCCTGCCGCAACCGCTTCGGTGACGCCAACCAGATTGACCAACCGGTTGATGCCGGAGGTCGCGCCGGAGCCGGTGAAGATCACGGCATGATCGGCCGTCGCGCCGCAGAACTCGGCGACGAGGGAGCGTGCTTCCCGCCGCATCCGGGTCATGAAGCCTCCGCAATAGGACGCTTCCGTGTGGCTGTTGGCGTAATAGGGCAGAACGTCTTCGAGTACGAAGTCTTCAATCACGCGGAGCGCCCGGCCGGACGCGACATAGTCGGCATAGACCAGGTCCCTGGCGCCATAGGGGCCGGCGATTTTTGCCTTCGCTCCGACGAGACCCTCGCGCAAGTCGGAGATCAGACCGGGGCGGTCCAATGCCTGACGAAACTGGCTGAGCGGCGTCAGCGCTTCTGAGGGTTGGCGGTGGACGGCAGGCACGATCATCTCGCTCACTCCTCGGCGCGGACGTTGACAACAATTGTAATCCCGTCCACGGTCGAAAAGTTCACCTCTTTTCTGCAGATTCATCCACGGATTGTGTCAAATGATCGATAATTCGCTCAAAATAGACGCTTTCGATCTGAATATTCTTGCCGCATTGCAAAAAGATTCGTCGCTGTCGCAGCGAGATCTGGCCGAGAAGGTCGGGCTGTCGCAAAACGCCTGCTGGCGCAGGCTCCAGCGCCTGCAGGCGATCGGCCTGATCCGGGGCGCGCATGCAGACATCGATCTTGACGCGCTTGGGCTCGATCTGACCGTCTTCGTGATGATCCGCACTCGCCATCACTCCAAGGAGTGGAGCGACGGCTTCCGCCAGCATGTCGAGCGCTTGGCGGAAGTGATCGATTTTTATCGCATCGGCGGCGACTGGGACTATCTGATCAAGGTGGTGACCCGCGGTATGCGCGGCTATGACGCCTTCTACCAGAAGCTCATCACCAATTTCGACCTGGCGACCGTGACCGGCTTCTTCTCGATGGAGGCGATCATCAACAACCGTCCGGTGGACCTGAGCCGGCTGAAGTAAGCCCTTCGGCCCCCCTTCATGGTTCCGCGATCAGGCCGAGCCAGGCTGCCGCGTGACTAGCCTACTTTGGTGAATTGACGGGGTTCCGCGCTCGTTGAGATAGTCGTCGGCACGATGACGTGCCGGTCGCGCAAGCATCGCGCACGCCTTTCAATCCATCTCGATGAAGCTGACGCGATCGTCGGCACCCGGATCTCGCGCTGCAATTGCGCGGAGGAACGAGGAGGGGCACATGCGCGTGATCCTGTGGCATCGTCTCCTGTTCTGCCTGATGTTGGCGCTGCCGATCGACGCTTTGGCGTCCGTCCGGCACGCATTGCTGATCGGCAACAGCCGCTATGAGGTGGCGACGCCGCTGCGCAACCCCGAAAACGACATCGAGATCGTCGGCGCGGCGCTGGAAAAGAGCGGCTTTGCCGTCACCAAGGTCGCCAACGCGACGGCTTCCGATACGCTGTCAGCGATCGATGCGTTCGTTTCCAGGCTCGCGGCCGTCGAAAACCCTGTCGTGATGGTCTATTTCGCCGGTCACGGCGTGCAGCTCGCCGGCGAGAACTACCTGCTGCCGGTCGACGTCAAGCTCGGATCGGAAGAGGAATTGCGCACGGTTGCGCTGTCGCTTGGCGATCTTGCCCGCCGGCTCGACGCGGTGAGGAGCAGCCTGCAGATCGTCGTGCTCGACTCCTGCCGCAACAATCCTTTCGAACAGACCCGTGGTCTGCAGCGCGGCCTGGCAACGGCGCCGGAACGCCTCGGCCGCATCGTTGCCTATTCGACCTCTCCTGGCAATGTCGCAACGGACGGCGACACCGGCGCCAGCCCTTACGCGACCGCGCTTGCCGAATCCGTGACGATCCCCGGACTTTCGATCGAAGGCGTCTTCAAGCGCGTGCGCGCAACGGTGCAGGAGCGAACCAGCGGCAAGCAGGAACCCTGGGAAAACAGCGCCGTCTACGGCGATTTCAGTTTCGTCGAGGCAAAGCCGGCCGCGACGGGGGACGACGAGGTCGCGTTTTTCGAGTTCGCAGCACTTGCCGACAGCCAGGAGGCCTACCGGAAGTACCTGTCGCGCTATCCTCAGGGCATGTTTGCCAGCTTGGCCCGACAGAAGATCACCTTCATGGACAAGGACTTCAGTTTCCGTCGCCAGAACGAGACGTTCCGCAAATTCGCCTTCAAGCGCGACGACGAGGATTTCTGCAAGCGCGTCGGTTTCGTCAACAGCTTCGCCGACGGCGAGAAGTTCCCCGCCGACAACGAGATTATCCTGCTCGACATCTACTACGAGTTTCACACCAAGGTTTGTCCTGATGTCGGCTATCTTGGCTATGAACAGGATCCGGATACGGGTCGCTTCAAGCCGATCTGGTCGGCACTCAGCGCCTACGGACAGACCTACTCCAATTTCCCGAAGGCGGGCGTCGTCGATCCGGCAATCCTGAAAGAGCACTTTGCCGAGTTCGACACCAACATGTTCTACTACCGGATCTTCGATGACGCTCAGTTCAGCGTTGTCGTTGCCCCGTTCGATCCCAGCCTGCGGGCGTTCTATTCCTACGACAGCTGCATTGCCTCCTGCATCAGCCTGAGGGCGCTCGTGCGAACCCATATTGAGGCCGACGAAGAATCGACGACCTACCGATTCGAGGTCGTCGACGCGGCGGAACTGGGCATGAGCTGGAAGTACCAGAACACGCTCAACCGGGCCGATGCGCCCGAGCCCGACCAGCTGCTGGCATCCTATGTTTGGCCAATCCCCCAGCCGCCGGTGCCGGTGATCGACGAACTTGCCGCCGGTCCCTTCCGCAAGGCGCGCGATCTTTCCGGCTGGAACATCGTCGCGGTCGTCGGCGAGGGCGGCGCACTCGTCAACTGCCGCGCCATGCGGCCCCAGCGCGGCGCCAAGATGGCGATGTTCCGCCTGTATCCAGGTGGAGCGCTTTCCTTCGGCTATTTCGATCCGGCTTCAAGCCTGGACCCGGCCTATAGCGGCTTTGCCGGCTATCTGGTCGACGGTCAGACGGGCGGCATCGTGCCGATCAAGGCCTATTCGACGCAGGAACTAGCCTATTCGATCGGCAGCGAGAAGCGCGTACTCGATCAGCTGAAGGCAGGCCGCCAGATCGAACTTGCCAATGAAAAAACCGACCTAGCCGGTTCGCGCGCCGTGCTCGACCTTTTGCAACAATGCGTCGTGGCGTTTGGCGGTTGAGGCAGCGCCGCTCCCCTCACCGTGCCGTCGTGTTCCGGCGACGGCCGGTACCCTCACCGGATCGGGGTCGCTTGCCCGCCTTGGCAGCTTCGGTCACATCACGCCGAAACGCTCGAAGGCCTCGACAGTGCTCATGCCGGCCTCGATCGCCAGGCGCACTTTGTTTTCCGTTTCCGCTTTTTCGAGCGCAAGGGCGATCGCTTCCTTCTCCGCCTCGCGCGGAATGACGAGCACGCCGTCGCGGTCGCCGAAGAGGATATCGCCCGGCCGGATGCGGATGCCGCCGATCTCGATCGGGATATGGTAGTCGACGACCTTGCCGCGCGGGCCCTGGTCCTGCGCGTAGGATCCGTAGCAGAAGGTCGGGAAATCAAGCGCAAGGATGCCGGCGCTGTCGCGGCAATAGCCGTCGCAGATGGCACCGGCCGCCTTCAGCTTCATCGCCCTTGTCGACATCAGCTCGCCCCAGACCGCATAGCGCGGCGAGGAGCCTGAGCAGACATAGATCTCGTGTTCTTTGAGGCTGTCGAGCGCGTGGAACATCAGGCCGAAAGGTTTGGCGCTGAACGCCGAGTGGCCGTCGGCCTCGGTCGTGGCGAAGAAGTCCGCCTCCAGCACCGGCATGGCCCGGCCGACCGCCACCATGTCGTCGCGAAGCGCCTTGATCTCAGGCGGCAGGAACTGGTGCTGCAGGCCCATCGTGTCGAGGATGTCGCCGACCACGGCCGTGAACAGCCGGCTGCGCATGGCGGCAAACAGTTCGGTATCGTCTTCAAAACGTGTCATGTCTCTTCCCTCAAACCTTGTGGGCAACGGCCGTGTCGATGCCCTGCATGACGCCGCGGATTTCCGCGAGCCCCTTCAGCCGGCCGATCAGCGAATAGCCGGGATTGATCCGCGCCTTGCCGATGTCATCGGCGAGCAGATGCCCGTGATCCGGACGGAGCGGGATCTGCCAGTCGGTGCGACCCTCCTGCACGCGCCGCTCCTGCTCCTGCATCAGCGCCAGGATCACCGCCGGCATGTCGCTCGATCCGCCGAGATGATCGGCCTCGTAGAACGAGCCGTCCTCCTCGCGCTGGACATTGCGCAGATGGGCGAAGTGGATGCGCGGGCCGAACTCGCGCACCATCGCCGGCAGGTCGTTGTCCGTGCGCGTGCCATAGGAGCCGGTGCAGAAGGTGATGCCGTTCGCCGGGCTGTCGACAGCGGCAAGGATGCGCCTGACGTCCGCCGCGGTCGAAACGATGCGCGGCAGGCCGTAGAGCGAAAAGGCAGGATCGTCGGGATGGATGCAGAGCCGGATGCCGACCTCCTCGGCGACCGGTACGATCTCTCGAAGGAAACGCCTGAGGTTGGCGTGCAGGTGATCGGCCGTCACGCCGTCGTATTCGGCAAGGGCGGCGAGAAAGCTCGAGCGGTCGTACTGGCGTTCGGTCGCTGGCAGGCCGGCGATGAGGTTGCGCTCGATCCGCTCGATCTTGGCCGCGTCCATCTCGTCGAAGCGCTGGCGGGCGACGAAAATCTGGCGCTCGGAATAGCTTTCCTCGACGCGTGGGCGCTTCAGCACGAAGAGGTCGTAGGCGGCAAAGTCGACGGCATCGTAGCGCAGCGCGTAGCCGCCATGGGCGAGCGGCTGCATCAGTTCGGTGCGCGTCCAGTCGACCACCGGCATGAAGTTGTAGCAGACGGTGTCGATGCCGGCGCGCGCGAGCGCCCGCAGCGTATCCTTGTACCAGCCGATGTAGCGGGCGCTCTCCGGTGTCGCGAGCTTGATCGAATTGTGCACCGGAATGCTCTCGACGACGCTCCAGCGCATGCCGGTGGCCTCGATCAGCGTCTTGTGGGCGAGGATCGCCTCATCCGGCCAGGCGGAGCCGTCATAGATTTGGTGCAGCGCCGAGACGATCCCCGTAGCCCCGGCCTGCCGGATATGGCTGAGCGGTACAGGGTCGTTCGGGCCGTACCAGCGAAAGCACTCTTCCATCAGTCTCATGCAGATCTCCTCGCCGCACCGGATCCCTATTGTTGGACCACGCTCGTCATTAATGTCCGACTGGCCCAACAATTCAAGTCCAAAATGCGTGAAATTGGCTCAATCGGACCGACGGAAACTGAAAATTCGCGCCTCTCTCTAATTTCCTCTTGACGCTTCGCGAAATCTGGACCAACAAATAAGTCATCGCAGGGAGAATCGCGGTGAGCAGTTCAGTACGGGAAGATGCATTGTCAGGCGTGGAAGCCGTCGAGCCGGGCAAAACCTCGGCGGTCGACCGGCTGGTCGAGCAGATCCGCGACATGATTTCCGAGCGCGGGCTTGGCATTGGCGACGCGCTGCCGACCGAGCGCGATCTCGGCGAACAGTTCCAGGCCGGCCGAAACACCGTGCGCGAGGCACTCCAGGTGCTGCGCGCCTATGGCATGGTCGAGACCCGTCCGAAGGTCGGCGCCGTCATCAGCGGCGGCCACGGCGAGGCGATCCGCCGGCTTTTCGCCTTTCACAGCGGCATCTCGCCCGACTCCTTCCATGACCTGCAGGGTTTCCGCCGCATCATCGAGACCGGCGTGGGCGAGCACATCATCCTGACGGCGAGCGACGCCGATTTCGACCGGCTGGACGCGATCAATGCGCGGATCCTCGTGGCCGAAAGCGTCGAGGAAGCGGCGCAATGCGACTACCAGTTTCATTCGGCGATCGTCGAACTCTCGGGCAATCGGACGACGCTTGCGGCCTACCACATGCTGCGCTCGGTGATCGAGGAGGTCATGCGGCTCGGCAAGGCGGAGCGCCCGGTGCATGCGGCAACTTTCGAGGCGCATGCGGAGATCATCCGGGCACTGAGGGCCCGCGACCGCATCGCCTACGTCTACCTGATGAGCCGTCATCTGGAATTCGGCATCCGCTTCGTCGATGCCGCGCCCGGCGGCCAGCCGTCGCGATGAGCGCATAGAAGATTTGGCCTGGACTGCCTCCGATCAGGGAGGCGGTGCGGGCAGCCGTTTGCCGGATCCTCTCGCCCGTCGATCCGGCGGCACTGACAGGGCACTTGGGAGGAGAACCAACATGAGCAATATGAAACGTCTGGCGCTTGCCGCGCTGTTTGCCACCGTCAGCTTCGCACCCGGTGCGGCGTTCGCCGGCGGCAAGGCGATCGCCGGCATCGTCTTTCAGCAGGACCAGTATTTCCGCGGCATCCAGATCGGCATGGAAAAGGCGGCGGAAGCCGCCGGCGACGAACTGCTTGCCGGCAACAGCGACAGCAAGCTCGAAAAAGAGGCGCAGCTGATCGATACCTACATCGCCCGCGGCGTCAATTCGATCGTCGTCGCGCCGCTCTCGGCCGACGCCTCGGTGCCTGCCTTGAAGAAGGCGCGTGACGCCGGCATCACGGTCGTCACCTACGGCACGTCTGCCAATGGTGACGTCGCCCAGGCGACGGTGACGAGTTCGGACCGCGATATCGGCATCGGCACCGGCAACGCGGCGACCGATTTCCTGAAAACGCTCGGCAATGGCGGTAAAGTCAAGATCGGCACACTCGCCTTCAAGGCGCTTTTGCCCGAACAGTCGAATGCCCGCGTCGACGGGTTCCTGAGCGTCGTCAAGGATCAGGTCGACATCGTCGCCCAGCAGGACGCCTGGCTCGCCGAAAAGGCGCTCGCCGTTGCCAGCGACATGCTGACGGCCAATCCGGATATCCAGGTGATCTACGCGGCAAACGAGGGCGGCACGATCGGTGCGGTGCAGGCGGTGAAGAAGGCCGGGCTTGAAGGCAAGGTCTTCGTCTTCGGAACCGACGGCTCCGAGCAGCTCGCCAACATGCTGCTGAACTCGGACAACGTGCTTCAGGCAACGACCGCACAGCAGCCGCTCGAGGTCGGCAAGCAGGCGATCGAGGCGGCGCAGAATCTGCTCGACGGCAAGAAGATCGAGACCAAGGTCAACGTGCCGGTGCTGCCTTTGACCCGGGCCAATGCTGACCAGGTCGCCGCCTACAAGGAAGGCCTGAAGGCCCTGAAATAAGGGCAGGATCCGTGAACCGGGCGGCGGCATTGCCCGCCGCTCCTTCGCCGCCGACAGCAGGACATCCGAATGATCAATCCGCAACCAAGGTCAGCCGCGTTGCAAGGGGTGCAGGGACGGCTGGACTTTCGGGCCGTGACCAAGCGTTACGGCCCGACTGTCGCCCTCTCGGAATTCACCCACAGCTTCGCGCCCGGTCAGGTCCACGCCCTGATGGGCAAGAATGGCTCGGGCAAGTCGACGCTCGTCAAGCTGCTTGCCGGCGTGACCGGTCCGACATCCGGCACCATCAGCGTCAACGGCGAGGACCGCCATTTCACCTCGCCGCACGATGCTTTCGCGGCGGGAATTGTCACGGTGCACCAGGAACTCTCGCTGGTGCCGGAGCTTTCGGTCGGCGAGAACATCTTTCTCGGTCGGCTGCCGCATCGCCGCCGCGCCGGCTTCAGCGTCGTCGACTGGGCGGGCCTGCACAAACGCGCCGGCGAACTGCTTGCCGACATGGGACTTTCGATCGATTCCCGCCAGCCGGTCTCCGCCCTCAGCGTCGGCCAGCAGCAGGTGGTCGAGATCGTCAAGGCGATGTCCTTCAACCCGTCGATCCTGCTCTTGGACGAGCCGACCTCGGCGCTTGCGTCGCGTGAAGTCAAGCAGCTCTTCGCGCTGATCGAGCGCCTGCGCGCCCGCGGCGTGACGATGATCTACATCACCCACCGCATGAGCGAGCTCTTCGAGATCGCCGACACCTGCACGGTGATCCGCGACGGTCACTATATCGGTTCGGTCGCGATGAAGGAGACGACGCCGTCGGCCATCGTCGGCATGATGTTCGGCGATGCCGCCCGCGCCACGCGTCCGCCGCGGCGAGCGCTCGACCGCGCCAGGCCGGTGCTCGAGGTGCGCAATCTCAGCCGGTCGGGACATTTCCAGGATGTCTCCTTCGACCTCTATCCGGGCGAGATCCTCGGCATTGCCGGCCTGCTCGGAGCGGGGCGTACCGAGCTGATGCGGGCGATCTTCGGCGCCGACCGGATCGACGGCGGTACGGTCACATTCGACGGTCGCGACATGACCGGCGCCAGCCCGCGCGACATGCGCAAGGCGGGCCTCGGCTACACGCCGGAAAACCGCAAGGAAGTCGGCCTGGTGCAGTCGCTCTCGACCGCCGACAATCTCTGCATGGCAAGCCTCGGTCCGATCGCAAACAAGGGCTTCATCTCGCGCCGGCGCGAGCAGCCGTTCATCCGCCGCCAGATCGCCGACCTGCACATCAAGTGCGGCGACCCGGAACTGCCGGTGTCGTCGCTATCGGGCGGCAACCAGCAGAAGGTGGTGATCGGCAAATGGCTGAACCGCCAGCCGTCGGTGATGTTCTTCGACGAGCCGAGCCGCGGCGTCGACGTTCAGGCCAAGCGCCAGATCTTCGACATCATCTGGCAGCAGGCCGCCGACGGTCTTGCCAGTCTCTTCGTCTCGACGGAACTCGAGGAAGTCCTCGAAGTCGCCGACCGCATCCTCGTCATGCACCACGGCGCTGTCGTTGCCGAGGTGGACCCGACGAAAACCGACCTTACCGAACTTTACGGCCTGTGCATGGAAGGGGCCAGACAATGACACTTGTGAGCCAAACGACGGAAGAAGGCGGCCCGAACACGCCGCTCAAGTTCCTGAAAACCTATCCGATGGAGATCATCCTTGCGGCACTGGTGATTTTCCTGATCCTCGTCGCGCCGGGCTTCGCCTCGACTGCCAACGTCTTGAACGTGCTGCGCACGGTCTCCATGCTCGGCATCATCGCCTTCGGTATGACGGCTGTCATCATCAGCGGCGAGATCGACCTGTCCGTCGGCGCCGGTGCGGCGCTCGCCGGCTGTATCGTCGCCTGGTTCGCCGATCGCTTTACCGACGTCTTCGGCGACTGGGGCGCGGTCACCGTCGGCTTCGCCGCGGCGCTGCTGCTCGGCTTCATGCTCGGTTATCTCACCGGCCGTTTCCGCCAATGGTTCAACGTGCCGACCTTCATCACCACGCTAGCGCTGTTTGCAGCCCTGCGCGGTGTTGCCAACCTGATCACCGGCGGCTTTCCGATGTCGTCCTTCCCGCTCGGCTTCGATTTCCTCGGCGGCGGTTACCTCTTCGGCATCCCGTTCCCGGTCTATATCTTCGCGCTCACCTTTGCCGGCATGCACTTCCTGATGAAGTACACCAGCTTCGGCCGCGAGGTTTACGCGGTCGGCGGCAACATGGAGGCCGCCCGCCTTTCGGGCATCGACATCTGGAAGGTGAAGGCGCTGACGCTGGGGCTGACCGGCGCTCTGACGGCCGTCTCCGGCACGCTGATCGCCTCCCAGATCGGCGCCGGCACCGGAACGACCGCAACCGGCATGGAGCTCGACGTGATCGCGGCCGTGATTATCGGCGGCACATCGCTCTTCGGCGGCAAGGGCCGCATCTGGGGCACGTTGATCGGGGTTCTGTTTCTCGGCTGCATCTCCAACGGCATGACGCTGATGAATGTCAGCGAATATTGGCAGTACGTCGTGCGCGGCGGGATCATCCTCGGCGCCGTGCTCTTGAACCAGGTTCTGGAACGGGTGCGATGAGACGGAGCGGGGTGCCCGCATCCCGCGCCAACTTTTGAAATTCGCGGAGACAATCATGACTGAATTCAAGGGAAAAATCGCGCTCGTCACCGGCACCTCCGGCATCGGCCTCGCCTCGGCGATCCGCCTGGCCTCGCAAGGCGCAACGGTGCTTGCCTGCGGCAACGACATCGATACCAACGCGATCTTCGACCGCATCGCTAGAGAACGCGACCTGCCGATGTCGACGCGGCTGACCGATGTTTCGGTGGAAGCCGAGGTGGAGGCGGCCGTGCGCGAGGCGGTGCTGCGCCATGGCGGGCTCGACATCATCGTCAATGCCGCCGCCGTCCACCCCTATGGCACCGTCGTCGACACCAGCGCCGAAACCTTCGCCCGCTGCCTCGCCGTCAATGTCGGCTCGATTTACCTGACCGGACGCTTCGGCATCCCGGAAATGGAAAAGCGCGGTGGCGGCGCCATTGTCAACATCTCCTCGGTGCAGGGCCATGCCTGCCAGCAGAACGTCGCGGCCTATGTCGCCTCCAAGGGGGCGATCCATGCGCTGACGCGCGCCATGGCGCTCGACCATGCGGCAGTGAAAGTCCGGGTGAACTCGGTGAGCCCCGGCTCTGTGCGCACGCCGCTCTTGGCGCTAGCGGCCCGCACCTATGGCGGCGAGGGCGTCAGCGAAGCGGAAGCCTTCGCCCGCTTCGGCGCAGCCCACCCGATCGGCCGCATCGGTGAGCCGGAGGAGGTGGCGGAGCTGGTCGCCTATCTCGCCTCCGACCGCGCCGCCTTCGTCACCGGCTCGGACTTCCGCATCGACGGCGGCCTCACCGCCGGCATCGGCGTCAAGTAATCAGACAGGAAAGTATGAAGATGAAGATCGGCCTTGGGCTCTACCGGGAGCAACTCACCCCGGACAATTTCCAGTTTGCGCAGCAGGCGGGTGCGACCCATGTCGTCGCGCACCTGACCAACTATTTCGCCGGCAAGGATCCGAAGATCGACAGCGGCGACCAGGGCGGCTGGGGCGATTGTTCCGACGATCGGCTCTGGTCCTACGAGGAACTGTCGGGGCTGGTGAAGGATGTGCGGGCCGGCGGTCTCGAGATCGCGGCGATCGAGAACTTCTCGCCGCGCTTCTGGTCCGACGTGCTCCTGGACGGACCGGAGCGAGCCCAGCAGATCGAGGGGCTGAAGCAGCTCATCCGCGATGCCGGCCGTGCCGGCATCCCCTGCATCGGCTACAATTTTTCGCTTGCCGGCGTCTACGGCTGGACGCGCGGCCCCTATGCCCGCGGCGGTGCGGAATCGGTCGGCTTTGGCGTCGAGAAAACCATTGCGCCGAACCCCGATGCGCCCATCCCCGACGGCATGGTCTGGAACATGCGCTATCGCCGTGGCGTCGCTGGCGCGACGTCGGCCTCCGTCAGCTCGGCTGAACTCTGGGATCGCCTTGGCCGCTTCCTGAAGGAGGTCGTGCCGGTTGCCGAGGAGGCGGGCGTTGTGCTCGGCGCCCATCCGGACGATCCGCCGGCCGAGGAGCTGCGTGGTACGGCGCGGCTCGTCAACCGGCCGGAGAAGTACGACCGGCTGATGGCGATCGTCGACTCACCCTCCAACGGCCTCGAACTCTGCCTCGGCTCACTTCAGGAAATGCCGGGCGGCGACATCTACGAACACGTGCGGCGCTTCGCCCGTTCCGGCCGCATCGGCTACATTCATTTCCGCAACGTACGTGGAAAGATGCCGCGTTACGTCGAAACCTTCGTCGACGAGGGCGATATCGACATGGCGGAGATCATCCGCATCCTGCGCGACGAGAATTACCAGGGCGTGCTCATCCCCGACCATACGCCGGCCATGACCTGCGGCGCCTCCTGGCACGCCGGCAAGGCTTTTGCGCTCGGCTACATGAAGGCGCTGGTGCAGAACGCCGAGGCGCTCGGGCCGTCGCGTTCCATACCAACGAGCATCGCGGCGGAATAGGAGGCGCGGATGGCACGCGAGATCGTCTGTGTCGCGCCCGTCGGCGACCGTTGCGGTGAGGGCGCCGTCTGGTCGGCGGCGGAAGCAGCACTCTACTGGACCGACATCAACCGTTTCCTCGTGCATCGCTACGACGAGGCGACGCGCGCCGTCAGAACCTGGCTGTTCGACGAGCCGGTGGTGGCGATCTCGCTGACTGAAGAAGACGGCCGCCTGCTCGTCGCTCTCGGCTCGAAGCTGATCTGGTGGTGGCCTGAGACCGACCGGCGCGCGGATCATGGGTTCTTTCTGCCCGGCGCGCCGCGGGTGCGCCTCAATGACGGTCGCGCCGATCCCGCCGGAAACTTCTGGGTCGGCTCGATGAAGAACAATGTCCTTCCCGATGGCCAGCTCGGCGATGTGGCACCCGGGGAGGGCATCCTCTACCGGATCGCGCCTGATGGCGCTGTTACCGAATGGCGGGTCGGCCTCGGAATTTCCAATACGCTCTGCTGGAGCCCGGACCGACGCACCTTCTATTTCGGCGATACGCTGGCCAACGAGATCTACGCCTTCGACTATGATGCCGCGGCCGGAGCGATATCCGGCGAACGGCACTTTTTCACCGGATTCGACCGCGGCTCGCCCGACGGCTCGGCGATCGACAGCGAAGGCCATCTCTGGAACTGCCGCTATGGCGGCAGCTGCATCGCCCGCATTGCACCGGATGGCAGCCTTGCCGAGGCGGTCGAGATGCCGGTCACCAACATCACCACCTGCACCTTCGGCGGCGCAGACCTGAAGACGCTCTATATCACAACGGCGGGCGCCGGGCCGGCCGAGCGCCTTGCCGGCAGCCTCTTTGCCACGCGCGTCGAAGTACCCGGCATGCCGGAAAATCGGTTCGGGGTGGCCACAAGGTGAGCGCGCAGACGACTCGACGCGCGCTCGCATGGGCGCATGGCAGCCTAGCGGTGCAATCGCTCGGCGGCATGCTCGGCCCGGTGCTGTTCCTGCTGCCCGATGGGCGACAGGTGAGCCCCCTGCATATTGCGCCCTGGGGTAACGACCCCGAACGCGAGATCCTGCCGGACATCCTGCAGGAGTTGCGCGGCGAATGGCCGTGTGTGCCTTTCGGCAGCGACGCTGATCGCGCGCTGCCTGCGGGCTGGTCGGCAATCGGCGAGAGTTTCGACGGCGCCGGCGTGCCGCATGGCCACGGTTCCAACGTCCATTGGACCTGGGGCGACTGCGACGAGCGTCAGATCACCCTGGAATGCGCTTATCCGGGTAACCATCCCGTCCGATCGCTACGCCGGCGGATCGAACCGGACCCGAATGCGGCTGCCATCGATATCACGCTGGAGATCGAAGCGCGGTGGCCGTGCCGCCTGCCGATCGGCCTGCACCCGACCTTCCGGCTATCACCGCGGCCGGGTTCGGTCGTCATCGAACCGGGGAGCTACGATCGGGTGTGGAGTTTTCCGGGCGATGTCGAGCCGGGTGCAGCTCTGTTCGCACCCAGCCAGCAATGGCCGTCACTCGGAAAGGTCGACACACGCGGTGGTGCGACAGTCGATGCGGCCCGCGTACCGCTCGCCGAAGACGTCGAAGACCTGCTGCAACTCTCCGGCATCGATGGCAGCATCGCGCTCCACCACCGTGATGAGGGGTTTCGTGCGCGGCTTTCCTGGCAGAAGGAGCATTTCCCGAGCGTGCTGCTCTGGTACAGCAACCGCGGCCGCAAGGCCTATCCGTGGAACGGACGGCATGTGGCACTCGGCGTCGAGCCGATCGCCTCGGCCTTCGATCTCGGGCCGGCCATTTCCGCTGGCGTCAACCCGCTGTCGGCATCGGGCGTCGCAACGACGATCGCCTTCGAACCCGGACAAACCTTCACCACACGCTACCGGCTTTCCGCCGAAGCCGCGCCAGCGGGCTGAGCCGAGCGCTCGCCCCGTTCCTTCCAAACGAAAGGCCACCCGATGAAATTGTTGCGTTTGACCGTAAACGGCGCTGCCGTGCCCTGCGTTCTGGACGGCGGGGGGCAGGCTCGGAATGTATCCTCATTCGTTCAGGACTTTACGGCGGAGACCTTGCCAGATGTCGTCGGCGCCTTGTCGGGGGTGGATCTCTCGGCTTTGCCGGTGGTGCCCGTCATCGATGCGGATATCCTGCCGCCGGTTGCAAGGCCGGGCACGATCTGGTGCATCGGGCTCAACTACTCGGACCACGCCGAAGAGGCGGGTCTGCCGGTGCCGTCCGAACCGATCCTCTTCAACAAGGCGGCCGGTACCTATTGCGGGCCAAATGCCCCGCTTCTTTATGCGGAAAAGATGTCGAAGCTCGACTGGGAGGTCGAACTCGGCATCGTCATCGGCAAGCGTGCCCTGAATGTGTCGCGCACTGACGCGATGGCGCATGTCTTCGGCTACACCGTCGTCAACGATGTCTCCGAGCGGGCCTGGCAGATCGAACGCGGCGGGCAGTGGGTGAAGGGCAAGAGCTTTCCGAACTTCTGCCCGACGGGGCCATGGCTTGTGACCAAGGACGAGGTGCCGGATCCGCAGGCACTGCCGATGTGGCTCGACGTCAATGGCGAGCGCATGCAGGCGGGCACGACTGCGCGCATGATCTTCGATGTCGCGACCATCGTCTCCTACATGAGCGAATTCTGCGTGCTGGAGCCGGGCGATCTCATCTGCACGGGCACGCCTCCTGGCGTCGGGATGGGCAAGAAGCCGCCGCGTTACCTGAAGCCCGGCGACGTGGTGGAACTCGGTATCGACGGCCTTGGCCACCAGCGACAGGCCGTTGAGGCCATTTGATGCGTGCGAAAGGAAACGGATCATGAATGAAAAGACGGGACGATTGGCCGGACGCGTGGCGGTGGTCACCGCCGCCGGCCAGGGCATCGGCCGCGCGGTTGCCGAACGGCTGGTGGCAGAGGGTGCCGAAGTTCACGCGAGCGACATCAACGATGGCCTGCTCGCCACACTCGATGGTGCCGCGACGACGCGGCTGGACGCGACAGACCACGCGGCCGTAGCCGGCTACTTTGCAGCCTTCGAGCGGGTCGACATCCTGGTGCACGCGGTCGGCTACGTGCACCAGGGCACGATCGAGGAATGCTCTCCGGACGACTGGCGGCGCTCCGTGAACATCACGCTCGACAGCGCCTACAACGTCATCGCCGGGGCGGTTCCGAAGATGAAAGCGGCTGGCGGTAGCATCATCACCATCGGCTCGGTCGCCTCCTCGATCAAGGGCTTTCCGCGCCGCGCCGCCTATGGCGCCGCCAAGGGTGGCGTCATAGGCCTCACCAAGGCGGTCGCGGCCGATTACGTGTCAGCGGGTATTCGCTGCAATTCGGTCTGCCCCGGAACGGTGGCCTCGCCCTCACTGGAAGAGCGTATCGGCGAGCTCGGGGATAAACTCGGAAGCCGCGACGAGGCCTATCGGTCCTTCATCAGCCGCCAGCCGGCCGGCCGCTTCGGCACGGTCGAGGAAGTCGCCGCCATCTGCGCCTTCCTTGCTTCCGACGAGGCTGCCTTCATCACGGGCCAGGCGATCAATATCGACGGTGGGATTACGATCTGAGGCCAAGCCGCCGTCGACGTGGACGCGACGAGTGGCAGCTGCGCGGTGCTCCACACTCCGTCTTCCTCGCCCTTGTGGCGGGGATCCAGCGACCCGACGTCATCAGGGTCAAAATGACTTTTCAGCCCAAAGACTTGGGCTGGTCCCGCAGTTCCAGCGGAACTGCTAGAGATTTCTGTGACGAGCACAGAAATGAGGGAGGTTTGGTTGCCTCCTCTTCCTTTCTGCGGCGTCGCGGTAGCAACGCGCAATCTTGTTTGTGCAGGCCACCAAACGCAAAACACCCCCGGATGGGTTCCGGAGGTGTTTTTGTCGCATCGGCCTGAGGCCGTGCGGAGATCGTCCGGCAATCAGGCAGACAGCGCCTTGAACTCGGAAAGGATGGCGTCGCCCATCTCTGTCGTTCCGACCTGTCGTGCACCCTCGGCCATGATGTCGCCGGTGCGGATGCCCTGGTCGAGCACGGTGGCGATCGCCTTTTCCAGGTTGTCGGCGTCCTTCACGAGGTTGAAGGAGTAGCGCAGGCACATGGCAAAGGAGGCGATCATCGCGATCGGGTTGGCAATGCCCTTACCGGCAATGTCGGGGGCCGAGCCATGCACCGGCTCGTAGAGCGCCTTGCGCTTGCCGGTGACACCGTCAGGCGCGCCGAGCGAGGCCGACGGCAGCATGCCGAGCGAACCGGTGAGCATGGCGGCCACATCCGACAGCATGTCGCCGAACAGGTTGTCGGTGACGATGACGTCGAACTGCTTGGGCTGGCGCACCAGCTGCATGCCGCCGGCGTCGGCCAGCATGTGCTCGAGCTGAACGTCGGAATACTTCGCCTTGTGCGTCTCGGTCATCACCTGGTTCCACAGCACGCCCGACTTCATGACGTTGCGCTTTTCCATCGAGCAGACCCGGTTGTTCCGGGTGCGGGCGAGTTCGAAGGCGACGCCAGCGATGCGCTCGATCTCGTAGGTGTCGTAGACCTGGGTGTCGAT
>NZ_DASYGZ010000161.1:0-17038 GCF_035999135.1 Ensifer sp.
GCCGACCTTGAGCGAGCCGTCCTTGGCCTTCGCGCCGAATTCCTTCAGAGCGATGCGGCCTTCGACCTTCAGACCGACGTCGACAACGGCGACGTCCTTTTCGATGGCCGTGACGATGCCCTTGGCAACATAGCCTTCGGCCAGATCGGTCTTCGCGAAGGATTCTTCGAGAAGCGCTGCGAAATCATCACGGGTTGGGTTGGTAGCAGACATGGAATCTCCTGCATGCATCTCACGGGGAGACGCACATGCGCCGGGGGCTGGTGTTGAACAGGCCTGAACCCAGTCCGCCCCATCGAAGGGACAATCCGGCGCGTGGACGGAATTTCAGGCTTATGCAAGAAGGGCGATCCTGACAAAGTCGGGGATGGGCTCTTCTTCAGATCTTCTTGATCAGGGCCGCATCGATCAAAGACTTCGCGGCCTGAAACGCCGCCTCTATACTCATTTCGGACGTATCAAGCAAGTGTGCGTCGTCGGCCGGGCGCAAAGGACTGTCGGCGCGGCCCATGTCGCGCTCATCTCGCTTCTTCACATCCTCGAAAATGGCCTGATAGTCGGCCGGAAGGCCATTGCCGACGATCTCGTCATAGCGACGTTTCGCCCGCACTTCCGGCGACGCCGTCACGTAGAGTTTGACCGGCGCATCCGGGCAGACGACCGTGCCGATGTCGCGGCCGTCGAGCACAGTTCCGGGCTCGCGCAGCGAAAAGGCGCGCTGCGCCTCGACGAGCGCCCGGCGCACCGCCGGCATGACGGCAATCTTCGAGGCCGCCTCGCCGATCGCATGGGCGGAAAGCACCGCGCGATCGAGACCGGCCAGTTCGACGTCACGTGCCATTTTCTCGGCGACCGTCTCGTCGTCGAGCGGCAATCCGGCGTCGATGAGCGCCTTGGCGGTGGCGCGATAGGTCAGCCCGGTGTCGAGATGATGAAATCCGTACGCCTCGGCGATCTGACGCGACAGCGTGCCCTTGCCGGCTGCGGCCGGTCCGTCGATGGCGATGGTGAATGTCATTTTCCAACCTGCATGTGTATGTGATCGTCGTGCCTGGCGGCCCGGCAACCCTGAAACCGAATGGTGTCTGCCTGAACGCCAAGCCGCTCGGCCAGGTGCGGCTCGACGAATATTTTCTCCACGCCGAAGCCACGGCCTTCGTCGGAAAGCGAAGCGCCTCGTGGGTCCGGCCGGGTTCGAGCGGCAGAGGCTGCCATAACGACTGCAAGAACCCCAAATCCCAGCGCAAGGTCAAGAGGTCCTTGCGATCGCCGCAAGGAAGAACGCTGCCGGGAAGCGGTTCCTCGAAGGCGAAGTAGCCAATCGGCGAACGTGTTGTCTGGTCGAGAAACCGTCCGCCCGCATCCTGATAAAAGAACGCCACGTCGAGTTTGCGGCCATCCGAGTGGGACAGATGCGGAAACAACGGAAAACCGTCGAAGAACGGAAAGTTCGCGTCGAGCGCCAGCGTGGTCGTGCCCGGAAAGGCCTGATCCATCCGCTTCGAAAGCGCGATCGCAGCGTCGCGCATTTTCGGGGTCACATATTGTCGGTTGAGGATACAGAAGATGGGCGACTGCATGCGCAGACGCGAAGAACCATCGCCGTAACAAGGTAGCGGAACGCGGCCGAAGGCAGGCGCAACAGCATAACTTAAGCCGCTGCCTGCCGCGTAGAGCGCGACGAAGAGCGCGATAAGACCGATGGCGCCGACACCGGCTTTCCTGAGCCGGGCGAGACCGAGCGAAAGAAGCAGAATGACGCCGCCGATCTGCGTCAGCAGTGTCAGAGCAAGAACGGCAATTGCCGTCAGAAACCATCCAACCTTCCGTTTCAACCCCATGCCGCCTTCATTCGATCCTTGCGCCAAGGCCCGCCATCAGCGTTGCGAACCCCGGAAAGCTGGTCGCGACCATCGTCGTGTCATCCACCGTGACTGGACGCTCCGAGCCGAGCCCCATCACCAGGAAGCTCATGGCGATACGGTGGTCGAGATGGGTCTTTACCGCATCATCAGATGCATTGCCGAGCCCCTTGCCGCCGGGGCGGCCGCGCACGATCAACGACGCTTCTTTCGCCTCGCAATCGACGCCGTTGAGTTTCAGGCCGTCGGCGATAGCCGCAAGCCGGTCGGATTCCTTGACCCGCAACTCTTCGAGCCCGGTCATGATCGTCTCGCCCTCGGCAAAGGCGGAAGCGACCGCGAGGATCGGGTACTCGTCGATCATCGACGAAGCGCGCTCTGGCGGTACGCGCACGCCCTTCAGATCGGAATGGCGGACCCTGAGGTCGGCGACATCTTCGCCTCCGGACGAGTGAAGGTTCAGGACCTCGATATCGGCACCCATCTCGTGCAGCGTCCGTATCAGACCCGTGCGGCCCGGGTTCATCAGCACGTTCTCGATCAAGATGTCGGAGCCGGGAACGATGAGGGCAGCGACCAGCGGAAAAGCGGCCGACGACGGGTCGCCCGGCACAACGATGTCCTGGCCGACGAGCCGGCCTCGCCCTTCGAGCCCGATGATGCGCTCGCCACCGGCACCAGTCTCGACCACCAGATGGGCACCGAAACCCGCTAGCATCCGCTCCGTATGGTCGCGGGTCGCGACCGGTTCGATGACGGTAGTGACCCCCGGCGCGTTGAGAGCCGCAAGGAGCACAGCCGATTTCACCTGGGCTGAGGCGACCGGCACGCGGTAGAGGATCGGCGTCGGCGTCTTCGGGCCGCGCAACGTCACCGGCAGCCTTTCACTAGCGGCCGCACGCACCTGCACCCCCATCTCGCGCAGCGGATCGAGCACGCGCTTCATCGGTCGCCGGCTCAGCGATGCATCACCGACGAAGGTGGTTTCGAAATCATAGGCGCCCGCAAGCCCCATCATCAGGCGGCAACCGGTGCCGGCATTGCCGAAATCGAGCGCGGTTTCCGGGGCCAGCAGCGCACCGTTGCCGACACCGTCGACAATCCAGGCCTCACCCTCCTTGCGGACGCGGGCCCCCATTGCCTGCATTGCTCGTGCGGTCGCGATCACGTCCGCGCCCTCGAGCAATCCCGTAATCCGCGTTTGGCCGGCGGCGATGCCGCCCAGCATCAGTGCGCGATGCGAGATCGACTTGTCGCCGGGAACGCGGACCGTGCCCGTGAGGGCTGCGGATCTCCGGGCGGTGGCGGGCCTCAAGCCCGATCCATGAGACATGCGAATTCCTCGAAGCGAAAGCGTTGCGCCCGAAAGCGCGGGGCTGCCGATGCGCGGGGTCGCCCCCGCCCTTCCTGCGCTCCTACCACACGCCGATGAAACGGTCATCCTGGCGCGCCGGAAGCCCGCGTCACCGGGGCTCAGGCGTTTTGCCTTTGACAGATGCGGCCAAGACGATTAAGGGGACCGGCTAATCATCATAAGCTTGATACCCTTTCCACCCGCCGGTTTTCCGGCAAGCGCCGGCTCGGCCGGCCATTCAAGAGGCTTTGACAGTGGCAAAACCGGAACTTGGAACAAAGCGCATCGACCCGGAAACGGGGCGCAAATTCTACGATCTGAACCGTGATCCGATCGTCTCGCCTTACACCGGCAAGTCCTATCCGCTGAACTTCTTCGAAGAAACCTCGGTCGCCAAGGTGCTCGAGAAGGAAGAAGAAGAAGACGTCACGGAAGTCGATGCAGAGAACACCGAAGTCGAACTCGTATCGCTCGAGGATGCCGACGATGAGGCAGCGGGCGGCGACGACCTGCCGGATCTCGGCGACGACGATGTCGAGATCGACGGCGACGACGACGACGACACGTTCCTGCAGACCGACGACGAAGACGATGACGACGACATGAGCGACCTCATCGGCGTGTCGGACGACGAAGAAGACGTCTAAGCGCTTCAAATGACAATGGAATGCTCCCGTCCTCGGCCAAACCGGCCCGGACGGGAGAAAATCGGCCCGGAGAAAAAATAAATCCACAGGCCACGCATTTTTCGGCTTGCCATCCTCAAAAAGGGGAAGTAATAAGCCGCCACTCGCCGAGCAAAACAGCCCGGCGAACTTCCCGGACCGGTCTCGCCGGAACCCGATATGGGGCTATAGCTCAGCTGGGAGAGCGCTTGCATGGCATGCAAGAGGTCAGCGGTTCGATCCCGCTTAGCTCCACCAAACCTTCCTTTGAATGATCGGTATCAGGTCCTCAAGGACCGTCGTTCGCGAGCTCGTCGAGCGAATCGAGGATCATCGTCAGCAGACGGATGATGTCGGACGATTCGAGCAGGGCGTTGCGGATTTCCCGCTCGGACCGGCTCTGCGCGGAGTTCGCGATTTCCAAGAGCCGAACCGTGATATCGGGCGCGTCGGTGTTGGGCTCCATGCCGGTCTGTTCACGCATGCAGCGGATCAGCGCCACAGCACCTTCCAAGAGCCGTTGGGCCTGCAATGGGGTGAGTTGATGGACCTCATTGGCGGCATGAAACAGCTGGGATCTGAAGCCCGAAATCGTGGTCATCTGCCCGATGATACTCCTTTCACCTTCAAATGAAAGTGGTGGCCGGACTGGCGGACGCAACGCTCAGGTGAGGATGGTGCGCCCGCGACCTTGCGCGAGCTTGGTGCGAAGCGTCGCGGGTCGCCGGCGCAACCGGTCCGCGGACGCGGCTTTATGGTTTGTTAAGCATCCGTCAGCAGAAGCTGTAGGCATGTTCCTGGTCTCGAAAATCTTCTGGCTCGTCGCACAGCCGCTGTCGTTCTCGTTTTTCGCGGTGCTGGCCGGGTTGCTGGCGAGCGCTTTCGGCTTGCGCCGTATCGGCGCCGTCCTTGGCGGCCTCGGCGCACTGGTGCTCTTCATCAGCCTGTTTACGACCGCCGGGCCCTACGCGCTGCAGGCACTGGAGGATCGCTTTCCGCGCCCCGCGCCTCCAGCCTCCCTTTCCTGCGTCATCGTGCTTGGCGGCGCCTTCGAGAACGAAGTGACCGCCGGCCGTGGCGGCATCGAGCTGAACCAGGCGGCCGACCGCTTCATCGAGACCGTGCGCCTGGCGAAGCGCTATCCCGAGGCGCGCATCCTGGTTTCCGGCGGCGACGGCTCGATCAGCGGCGCCTATGACGGCGACGCACAGGCCTCGACCGCATTCTTCGAGGCACTCGATATCGGCGCCGACCGGGTGATCCGCGAGGAGAACTCCCGCACCACCTTCGAGAACGCGCGCTACACCAAGGACCTTTTGGCGGAAAACGGGCTTTCGCAATGCGCGCTCGTCACCTCCGCGTACCATATGCCGCGCTCCGTCGCGCTCTTTCGCACAAACGGCATCGACGTCTTGCCATGGCCGACAGACTACCGGACAAGCGGCAAGGCCGGGCTCGGCCTCGACTTCACCCAGCCGTCACTGAACGCGCAACTGACAACCACGGCCGCCAAGGAATGGACCGGACTGGTCGCCTACTACCTGCTCGGTCGAACGACGACGATGCTGCCGGCGCCCTGACGCACTGTTGACGGAGGGGCATGGCGTGCCCCAGCTTCCATGACACGCCGATTCTTGTCCGGAGCGCCCATGCCGATCCTCGAAATCCTCGACTATGCCGGTGTGGCGGTCTTTGCCGCCACCGGGGCGCTCTCGGCCTCGCGCAAGCAGCTCGACATCATCGGGTACCTGTTCCTCGCCTCGGTCACCGGAATTGGCGGCGGCACGATGCGCGACGTCGTGCTTGGCGCCACGCCGGTGTTCTGGGTCACCAACCCCACCTATCTCCTGGTCTGCGCCACGGTCGCGGTCGTCATCTTCTTCACCGCCCATCTGTTCGATTCGCGCTACCGGGTGCTCGTCTGGCTGGATGCGATCGGGCTTGCGGCCTACAGCGTCATGGGGGCGGCCAAGGGTTTCGCTGCGACCGGATCGCCGGCAGTGGCACTCGTGACCGGCATGCTCACCGCGACATTCGGCGGTGTCCTGCGCGATATGCTTGCGGGAGAACCTTCGGTGCTGTTGCGCCCGGAGGTCTATGTCACGGCAGCTCTCGTCGGCTCCGGCGTCTTCGTGCTCGCGACGATCGCCGGCTTGCCGCTGATTGCCGCCTCGACGCTCGGCGTGATCTTTGCCTTTGGCGTGCGCGGCGGCGCCCTCAAGTTCGGCTGGACCCTGCCGACCGGCAAAGCGCTGCCGGGCCGCGACCCCGACGACGTGATGTGAGGCTTCGCGCCGCGACGGACGCGCGCCTCGCAATCAACTTATCTTGATAGCCAGCGCTTGGAGCGGATCAGCGGCCGCCCTTGCGGCGCAGGCGGATCACCACGTCGACATGCGCGATCTCCATGCCCTCGGGCGGATCCGGCAGGTTGTCGATCTGGATGTTGCTGACGGGAATGTCGAGCACCTCGTTCTGGCCCTCGACGAAGAAGTGATGGTGATCCGACACGTTGGTATCGAAATAGGTCCTGGCGCTTTCGACAGCCAAGACGCGGATCATGCCGGCCTCAGTGAACTGATGCAGGGTATTGTAGACGGTGGCGAGCGATACCGGCACTCCGGCCATGACGGCCTCCTCGTGCAGTTCCTCGACGGTCAGGTGACGATCACCCTTGGCAAAGATCAGATCGGCGAGGGCAACCCGTTGGCGTGTCGGACGCAGGCCGGAATGGCGCAGCCTTTCTTCCGAACTCACTTCTGTTGCTTTCGTCATCAAGGGTCGTTCCATGTATCCCGGCGAAATTCGCAAGACTTCCTTTTGCGATATAACTTTTGCGCTTTGTCCTTTCAATAGATTCCATGGACGACAAGCGTTGCAAAGCCCGAAAAACCGGTCAAACTCGGGGAGTGCTGGCAATTAACTCTGGTCGCGCCCACATTGATCCTGTAAGCGACGGCGGAATGAAATCGCCATCTGGAGCGGCGGAGACCGGACGAAAACCGCAAGATCCGGGTCACAACGCTTCATTTCAAGCCGAACTTGCTCTAAAGCAGGTCGGACAACACAATTTGTTACGCGGGGAAACATCCATTCATGACGACCAGACAATCCAGCTTCAGCTATGAGGAAATCCTGGCCTGCGGCCGTGGGGAGTTGTTTGGCCCCGGCAATGCCCAGCTGCCGCTGCCGCCGATGCTGATGGTCCATCGCATCACCGATATCTCCGAGACGGGCGGCGCCTTCGACAAGGGGTACCTGCGCGCCGAATACGACGTGCGGCCGGACGACTGGTATTTCCCCTGCCACTTCCAGGGCAACCCGATCATGCCCGGCTGCCTCGGCCTCGACGGCATGTGGCAATTGACCGGCTTTTACCTCGGCTGGCTCGGCGAGCCCGGGCGCGGCATGGCGCTGTCCACCGGCGAAGTGAAGTTCAAGGGCATGGTCCGCCCCCACACCAAGCTGCTCGAATATGGCATCGACTTCAAGCGCGTCATGCGCGGCCGGCTCGTGCTTGGCACCGCCGACGGCTGGCTAAAGGCCGATGGCGAAACTATCTATCAGGCAACCGACCTGCGCGTCGGCCTGTCGAAGGACAAGGCCGAGTAATTCCGCGCCTGCCGCAGCGAACGAAATAAAGAAAAGGTCACTATCATGAGACGGGTTGTTGTCACGGGCCTCGGCATCGTTTCCTCGATCGGGAACAATGCGGATGAAGTCACGGCGTCGCTGCGCGATGCAAAGTCGGGCATCACGTTTTCTCCCGATTTCGCCGAGAACGGCTTCAAGTGCCAGGTCTGGGGCGCGCCGTCGCTCGACCCGACCGAACTCGTCGACCGTCGCGCCATGCGCTTCCTGTCGCAGGGCGGCGCCTGGAACCACGTGGCAATGAAGCAGGCGATCGCCGATTCCGGTCTTGAAGAGTCCGTCATCGCCCGCAACGAGCGGACCGGCATCATCATGGGCTCGGGCGGACCGTCGACCCGCACCATCGTCGAAGCGTCCGATATCACCCGCAAGAACAACAGCCCCAAGCGCATCGGCCCGTTCGCCGTGCCGAAGGCGATGTCGTCGACAGCATCGGCGACGCTTGCCACCTGGTTCCAGATCCACGGCGTCAACTATTCGATCTCGTCGGCCTGCTCGACCTCGGCGCACTGCATCGGCAATGCCGCCGAAATGATCCAGTGGGGCAAGCAGGACGTGATGTTTGCCGGCGGCCACGAAGATCTCGACTGGACCATGTCCAACCTGTTCGACGCCATGGGCGCCATGTCCTCGAAGTACAATGAGACGCCGGCGACGGCTTCGCGCGCCTATGACGCCAATCGCGACGGCTTCGTGATTGCCGGTGGTGCGGGCGTTCTCGTCCTTGAAGAACTGGAACACGCAAAGGCCCGCGGCGCCAAGATCTACGCCGAAATTGTCGGCTATGGCGCGACCTCCGACGGTTACGACATGGTTGCCCCTTCGGGCGAAGGTGCGATCCGCTGCATGCGTCAGGCCCTTTCGACGGTGAAGGGCGAGGTCGACTACATCAACACCCACGGGACCTCGACACCGGTCGGCGACAGCAAGGAAATCGGCGCGATCCGCGAGGTTTTCGGCGCGAAGATCCCGCACATCCAGTCGACCAAGTCGCTGACGGGTCATTCGCTGGGTGCTGCCGGCGTGCAGGAGTCGATCTACGGCCTCCTGATGATGCAGGCCGGCTTCATCGGCGAGAGCGCCCACATCACCGAGCTCGATCCCGAGTTCGACGGTGTTCCGATCGTCCGCAAGCGCATCGACAATGCCAAGATCGACACGGTTCTTTCGAACTCCTTCGGCTTTGGCGGCACCAACGCGACGCTCGTGTTCCAGCGCTACAACGGATAACACCATGACGGGACTGATGACCGGAAAGCGTGGCCTCATCATGGGTGTGGCCAACAACCATTCTATTGCCTGGGGTATTTCCAAGGCGCTGGCGGCGCAGGGCGCGGAACTCGCCTTCACCTATCAGGGCGAAGCGCTCGGCAAACGCGTCAAGCCGCTTGCGGCCGAGGTCGGCTCCGACTTTCTGCTCCCCTGCGACGTCGAGGACATCGCCTCCGTCGATGCGGTCATTGACGCGATCAAGGCGCGCTGGGGTACGCTCGACTTCATCGTTCACGCGATCGGTTTCTCCGACAAGAACGAGCTGAAGGGCCTCTACGCCGACACCTCGCGCGACAATTTCAGCCGCACGATGGTGATCTCCTGCTTCTCCTTCACGGAGATCGCAAAGCGGGCGGCCGAGCTGATGAACGACGGCGGCTCGATGCTGACGCTCACCTATGGCGGCTCAACGCGCGTCATGCCGAACTACAACGTCATGGGCGTCGCCAAGGCGGCCCTCGAGGCATCGGTGCGCTATCTCGCCGCCGACTACGGCGTGCGCGGCATCCGCGTCAATGCGATCTCGGCCGGCCCTATCCGCACGCTTGCCGGCGCCGGTATCTCCGACGCTCGCGCCATGCTCTCCTGGCAGCAGCAGAATTCGCCGCTGCGCCGTACCGTGACCATCGACGACGTCGGCAACTCAGCCCTCTATCTGCTGTCGGACCTTTCGCGCGGCGTCACCGGCGAGATCCACTATGTCGACAGTGGCTACAACATCACCTCGATGCCGGCGCTCGACACGCTGAGAAGCGTCGACGCCGAGTAAAACAGCGCGGCGGCATCGCCGGCTCACGCACCGCATCCATCGATCGAAACCCGGCGACAACTCGCCGGGTTTTTTTGGGCGGCCGATACGGATTTGAGGTCGCCGGGCGGCGTCAGTCCGGAAGGCCGGCCTTGCGGAAGCCATCGACGAAATGCGAAAGCGTCGCGGCGTCGCGAAACGGCTCCGTCGTCGCCCAGAAACCAGTCGTGAAATGGGGATTGGCAACGAGGAACAGATCGACCTCCGCCCGGGCCTCGTCGAACCGCCCCAATTGCGCGAGGCTCGCCGCCAGGAAGCGGCGTGAACTGGTGCGGTAGGTCTCGTCCTTGCGCAGGGTCTCGACCGCGGCTTCGTAGTCGCCGGCCGCATATTGCGCCTGCCCAAGCGTCAGGTAGTACCAGCTTGCCGGATAGGGATTGAGCCGAAACGCCTTGCGAATATGCTCAAGGCCTTCCTCCACACGGCCTGCGAGCACCGTGATGTCGGACAAGGTGGCCCAGGTGTCGGCCTCATTCGGGTCGAGTTCCAGCGCCTTGGCGAATTCCACATCCGCCTCGGTGAAACGGCATTCATAGGCCAACAGGTTGGCGAGCACCCAGCGGCAGCCGGCATCATTGGGATCGATCGCGACGGCCTTGCGCGCCAGCTCCAGGGCGACGCTGCGGGTCGGTTCGATGGGATCCCCCCAATGCACCCATCCCATCCAGTGGTTCATGGCGAGCCAGCGATAGGCCTCGGCATAATCAGGGTCGAGCGAAATTGCGCGGGTGAGCATCAGATGCGCTTCCCGCGCCGTCTGTGGCGAGTCGTCGATCAACTTGCGTGCTCGCACGCAGAGGTCATAGGCCTCGAGGCTCTTGGGGCGATTGCGCGCTGGTGGCGTGCGCAGCCGACCGACGAGTGCCTCAACGATCTTGCCCGTTACCTCGTCCTGGACGGCAAAGATATCTTCGAGGTTGCGGTCGAAGCGCTCGGCCCACAGATGTTCGCCCGTTTGCGCATCCACCAGCTGGGCATTGATGCGCACCCTTTCGGCGGCGCGGCGGACGCTGCCCTCCAACAGGTAGCGCACCCCGAGATCCTCGGCGATCGCACGCACGTCCATTGCCCTGCCCTTGTAGGCAAAAACCGAGTTGCGGGCGATGACGAAAAGGCCGCCGCTTCTGGACAGGTCCGTAATCAGATCCTCGGTCATTCCGTCCGCAAACGAATCCTGTTCGGGATCGTTGCTGAGGTTGACGAAGGGCAGCACGGCGATCGATGGCTTGTTCGGCAGCGGCAAAGGCTTTCTCGTCACGCCGCCCAGCCGTTCAATGGTGCCGGTAAAGCGATAACCGACACGTGGCACCGTCGAGATCCATTCGCCTCCATCGACGGCCGGGCCGAGCAGTTTCCTCAGCTGGGCGATCTGGACGGTGAGGTTGCCCTCCTCGACGGCCGTGCCCGGCCACGCCGCGTCCATCAACTCGGCCTTGGCGAGGATTTCTCCGGGCCGTCCAACAAGCGCCGCAAGCAGCTTTACGCCGCGATGGCCAACGGCAACGGGGTCATCGTTCCGCAGGAGCGTTCCCGCACCCGGATCAAGCACGAACGGACCAAAGGCAAAACGCATATCCTGCATCTGGCGATCTATAGCCCGTTTGGAAGTTTTTGAGAACTTTTTGGAAGGGTTTAAGTACGGCGCCGACCGTATCGCGCAGAATCCGGCCTTCTTCAGGTCAAGGGTCCCCGGATCCTTGAAGCCGATAGCGAGGTTGCCATGAACGATACCCCTTTCCCTCCCATCGCTTCGCATCAGGCATCGGCGGCCGAGACGCCGCGGAGCCCGACGCGTTCGCACGACCCTGTCGAAACGCTCAGGCACATGGTCGTCGCCTGGCGCGAACGCAGCCAGTTTCGGACAGAGCTTGAGCGAAAGCTCAGGGGCGATCCGCATCTGATCGACGACATCGGCCTGACGCGACGCCAGTCGAGGAGGAACTCGCCAGGCCGTTCTGGCAAGTGCTTTGAGGTGAGCGGCGCGATGACACCGCACCAGCCGTTGCCTCCTCCGACACCGGCTCTCGGCCAGCGGATAACGACGCCCCGTGAGGATCCGGTCCCATGGGCCGCATTGGCGGGCATCATTGCGACCGTCACCGTCTTTGCCGTGGCGCAGGGACTGACATATCCGCTGCTAAGCTTCATCCTGGAGCGGCAGGGCACCGCGCCCGCCCTGATCGGCCTGTCGGCCGCCATGACGCCGCTGGGGTTCATCCTGTCGGCACCTTTCATTCCGATGCTTGCCCGGCGCCTGGGCGGGGGCCGACTTGCGATCCTGTGCTCGGTCCTGGCGGCGCTGACACTTGCCGCCATCGCCTGGACCCTCGATGTCCGGGCCTGGATGCCGCTCCGTTTTCTGCTCGGTGTCTTTGCCAATCCGCTATCGGTCGTCAGCGAGACCTGGTTGGTGACGATCACGCCCGCTTCCCGTCGTGGCCGGATCATGGGCCTCTATTCTTCCGTCGTATCGGCAGGTTTCTGTATCGGGCCGCTGTCGCTCAGCCTGGTCGGGGCCGCCGGCTGGCCACCATTTGTGATCGGCATCGTCGCATTCATCATCTGCGGCCTGATCGTGCTTGCGGTCGTGCCGCGTCTGCCCGACATGCCGCGGGACGGTGCGGCGACCTCGGTGGTCCGTTTCTTCACCCTGGCGCCGTTGTTGCTGTTAGCGGTCGCGACCGCTGCGGCCTTCGAGCAAACCCTCCTGTCGTTGCTCGCCGTCTATGGTGCAGCGCTCGGCAGCACAGAACAGCGCATCGCGCCGCTTGTAACCTGCTTCATCGCCGGCAATGCCGCCCTGCAGATTGTGCTCGGGCGTCTGGCCGAGCACATCGGTTCGCGGCGCACGATGCTCTCTTGCGTGCTCGCCTCATTGCTCGGCTGCCTGCTCATGCCGTTGCTCTTCAACGGCTGGCTGATCTGGCCGCTCGTCTTTGTCTGGGGCGGCGTGACCTTCGGGATCTTCACCCTTTCCCTGGTCCAGCTCGGCGAGCGGTTTACCGGCCAGGTGCTGGTGGCCGGCAATGCGGCGTTCGCGCTCGCCTGGGGCGTGGGCGGCATCGTGGGCTCGCCCGCGACAGGGCTCGTCATGCAGTTCGTCGGTCACCAGGGGCTGCCGCTGTCGCTCGGCCTGCTGTGCGCCGTATTGGCGGGGCTTCTGATGATCGACAACGGGCGGCGCTGATGCGCTAGCGTCGGTCAGGAAAGATTGTGGTGGACCGGCTCACACCAGAACGAACAGCACGACCAAGGCGGCGATCACCCCCAGGACGACGAAGCCCGTATGCTTGCGGCGCTCCGGAGCGAGCGGCGAATGATAGAGGCCTTTCAGGAACGACATGGGCACCTCGGAGGTCGCCCCGTGTCCCTCGCCCTGCTTGATGTCCTTGGCGATGGCCTCGGCCGCCTCTTCGCTCAAGGGCGGCCTGTTCACTCCCGACGTCATGGACTTCATCCTCCGACTGGGAAACGCTCCGACTGGAAACACCGGCCGCATGGTGAGCCGGAATAGGGGCGAAGGCAACGGGCAAACTCTGGCTTGGCGTCACGGTAGACGAGAAAGAGCCGGACCATCGGCCCGGCTCCCTCAATTCTCGGTTCGAACGGGGTACGGCGATGCCGCGCCTCAGCGCTTGGCCCAAAGCACCTTGAAGCGGGCGTTGCGGCAGGTCTCACCGTACTCCCTGGAATTTTCGGCCAGCACCTGCTCGTACTGCAGGCCGCGGTTGGCCACCAGCATCAGCTTGCCGCCCTGCTTCAGCGCCTTCAGCGCCGTCTTGATGATGGCCACGCCGAGCGCCGGCTCGGCGGCGTGGCTCTCGTGGAACGGCGGGTTCATGACGATCAGGTCGTACTTGTCGCGCGGCTCCTCGCTCGTCAGGTCGAACCAGTAGAAGCGGGCCGGCATGCGTGGCGCGTTCGCCATCATGTTGACGCGGGCGGCCTCGAGCGCTTCGTGATCAGCCTCGAACAGGTCGATGCCCTTGGTGCCCGGAGACGCCTGAGCGAGCTTTGTCGCGAGGTAGCCCCAGCCGGCACCGAAATCGGCGGCATGGCCGTGGAAATCGATCGGCAGGCGCGATGCGAGCAATTCAGACCCGGCATCAATGCGGTCGTGCGAGAACATGCCCGGCGACGCCTCGAACAGGCCGTCGACGCGCACCGGCACCTTGGCGAGCTTGCGCACGGCGTCGGTGACGTCTTCAGGCCGCGTGAACCAGAAGGCGACGCCGTGGTACTTCGGCAGATGGTCGCCGTCCCATTCGAACTTGGCGATGCGCTTCTTCAGCGACTGGATGCCATCTTCCTTGCCCCCGGCAACGACGATGAGGCCGCCCACGCGCGTGCGCTTCAGCGCCTCGGCGATCCGGTCCTCGTTCTCGCCTTTGTGCTTGCCCGCAAGCACCAAAGCGACGTCGTAGTCTTCGCCGGTCACCTCAGGCGCGACATCGGCGCGTTGGGCTTCCAGAGCACGGTAGAGCGGCCGGAACGGCTGCACGGCCGCGATCGACGCAGCGAAGCCCTCAGGCAGCCTGTAGCCGGCCTCGGCGCCGAGGAAGAGCACGCGCTCGCCCTCGCCAGGCGGGTCGATCACGCCGCTGTCGAACGGGTAAAACAGGGTCTTCAACGCATCTCGGCTCATCGGTCTATCCGTCATCTTCCTATAAGAAAGGGGCGCGGAGCGATCTGCCCCGCGCCCCGAATGCACTCGGGTGAAGCTCGCTTATTCGGCGGCTTCGCCGTCGCCCTTCTTTTCCGACTTCTCGGCAGCGACTTCCTTGCCGGTGGCCTGGTCGACAACCTTCATCGACAGGCGAACCTTGCCGCGCTCGTCAAAGCCCATGAGCTTGACCCAGACCTTGTCGCCTTCCTTGACGACGTCGGTCGTCTTGGCGACGCGCTCGGAGGCGAGCTGCGAGATGTGGACGAGGCCGTCACGGGCGCCGAAGAAGTTGACGAAGGCGCCGAAGTCGGCGGTCTTCACAACGGTACCTTCGTAGATCTGGCCAACTTCCGGCTCGGCGACGATCGAGTGGATCCACTTGCGGGCCGCTTCGATTTCCTTGCCGGACGAGGACGCGATCTTCACGGTGCCGTCGTCTTCGATGTTGATCTTGGCGCCGGTCTTTTCGACGATTTCGCGGATGACCTTGCCGCCCGAACCGATGACTTCACGGATCTTGTCGACCGGGATGTTCATGACTTCGATGCGCGGAGCGAACTCGCCGAGCTGGCCGCGGCTTTCCGAGATGGCCTTGGCCATTTCGCCGAGGATGTGGAGACGGCCACCCTTGGCCTGGTTGAGCGCGATGCCCATGATCTCTTCGGTGATGCCCTCGATCTTGATGTCCATCTGGAGCGAGGTGATGCCGGCTTCGGTGCCCGCAACCTTGAAGTCCATGTCGCCGAGGTGGTCTTCGTCGCCGAGGATGTCGGAGAGAACGGCGAAGCGCTCATTTTCCTTGATCAGGCCCATGGCGATACCGGCAACCGGCTTTGCCAGCGGAACGCCGGCGTCCATCAGAGCGAGCGAGGTGCCGCAGACGGTGGCCATCGACGAGGAGCCGTTGGATTCGGTGATTTCGGATACGACGCGCAGCGTGTAGGGGAACTGCTCGGCTTCCGGCAGCATCGGGCGGATAGCGCGCCAGGCGAGCTTGCCGTGACCGATTTCGCGGCGGCCCGGGGAGCCCATGCGACCGGTTTCGCCGACCGAGTAGGGCGGGAAGTTGTAGTGCAGCATGAAGCGTTCTTTGTACATGCCGGTCAGGCTGTCGACGTACTGTTCGTCTTCGCCGGTGCCGAGCGTGGCAACGACGATCGCCTGCGTTTCACCGCGGGTGAACAGTGCCGAGCCGTGGGTGCGCGGCAGGAGGCCGACTTCCGAAACGATCGCGCGAACGGTTTCCAGATCGCGGCCGTCGATGCGGCTCTTGGTGTCGAGGATGTTCCAGCGAACGATCTTGGCCTGGAGGTGCTTGAAGACAGCGCCGATCACTTCGGCAGTGTGCTTCGGCTCGGCGCCTTCCGGGAAGAAGTGTGCCTTCACCTTTGCCTTGACGGCGTCGACGGCCGCGTAACGGGCAGCCTTCTCGGTGATCTTGTAGGCGTCGCGCAGTTCGGCTTCGGCCATGCCGAGCATTTCGGCTTCGAGCGCGGAATGATCTTCCGGCTGGAAGTCGCGCGGCTCCTTGGCGGCAACTTCAGCGAGCTTGATGATCGCGTCGATGACCGGCTGGAAGCCCTTCTGGCCGAATACGACGGCGCCGAGCATCACGTCTTCCGCCAGTTCCTTGGCTTCGGATTCGACCATCAGCACCGCTTCCTGGGTGCCGGCGACGACGAGGTCGAGGGTCGATTCGTCCATCTCGTCGAGATGCGGGTTCAGCACGTACTGGCCGTTGATGTAGCCGACGCGCGCGCCGCCGATCGGGCCCATGAACGGGACACCCGACAGCGTCAGCGCAGCAGAAGCGGCAACCATCGACAGGACGTCGGGGTTGTTTTCGAGGTCATGCTGCATGACCGTGACGACGACCTGGGTGTCGTTCTTGTAGCCCTCGGGGAAAAGCGGGCGGATCGGGCGGTCGATCAGGCGCGAAACGAGCGTTTCGTTTTCGCTCGGACGGCCTTCGCGCTTGAAGTAGCCGCCCGGGATCTTGCCGGCAGCGTAGGTCTTTTCCTGGTAGTTGACGGTCAGCGGGAAGAAGTCCTGGCCCGGCTTCGGCGCCTTGGCCGAAACGACGGTGGCGAGAACGACGGTTTCGCCGTAGGTGGCGAGAACGGCGCCGTCAGCCTGGCGGGCGACCTTGCCGGTTTCGAGCTTGAGCGGACGCCCAGCCCATTCGATTTCAACCTTGTGGGTATCGAACATGTTCTGTCCTTCGTGTGCGGCGGACCTTTCCGCGGCTGTTGCAGCGCGAATGGTCGAAGGGCCGCATGAAATGGCGCATCACGGGCAAGACAACGGGAGGCTTCACGCTTGAAATCGGCTGTCTCCGCTTTGCCTGGATCCCGCTTTCCGCGATTTCCGGCAAGCAGGGCCGAAGCATCCTGCAATCCTGCCCCATGACGGGCCATCGGTTGATCCGCGAAACCGGCCCATCCGGTTCGCTGGATTCCCTCCTGGCGCCACGCTTTCTAAGCGGCCGGAGAGATCATTGCGTGAGCGCCCAGCGCTCCATAAAAAAGCCGGCGGGCCGCAAAGACCCGCCGGATAAGTCGCTTAGCGACGGATGCCCAGGGCACCGATCAGCTTGGTGTAGCGCGCTTCGTCTTTCTTCTTCAGATAGTCGAGGAGCGAACGACGGCTGGAAACCATCGCGAGCAGACCACGGCGGGAATGGTTATCCTTCTTGTGGCCCTTGAAGTGTTCGGTCAGGTTGTTGATCCGTTCCGTCAGGATAGCAACCTGGACTTCCGG
>NZ_DASYGZ010000173.1:0-60406 GCF_035999135.1 Ensifer sp.
GGGATGAGACACAGGAATTTACCTTATTATATACAAAAACTTGCAATCCGAGCTGGAATGCGCACATCTTCGCAACCATTGTTAACAAACCTTTAACGGATGGTCTCGCGTGCGCCAATTTCAGACTGTTTTCGACGGTCAAAGCCTCATTACTCCCAAGGCAATGGCCGATGAGTTCGTTTCGCCCAGGGGCGAACGGCATGACGAACAGCTCTCGACCGGCAAGGCCGAGCTTGCATTGATACTCAGGGTTGCTCAGGAACAATTTCTTCAAGGCACGGAGCCGGCAAAAATCATCGACCGCCTTGCCGGTTCACTTCATCAGGTTCGTGCCAAGTACCACCCCACCGTGTGGCAAGAGCTAATCCCTATTGCGCAGGATCATCCGGTTTCGGAGTATTTCCTGCAGGATCCGTTCACGCGCTGGTCGTTCGAAAAGCCGCGGGGCTATTCGGGTGATGCGCAATTGCTCGACTTCATCTACGGCCACCCAAGCGTCGCTGCGGAAATCGAGCGGTCGTCGACCGTCGGGCATGCGCTTTACGACTACACCAAGGACGCATCCTCTTCGGTGGCGGTGCGCGAGCGTCGCGATATCCTCACCCGGCACGTCGATGACATTGCCGCGAGCCGTGGGGGACAGGCGGAAATCCTGACGATTGCCGCCGGCCATCTGCGCGAAGCCAACCGCTCGGTGGCATTGAACGAGGGACGCATCAAGCGCTGGGTGGCGCTCGATCAGGACCCGCTCAGCGTCGGATCGATCAGCCGCGATTTCTCGGGCACCGCGATCGAGGCGGTGGACGGTTCCGTCCGCAGCCTGCTCGGCCGCGACCAGAAGCTCGGCACGTTCGATTTCGTCTACGCCGCCGGCCTCTACGATTACCTTGCCGACAAGGTGGCCATCAAGCTGACGCATCGCTGCCTGCAGATGCTGAAGCCGAACGGCGTCTTCCTGTTTGCCAACTTCGCTACCGATATCGGCGTCGATGGTTACATGGAAACGTTCATGAACTGGGCGCTGTTGCTTCGCTCCGAGGCCGACATGTGGAACATCATCCACAAGAGCGCCGGAAAATCTGCGATCGACGCCCGCGTCTTCTTCGGCGCCAACAAGAACATCGTCTACGGCGTCATCCAGAAGCGTGGCTGAGGTCGGCGGTTTCCAGGCTCTCTCAGGTCGTGCCGGGAGAGCCTGAAGGACGAGGCCAGCAACAGATTTGCGCAGCGCGCTTCATGTGCGCTGCGCAGTTTTAAGGTCATCGGCCTCAGGAACAGAGAAAGCGGGTCAGCAGACGCCGCATCATTGCGCCTTCGTCCTTCGGGCTGAAACCGGGATCGACAGCAATCCGGCTGAAAATGCCGTCGATGATCGCGGCGATCCAGCGGGCAGCGCCGGGCGCATCGATGGCCGAATCGACCTGGTTTCGACTGGCCGCACCGCTGATCAGGGCCGCAAGCGCTGCCTGCAGTTCGGCATCGTTCGTCGCGGCAAGCGCGCCGATACGTTCGTCGCGCATGGCCTCGGCGGCGATTTCAAGCGCCAGGCTGGAATAGGCCGGGTCCCCGGCAAGGTCGAGAACAGTGTCCATAAAGCCCAGCAAAGCGGCCAACAGGTCCTTCTCTTCACCCAGCTTTCGAAAAATCTCCGCCGTTTCTTGACGCTCCTCCTCCACGATCGCAGCGATGATGGTGTGCTTGGTCGGAAAGTAATGGAAAAGATTGCCTGGGCTCATGCGTGCCTCGGCGCAGATTTCGGCCGTCGACGTTCCGTGGAAACCCTTGCGCGAAAAGCAGGCGATTGCGGCATCGAGGATCAGCCGACGTCTGGCGGCGTGCTTTTCGGGGTCGATCTTGCGCATCCCTGCTTCTCCTTGCGCGGCCGCCTAATTATTAGACCGAGTACTCGAATTTCGTTCGACGGTCGAGCGCTATCCAGGTCGCAGGCCGCAGGGGGAATCGCCATCTTCCCGCAATGCTAGTGTGTGATCTGCCTTGCAATTGGCGCGTTTGCTAAGTCATTTGATTAGATCGACTAATCTAATAATTATTAAGCGCGCTTTGTACGACCTCGAGGTCCGGTCGCATCGAGACGTTGCGATCCACAGACCCGCCATGGAAAGCCAATGAAATGAGATGCACTAATGAGTTGAACGTCGTGCTTGCGGCATGGCTTGTGTTTGCCATCACCGGTGGTGCGGCGAGGGCATCCGGGGAGGCTGCGGCGTCCGTTCCCAAGGATCCCGCTCCGATCACCCGCATGGTGTCGACGCTTGTGGCCGACAGCCGCCCGCAGCAATGGACCAGATCCTTTGCCGGCATCTTCGTCGCCCGTGAGGAGATCGCGGTCGGAACCACGCTGACCGACCAGCGCATCGCCGACGTCAAGGTCGAGATCGGTGACCGGGTGGCGGCCGGGCAGGTCATTGCACGGCTTGAAACCGAAATGCTGGAAAACCTTTTGCGCGAGGCCGAAGGACGCGTTGCGCGCGCCGGCGCCACCATGGCGCGGGAGGAGGAAACGGTCACGCAGGAGCAACGCAAGCTGGCCCGCGCCCGTCAGCTCAGCCATCTCCAGGCCGCGACCACGCTCGAGGAGCGCGTTTCGGCGCTCGCCATTGCCGAACAGGCGGTCAAGGTCGCACGCGCCGATTACGAGCAGGCCCAGGCGCTCGAAGCCGAGGCGCGGCGCAAGCTCGAGCGTGCGGTGATCGTGGCGCCGGCCGCCGGCATCGTCTCCGAGCGGCTCGCCCGGGCCGGGGCCCTTGCGGGTTCCGATCCGCTGGTCAAGCTGATCCGCGACGGCGAGATCGAGTTTGCCGCAGAAGTGCCGGAGACCGAGCTGCCGCTGCTTGCCGTTGGCCAGACGGTCCGGGTCAAGCTTTCCGGCCGAAGCGACTGGATCGACGGCCGGGTGCGGGTGATCAATCCGAAGATCGACCGCGAAACCCGCCTTGGAACCGCTCAGATCACGCTCAACACCGAAAAGCAGCCCTTTGCCGGAACCTTCGGCCGCGCTCAGATCGTCATCTCCGAACGCAATGCGATCATGGTCGACGATTCCGCACTGCTTTACGACGCACCTGATGGAGCGGTCTCGCTGTTCGTGGTCGAAAGCGGCCATGTGGTGCGCAAGGTGGTCAAGCCCGGCATGCGCCAGGATGGCAAGGTCGAGATCGTCTCCGGTCTCACTGACGGCGAACGTGTCGTGCTCAAGGCCGGTGTCTCGCTTCGCAGCGGCGAGGCTGTGGTGGTCAAGGACGTTCAGCCGGCGCAGACGGACAAGAAGCCATGACCAGCAACATTTCCGCCTGGGCGATCCGAAAGCCCGTTCCGACGATCGTCCTGTTCGTGGTGCTGACGCTTGTCGGCCTCGCCTCCTTCTTCAGGCTGCCCGTCAATGCCGATCCGAGCGTCTCCTTTCCGATCGTTACCGTAACCGTCGGCCAACCGAGCGCTCAGCCGACCGAGATGGAGACCCAGGTGACACGCCGGGTCGAAGGGGTTGTTGCCGGCCTTGTCGGCGTCAGTCACATCCGCTCGACCATCGGCAACGGCCTTTCGACGACCACGGTCGAGTTCAAGATCGGCACCGATCCGGATCGCGCCGCCAACGATGTCCGCGAGGCGGTGGCGCAGATCCGCTCCGACCTTCCGCAATCGATCCAGGAGCCGACCGTCTCGCGCCTCGATGTCGATGGCCTGCCCATCATTTATTACGCCGTCCGCGCGCCTGCGATGTCGGAGGTCGAGTTGTCGTGGTTCGTCGACGACACGGTCAATAGCGAGCTGCTGACCTTGCCGGGCGTGCAGAAGGTGCAGCGGCTCGGCGGCGTCAATCGCGAAGTCCGCGTCTCGCTCAACGCCGAACGGCTGCTGGCGCTCGGTGTCACCGCCGATCAGGTGAACACGGCGCTGAGAGAGATCAACACCAACGTGCCGAGCGGCCGCGGCGAAATCGGCGGTCGCGAACAGTCGATCCGCACCGTCGGCAGCGCAGCGTCTATCGACGAACTGTCGCAGCTCTCGATCCCGCTTCCGGGTGGCCGGTGGGTCAAGCTCTCCGACATCGCGACGATCGAAGACACGTCCTCGGAGCCGCGCAATTTTGCCCGGGTCGACGGCGCACCCGTCGTCAGCTTTGCGGTCTCGCGCAGCAAGGGGGCGAGCGACACCGTTGTCGCCAACGCCGTCGTTCAGCGGCTGGACGAGATCCGCGCGCGCATGCCCGGCGTCGAGTTCAAGGAAGAAATCTCCTATGTCGAATACACGCAGGAAAGTTACGACGCGGCCGTGACCGCGCTGATCGAAGGCGCGCTTTTGACGATCGTCGTGGTCTTCGCGTTTCTGCGCAACTGGCGCGCCACCCTGATCTCGGCGGTGGCAATGCCGCTTTCCATCCTGCCGACATTCGCGGTGATGGATCTGCTCGGCTTCACGCTGAACAGCATCAGCCTTCTCGCGCTGACGCTCGTCATCGGCATTCTCGTCGATGACGCGATCGTTGAGATTGAAAACATCGAGCGCCACGTCGACATGGGCAAGCGACCGTTCATCGCGGCGATTGACGCTGCGGACGCGATCGGGCTGGCGATCGTCGCGACGACCCTGACCATCGTCGCGGTTTTTGCTCCGGTCAGTTTCATTGGCGGTGCGGTCGGACAGTATTTCAAGCAGTTTGGTCTGACCGTCGCGTTCGCCGTCCTGTTCTCGCTCCTTGTCGCACGCCTGCTGACGCCGCTGATGGCGGCCTATCTGCTGCGACCGAGGGCCGGGCACGGACATTCCGCCAAACCCTCGCGGCTTGCGGATGCCTATTGCCGGCTGCTCGGCTGGACGCTCGACCACCGCAAGACCGCCTTGTCCCTGGTCGCCCTGATCTTCGTCGGGTCGATCGCACTTTTGACCATGCTGCCGACCGGCTTCACGCCGGAGCGCGAAAGCAACGTCTCGCAGCTCAAGGTGACGCTTCCCCCCGGCACGCGGCTCGCGGAAACCGCCCGCGTCTCCGACGAACTCGCCGACAGGATCAAGCAAAGGCCGGAGGTCGAGAGCATCTTTGCGACCGCCGACAGTCTCAACGAGGTGTCGCTGCGCATCAAGCTCACGCCGCGCGAGCAGCGCGAACTCGACCGCAAGTCCTTCGAGCTGTCGCTGCGGCCGTTGCTTTCGGAAATCCCGGATATCCAGGCGACCTTCGCCTCGGCGGAGGGTTCAAAGGATCTCTCGATCTATCTGACGGGCGACGATCCGGAGGCGCTGACGGCGTCGGTGCGCCGGCTTGAAACGGAAATGCAGGCGCTTCCGGGACTGGTCGGCGTCCGGTCGACGGAACCGCTGCTGTCGCCGGAACTCCTGGTCAAGCCGCGCCTTGAAGAGGCTGCAAGGCTTGGTGTTTCCGTGACGTCGATCGGAACCGTCGCCCGCATCGCGACCATGGGCGACAGTGAAAGCAATTCGGCGCGCTTCAATCTTGGAAACCGGCAGGTGCCGATCCGGGTGATGCTCGATCAAGCGACGCGGGGCGACCTCGATATCCTGCGCAACCTGCGGGTCGGCACCAATGCCGGCGCGGTCGTGCCGTTGACCTCGGTCGCCGACATTTCGTTCGGCGCCGAGGGAAGCAGCGTGGAGCGGCTTGATCGCAAGCGGCTGATCGCGGTCGAAGCCAATCTTGACGGCATCACGCTTGGCACCGCGTTCGAACGGATCGAAGCCCTGCCGGCCATGTCCGAACTGCCGGCGGGGGTGTCGCAGGCCAACTACGGCAACGCCGAGTACATGGCGGAGATGTTCCGGAACTTCGCCATCGCGCTGCTTGCCGGCATCCTGATGGTGGCCGCTGTGCTGGTGCTGCTGTTCAAGGATTTCCTGCAGCCTCTCACCATCCTGGTGGCGCTGCCTCTGTCGATCGGCGGCGCGGCCTTGGCCCTGATCCTGTTTGGCGCCGCCCTCGACGTTTCGTCGATGATCGGCATCCTCATGCTGATGGGCATCGTCTGCAAGAACTCGATCCTGCTCGTCGACTACGCGATCGAATGCCGCAACGAAGGTGCGGACCGGCGGAGCGCCCTGCTTGAGGCGGGCGCCACCCGTGCCCGGCCGATCATCATGACCACCATCGCCATGGTGGCCGGCATGGTTCCGGCCGTCATCGGCGTCGGCGCCGGCGCCGCATTCCGCGCGCCGATGGCGGCTGCGGTGATCGGCGGCCTCATCACCTCGACGGCACTCAGCCTCGTCTTCGTGCCGGTGATGTTCACCGTCATGGACGACATCAACAGGAGAGCCGGGCGATGCCTGAAGCGGTTCTCGTCCGTGACCGACGAGGATCATGCTGCCGACGCCGCCCGGGTCGGGCGCGAGGCTCAGCGCGGCTGACCATCGCGACGGATCGCAAGGGGTGCCGTGAGGTAGCCGTTTCGGGCTTTATCAGATTGGCAGGGCGCGCCGCGTGAACTGGCGCGCCCTTCGTCGTTTCCGGCCTATTCGAAGTAGCTGACGAGGCGCGTCTGGCCGATGGCGTGCACACGGCAATCAACATCGAAAATCGTCTGCAGCCGGGCCGGCACGATCATGTCCTCGGGCCTTCCCTCGAACGCCAGCCGCCCGCCCTGCATCGCCACGATGCGGTCGGAATAGGCCGAGGCAAAGTTGATGTCGTGGAGGACGACCACCACGGTCTTGGCGAAATCGTCGGCGAGCCGGCGCAACAGCTTCATCGTCTCGACCGCATGCTTGATGTCGAGATTGTTCAGCGGTTCATCGAACAGCATGTAGTCGGTGTCCTGGCACAGCACCATGGCGATGAAGGCGCGCTGTCGCTGGCCGCCAGAGAGCTCGTCGAGAAATCGGCCGGCAAAGGGTTCAAGCCCGAGATAGGCGATCGAGCGATCGATGTGCTCGGCATCATCCGCCGTCAGCCGGCCCTTGGAATAGGGGTAGCGACCGAAGGCCACGAGGTCGCGCACGCTGAGCCGGGCGGTGATGTGGTTGTCCTGCCGCATGATAGAGAGCCGGCGCGCGAGCACGTCGCCAGGGGCGCGGCTGACATCGAGGCCATCGACCAGCACCTTGCCGTCGTCCATCGGCATCAATCGGCTGACGATCGACAGAAGCGTCGACTTGCCGGCGCCGTTGGGGCCGATGATCGAGGTCAGACCGCCGGCCGGCAGCGTGAGCGACACCCGGTCGACGACCCTGTTGCCGCCATAGGCTTTCGACACCTCTTGGATTTCGATCATCGCTGAGATCCTCGGACAAGCAGGAAGATGAAGACAAGGCCACCGAAGAATTCGATGACGATGCTGAGCGCCGTGTTGAAGGCAAACAACCGCTCGAGAACGACCTGGCCGCCGACCAGGGTGGTGATCGCGATCGCGACGGCAACCGGCAGCACGAAACGATGGCTGGCGGTCGGCGTCAGCTGCCAGGCTAGGCTCGCGACCAAAAGGCCGAAGAACGTCACCGGTCCGACGAGCGCGGTCGAAACCGATACGAGCACGGCGATCAGCACCAGAAGCAGCGTGACGACGCGCTGGTGATCGACGCCGAGGCCGATTGCCGCTTCGCGCCCGAGGGAAAGAACGTCGAACGTCGGAGACAGACGCCAGAGCGCGAAGGTCACGGCGAGGGTTGCAACCGTTGCGATCCCGAGAAGGTCGGCGTTGATGCTGTTGAAGCTCGCAAACAGCCGGTCCTGAAGCACGATGAAATCGTTGGGGTCGAGAATGCGCTGGAGAAAGGACGAGAGGCTGCGGAAAAGACCGCCAAGGATGATGCCGACCAGCATCAGCAAGTGCAGGCTGCGGCTGGCGCCGGAAAACAGCGCGCGAAACAGGAGCAGCGAGAAGCCGACCATGGTGGCCGTTTCTATCGTGAACTGCAGCCGCGCGTCAGCGGCCGTAGCACCGGCCGCCCCGAGGAAAAACACCATGATCGTCTGCAGCAGCGCATACATGGCGTCAAAGCCGATGATGGAGGGTGTCAGGATGCGATTGCCGGAGATCGTCTGGAAAAGCACGGTGGAGACGGCGATCGCATATGCGACTAGCACCAGGCCGAGAAGTTTCGTGCCGCGGAAGGAGAGGAGGAAGGACCAGCTGCCCTTCGCGCCGACGGTCATGAAGGCGATCATCGAGGCGAGCGCCAGTGCGGCCGACACGATGAGCACGACGGACGGTGAGATCCGGTTGGCGTCAGCCTGCATGCGCGCGCCTCGAAATCAGCAGGTAGAGGAAGACCAGGCTGCCGATCACGCCCATGACGGTGCCGACCGGAACCTCGTAGGGCGCGATCACCACCCGGCCGACGATGTCGCAGGCCAGCACCAGCCCCGCGCCGGTCAAGGCAATGGCCGGCAGCGTACGCCGCAAATTGTCGCCGGCGATGAGGCTGATGACATTGGGAACCACCAGCCCGAGAAACGGGATCATGCCGACCGTGGCGACGACCGTTGCCGTGACCATGGAGACGATGACGAGCCCGAGCGTGACGACCTTGTCGTAGTCGAGCCCGACGTTGCGGGCGATTGCCTCGCCCATGCCGATGACGGTAAAGCGTGCCGCGGTTGCGTAGGCAACGAGCGTGAGCGCGAAGCCGATCCACAGCAGTTCATAGCGCCCTCGAAGCACGCCAGAGAAGTCGCCCGACATCCAGGCGCCCATCGATTGCATCAGGTCGTAGCGATAGGCGACGAAGGTGGTAATGGCGTTGAAGACACCGCCGAGCATGATGCCGACGAGTGGCACCATCAACTGCGAGCGCAAGGGAACCCGTCGCAGAATCTGTAGGAACAGGGCGGTTCCCATCAGTGCCGTCAGCGCCGCAAACACCATCTTTCCGGCGACCGGCAGGCTCGGCGCGACCAGCATGGCGACGAGCATGCCGAGGGCGGCCGATTCCGCGGTGCCGGCGGTCGATGGCTCGACGAAGCGGTTGCGCGCCAGCATCTGCATGATCGTGCCGGAAACGGCGAGACCAGCGCCCGCAAGCATCAGCGCCAGCGTGCGCGGCACGCGGCTTTCCACCACCAGCAGCCAGCCACGCTCCCCGCCTGTGGCGGCAAGGCTGCCGACGCCGGTAAAGACGCTGGCTGCGGCAAGCAGCAGAACGAGAAGGATGGCGATGACGGTTGGCCTCATCGTAAAGCCGCGCTCCGCACGTTCTCTGCTTTGACCATCGCTCTTTTGTATCCCGTGCCTGAGTTTGACGATCGACAGCCGCAGCGCCCTCGTTGCCGTCGCGGGCAGGGTGCCCGATCCAAGGCTCGCCTTAGTCATATATATGATCGCTCTCGTCAAGTTTTGTGCGCGCAGAAGATGCACGGATTGCGCACATTGCCCTTCCGCCAAAATCGCGCTACGAGGATTGGGTAAACATGAGGAAAAAAGTCATGAATATATCTCCATTGTCTAATGCTCTGCGTGGTCTCGTTCTCGCGGCTGCGGTGGCCGTTGGCGGTGCTTCGGCAGCCACGGCCGAAACGCTGAAGATCGAACACAGCAGCGGCGTGACCGAGGTGGAGAAGAATCCGAAGACGGTGCTGGTCTACGACTTCGGTATGCTGGAGACGCTGGAAATGCTCGGGGTTCCGGTCGCCGGTGTCCCGGGTTCGGCCATTCCGCCGTCGCTCGAAAAGTACAAGGCCGACAGCTATCCGAAGATCGGAACGCTATTTGAGCCGGACTATGAAGCCATCAACGCGGCCGAGCCGAACCTTGTCATCGTCGGCGGCCGGTCGCAGTCCAAATATGCCGACGTCGCCAAGCTCGCGCCGACGATCGACCTGACCTCCGACGACAAGGACCAGATCGGCAGCGTCAAGAAGAACGCGGCCATCCTCGGCCAGATCTTCGGCAAGGATGCCGAAATCACGGCGAGCATCGCCAAGCTCGACGCGTCGATTGAAGCCTTGCGCGCTCTTTCGGCCGACAAGGGCACCGGTCTTATCCTTTTGACGACCGGCGGCAAGATCAGCGCCTACGGCAAGGGATCGCGCTTCGGCGAACTGCACGACCGCTTCGGCATCAAGCCGGCGGACCCGAACCTTGAGGTCGCGACGCACGGGCAGGCCGTGTCCTACGAGTACATTCTGGAGACCAACCCGGACTGGATCTTTGTCGTCGACCGCGATGCTGCGATCGGCCAGCAGGCACAGCCGGCCGCGGCCCTTCTCGACAACGAACTGGTTCGCCAGACGAAGGCGTGGAAGGAGGGACAGGTGGTCTATCTCGATTCCGCCAAGCTGTACCTGACGGCTTCCGGATTGAAATCGCAGCAGGACATCGTCGACCAGATCACCCAGGCGCTCAGCAAGAAATGATCGCAGTTTCTGCATGGATTCCCCGGTCATTGCCGACCAGGGAATCCATGCAGCGCGCATACGCGAGAGCACGCCTGTCAGCACAAGGAACAAGACATGGGAAAAGCCGAAAGCGGTTTCACCACGGAACGCGCGTCACGATATCTTCAGCAGATGTCGAAGCATTTCGCGCACAAGGTGACGGTCGAATATAGCGAAACGGATTCCGTCATCGTGTTTTCCGGCGGCATCACGGCGCGGATGGCGGCGCGTGGCGATCGGCTGTCCTTCGTCGTCGAGGCGGCCGATGCCGAAGGGCTCGAAGAGGGCAAGGGGATCGTCGAAAGCCACATCATCCGCTTTGCCTTTCGCGAGGAGCTGCAGTCGCTCGACTGCACGGCGAGCGCGGCCTGATACCATCGTTTTGGTGGGTATGTGTTGCGTGTTGGTTTGAAGGAGCGTGCGCGCCACATCGTGGGGCGTCCGAAAATGAACCGCCGGGAGCTTCGGCGAGCCGATTTATTGGCGCGCAAAAAAAAGAAGCCAACACCAAATACCTTTAATTTTAACGGTATCTACTGGCGTTGGCTTCGGTGTGAGCGATGTTCAATATTCTACTGTCTGATCTATCGCTTTCTTAAAATAGATTCTTCGCTTCTATATTTTGCAAAATGTGCACGCGCGGATTGTGTACCGCAGGAAATATATCCTTTTCTTACGCTTACTCAGGGTTACGCTGACGCAACACTTCCGAGTTGAGTGACGATTTTTTTGTCGGGGCCCTGCGCGAAGCCGGCCTTGTTGCCCTTCAACATGCGGAACGAACGTCCAATGTGACTCCAAAACTGGCGGGGCGGAAGATACCAATTCTGGTTAGTGGTTTGTAATTACTCACTCTTTCCCATCTACCCAACGATCGCAAGCCCTTGTTGCGGAAAGCGAATTCAACTCTTTGCTGTGAGCCGCCACGCCCTCGGGCGACAAGCGACGCCGTTCGTTTGCGCGAGATGGTGGTGTTTCGCCGTTCCGAAGGGCTGGCTGGTTAACCCGGAGGAAGTATTGCTGCGTATAACGAGGCTGAAGGCAGGGTTAAATCCGACGCTGAGGGCCCGCGCGACTAACCCATTTAGTCGCTTGGGAGGGCCCGCACGCGGGGAAAATGAACAAATGCCGGAGGTGGCGGGGACACTCTATACCGTTGTTTTCGGTGGCTTTCCGCACCGAGGTAAACAAAACCTTTGCGATATAACCCAAAGATGGTTCGATTTATAACGATTTAAAAGCCCATATGATGCATCTCTAATCCTTTTGGGCGCTTTCGTTGCGCAGATCTTTACGTTACATTAGCTATCGCGAATTTTCCCGCGCAGGAAGATCGCGACATTTAGTGGTTCCGAATAAATTTTCTGAAATTGCGGGTGCTCTGCGGGCAATTCCGAGTACCCATAAAAATAAATGGAAAAATCCTAGGAGGGCGTAATGTATCCTGGAAGCTCCAACGTGGGTGATTTTGAAGATAACAACAAGGCTTTGTCACAAAAGAAAAAGATCGTCATGCTCGCCAAGATCGACCTGTTTGCCGAGTGCCTGATGCAGGCAGTCGGTTCCAGGTTTCAAGGGCACGACATGGTCAGTTTTTCTGACCCCGACAACCTGCTGGACGGCAATCTCGTCGATGTGACGTTGATCATGCTGTATCGGATGCCTCCCAAGTCCTTTCCAGCAATTCTGAGAACCATTCACGAGTTTCACCCCCGCGCTTCGATCGGCCTGGTGGTGGACAATGCGGACGAGCTTGACCCGTCGATCGCGGGTTTCGTCGAAGAACGACTGATCCACGGCGTTCTGCCGCTGAACCTCAATCTCGACGTCTGCCTCGCCGCCATCGATTTGCTGATGAAGGGTGGCGAGCATTTTCCTGCCGCCTTGCTCAGGCGGCTATCGCCCGAGCCTTTTGCGGCGACCGGTCTCTACGGCCGGCGCGTGGACCTGTCCGGTCCGGGTGCCGTCTCGGGAACGGGCCGGCGCAAGCGTGATGCTGGCCCTGACGGCCTGACGACACGTGAGGTCCAGATCCTCGACCTCATCTGCAAGGGCACGCAGAACAAGATCATTGCTGACCGGCTCGGCCTGTCGGAAAACACCGTGAAGGTGCATGTCCGCAACATCTACAAGAAGATGAACGTCCGCAACCGAACGGAAGCGGCGTCCCGCTACTTCACTCACGATGCGGCGACAGACCGGAACGGTGATGTGCTTCTGTCACGCTGGAAGAACTGAGTTCTATCTCCGTTGAAATCAATCTTGCGCCCCGCGAACCTTCGCGGGGCGCAAGTGTTTTCAAGCAAGTGTTTTCAAGGAGGCCCCGACCCGTGCCCATCGGCGCGCCCCATCTTCCCCTATCCGCCGCTGAAGCTTGCCGACCGCTGCATGCCGTTGCGTCGCTATGTCGGCATGGTCACGACACGGTTCGTCTCAGGGTTGAGGTGGCCGTTCGAATTCTGGTGGGGGCACGAAAGATTACATTGGTAAACGAAGTGTTACATGCCGAGGTTGTTGTCGGCAAATTCAGTAATCCCATCGGAGTATGTAAAGCGCCAATTCTTGTAAAATCGGGCTAGATATTACTGTTAACCATCCTTTGCGTTTGACGCAATACCTGTTATTTGATAGTTATCTAATATTGAATTTGAAATAATGTAAACAATTATATCAGGTTGTATATTTCGTTTTACAGCGGGTTGTGCGTGACTGTGTAATAAAGAGAATTTTCCTTATTATATTTTTCATTCGCAGTCCGTCTCCAAAGCACCAGAAGAAATGGTGTGTAAAATAATTGGAGGTGCGCATGCGAAAGGTCGTTTCCGGGCCGTTGTCTGTCGTTGGTCAACGTGAGTTTCTTAAGAAGATTTCAGGAATACCGAGAAGAGTTCTTGTAACGGGTGGCAGTGGATTTCTCGGATCGCATCTTTGCGAAAGACTCCTTTCCCTTGGCCACACAGTTGTCTGCATCGACAACTTTTCGACTGGCCGGCGTGAAAATCTCGCGCATCTCACGCACAACCCTCATCTCCACATCATCGATCACGACGTCCGCAAGCCCTATCTGATCGATGCCGACGTCATCTTCAATTTTGCCTCGCCGGCGTCTCCGCCCGACTATCAGGCCGATCCGGTCGGAACGTTGATGACCAACGTGCTTGGCGCGCTGCATGCGCTGGAAAACGCACGCGCCACCGGCGCCACAGTCGTCCAGTCCTCGACATCGGAAGTCTACGGCGATCCGCTTTTGAGCCCGCAGCGCGAGAGCTATTTTGGCAACGTCAACACGATCGGCCCGCGGGCGTGCTACGACGAGGGCAAGAGATCGGCCGAAACCCTGTTCTTCGACTACCACCGCACCCACGGCGTGAAGATCAAGGTGGCGCGCATCTTCAATACCTACGGCCCACGGATGCGTCCGGATGACGGTCGGGTGATTTCCAATTTCGTGGTCCAGGCCCTGCTTGGCAAGGAGTTGACCATCTACGGCGACGGACAGCAGACGCGGTCGTTCTGCTATGCCGATGATCTGATCGACGGATTTCTGCGGCTTTCGGTTTCGCCCGAGACCTGCACGGGGCCGATCAATCTCGGCAACCCGGGCGAGTTCACGGTTCTGGAGCTTGCGCAGATGGTTCTAGCGCTCACCGGTTCGCGCTCGCGCATCGTGCACCAGGCGGCGGCCGTCGACGACCCTCGCCAGCGGCGGCCGGATATCGCCCAGGCCCATGCCGAGCTTGCATGGGAGCCGAAGATCAAGTTGAGCCAGGGCCTTGAACGCACCATCGCCTATTTCGACGAACGCCTGAGCGCGGACAGCCGCGTCATGGCGGGAGAGGCGGTATGACATGTCACGCACCGTACTCGTCACCGGCGGAGCCGGCTTCATAGGCAGCCATACCTGCAAGCGCCTGGCGCAGCAGGGCATCGTTCCCGTGGTCTACGATAACCTGTCGACCGGACACCGGGGAAACGTCAAGTGGGGACCGCTCGTTACGGGAGACATCGAGGATCAGGCGCGCCTGACAGATGCGATCCGGACCTTCACGCCCGAAGGCGTAATCCATTTCGCCGCCTCCGCCTATGTCGGGGAATCGGTCGAAGATCCCGCGAAATACTATCGCAACAACGTTGCGGGCAGCATCGCCCTACTGGAGGCCTGCCGTGAGGGTGGAATCGACCGTATCGTCTTTTCCAGTTCCTGCGCCACCTATGGCGTGCCGCCGGTCCTGCCGATCACAGAAGATACGGCGCAGCTCCCGATCAATCCCTACGGCCGTACGAAGCTGATGATCGAGCTGATGCTTGCCGACTATGCCCGGGCCTACGGGCTGCGCTCGGTTGCGCTGCGCTACTTCAACGCCGCAGGCGCCGATCCCGAAGGGCAGCTTGTCGAGCGCCATGATCCGGAAACCCATCTCATCCCGCGGGCACTGATGGCGGCGGCCGGCCGCATCGAAAGGCTCGACGTCTTCGGCGACGACTATGCGACGCCCGACGGCACCTGCATCCGCGACTACATTCACGTGACCGACCTTGCCGACGCCCACGTCGCGGCGGTGAACTATCTGCGGGACGGCGGCGAGGTTCTGCGCGCCAATCTGGGTTCGGGCGAGGGGACGTCGATCCGCCAGGTGCTCTCAGCCATCGACCGCATCACCGGCCTCAAGGTCCCGGTCAGGATGCTGCCACGCCGGCCCGGCGATCCGCCGGTGCTTTATGCCGACACCGCCCGCGCGCGGCAGACGCTGGGATTTCGTCCCGCGTACTCCACCATCGACACCATCATCGCGACGGCGGCGCCGAGTTTCGGCCTGGAGGTGCACTCATGACCGACGCGACCAACTCCGGCCGATCGCGGATCAGGGCTGATCGACGGCAGGGTGTGGCGCCCCTGAGCGCAGTCTTTTCCGGCCGCCTGCTGGTGCTCAATTGTTTGGGGACGGCGGCGTGGGTCGCAGCGCTTGTGTATTTCTGGATGTGGTGGATCGATCCGGCCCACGTGCTGGACTGGCCATCCTACATCCTGGCGACGGTTGTCGTCGGGTGGGTCACGCTGTTGCCGATCCATTTCATGATGATCTTCTACGGGGCGAAGGTGGCGACCGAAAAAACAGGTCCGGTGCCCGAAGGCCGCGTCGCCATGGTCGTGACCAAGGCTCCGTCCGAACCCTTCGCCGTGGTGCGCAAGACCCTGCTTGCGATGCTCGACCAGACCGGTTGCGACTATGATGTCTGGCTCGCCGACGAGGATCCGTCCGAAGATACGCTCGCCTGGTGTGCCGCGCACGGCGTCCAGATATCCACCCGCAGGGGCGTTGCCGAATATCATCGCACCGCCTGGCCGCGGCGGACGCGCTGCAAGGAGGGAAACCTTGCCTTCTTCTACGATCATTACGGCTACGAGCGCTATGATTTCGTGGCGCAGTTCGATGCCGACCATGTGCCGGAAACCACCTATCTCGTCGAAATCCTGCGCCCGTTCAACGATCCGACGGTCGGCTATGTGTCGGCGCCGAGCATCTGCGATGCCAATGCCGCCGGCAGTTGGGCGGCGCGCGGCCGGCTCAACACCGAAGCGTTCATGCACGGTTGCCTTCAGGTCGGGCACAACAACGGCTGGGCGCCGCTGTGCATCGGGTCACACTACGCGGTCCGCACAAAGGCGTTGAAAGAGATCGGCGGGCTTGGGCCGGAACTGGCCGAAGACCACTCGACCACCCTGATGATGAACGCCCATGGCTGGCGCGGCGTGCACGCCCTCAACGCTATTGCCCATGGTGACGGACCGGTCAATTTTGCCGACCTGGCCATCCAGGAGTTTCAATGGGCGCGCAGCCTCGTGATGATCCTGTTGAAGTACTCGCCGATCTACGGGCCACGTCTGTCGCCGCGGCTGCGCTTCCAGTTCGTCTTCTCGCAGCTCTGGTACCCGCTGTTTTCGGCCTTCATGGCGCTGATGTTCCTGATGCCGGTATTCGCGCTGCTGACGGGACGGCCCTTCGTCGCGGTCAGCTATCCGGAGTTTCTGCTGCATTTCGCTCCGCTCACCATCATCCTGACGGCGCTTGCGTATTTCTGGCGATCGACCGGGACGTTCAGGCCGCATGACGCGCGGATCATGAACTGGGAAAGCGTCGTGTTTCTCTTTGCCCGCTGGCCGTGGTCATTGCTCGGCTGCCTTGCGGCGGTGCGCGATCATCTCACCGGCTCCTTCGTCGATTTTCGCATCACGCCGAAAGGTCGCGGTGCGGCGTCGCCGCTGCCGCTGCGCGTGCTGATGCCATACCTGGCTCTGTCGCTCGCCTCAGCGCTCGTCATCTGGTTCGTGTCCGATGCGGGCTCGGCGAGCGGCTTCTACATCTTTGCCGGTATCAACGCGCTGATCTATGCGCTGATCGTCATCGTGATCCACACCTGCCACGCTCGAGAGAACGGGCTGGCGCTGGTGCCGCGCTCGACGATGACGGCCGTGACGGCCGGCGGCCTGGTCATGGTCTCGGTGCTTTCCGCCCAATCGGCGGTGCGCCACGGCGCCGAAGCGACCGAAGCGCTGTCACATGGCCTCGGCTTCGTGACGTTCACCGAAACGAAGTTCACCGTCGCCGGCGCCGGGCAGGGCACCAATCTGAAGATCGTCCGCTTCCGCCTGAAGTGGAATGGATTTTCACAACCATCCGACAGTGAAAGCCCGCGCGTGGAGGCGAATGCCGAAAGCGCCGGCCAGCCGGATATCAGGGACGTCATGACGACCAAGAAGGTTGGTCGCCTTCACGTGCCGTCGTGACGACGGCGAGCAGTCGAGTTCGTAGGTCTCAAAGCGAGGAGTAACGCTATGAAAGGGTCCTTGAAAGTCATTGTTCTTCCGCTGCTGCTGCCGCTTGCAGCTGCTGCGTTCTATCTCGGCGCCCAGCCGGTCAAGGCCAAGATCGAGATCAAGCCGACGCCGCTCAGCGCTTACGAGGTGTACTCGCTTTATCGCAACAAGACCTGGAACTGGCCAACCGGCGGCGCCCGCTTTACCGCGCACGACCGCAAGCTCGTCGCCTATGTCAACAAGGGCAAGGGTGACCGGTCCTACGCCGAAGGCAACTGGTACGTCAGCGATCTCGGCATGATGTGCATGCAGGCCCGCTGGACGAGCTCTCAAGGCAGCGGCCCCGCACGCACCTGCTTCGGCCACAGCCGGATCGGCGACACGATCTACCAGCGGCGGGTGCCGGATGGGAAGTGGTACGTCTTCAAGCATCCGAAGATGAAGAAGTACGACGAATACAAGAAGTTCGTTTCCAACGATGCGATCACGGCAAAAGCGTTGCGCCTCAAGGAAGAGTTCCTCGCCAAGAAGTAGCCACGCCGCCGCAGGAGGATGACATGAAACGCAAATTGGCACTCGCCCTATGCACTGTCCTGGCTCTGCAACTGGAGCTCGGCGGTAGCTTTGTATCGGTGTTGGCGCAGGACCAAGCCAATCCTGCGGTCACCGCCGGTCAGCCCCAGACGCTCGCCGACAAACGTCCCGTCAGTCACCCCGGCGGGACGAAATTCGGCGCCTACGACCCGCACGGCGATTTCGGCGCGCAGGGCGACCTCACGACGGAGGCGTTGTTCCTGCCCTGGGAAGACGTTGATCTCGCCTCCCTGCAGATTGCGGACGAATACGCGCTTCAGCGTGGCCGCAAACTTCTGATCACGATCGAGCCCTGGTCCTGGTCGCTCGGCTGGAAGCTGACGCCGGAGCAACTGCGCGACCGGATGCTGAGGGGGGAATATGACGCCAACATGCAGGCGATCGCCGACACGATCGCCCAGTTGAAGAGCCCGGTGATCGTGCGCTGGGGTCAGGAAATGGAGGATACCTCCGGCCGGTTTTCCTGGGCCGGATGGCAGCCCCAAGACTGGATCAGGGCCTACAGGCACGCCATGGACATCGTGCGCAAGACGGCACCGAAAACGCAGATCATGTGGTCGCCGAAGGGGCTGCCCAATCTCGAGGCCTATTATCCCGGCGACGACTACGTTGATCTCGTCGGGCTTTCGGTCTTCGGTTTCGAGGCTTACGACAAGATCGAGTATGGGGCGCCCCGGACCTTCACCGAAGCGCTGAAGCCTGGTTACGATCTGGTCGCGAAGTTCAACAAGCCGATCTGGGTCGCCGAACTTGGTTGGGAAGGTAGCCCCGCCTACATGCAGCCGTGGATGGAGACGGCGACGGCACCTGATCCGCAGTTTCCGAACCTTGCCGAAGTCGTCTACTTCAACGATCGCGACGTGATCGACTGGCCGCACAATCTCGGCCGGCCGAACTGGCGGGTCGTCAACGAGGCGACGAACTGAACAGGCCCCGATTGCTTGGCGCGCGCCCGCAAAGGCGTGCGCAAGTCCCTCCGCTGGTAAAAAAAAAGCCCCTCACCGGAAGGCGAGAGGCTAAAGGCTGAAATGGCTGGCCGTCTGTCGCGGGTGCGATGCCCGACCTATTCGGCCGCCTGCGGACCAAGTTCGCCGCGACGGATCTGGTCGGCTTCGATCGATTCGAACAAGGCGCGGAAGTTGCCTTCGCCGAAGCCCTCGTCGCCCTTGCGCTGAATAAACTCGAAGAAGATCGGGCCGATCACGGTTTTCGAGAAGATCTGCAACAGGATCTTCGTCATGCCGCCGTTTACCACGCCTTCGCCGTCGATCAGGATGCCGTGCTTCTTCATCCGCTCGATCGGTTCGTCATGGCCGTGCACCCGGTCGTGCGACATGGCGTAGTAGGTTTCCGGCGGGCCCGGCATGAACTTGAGGCCGTTGTCCGACAGCTTGTCGGTGGCATCATAAATGCCGTCGCTGCCGACGGCGATATGCTGGATGCCTTCGCCCTTGTACTTGCGCAGATACTCCTCGATCTGGCTCGTATCGTCCTTGGATTCGTTCAAGGGGATGCGGATCTTGCCGCAGGGCGAGGTAATTGCCCGGCTGACGAGGCCGGTGATGCGGCCGTCGATGTCGAAGAAGTGGATCTGGGTGAAGTTGAACAGTTCGCGGTAGAAGGCCCACCACTTGTCCATGTTGCCGCGATAGACGTTGTGGGTCAGGTGATCCAAGTAGTAGAAACCGACGCCTTCAGGCTTCGGGTTGCGCTCGCCCGTCCATTCGAACTCGGCCTCGTAAGCCGAGCCCTTGGCACCATAGGTTTCGACGAAGTAGAGCAGCGACCCGCCGATGCCGACGATGGCCGGAACATCGAGACACTTGTCCTTGCCTTCGTAGGGGATCGCGCCCTTGGAAACCGCATGGTTGAAGGCGTGCTTGGCATCGACGACGCGCCAGGCCATCGACGGGGCGCAGGGGCCGTGCTCATCGACGAAGCGCATGGCGTGCGAGCCGGGCTCGGCGTTCAGGATATAGTTGATGTCGCCCTGGCGCCAGACGGTGATGTTCTTGCTCTTGTGCCTGGCGACGGGGCTATAGCCCATGCGCGCAAAAAGCTCGGCAAGCTTTTCCGGTTCCGGATGGGCGAATTCGACGAACTCGAAGCCGTCGGTACCAGCAGGGTTTTCAGCGGTAATCGTCGCCGGCGGGGCGTCATGCGGGAAAGGGCCCATCGGAAGTCTCCTCTTGTTCTTCCAAACTTTGCTGGAGTATGACGCAAATCCTATGCATGATGCTTGTATTCTTGCGCGATTTGAGCAGGATGCCGCACGAAACGTGCGAAATACTTTATAAGGATGCATGAATGGAGCAACTCGACGGCTTCGACCTCAAGATCCTCAGCGAACTGCAGCGCGACGGGCATTTGACCAACAATGAACTGTCCGAACGCATCGCGCTTTCGCCGTCACAATGCTCACGCCGGCGCACGCGGCTCGAAGCGGAAGGCTACATCACCGGATACCAGGCCCAGATCGACCGGCAGAAGCTCGGGCTCGACCTGATGGTGGTGATCTCGGTGACGCTCGCCACCCACAACCGCGACAACGCCAAACGCTTCGGCAAGCTTGTCTCCAGCCTGCCGGAGGTTCTGGAGGCCTACGCGCTGACGGGCGAGATGGACTACCACCTGCGCGTCGTCACCCCGGATCTCGCCGGCCTCTCGCGCTTCGTCAACGACGTGCTCTTGCCGCATGACAGTGTGCAGCACGTCAAGACGTCGATCGTGCTCGAGACGCTCAAGAGTTTTGAAGGCGTGCCGATCCCGGAGCGGATGAAGGGCTAACGCCATTCCAGGAAAAGTGTGAAACGGTTTTCCGTCCGGAATTGCGTTCTTTCAAAGAGTTGGATCGTTTCACTGTTTCAGGGAAACAAGGAAACGATCTAACGCTCCGTGTCGCGTCTCTCCAGCTTGCCGATGGCGCGTTCCACCGCGTCGAGGCCGACCGCCAGCGCCTGCATGCCGGTCGGGCCGATCAGCGCATCCAGCTCGGCCTGGTAGCTGGCGGCAAGCGCGGTCAGTTCGCCATAGGCCCCGGCGCCGGCCTTCGTCAGCTGCAGATGCTCAAGACGGCGATCGCCCTCGTTTTCGCTGCGGGTCAGCCAGCGCCGCTCTTCAAGTGCCGCGACGGCGCGGCTCACCTTGGTCTTGTGCATGGCCGAGTGCGCGCCGACCTCGGTCGCCGACATTGGACGACCGGTGCTGCCAAGCGCTGCGAGCGTGCGCCATTCCGGGCGGGTGAGCTGGTAGCGCGCCTTGTACTGCGCGGCAAAACGCAGCGCGACGAACTCGGCCGCACGGTTGAGGCGATAGGGCAGGAAGGCACTGAGCTCGAAGTTGCCGGAAGCCATCGGTGTTTCCTTGATAGTTACAAAATCGATAGTTACGATTGTAACTAATATGCCGAAAGCGACGATTTCGTCCAGCACGAGTGAGGCGTTGCGGCGGTTGTTGGATTGGCATTGGCCCGGCCGCAAGAGGCCAAGCCAGATGCTCATGGGAGGAGGATCGAGGATGCTGGACAAGGCAGAAAAAGAGGCCGATGCGCAAGCAAAGAGGGCCGACGCGCTCAATTACATGCCCGGCTTCGGCAACGACTTCGAAACCGAGAGCCTGCCCGGCGCGCTGCCGCAGGGCCAGAACAGCCCGCAGAAATGCGCCTACGGGCTTTATGCCGAACAGCTGTCCGGCTCGCCCTTCACCGCGCCGCGCGGCACCAACGAGCGCTCCTGGCTCTACCGTATCCGCCCGAGCGTTCGCCACACCGGCCGCTTCAGCAAGACAGACTATCCGCACTGGAAAACCGCGCCGCATGTGGCCGAACATTCGCTGGCGCTCGGGCAGTTGCGCTGGAACCCGCTGCCGGCGCCGACGGAAAAGCTGAACTTCCTTCAGGGCATCCGCACGATGACGACCGCCGGCGACGCGCCGACGCATTCGGGCATGGCGGCGCATGCCTATGCCTTCAATGACGACATGGTCGACGACTATTTCTTCAATGCCGACGGCGAGCTTCTGATCGTGCCGGAGATGGGCGCGATCCAGGTGTTCACCGAGCTCGGCAGGATGGACGTCGAGCCCTCGGAGATCTGCCTGGTGCCGCGCGGCACCATGTTCAAGGTGACGCGGCTCGGCGATGAAAAGGTCTGGCGCGGTTACGTCTGCGAGAACTATGGCGCCAAGTTCACGCTGCCCGACCGCGGCCCGATCGGCGCCAATTGCTTGGCCAATCCGCGCGACTTCAAGACGCCTGTCGCCGCGTTCGAGGAAAAGGAAACGCCCTGCCGCGTGCATGTGAAGTGGTGCGGCGGCTTCCACGTGACCGAGATTGGCCATTCGCCGCTCGACGTCGTCGCTTGGCACGGCAACTACGCGCCCTACAAATACGACCTGAAGACCTATTCGCCTGTTGGCGCGATCCTCTTCGACCATCCGGATCCGTCGATCTTCACGGTGCTGACCGCGCCTTCGGGCGAAGAGGGCACGGCGAACATCGATTTCGTCATCTTCCCGCCGCGCTGGATGGTGGCCGAGCACACCTTCCGCCCGCCCTGGTATCACCGCAACATCATGAGCGAGTTCATGGGGCTGATCTACGGCCGCTACGACGCCAAGGAAGAGGGCTTTGTGCCCGGTGGCATGAGCCTGCACAACATGATGCTGGCGCATGGGCCCGATGCATCGGGCTACGACAAAGCGACGAACAGTGAGTTGAAACCGGTGAAGCTCGACCATACGATGGCCTTCATGTTCGAGACCCGCTTCCCGCAGCAGCTGACCCGCTACGCCGCCGAACTGGAGACGTTGCAGGACAACTACATCGACTGCTGGAGCGATCTCAAGAAGCGGTTCAACGGGACGCCGGAAGGCGATTGGTCTTGAGTTCACGCCTCGTTTTGCTCGGCAGCAAGGGCGGTCCGGCGATCCGGCCGGGCGGCCCGTGGCCGACCTCGTCGCTGCTTGAAATCGGTGGACGGACTGTTGTCGTCGATTGCGGCCTCGGCGTCACCCGCGGGGTGACAGACGCCGGCGTGCCGCTGAAGGCGCTCGATCTCATCATCATCACCCACCTGCATTCGGACCACGTTCTTGAACTCGGGCCGCTGATCCACACGGCCTGGACGGCAGGGCTTGCCCATCCCGTGCGCGTCTTCGGCCCCACCGGTACCGGCGCCTATTGGCGGGGATTCCTTGAGGCGATGGCCTTCGACATCGACATCCGTATCGTCGACGAGGGCCGGCCCGATCTGCGCGCGCTGGTCGAGGTGATCGAGTTTTCGGAAGGAAAGGTCTTTTCGGAGAACGGTCTGACATTGTCGGCGCTGCGGGTCGATCATCCGCCGGTCACCGACTGTTTCGCGCTCCGTTTCGATCATGCCGAGGGCTCTGTCGTGTTCTCCGCCGACACGGCCTACTTCCCGCCGCTTGCTGGTTTCGCGGGGGGTGCGGACATCCTCGTTCACGAGGCGATGCTGGCAGAAGGCGTCGACCGGCTGGTGGCGCGCACCGGCAATGGTGCGCGGCTGAAGGAGCACCTGCTCGCCAGCCACACGTTTGCCGAACAGGCGGGTGCAATTGCGGCGGCAGCTGATGTCGGGCGACTGGTTTTGCATCATCTCATCCCGGCCGATGACTCAGAGATATCGGAAGCCCACTGGATTGCGGCGACCCGCAAAAGCTGGGCGGGCGCCTTGACGATCGCGGCCGACGGCCGTGTTGTGAAGATCGCGGACGATTCGTCCGCGTAAGACAATTCCGCGAAGGTCGCGAAGCGGTCTTCGGTCTGGATCAATGAGAAGATTGAGAGGGAGGACTGCATGAAACTGGCGACGCTCAAGGACAGTACACGCGACGGAAAACTCGTGGTCGTCTCTCGCGATCTCACCCGCTGCTCCGAGGTTGGGCACATTGCTCGCACCCTGCAGGCAGCGCTCGACGACTGGGCGCATGCGGGCCCGCGGCTTGCGCGCGTGGCCGAGGGGATCGAGACTGGCTCGCAGCCGACGATCCGGTTCCATGAACACGACGCGCTGTCGCCGTTGCCGCGCGCTTACCAATGGGCCGACGGCTCGGCTTACGTCAATCACGTCGAGCTGGTCCGCAAGGCCCGAAACGCCGAGATGCCCTCAAGCTTCTGGACCGATCCGCTGATGTACCAGGGTGGTTCCGACAGCTTCATCGCGCCGCGCGATCCGATCCCGCTTGCCGGCGAAAGCTTCGGCGTCGACATGGAAGGCGAGGTTGCCGTCATCGTCGACGACGTGCCGATGGGTGCCACGATCGACGAGGCGCGGGCGGCGATCCAGCTCGTCATGCTGGTCAACGACGTGTCGCTGCGCGGGTTGATCCCGGCCGAGCTTGCCAAGGGTTTCGGCTTCTTCCAGTCGAAGCCGTCGTCGGCCTTCTCCCCGGTTGCCGTTTCTCCGGACGAACTGGGCGATGCCTGGGACGGCGGCAAGCTGCACCTGCCGCTTCATGTCGATCTCAACGGCAAGCCCTTCGGCCGCGCCAATGCCGGCATCGACATGACCTTCGATTTCGCGCAGCTGGTCGCGCATGCCGCCAAGACCCGGCCGCTTTCCACCGGCACGATCATCGGTTCGGGCACCGTTTCCAACAAGCTCGACGGCGGCCCCGGCAAGCCGGTCGCAGAGGGTGGCGCCGGCTATTCCTGCATCGCCGAACTCCGGATGATCGAGACGATCATCGGCGGCGCCCCGAAGACGCATTTTCTCAGGGCCGGCGACGTCGTGCGCATCGAGATGAAGGACAAGACCGGTCACTCCATCTTCGGCGCGATCGAGCAGACCGTCGAAGCCTACGACCGGGCCTGAACCGACCGAAGACAGATGCGGGTGAAAGCATGAGCGAGACCGTCCTTTACGACTACTGGCGATCGTCGGCGAGCTATCGGGTGCGCATCGCGCTCAATTGCCTTGGCGAAACCTATCGTTCGGTGCCGGTCGATCTGCTCGCCAAGGCGCACAAGGCTCCGGAGCACCTGGCGCTGAACCCGCAAGGGCTCGTGCCCGTTCTTGAGATCGATGGCGAGCGGTTTACCCAATCGCTCGCCATCATCGAGTATCTCGCCGAAACGCGCGCCGGTACCGGCTTCCTGCCAGCGGATGCGATTGGTCGTCAGCGCGTGCGCGCACTCTCCTACGCGATTGCCATGGACATCCATCCGACCTGCAATCTCGGCGTCGTGTCCTACCTCATGGCCAATGCCGAGGACGGCGAGGCGGCGCGGCGCAACTGGATGCGCAAGTTCATCGGCGAGGGGCTTCTGGCGTTTGAAAGCCTGCTCGATCATCCCGCCACCGGCCGTTTCTGCCATGGCGATCAGCCAAGCATGGCGGATATCTGCCTCGTGCCGCAGGTCTACAACGCCCGGCGCTGGGAGGTTGATCTCTCGGCCTGTCCGCGGCTCGTCGCGATCGATCAGCGTTGCGCCGAGATCGAGGTCTTTGCCCGCGTCCATCCGGACCGCACGCCCCGTTGACCGAGCCCCGCCTCGCTCGCTGCCTGCTCAGCTATCCGCTCTGCTGGTCGATGCCGGTCACCTCTGGCCGGTTCCGTCAAACGGATGTCGCGAATGGATCGACAGCGGCCGGAAGGCCGCGCTAGTTTTTGTGCGACTGGCCGTATAAGGGGGGCCGGAAAAACCTCTGGAGCGAGAGACCTACCGATGAAAAGCTATGTGCTGAACGTCAGCTGCAAGACCACCCGTGGCATCGTCGCCGCGATCACCGGCTATCTCGCCGAAAAGGGCTGTTACATCTCCGACAGTTCGCAGTTCGACGATCTCGAAACCGGGCTGTTCTTCATGCGGCTCACCTTCATCAGCCAGGAGGGTGCCCCGCTCGACGAGCTGAAGGCCGGCTTCGAAGCGGTCGTCAAGCGTTTCGACATGAACGCCGAGATCCGCGACAGCGAAGAGCGCATGAAGGTGCTGCTCATGGTGTCGCGTTTCGGCCATTGCCTCAACGACCTGCTCTACCGCTGGAAGATCGGCGCGCTGCCGATCGATATCGTCGGCGTCGTCTCCAACCACTTCGATTACCAGAAGGTGGTCGTCAACCACGACATCCCCTTCTACTGCATCAAGGTGACCAAGGAGAACAAGCCGAAGGCGGAAGCCCAGCTGTTGGAACTGGTCGACCAGACCGGCGCGGAGCTGATCGTGCTTGCACGCTACATGCAGGTGCTGTCCGACGCACTCTGCAAGAAGATGTCCGGCCGCATCATCAATATCCACCACTCCTTCCTGCCGTCGTTCAAGGGCGCCAACCCCTACAAGCAGGCCTATGAGCGTGGCGTGAAGCTGATCGGCGCGACCGCACACTACGTCACCGCCGACCTCGACGAAGGTCCGATCATCGAGCAGGACATCGCCCGCATCACCCACGCCCAGAGTGCGGAAGATTACGTTTCGATCGGCCGTGACGTGGAAAGCCAGGTGCTGGCGCGCGCCGTGCACGCCCATATCCACAACCGCTGCTTCATCAACGGCAACCGCGTCGTGGTCTTCCCGCCGAGCCCGGGCTCCTACGCCTCCGAGCGCATGGGCTGAGGAACGAGGGCCTATCGCCCGCCGAAGATGTAAACGCCGCCGGGGTCCTCCGGCGGCGTTTTTCGTCAGTGCGAGCAGTATGCGGACAGAAAACCGTGCGCAGGTTCCCTCATCCAAATGTGAGCTACTGCAACAACTCCAGCCCGACCGCCGTCGCTTCGCCGCCGCCGATGCAGAGCGAGGCGATGCCGCGCTTGACGCCCTTGGCGCGCATGGCGTGCAGCAGCGTCACGATAATGCGGGCGCCGGATGCGCCGATCGGGTGGCCGAGCGCGCAGGCGCCGCCGTTGATGTTGACGATATCGTCCGACAGGCCGAGATCGCGGATCGCGGCCATCGCCACCACGGCGAAGGCTTCGTTGATCTCATAGAGGCCGACGCTGCTCTTTTCCCAGGCAAGTCTTGCCAGCAGCTTGTCGATCGCTCCGATCGGCGCGGTCGTGAACCAGGCCGGCTCCTGCGCATGGCCGGCATGACCGGCGACGATCGCAAGCGGTGTCAGCCCGCGTTTTTCCGCTTCGCTGGCGCGCATCAGGATCAGCGCCGCTGCCCCGTCCGATATCGACGATGAATTGGCGGCCGTCACGCTGCCGCCGTCGCGGAAGGCGGGTTTCAGCTTCGGGATCTTTGACGGATCGGATTTGGTCGGCTGTTCGTCGCGGTCGAGAGTGGCGGTCTGGCGTTTGCCGGCCCCAGCGACTGCCACGACTTCCTCGGCAAAGGAGCCATCCTCGGCCGCGCGGGTTGCGCGCTCCAGCGAGCGCAGCGCAAAGGCATCCTGGTCCGTGCGCGAGAACTGGTAGTGCTCGGCTGTGTCCTCCGCATAGGTGCCCATCAACCGGCCGGAATAAGCGTCTTCGAGGCCGTCGAGGAACATGTGGTCCTTCACCTCGCCATGGCCCAGACGGAAGCCGCCGCGCGCCTTCGGCAGCAGATAGGGGGCGTTGGTCATCGACTCCATGCCACCGACAGCAAGCACCGAGGCGCTGCCCGAAAGGATCGCGTCGTGGCCGAGCATCAGCGCCTTCATGCCGGAACCGCAGACCTTGGAGACGGTCGTCGACGGGGTTTCCTTGCCAAGGCCTGCGCCAAGGGCTGCCTGGCGTGCCGGGTTCTGGCCGATGCCGGCCGGCAGCACATTGCCCATCAACACTTCATCCACCGCATCAAGACCGGCGCGTTCGAGCGCGGCCTTGAGCGCGATGGCGCCGATTTCCGGGGCGGCCAGATCCTTGAGGCTGCCCTGAAAAGCACCCATCGGGGTGCGTGCCGCCGAAACGATGACGATCGGATCCGTTCTGCTCATGTCATTCTCCCAAACGGCAAGAGGCAATGTTGCGCGGGCAGGTGCCGCGTGTGTCCTTCTCCCCGCGTGCGGGGAGAAGGTGGTCGGCAGGTCGGATGAAGGGCGGTTCCGCGCGCAACCGTCCCTCAGCCTCAAATATGCAGCGCGTGTCTCAGCGCCTTCAGCGCCGACTCCTGGAAGGCCTCGGACTGCGTCGGATGCGCATGGATCGTGCCGGCGATATCTTCCAGCCGCGCGCCCATTTCGATCGCAAGGCTGAAGCTTGCCGACAGTTCCGACACGCCGTGGCCGACCGCCTGGATGCCGAGCACCAGGTGGTTGTCGGCACGCGCAACGATGCGCACGAAACCGTCTTCGGCAAGCGTCGTCATCGCCCGGCCGTTCGCCTGGAAGGGGAACTGGCCGATCTTGATCTCGATGCCGCTCCCGCGCGCCTCGTCGGGCGACAAGCCCGCGGTGACGATTTCCGGGTCGGTGAAGCAGACCGCTGGAATGCAGCGTTTGTCCCAACTGCGCTTATGGCCGGCGACGATCTCCGCCACCATCTCCCCTTGTGCCATGGCGCGGTGCGCCAGCATCGGTTCGCCGGTGACGTCGCCGATCGCATAGATACCGCGCATCGATGTGCGGCACTGGTCGTCGACGCGGATGAAACGGCCGGTACGGTCGAGGTCGATCTCTTCGAGGCCGAAGCCTTCGGTGACCGGCTTGCGACCGACGGTGACCAGCACCTTTTCGGCTGCGACGTCGATGGCGCGGCCATTGTGCTCGGCCTGAAGACTGCCTGTTTCCGCCGAATAGCTCTTGGCCACGGTCTGAGTGAAGACCTCGATGCCGAGCTCGCCGAGGCGCTTGGCGATCGGTTTCGTCAGGTCGGCGTCATAGAGCGGCAGGATGCGCTGCTGCGCTTCGAGCACCGTCACATGGCTGCCGAGCTTGGCAAACGCGGTGCCGAGTTCGAGACCGATATAGCCGCCGCCGATGACGGCGAGGCTCTTCGGCACGCTCTTCAGCGACAGGGCCTCGGTCGACGAGATGATCGGCCCGCCGAAGGGCAAGTCCGGCAGCTCGACCGGTGCGGAGCCGGTGGCAATGACGATCGCTTCGGCGCGGATGCGCTGCAGCCCGGTTTCGGTCTCGACATCGACAGTCTTGCCGTCGACGAAGCGGGCTGTGCCGACCACCGCCTTGACGCCGGCCTTCTTCAAAAGCCCGATCACGCCGCCGTTCAGCCGGCCGACGATGCCGTCCTTCCAGGCGATGGTGCGGGCAAGGTCGATGGTCGGGTTGGCGAGCGACAGGCCGAGCGGGCTGCGACCCGAGGCGGCGCTGCGCAGTTTGTGGAACTCTTCGGCCGCGTGGATCAGCGCCTTCGAAGGTATGCAGCCGACATTGAGGCAGGTGCCGCCGGCCTTGGCCTTTTCGACGATCACCGTGTCGACACCGAGTTGGCCGGCACGGATCGCTGCGATGTAGCCGCCGGGGCCGGCGCCGATGACGAGCAGCTTGCAGGAAATTTCCTTCATGATCGCCTCAGGCCTCCACGAAAATCAGCGCCGGCGTTTCGAGCAGGGTCTTCAGCCGCTGTACGAACACCGCCGCGTCCCAGCCGTCGATGACGCGATGATCGAAGCTCGAGGACAGATTCATGATCTTGCGCGGCACGAACTGCGTGCCGTCCCAGACCGGCCGGACCGCGAGCTTGTTGACGCCGACGATCGCCACTTCCGGGTGGTTGATCACGGGCGTCGAAACGATGCCGCCGAGTGCTCCGAGCGACGAGATCGTGATCGTCGACCCCGTGAGTTCGTCTCGGGTGGCCGTACCGGTGCGGGCGGCTTCCGCCAGGCGGTTGAGTTCGGTGGCGCAATCCCAGATCCCGCGCGCTTCGGCGTGGCGCACGACCGGAACGGTAAGGCCCGCCGGCGTCTGGGTGGCGATGCCGATATGGACCGCGTGATGACGGCTGATGATGCCGGGGCCATCGTCGAACGTGGCATTGACGGCCGGCTGGTCGGCAATGGTACGCACCAGTGCGCGCATCAGATAGGGCAGGATCGTCAGCTTCGGCTGATCGGGCTTGCGGTCGCGGTTCATGGTCGTCCGCAGGTCCTCAAGCGCGGTCATGTCGACCTCTTCCACATAGGTGATGTGGGGAATGCGCGAGGTCGAAAGCGACATCTTCTCGGCGATGCGGCGGCGAAGACCGGTGACCTTGATCTCATCGACCGCCGTTTTTCGCTGTAGCCCTGCCGGCGCCAGCACCGGTTGGGCGCCACGGGCGATGAACTGGTCTAGATCATCATGGGTGATGCGGCCGGCAGGACCGGTGCCGGTCACCTGGCGAAGATCGACACCGCTCTCCTTGGCGCGCAGGCGCACGGCGGGTGACGCCAGCGCCTTTTCAAGCCGTTCGGCCGGCTGGTGCGCGCCGTTGGCGTGGGCGCCGTTTACGACCGGGGCCTTGGCCTCGACCTTGACCGGTTGAGCCGGTTTGGCGACGGGCGCAGGCGCCTCGACCTTGGCGGCTGGCTTTTCTTCCGCCTTGGCGGCCGGCTCGTCGGCGGCGGGGGCCGTTGTTGCGCCTTCACCTGAAATTTCGATCCGCACCAGCGGTGCCTTCACCGCCACCGTGTCGCCCACTTCGGCGCCGAGCCAGAGCACGGTGCCGGTGACGGGCGAAGGGATTTCGACGGTCGCCTTGTCGGTCATGACGGCGGCGAGCACCATGTCCTCGCGCACGGGATCGCCCGGCTTCACATGCCATTCGACGAGTTCGGCCTCGGCTACGCCTTCGCCGACATCGGGCATCTTGATTACGAATTCGCCCATCTCAGGCCTCCATCACTTCGACGAGCGCACGTCCGACGCGCGCGGGGCCGGGGAAATAGTCCCATTCCTGGGCGTGCGGGTAGGGTGTGTCCCAGCCGGCGACGCGCACGACGGGCGCTTCGAGATGGTAGAAGCAGTGCTCCTGCACGAGCGAGGCGATTTCGCCACCGAAACCCGACGTCAAAGTTGCCTCATGCACGACGACGCAGCGGCCGGTCTTTTCGACCGACTTGACGATGGTGTCGAGATCGAGCGGCAGGAGGCTGCGCAGATCGATCACCTCGGCGTCGATGCCGGTTTCCTCGGCTGCGGCCAGCGCCACATGCACCATGGTGCCATAGGCGACGACGGTGACGGCGGAACCCTGGCGGCGGACTTCCGCCTTGCCGATCGGAACCGTGTAGTGGCCCTCCGGCACTTCGCCGAGATCGTGTTTCGACCAGGGGATGACCGGCCGGTCGTGATGGCCGTCGAAGGGACCGTTGTAGAGCCGCTTCGGTTCCAGGAACATCACCGGGTCGGGATCCTCTATCGAGGCGATCAACAGGCCCTTGGCGTCATAGGGGTTGGAGGGCACGACGACCTTCAGGCCGCAGACATGGGTGAAGAGCGCTTCCGGGCTCTGGCTGTGGGTCTGGCCGCCGAAGATGCCGCCGCCGGTCGGCATGCGCAGCACGATCGGGCAGGTAAAGTCGCCGTTCGAGCGGTAGCGGATGCGGGCGGCTTCCTGGGTGATCTGGTCGTAGGCGGGGTACATGTAGTCGGCGAACTGGATCTCGACGCAGGGTTTCAGCCCGTAGGCCGCCATGCCGATCGCCGTGCCGACGATGCCGCTCTCGCTGATCGGCGCGTCGAAACAGCGGGTCTTACCGTACTTCGCCTGGAGGCCTTGCGTGCAGCGGAAGACGCCGCCGAAATAGCCGACGTCCTCGCCGAAGACGACGACATTGTCGTCGCGCTCCATGGACACGTCCATGGCGCTGCGCACGGCTTCGATCATTGTCATTCTGGCCATATCAGTATCCTGCCTTCTGCCGCTGGCGGCGAATGTGCGGCGGCATCTCGGCATAGACGCCCTCGAAGATGTCGCGCACCGACGGCTTGCCGCCGGCATGGAGCGTGCCATGACCCTCGGCCTGTTTCTGGGCCTGGATGACCTCGTCCGTGATCTCGGCTTCCGCCTGCGCATGGCGCTCTTCCGACCAGGCGCCGCGCAGGATCAGGTGCTTCTTCAATCTGAGGACCGGATCGCCAAGCGGCCAGGCCTCGGATTCCGTCTTCGGGCGGTAGGCGCTCGGATCGTCGGAGGTCGAATGGGCGCCGACGCGGTAGGTGACGTATTCGATCAGCGTCGGGCCGAGGTTGCGGCGCGCACGCTCGGCTGCCCATTTGGCGACCGCATAGACGGCGAGATAGTCGTTGCCGTCGACGCGCAGCGCCGGGATGCCGAAGCCGAGGCCGCGGGCGGCAAAGGTGCCGGAACCGCCCCGGGCAATGCCCTGGAAGGTCGAGATCGCCCACTGATTGTTGACGATGTTGAGGATGACCGGCGCCTTGTAGGTGGAGGCGAAGACCAGCGCCGAATGGAAGTCCGATTCCGCCGTCGAGCCGTCGCCGATCCAGGCGGCCGCGATCTTGGTGTCGTTCTTGATGGCTGAGGCCATCGCCCAGCCGACCGCCTGCACATATTGGGTGGCGAGGTTGCCGGAGATGGTGAAGAAGCCGTGCTCCTTGGAGGAGTACATGATCGGCAGCTGGCGTCCGCGCAACGGATCGCTCTCGTTCGAGAAGATCTGGTTCATCATCTCGACCATCGGGTATTCGTCGGCGATGAGCAGACCGGCCTGCCGATAGGTCGGGAAGTTCATGTCGCCCTTCGTCAGCGCCTTGCGGAAGGCGCAGCTGACGGCTTCCTCGCCCAGGTGCTGCATGTAGAACGAGGTCTTGCCCTGGCGCTGGGCCATGACCATGCGGGCGTCGAAGGCGCGCAGCGTCATCATGTGCTTGAGGCCGGCGAGCAATTCGTCGTCCGAAAGAAGCCCGGCCCAAGGGCCGACCGCCTCGCCGTCGCGGTTCAAGACGCGGATGATCGAATAGGCGAGGTCGCGAATGTCTTCGGACGCGACATCCACCTCCGGCCGCGGCACCGAGCCGGCCTTCGGGATCTTGACGGTGGAGAAATCCGGCTGACCACCGGGCCGAACGGCAGGTTCGGGGACATGCAGGCTAAGTCGATCGAGATCGCTCATGCGGTTTCCGGCCTCCTCCGGAGTGCGCAGTGCACCAAATCGTGAAGCGGGAGAACCTGGACCGATCTATGCCAAGGCGTGCAATGAGACCCTCATGGCTCCTCTGCCAAGGTCTGCGCACACTCCTCCAAAGCCCCGCTCTCCCGACGGGATGCCAACAGACTGCCACGAGTTCCGGGGCTTATGAAGGTCTTTCGGCGTCCGGGAGCCGGTGCGCGTGAAGAAAGATAGAATCCTGCCGGGAGTGCGCCCAAGCGTTGTGTTGCACGCCTTCCCGCCGGTCGTTGCCGGTAATTTTCTTGCGCGACGGTTTCTCGGGCGAGGCGGTCAGACCGGTGGTGCGATGGTGATCGGCGTGCCGTCGAGGAAGCGGGAGAGGCGGAACGGAGCAGGATCGACGATCGGGCTTACGCCGGTGACGAGGTCGGCGACGAGGTGTCCGGCACCCGGTCCGATGCCGAAGCCATGGCCGGAAAACCCGGTGGCGATGATCAGGCCCGGGACGTTCTCGACCGCCGAAATCACCGGCACGGCGTCCGGTGTCACGTCGATCAGGCCGGCCCAGATCTGCTGCACTTTGGTCTCGCGCAGAAACGGCAAGGCCTTTGCCGCGGCGTCAAGCGCGTGCAGGGCGCGGCGCGAGTCCGGGTTGGGATCGAGCACCCGGTGGCGCTCGAAGGCGCCGGGACGGTCGAGCGGGACGGACCCGATCTCGAACAGTTCGTTCCAGCTCTGGGCGCTGAAGCCGACCTGCACAGCCTCGCCCTCGGCCTTTCGTGCCGGCTGGAAATCGCGGAAAAAGGCGAAGCTGTCGGGCACGACTGCATGCAGGTTGGCGGCGCCGTCGGCAATCGTGTAGCCGCCGTCGAGCCGCTTGCGATAGGCGTAGGTCGCGGTCGCGCCTGCGCCTTCAGGGCCGCCGGACACCGGCCCGGTCCTGAGCACCGTGTTGCGGACTTTCAGTTGCGGCAGCCTTACGCCGAGACCTTTCAGGAAAAGCCTGGACCAGGCACCGCCGGCCACGACCACGGCCGACGTTTCGATGCGGCCTTTCTCCGTAATAACGGCGGAAACCCGCCCGCCCGAACGCTCAACGCCGCGCACGGCACAACCGGTCAGAATGCGGGCGCCGGCGCGACGGGCACCGGCGACGATCGCAGGAACGGCCTTCTGCGGCTCGGCCCGGCCGTCGCTCGGCGTGAAGAGCGCGCCTTCATAACGAAGGGCCGCACCCGGCATTGCCTCCGCCGTTTTGTCCGGGCCAAGCTGCCGGCTGTCGACGCCATAGGGCCTGGCCATGGCGAGCCAGGCGTCGCGGTTGACGATGTCGCGTTCGTTCTCGGAAATGTAGAGGATGCCGCTGCGGCGAAAGCCGGTCTCGCCACTGACGCGGGCGTCGAGCGTGTCCCAGATCTTCAGCGCTTCGATTGCCAGCGGGATCTCGCGCTCGTCGCGTCCCATGACCCGCACCCAGCCCCAGTTGCGGCTCGACTGCTCGGCACCCGGCAGGCCCTTTTCGCAGAGCACGACATCGATGCCGCGCTCGGCGAGGAAGAGGGCCGTGCTGACGCCGATGATGCCGCCACCGACGATGACGACGTCGGCTTTGGCAGGCAGCGTGGTGTCGGGTGTTATGGGATCGAGTGTCGGGCCGGGCATGGGAAGGGCTTTCAGAAGGCGTGTCGCGCCATCGGTGCATGGCAGGGCCACGAGATCAAGACCCTCAATCTGGCCGCCACTCATCGAGCGCCCACCGTGCACAATTGTCGGCTGCCTTCCCCGAGCGAAACTTGGTCTTGTTCCATGCGACGCACTTCCCGTTTTGGACGCAAGCTTTTATGGTCGCCGCATGAGTGAAAGCCGTCCCGATCTTCGCCCCGTTCTTCGCATCGATTTCCCGCCCGCCGACCGGCTCGGCCGCGGCAAGATCATGCTTTTGGAGCTGATCCGCGAGACCGGATCGATTTCGGCTGCCGGCCGGGCGATGGACATGTCCTATCGACGTGCCTGGCTGCTGGTCGATGCCCTGAACCGGATGTTCACCGAGCCCTCGGTCGAGTCGCAGCGCGGCGGCAAGCAGGGTGGCGGCGCGGCGCTGACACCGTTTGGCGAGACGCTGATCCGTCGCTACCGGGAGATGGAGGAAAGGGTGCTGACCGCGATCGCCGAGGACCTCGCCTGGCTCGAAACCGTTCGCGGCAGCGACGCGGCGTCGGTTACGGACGAAGCCGGTTCACACGACGATTAAAGCAATTCCAGGAATGGTGTGAAACGGCTTTCCGTCCGGAACTGCGCGCCTTCAATGATCTAGTGATCGATCGCCACCGACTTGATGATGGCGTAGACGGTCTTGCCAGGCATAAGGGCAAGCGCGTCGCGTGAAAAGCGGGTGATGCGGGCGGCTATCGTCGCGCCGCCGCAGTCGATGCGCACATCGACACTGCCATCGTCTTCGTTGGTGAGCGAGAGGATGTTTCCTTCAAGCACGTTGAGGGCGCTGATGCCCTGCGGCCGGCTGGTCGCGAGCATCACGTCGCGTGCGGCGATGTGCAGTCGGAGCGTTCGACCCGATGGCGCTTCGACATTGGCGATGCGCAGCGTCTCGCCACCGATCCGGACGGTCGTCAGGTCGTGATCCGCGTCCGTTGCCTGAACAATGCCTTCGAGCACCACGCCTGCCTCCCGCCGGCCGGTGGCAATCGAGGCGGCCGGTGCGCTCAGCACCTCGGCCGCGGCGCCCGATGCGGTCACCTGCCCATTTTCAAGAACCACAACGCGTTTTGCCAGCCGCGCCACTTCGCCGACGGAGTGGCTGACATAGACGATCGGGATGCCGGCATCGTCGCGCAGCCGTTCGAGATAGGGTAGGATCTCGGCCTTGCGTGCCTCGTCGAGTGCCGCGAGCGGCTCGTCCATCAGAAGCAGGCGGGGCGCTGCCAGGAGCGCACGGCCGATGGCGACACGCTGCTTTTCGCCGCCGGAAAGGGCCGAAGGGCTGCGCTCCAGCAGATGGCCGATACCAAGCATGTCGACGATGCGGGCAAAGTCGCCGCCCGAACCGCTCTTGCCGGCAAACCAGCGGCCATAGGCAAGGTTGCGGTGCACACTCAAGTGCGGAAAGAGCCGCGCCTCCTGGAACACATAGCCGAAGCGGCGGCGATGCACGGGCGTGAAGATCTTTCGCTCGCTGTCGGCGATGACGTCGCCGTCGAGCAGGACGCGGCCGCTTTGCGGCTTCATCAGGCCGGCGATGATGTTGATCAACGAGGTCTTGCCGGAGCCGGATCGTCCGAAAAGCGCCGTCACGCCGCCGTCCGAGGTGAAGGCGGCATCGAGCGAGAAATCGCCGAGCTGGTGGCGGGCTTCGACGGTGAGGCTCATTGGGCCGCCACCCGGCGTGCGGCAAAGGTCGCGAGCAGTTCGGAAAAGATCAGCGCGGCCATGGAAATGACGACCGAAATGATCGTCAGCCGCATGGCGCCGGCGTCCCCGCCCGGTACCTGGGTGAAGGTGTAGATGGCGGCCGAAAGTGTCTGTGTCTCGCCGGGGATGTTGGAGACGAAGGTGATGGTCGCGCCGAATTCGCCCATGGCCTTGGCGAAGGCAATGATCATGCCGGCAATGATACCGGGAATGATCAGCGGCAGGGTGACGGTGGCGAACACCCAGAGCGGACTGGCGCCAAGCGTGGTCGCTGCATCCTCGAGCTTGCGGTCGACCGCCTCGATCGACAGGCGGATGCTGCGCACCATCAGCGGGAAGGCCATGACGGCGCAGGCAAGGGCGGCACCCGTCCAGCGGAAGGAAAAGACCAGGCCGAAATAGTCGGCAAAGAAGGCGCCGAGCGGACCGCGGCGGCCGAAGAGCAAGAGCAGCAGGAAGCCGGTGACGACGGGCGGCAGGATCAGCGGCAGGTGCACGAGGCCATTGAGTAGCGTCTTGCCCCAGAAGCGCCCGCGGGCGAGCAGCATGGCGACGGCAAGGGCAAAGGGCAGGCTGCAGATCATCGCGACGGTTGCAACGCGCAGGCTCAGAAGGATCGCCGTCCATTCCGCGTCGCTCACTGCAAGCCAGTCCAACAGATGGTGCTCCCTCGATGCGAGGCCGGCCCGAGGGCTGCCTCCGCCAAATATTCGCGTCGCCCGTGTTTGGGCACGGGCGACGCGTCACGATAGATGCTTCGCCTGTCTCTGGACAGCCGAGATCCGACGTGATTTCAGGCCATTTACTTCAGGACTGTGAAGCCCTGCTTTTCGAAAACGGCAGCGGCCTTCGCCGACTTGACAAACTCGACATAGGCGGCGGCATCCGGGCTCTTGCTCTCGGCCGTGATCGCGATCGGGTAGATGATCGGCGGGTGGCTGTCTTCCGGGAAGGTACCGACAACCTTCACACCCGGATCGGCGGCCGCGTCGGTCTGGTAGACGATGCCATAGGGTGCTTCGCCGCGCGATACGAGGAGGAGGGCGGCGCGCACGCTTTCAGCGCCCGCGACCTTGGGCTCCACAGCCTTCCAGGCGCCGAGCTTTTCAAGCGCCGCCTTGCCGTATTTGCCGGCCGGAACGGAATCGACAGCGCCCATCGCGAGACGACCGTCACCGAGAACGGTAGCGAGATCGAAGCCCTGCTTGATCTCGACCGGGGCGGCGTCCTGCTTGCCGGAGACGAGCACGATGCGGTTGCCGAGCAGGTTCGCGCGGGTGTCGTCCTTGATCAGCTTCTTTTCAGCGAGATAATCCATCCAGGCAAGGTCAGCGGAGATGAAGACGTCGGCCGGCGCGCCCTGCTCGACCTGCTTGGCGAGAGCCGAGCTGGCCGCATAGGAAACGGTCGTTTCCTTGCCGCTTTCCTTCTGCCACTCGGCGTTGATCGCATCGAGCGCGTTCTTGAGGCTCGCGGCCGCAAACACGGTTACCTTCTCTTCGGCCTGCGCGGACGCCGGCAGAACGGTGCTGCCGGCCCATGCGAGGCCGAGCGCCAGCACCAGGCCCTTCAGCCAGTCTCTTCTCTTGATCATCGATTTCCCTCCAACGAAGCGTGATATCTCTTAGGATACAACGTTATCGCCTCCTGATTACCGCTGTATTCGTTGAAATACAATGCTCTTGCCGATGGCTATTGCCGGCGCGCGGCAGGCGCGTCGATACGCTCCGTGAAAAGCAGTGCACCAGACGGGAGCTGGCGCCGATAGGGCTTGTGATAACGATCGGTCGGCCTAAATTGCGGGCCTTGAAGAATAGTGACCGACCGGAGGGATGATGGACACGGCGATCAAGCTCGAAGAGAGCTGGAAGGCAGCGCTCGCGCTGGAATTTGCGAGCGCCTACATGGCCGATCTCAAGCAGTTCCTCGTTGCCCAGAAAAACGAAGGCCGGCAGATCTTTCCGCGGGGCACTGAGTATTTCCGTGCGCTCGACCTGACACCGCTTGATGGGGTGCGCGTCGTCATCCTCGGGCAGGACCCCTATCACGGCGACGGCCAGGCGCATGGGCTCTGCTTCAGCGTGCGCCCGGGCGTGCGCACGCCACCGTCGCTCGTCAACATCTACAAGGAACTGAACAGTGATCTCGGCATTCCGCCGGCCAGGCACGGCTTCCTCGAGAGCTGGGCGAAGCAGGGCGTGTTGCTGCTCAACAGCGTGCTGACGGTCGAGCGCGGCAACGCCGCTTCGCATCAGGGGCGCGGCTGGGAGAAGTTCACCGATGCGATCATCCGCGCCGTGAACGAGGCGGATCATCCCGTTGTCTTCATGCTCTGGGGTTCCTATGCGCAGAAGAAGGCCGCCTTCGTCGACCGGGCGCGCCATCTGGTGTTGCGCGCTCCGCACCCGTCGCCGCTGTCGGCTCACGCCGGTTTTCTCGGTTGCCGGCATTTTTCCCAGGCCAATGCCTTCCTCGAAGGCAAGGGCTTTGACCCGATCGACTGGCGTCTGCCTGAAAATCCGGCTCTGACGGAGACCGACTGAGGTCTGCTTGACGCTCGTGGCGGAGCCGCTGTCGCGCGAAGAGCTTGCGCGCTCGACAGCGAAGCGCCTAAGACGCCAGACCAACGAAGGCGGAGGCGAGGGCATGCGCAAAATTCTGATCATCGGCATCGGTTCGGGCAATCCTGAACATATGACCGTGCAGGCGATCAATGCGCTCAACCGCGCCGACGTTCTGTTCATTCCGACCAAGGGTGCGAACAAGACCGAGCTTGCCGAGGTGCGCCGCGAGATCTGCGCTCGCTATGTCACGCGAAGCGACAGCCGCACCGTCGAATTTGCCGTGCCGGTGCGCCGCACGGAGGGCGTCAGCTATGACGGCAGCGTTGACGACTGGCACGCCCGGATCGCCACAATCTACGAAGGGCTTCTGTCGGAGGAACTGGGCGAGGAAGGGGTCGGCGCGTTTCTCGTCTGGGGCGATCCGATGCTCTATGACAGCACCATCCGCATCATCGAGCGCGTCAGGGCGCGCGGTCAGGTCGCCTTCGAGTATGATGTCCTGCCCGGCATCACCAGCCTGCAGACGCTCTGCGCCAGCCATCGCATTCCCTTGAACCTGGTCGGCAAGCCGGTCGAGATCACCACCGGACGCCGGCTGCACGAGAGTTTTCCCGAAAAGAGCCAGACGTCCGTCGTCATGCTCGACGGCGAGCAGGCGTTCCAGCGCATCGACGACCCGGATGCCTGGATCTACTGGGGTGCCTATCTCGGCACGCCGGATGAAATCGTCATTTCCGGCCGTCTTGCCGATGTCAAGGACCGCATCCTTGAAACCCGGGCGGCAGCGCGCGAACGGATGGGCTGGATCATGGACATCTACCTGCTGCGCAAGGGCGTTGATTTCGACGAATAGGACGGTGGCGACCCGCGTCGTGTTTGATCTCACTCAAGGTTTGCCACTGTGTTATAGCCTTTGCTGAGGCGTCTTCCCTGAAGAGAGCCGAAGCGATGACGGATCTGATGACCAACTGCGCCCTTCCATCGACCGGGGAACCCGGTACCAGCGCCGCGATGCGGCGCGGCGCCTGTCCGTCGCTCGCTGCGCCCATGCAGACCGGCGACGGGTTGCTGGTGCGGCTCAGGCCCGACGACGACAGCCTGACCATTCCCAAGGTCATTGCGCTGGCGGCTGCCGCCGAAACTTTCGGCAACGGCATTATCGAGATCACCGCACGCGGAAACCTGCAGCTTCGCGGCTTGACTGTCGCAACGGTGCCCGGACTGGCGCAGGCGATCGGCGATGCCGACATCATCATTGCCGAGGGCCTTGCCATCGAAGTGCCGCCTCTTGCCGGGATCGATCCGTCGGAGATCGCCGATCCACGACCGATCGCGACAGCCCTTGGCGAGGCTTTGCGGGCGCAACGGCCCGCGTTGAAACTAGCACCCAAGCTATCGGTCGTGATCGACGGCGGCGGCCGCTTCGGCCTTGGCGGTGTTGTCGCCGACATTCGCCTTCAGGCACTAACGACCTCGGCGGGCGGCGAATGGCTGCTGTCGCTCGGCGGAACGGCGTCGAGGGCAGTCATCGTAGGGAAGCTCGCGGCTGACGCGCTGGTGCCGGCACTGATGGTGGTTCTCCAGAAGCTCTCGACGCTCGGACCGGCGGCGCGCGGACGCGATCTGGACCCCGTTGAAATCCGTGAACTTTGTCGCTGCGTTGCCGCGATCGAGCCCCAGTTGGCCCGTCGTGTTCCAGAAGTATCGATCCCGGGCATTCACACCTTGGGCGATGGGGGCGTCGTTCTCGGCCTCGGCCTTGCCTTCGCCCAGGTGGAAGCCTCCGCGCTTGCGCCCTTTCTCCATCAAATTGAGGAGCTTGGCGCCACGTCGATCCGGCTTGCGCCGGGGCACGCCTTGTTTGTGCTCGGCCTCGCCCACGAAGCGGCGGCCATCGCCCAGAGTCTGGCGGCAGCCCACGGCTTTCGCATCGCTGAAGACGACCCGCGCAATGCGATCGCCACCTGCGCCGGCAGCAAGGGTTGTGCTTCCGCCGGAATGGAGACCAAGGGCATGGCTGAGCGCCTTGTCGAACTGGCGCCCGAACTGCTCGATGGGTCGCTGACCGTGCATCTCTCGGGCTGCGCCAAGGGCTGCGCCCGGCCGAAGCCGTCGGAACTGACGCTGATTGGTGCGCCATCAGGATACGGGCTTGTCGTAAATGGGGCTGCCAACGACTTGCCAAGCGCCTACACCGATGACAATGGAATGATAACTGCGCTGGCCCGGCTCGGTCGGCTGGTGCGGCAAAACAAAGACGCTGGCGAATCGGCGCAGTCCTGTCTTACACGGCTCGGAGCTGCGCGCGTCTCGGCAGCGTTCGAACAGGGATAGACATGCCTGAGTATGATTACATTCGCGATGGCAACGCCATCTACGAGCGTTCCTTCGCCATCATCCGCGCCGAGGCCGATCTCTCGGGTTTTTCCGAAGAGGAAGCGGATCTCGCCGTGCGCATGGTGCATGCCTGCGGCTCGGTCGAGGCAACCAGGCAGTTCGTCTTTTCTCCCGATTTCGTGAGCTCGGCCCGCGCAGCGCTCAAGGCCGGCGCGCCGATCCTCTGTGATGCCGAAATGGTCGTGCACGGGGTTACCCGCGCCCGCCTTCCTGCCGGCAACGAGGTGATCTGCACGTTGCGCGACCCGCGCACGCCCGGGCTTGCCGCCGAGATCGGCAACACCCGGTCGGCGGCGGCACTGAAGCTCTGGAGCGAGCGTCTGGCCGGATCGGTGGTCGCCATCGGCAACGCGCCGACGGCGCTGTTCTTCCTGCTGGAGATGCTGCGCGACGGCGCGCCGAAACCTGCGGCGATCATCGGCATGCCCGTCGGTTTCGTCGGTGCGGCGGAATCGAAGGATGCGCTCGCCGAAAATTCCTATGGCGTTCCCTTCGCCATCGTCCGCGGCCGCCTCGGCGGCAGCGCCATGACTGCGGCAGCGCTCAATTCGCTCGCGAGGCCAGGCCTGTGAGCGGCGCTGGTGTCGGACGCCTGATCGGCGTTGGAACCGGCCCGGGCGATCCGGAGCTTTTGACCGTCAAGGCGGTGAAGGCGCTTGGGCAAGCCGACGTGCTTGCCTATTTCGCCAAGGCCGGGCGCAGCGGCAATGGCCGCGCCGTGGTCGAGGGGCTCTTGAAGCCGGATATGGTCGAGCTGCCGCTCTATTATCCGGTGACGACCGAGATCGACAAGGACGACGGCGCCTACAAGAGCCAGATCACCGACTTCTACAACGCGTCGGCGGAAGCCGTGGCGGCGCATCTGCTCGCCGGCCGTACCGTGGCTGTGCTCAGCGAAGGCGACCCGCTGTTTTATGGCTCCTACATGCACCTGCATGTGCGGCTCGCCAACCGTTTCCCAGTCGAAGTGATCCCCGGCATCACCGCCATGTCCGGGTGCTGGTCGCTCGCCGGCCTGCCGCTGGTGCAGGGCGATGACGTGCTGTCCGTGCTTCCGGGCACGATGGCCGAGGCCGAGCTTGGCCGCCGCCTTCAGGACACCGAAGCCGCCGTCATCATGAAGGTCGGCCGCAACCTGCCGAAGATCCGCCGGGCGCTTGCCGCGTCCGGCCGCCTCGATCAGGCCGTCTATGTCGAGCGCGGGACGATGAAGAACGGAGCGATGACCGCGCTTGCCGAGAAGGCCGACGACGACGCGCCCTATTTCTCGCTTGTGCTCGTACCCGGGTGGAAGGACAGGCCATGACCGGCACGCTCTATGTCGTCGGCACCGGCCCGGGCAGCGCCAAGCAGATGACGCCGGAAACGGCGGAAGCCGTCGCGGCGGCGCAAGAGTTCTACGGCTATTTTCCCTATCTCGACCGGCTGAACCTCAGACCCGACCAGGTGCGCATCGCCTCGGACAACCGCGAGGAGCTCGACCGGGCGCAAGTGGCGCTGACGCGCGCAGCTGCCGGGGTGAAGGTCTGCATGGTCTCGGGCGGCGATCCCGGCGTCTTTGCCATGGCGGCGGCCGTCTGCGAGGCGATCGACAAGGGCCCTGAGGAATGGAAGTCGGTGGAGCTTGTCATCACGCCTGGCGTTACGGCCATGCTCGCCGTTGCCGCCCGTATCGGCGCGCCGCTCGGCCATGATTTCTGCGCGATCTCGCTGTCCGACAACCTGAAGCCCTGGGAGGTCATCACCCGGCGGCTGAGGCTGGCGGCGGAAGCGGGACTGGTGATTGCGCTTTACAATCCGATCAGCAAGGCGCGGCCCTGGCAACTCGGCGAGGCCTTCGAGGTGCTGCGCGGCGTTTTGCCGGCGACGGTGCCGGTGATCTTCGGCAGGGCCGCCGGACGGCCAGACGAACGCATGACGGTGATGCCGCTTGGCGAGGCCGATGCCAATCGCGCCGATATGGCGACCTGCGTCATCATCGGCTCGGCCGAAACGCGCATCATTGGGCGTGATGGTCAGCCTGATCTCGTCTACACGCCGCGCTTTTATGCCGGGGCAAGCCAGTGAGCGATCCGGTCGAGCGCCTCGTCGCAAGTGTCGACTGCAGGCACGTTGGCGGGTTTGCGCCGCTCGACCATGATCACCTCGATGCCAAGCCGACGGGCGGCCTCGATCTTGCCGTAAGTGGCGCTGCCGCCGCTGTTCTTGGCGACGATGACGTCGATTTTTTGCGCCTCGAGCAGCGCGGCTTCATCGGCCTCCGCAAAGGGGCCGGTTGCCAGGATCGCCTGCTGGTCGGGAAGATTGAGCGGCGGCGTCACCGGATCGACGCTGCGGATGATGTAGCTGTGCTGGGGGGCCGCCTCGAAGTGGAATGCCTCCTGCCGGCCGATGGCGAGAAACACGCGGCGCGGGGCCGTGCCCAGCGCATGGACGGCCTCGGCAACGCTCTCGACAGACGTCCAGCGATCGCCGGGTTCCGGTTGCCATTCCGGGCGGCGAAGCGCGAGCAGCCTGGTGCCGGTTCGCTGCGCCGCCTCAGTAGCATTGTGGGATATGCGCGCGGCGAAGGGATGGGTCGCATCGACCAGCAGCGCGATCTCTTCGTCGCTGAGGAAGTGCGCCAGACCCTCGGCGCCGCCGAAGCCGCCGATGCGGGTCTTGGCCGGCTGCGGCTTCGGATCGGCGGTGCGACCGGCGAGCGAAATTACGGTGTCAAATCGGCTGTCTTCGGCCAGGCGACGCGCCAGTTCGCGCGCTTCGGTGGTACCGCCCAATATCAGAATGCGAGGTTTTTCCATGGCTGACGTGTCGAACAGCGAATCCGCCATCGTTTCCCCTTGGCTGACCGTTATCGGTATCGGTGAGGACGGTGTAGCGGGTCTGGGCGACGAGGCCAAGCGTCTGATTGCCGAGGCGCCGGTGGTCTATGGCGGCCATCGCCATCTGGAGCTGGCTGCCCCCCTCATCACGGGGGAGGCCCACAATTGGCAGAGCCCGCTCGAGCGCTCGGTGGTGGAAATCGTCGACCGCCGCGGCAGCCCCGTGGTGGTGCTGGCCTCGGGCGATCCGTTCTTCTTCGGCGTCGGCGTTACGCTCGCACGGCGCATCGCGTCCGCCGAAATCCGCACACTTCCAGCCCCGTCCTCGATCAGCCTTGCGGCCTCACGGCTCGGCTGGGCGCTGCAGGAGGCGACACTGGTCTCGGTGCACGGCCGCCCGCTCGATCTGGTCCGGCCGCACTTGCATCCAGGGGCGCGCGTGCTGACTCTGACGTCCGATGGCGCGGGTCCGAGGGATCTCGCCGAGCTCTTGGTTTCAAGCGGCTTCGGCCAGTCGCGGCTGACGGTGCTCGAAGCGCTTGGCGGCGCCGGCGAACGGGTGACGACGCAGATCGCCTCGCGCTTCATGCTCGGCCTCGTCCACCCCTTGAACGTCTGCGCCATCGAGGTGACGGCCGACGAGGGTGCGCGCATCCTGCCACTTGCGGCCGGCCGCGACGATGCGCTGTTCGAGCATGACGGGCAGATCACCAAGCGCGAAGTGCGGGCGCTGACGCTGTCAGCACTTGCGCCGCGCAAGGGCGAGCTGCTCTGGGATATCGGCGGCGGCTCGGGCTCGATCGGCATTGAGTGGATGCTCGCCGATCCGACGATGCAGGCGATCACCATTGAGGTCGAGCCGGAGCGTGCGGCGCGCATCGGACGCAACGCCACGATGTTCGGCGTGCCGGGGCTGACGGTGGTGGAGGGCGAGGCGCCGGCGGCGCTCGCCGGCCTGCCTGAGCCGGACGCAATCTTCATCGGCGGCGGGGGCAGCGAAGCAGGCGTGATGGGCGCGGCAGTCGCAGCGCTGAAGCCCGGCGGCCGACTGGTCGCCAATGCGGTGACGACGGACATGGAAGCGGTGCTGCTCGATCATCATGCGCGGCTCGGCGGTTCGCTGATCCGCATCGATATCGCGAGAGCCGGACCGGTCGGCGCGATGACCGGCTGGCGACCGGCCATGCCGGTGACGCAGTGGTCGTGGACGAAGAGCTGAAGCAATACCAGCAAAAGTGCGAAGCGGTTTTGCGTTCGGGATTGCGTCGGAACGAGAGAGCGATACCGGCAAAAGTGTGAAGCGGTTTTGGGTCCGGCATTGCCTAGGGGGCAAGAGAGCAGGACCAGCAGAAGACTGAAGAAATTTGCGTCGGCAACGGTGCCAAAGCGAAAAGTGAGAGTGGCAAATGACGGTACATTTCATCGGCGCGGGCCCGGGGGCCGCAGATCTGATCACGGTGCGAGGACGCGACCTGATCGGGCGCTGCCCGGTCTGCCTCTATGCCGGCTCGATCGTTTCGCCGGAACTCCTGCAATATTGCCCGCCCGGCGCCCGCATCGTCGACACCGCGCCGATGTCGCTTGACGAGATCGAGGCTGAATATCTCAAGGCAGAGGCCGACGGCTTGGATGTGGCGCGCCTTCATTCCGGCGATCTGTCGGTCTGGAGCGCCGTTGCCGAGCAGATCCGAAGGCTCGAGAAGCACGGCATTTCCTATACGATGACACCGGGCGTGCCGTCCTTTGCCGCGGCCGCCTCGGCGCTTGGCCGCGAACTGACCATTCCGGCGGTCGCCCAGAGCCTGGTGCTGACCCGCGTTTCGGGTCGTGCCTCGCCGATGCCGAACGCGGAAACGCTCGCAGCCTTTGGCGCGACCGGATCGACGCTGGCGATCCATCTCGCCATCCATGCGCTTAAGCAGGTGGTCGAGGAACTGACGCCACTCTATGGCGCGGATTGTCCGGTCGCGATCGTCGTCAAGGCGTCCTGGCCGGATGAGCGCGTGGTGCGCGGAACGCTTTCCGACATCGCCGCGAAGGTGGCGGAAGAGCCGATCGAGCGAACGGCGCTGATCTTTGTCGGCCCCGGTCTCGCGGCCACGGATTTCCGGGAAAGCTCGCTCTACGATCCGGCCTATCAAAGGCGGTTCCGCGGACGCGGCGAGTAAGGCGTCGGCGCTGCCAGTGGCTTATTCTTGCTCGGCCGGGTCTTCGCGCGGCGGGCGCTGCTTGAGCGGGACGCCGCGCTGTTCTTCGACGCGGTCGCGATAAAGGGCGGCCTGCCCGAGCAGCATCAGCGTCACCGGCGTCGTGACGACGACGAAAACGATGATCAGGATCTCGTGGAACACCCAGCGGCTCTGGAGCACGGCGAAACAGATGATCGAGGCGATGCTGATCAAAAGCACGCCGCCACTGGTTGCCAGCGTCGGCGCGTGCAGGCGTTCGTAGAAGTTGGAAAGACGGAGCAGGCCTGTCGCGCCGATGAGCGCGATGGCGGCTCCGACAAGCGTCAGACCGCAGACGAGTACGCCCGCCCAGACGGGAAGGTCGGTGAGGTGGCTCATTCGATGATCTCCCCGCGCATCAGGAACTTGCCAAAGGCGATCGACGAGACGAAGCCGATGAGCGCGACGATCAACGCCGACTCGAAATAGAGCGAATTGGCGGTACGGATACCAAAGGTCAGAAGCATCAGCATGGCGTTGATGTAGAGCGTGTCGAGGCCGAGGATGCGGTCCTGGGCGCGCGGCCCCCTGACCATGCGGTAGAAGGCCAAGGCCATCGCCAGGCCGATCATGATCTGGGCGATCAGCAGCGACCAGATGATCGAGAGTTCCATCATCCGAAAATCTCCTTCAGGGCGGCTTCGTAGCGCTTGACCGTCTGGATCCAGACGTCCTCGTTCTCCATGTCGAGCACGTGGAAAAGCAGGGATTTTCGCAGACGGTCGTATTCGAGCCAGGCGGTTCCGGGTGTCGCCGTCATGACGCAGGCAAGCAGCGCCAAGGCATTTTCGTCCTCTAGGTCGAGGTCGACGGTCAGGAAGCCGGAACTCGGCGGCCGGCGCCGCGCGCGCAGGATGACGCCGGCAACCGCGAGGTTGGACCGGATGACATCAAGCGCCACCGTGAAGCCGAAGCGCACGGCAAAGAGGATCCGGCGCGGATGCGAGCGCAAGGGGCTGAGCTTCAGCGTCACCCAGCCAAGGCCGGTCGCAAGCAGCGTACCCATGACGACGGTGCCGGGGGCGATGGATTGATTGAGCAGCAGCCAGACGAAGAGCAGGGCGACGGTCAGGAGCGGATAGGGGAACCAGGTGCGCATCGGCGATCAGCCTCCCGCCCTGGGTGCGTTGAGCACGCGTTCGGCATAGCCTGCCGGGTTCATCAGTGAATCCGCGGTCGCCTGCATGTAGCCCATGATCGGCCCGGCCTGGAGGCTCAGGAAGATGCAGGCGGCCAGCAGCACCGCCACCGGTGTTATTTCGATGACGACGACGCGCGGAACCGTGTTTTCGATCGACGCCCAGAAGGTGCGGATGCCGACGCGGTTCATGGCGATCATCGCGGCGAGACCGGAGACGATCAGCAGCGTCACATAGGTCCAGTCGGCGGCAGAAATTGCCGGAGCGGCATCTCCGCCCGACAGGCCGAAGAGCCCGCCAAGGATCGCAAACTTGGCGACGAAGCCCGAGAGCGGCGGCAGGCCGGCAAGGAGCAGCGCGCACAGGCAGAAGCAAAGCCCAAGGATGGCCATGGTGCCGGGGATGGCGGAGCCCGCCTCTTCTTCCTCTTCGTCCTCGTCGGCATCGCCATAGGCTTCCATCGTCACCGCGAGAACGTCGGCGCCGGCGTCACGGCCACGCTCGACCAGCTCGATCAGGAGGAAGAAGGCCGAGATCGTCAGCGTCGAGCTGACCAGATAAAACAGCGCACCGGCGATCATGCTCGCGTGGCCGAGGCCGATGGCGGCAAGCAGGGTGCCTGACGAGACGAGCACCGAATAGGCAGCAAGACGGCCCATCGCCTGGGAGGCGAGCACGCCGATCGCGCCGAAGGCGATGGTGAGCAATCCGCCGGCAAGAAGCACCGGCTGCCCGAAGCCCGCCGAGGCTCCGGCACCTGCGCCGAACACCAGCAGCGACAGCCGCAGGATGACGTAGATGCCGACCTTGGTCAGGATCGCAAAGACCGCGGCGACGGGCGGCGTTGCCGCCGAATAGGCGGTCGGCAGCCAGAAACTCAAGGGCCACATGCCGGCCTTCACCAGGAAGGCGACGCCGAGTACCCCGGCGCCGACTTCGACCATCTGGCGGTCGTTTGGCGAAAGCGTCGCCAGTTTCACCGAGAGGTCGGCCATGTTGAGCGTGCCGGTCGCGCCGTAGATCAGGCTGACGCCGATCAGGAACAGCGACGATGCCGCAAGGTTGATCGCCACGTAGTGCAGCCCCGCCTTGACGCGGAGCGGTCCGGAGCCGTGCAGCAACAGGCCATAGGACGCGGCCAGCATCATCTCGAAGAAGACGAAGAGATTGAAGAGGTCGCCGGTCAGGAACGAACCGTTAAGGCCGGCGATCAGCAGCTGGAACAGCGAATGGAAGTGATGGCCGGCTGTGTGCCAGCGGGCGATCGAGTAGGTCTGGGCCGCCAGCGCCAGACCGCTGGTCAGGCACAGCATCAGAGCCGACAGGCGATCGAGCACCAGCACGATGCCGAAGGGGGCCGGCCAGTTGCCGAGCTGATAGACGTTGGACGCTTCGCCCGACGAGGCCATGCGCATCAGCACGATTGAGAGGATGAAGAGCGCAAGCGTCGAGACGAAGCCCATGATGCCCTTGAGCGAGCGGTTGCGCTCGTCGATCGGGATCATCGCCGCGCCGACGACCAGCGGCAAAAGGATCGGCAGGATCAAGAGGTGGTGCGTCCATTCAGTCATGGCGCTGCTCCCGGCCGTCGACGTGGTCCGTGCCGGTGAAGCCGCGCGAGGCGAGCAGCACGACGAGGAAGAGCGCCGTCATGGCAAAGCCGATGACGATGGCGGTGAGGACGAGAGCCTGCGGCACCGGATCGGTGTAGCGGCTGAGGTCGCCGACACCGCCGGGTTCCAGAACCGGAGGCGCGTTGACGCGAAGACGACCCATGCCGAAGATGAAGAGGTTCACCGCATAGGAGAGCAGCGAGAGCCCGATGATCACCTGATAGGTGCGCGGGCGAAGCAGCAGGTAGACGCCGGAGGCGGTCAGTACGCCGATCGCAACGGACAAGATGAGCTCCATCAGCGTGCCTCCTTGCCGGCGCGCATGGCCCGTTGATGCGCACGCGGTGCGCGGATCGATTGGTGGGCAAGCGCGATCAAGATCAGCACGGTGGCGCCGAGCACCAGCGAGAAGACGCCGAGATCGAAGAACAGGGCGCTCGCCAGCGGGAACTTGCCGACGATCGGCAACGTGACGTACTGCGCGTGCGAGGTCAGGAACGGGTAGCCGAACAGCCACGAGCCGACCCCGGTCGCGGTGGCGACCAGGAGCCCGATGCTCATCCAGCGCAGCGGATGGATGCGCAGCCGCTCCTCGACCCAGCGCGTTCCGCCGGACATGTATTGCAGGATGAAGCCGATCGACATCGCGATCCCCGCGGCAAAGCCGCCGCCGGGCAGGTCATGGCCGCGCAGGAACAGATAGGCGGCGAGCATGCCGATGACCGGGAACATCCAGCGCATGATGACAGAGGGAACGAAGAGGTATTCGGCGACGCTGTCGCCCTTGCTGCGATCCGGGTGGTCGTCGTCGAAGGCGTTCTGGACGCGCTGCTGTTCTGGCGCTTCCAGGCTGTCGGCCTGGGGGCGGAACCGCAGGAGCAGGGCGAAGACCGTGAGTGCTACGATCGCCAGCACCGCGATTTCTCCAAGGGTGTCGAAGCCGCGGAAGTCGACGAGGATGACGTTGACGACGTTGGTGCCGCCGCCTTCCTTGTAGGCGCGCTCGAGGAAATAGCTGGAGATGGTCTCGGGCAGGGGACGGGTCATCATCGTATAGGCGATCAGCGCCACGCCGCCACCGGCGGTGACGGCGAGCAGGAAGTCGCGCAGGCGGCGGAAGCGAACTCTCAGAGACAGGAGTTCGTTCTCCTGCGTGTCCTCGATGCGTTTCGGCAGCCAGCGCAGGCCGAGCAGGATGAGCACCGTGGTGACGATCTCGACGAGCAGCTGCGTCACCGCAAGGTCCGGGGCCGAGAGCCAGACGAAGGTGAGGCAGGTCGAAAGACCGGCGCCGCCAAGCAGCACGAGTGCGGCCAGCCGATGGAACTTTGCAAGGATTGCCGCGCCGATGGCGCAGGCGGTGCCGACGGCCCAGATGAGCGCGAAAGCCGGGTCGATGCTGCGCACGAGAAGCGGCGGCAGCTCGAAATGGGTGATAAGCAAGGGCAACGCGCCGGCGGCAACGGCGATGAAGACGAGGAAGCGCATCTGCGGCTGCAGCCGTCGGGTGCCGAGATTCTGCTCGAGCGCGCGCGCCCACTTCCATGACAGCGTCACCAGAACGCGCTCGAAGATGCGCTGGCCGTGCAAAAGCCGGAAGATCGGCGGCCCCTCGACGCTGGTGGCGAGATAGTTGCGCATCAGGAAATAGAGGCCGATGCCGCCGGCGAGCGCCACGAAGCTCATGATCAGCGGCAGGTTCCAGCCATGCCAGACGGACAGGCTGTAATAGGGCGCGCTGGCGCCGAGGATCGACACGATTGCCGTGTGCAGGAAGGGGCCGATGGTGATCGCCGGAATGATCCCGACCACGAGGCAGGCGAGCACCAGGAACTCGATCGGCGCGCGCATCCAGCGCGGCGGCTCGTGCGGTATCTTCGGCATGTCCTCAGGCGTCTTGCCGAAGAAGACGCTGTGGATGAAGCGCAGCGAATAGGTCACCGCAAACATGCCGGCGAGCGTCGCGACATAAGGCGTCATCGTGTCGAGAATGTTGGCCTGATGGGTCTCGATTGCTTCGGCGAAGAACATTTCCTTGGAGATGAAACCGTTCAAGAGCGGCACGCCGGCCATGGCGGCGCTTGCGACCATGGCGAGAACGGCGGTTCCGGGCATGTAGCGGATCAGCCCGCCGAGCTTGCGCATGTCGCGCGTCCCGGTCTCGTGGTCGATGATGCCGGCCGCCATGAACAGCGATGCCTTGAAGGTGGCGTGGTTGACGATGTGGAACACGGCGGCGACGGCGGCAAGCGGGCTGCCGAGGCTCAAGAGCACGGTGATCAGGCCGAGATGGCTGATGGTGGAATAGGCAAGCAGGCCTTTGAGGTCCTGCTGGAAGATCGCGAAATAGGCTCCGAGCAGCAGCGTCGACAGGCCGGCGAGACCGACGATCCAGAACCAGGCCTCGGTGCCGGCCAGGACCGGCCACAGGCGCACAAGCAGGAAGACGCCGGCCTTCACCATGGTCGCCGAATGCAGATAGGCCGAGACCGGCGTCGGCGCGGCCATGGCGTGTGGCAGCCAGAAATGGAACGGAAACTGCGCGCTCTTCGTCAGCGCCCCGAGCAGGACCAGGATCAGAACCGGGATATAGAGCGGCGAGTTGCGGATCGCGTCGCCCGAGGCCAGAACGACGTCGAGATCATAGCTGCCGATGATGCGGCCGATGATCAGAAAACCGACGAGCATGCAAAGGCCGCCGGTGCCGGTGACGGTCAGCGCCATGCGGGCGCCGTCGCGGGCGTGCGCATTGTGGTGCCAGTAGCCGATCAGCAGGAACGAGACGATGCTCGTCAGTTCCCAGAAGACGGCGAGCAGGATCAGATTGCCCGAAAGCACCACGCCGAGCATCGAGCCCATGAAGGCGAGAAACAGCGACAGGAAGCGCGGCACCGGATCCTCGGCGGCCATGTAGTAGCGCGCATAGAGCACCACGAGCACGCCGATCGCGGTGACGAGCACCGTGAAGAGCCAGGCGAACCCGTCCATGCGGAGCGTGAAGTTGAGGCCGAACTCGGGCAACCAGGCGATATCGTAGCGCAGCACGCCACCAGAGGTGACGAAGGGATAGAGACCGGCCGCGACGAGGAAACACAGGAGCGCGATCGCGCCGGCGAACCAGGCTGTCGCGCCGCGCTGTTCGGGCGGAAAGAAGATTGCAAGGAGGCTTCCCGCAAATGGGGCGAGGATGAAGACAGAAAGCAATTTTCCCGCGTATTCGATCGTACCGTTCCCTTCGTTCGGTTCTCATGGAGGGCGGGCACCAGGGCGCTGCGCGTTCAGACAAACGCGCGAAGGATACCCTAGGATTTTGATTCTAGAGCATCTTGTCCGCTTTCGGTGATGTCACTTGAAGCGGGACGCCCTAGAGGCCCTGGAGGACGGTCGCGCCAGCGACTGTCGCAAATGATGCCGCCAGGTCCGCTTTTGCGGAGGCAGGCAATTGTTTTTATGGCGATTCGCGGCGGGACTGCCAAGCCTTGAGTGTGCGAAAAATGCACGCACCCGTGCTTTTTAGCTCAAGGGGAAAGCGCGCCTCAGGCTGCGAGCCAGCGGCGCTCGAAGGCGAAGGTTGCAAGATCGTTGGCGTTCATCGGGCGGGCGAAGGCGTAGCCCTGCAGCCCGTAGCATCCAAGCTCCTTCAACATGTGGGCGTGTTCCAAGGTCTCGACGCCTTCGGCGATCACGTCAATGCCGAGGGAGATGCCAATATCGATGATCGATTCGACCAGGCGTTTTTCGGCCGGGGACTTGAGGATCGGCAGGACCAGCTGACGGTCGATCTTCAACCGCCGCGGCGTCAGCTTCAACAGGCTGACGATCGAGGCGTAGCCGGTGCCGAAGTCGTCGATCTCGATGTCGATGCCCAGTTCCTTGATCCGGCGAATGTTCGACAGCACCGTCATGTCGCTTTCGTCGAAGGAGATCGATTCCAGCAGTTCGAACGAGAGGCGCCCGGCCGGGATCTGCAGCTGTTCGAGACGATCGATCAGGTTTTCGTCGTGCAGCCGCGCATAGGAAAGATTGACCGAGACCTTCGGGATATGGATGCCCGCGGCCTCCCATCGGTAGATCTGGAACAGCGCCTGTTCCAGGATCGCCTGGTCGATCGCGGCGACGACATTGATGTCTTCGGCGGTCTTGAGGAAGGTATGGGGCCCAAGCAGTCCCTTCGTCGGGTGATCCCAGCGCGCCAGCGCCTCGACGCCGATGATATCGAGCGAACGCGGGCAGAACTGCGGCTGGAAATGGGCGATGAACTCGTTGTGTTCGAGCCCGCGAAGAATTTCGTCGGCGGTCTGCTTGGTCTTGAAGACTGCGGTCTTCAATTCGCCGGTGAACGTCTCGTGCCGGTTGCGGCCGCGGCGCTTGGCTTCGTAGAGCGCGATATCGGCGTTGACCAGCACCTGCGACAGATCATCGGCTGCATGGTTCTGGGCGGCGATGCCGATGCTGACACCGATGCGGCACTCCTGATCCTTGTAGCGCACCGGCACGCTCATCGCTTCGATGATGCGGGCGGCCAGCCGCGCGTCCGGTTCCGCCCCGCCGTTCTGCCTGACGATGACGAATTCGTCGCCGCCGATCCGGGCCACGAAATCCGTCTCGTTGGCATTGCCGCTGAGGAGAGCTGCGGCATGGCGCAGGATTTCGTCGCCTGCGGCATGGCCGAGCGTGTCGTTGATCTGCTTGAACCGGTCGAGGTCCATGTGAAAGATGCTGAGCCGGGCGTCCGGATCGAAATGCTTGCTGCGATCGGCCAGAACCTGATCGAGGAACCGGCGGTTGGGCAGCCCCGTCAGCGGATCGTGCAGCGCATTGAATTCCATGCGGTGGCGTGCCGCTTCGAGCTCGGCGCTGTGCGCTTCGGCAAGCCGCTTGGCTTCGAAAAGCGTTTCGCGCGTCTCGATGTCGTTGGTCACGTCCCAGTTGACCCCGACGATCTTTCGTCGCCCATCGGCGCCGACATAGCTTGAGCCGATCGCGCGGACGTGACGGGCACTGCCGTCGGGAAGCCGGATGCGGAAATCGGAGTTGTAGGACAGACCGCTTTCGAGAGCCTCGTCAAACTCCCGTTCGGCGCGACCAAGGTCGTCCGGATGCAGGGTCTCCTTCCAGTCGTCATAGGCCTGACGCATCGATCCCTTGCGGCCATAGAGTTCCTTCGTCCGCTCGTCCCAGAGCAGCTTGCCGCTGGCGATGTCGAGTTCCCAGATGCCGATCTGCGAGGAGTCGAGCGCGATCTTCAGGCGGTGGGAGAGTTCCTGCAGCTGCCCTTTGCTGTGCCTGAGCGCGCGTATGTTGCTCTGGCGCTCGCTCATCAGCCGCCCGGTCAAGACCATCGGCAGGATGATCATCAGGCCGCCGAGAATGATCAGGCCGCGGATGAACCAGGCGTTGCCCGCGGTTGTCGGCCAGCCACCTCGCGGAACGGCGGCGATGTGCCATGAACCGCCGGGCAGGAGCACCGTCATTTCGACCGGCGCATGTTGGAAAATTTCAGGCGCGCCGAAGAACACCGCGCCCTTCGCACCGGTTCCGTCACGTCCCGCGATGGCGACGTCGATGCCCAATCCGTCGGCCAAGAGGCCGCTGTCGGCGTAAAGGCGGTCGAGGTCGATGATGGCCGAAACGATGCCCCAGAAATGATTGCTGCCGCCGCCGGCGTCGATCGAGACGGGAAAGCGCCCGATAAGCCCGCGCCCGCCCTGGACGAGGTCAACCGGGCCGGCAAGCACCATCTGGCCGGTGTCCCTGACGCGCATCACGGCGGTGCGCTGTGCTTCGTTCCTGCGGTAGTCAAGGCCGAGTGCCTTCTGGTTTCCTTCGACCGGATAGACCATCGAGACGATGAGATCGGGGGCGGCCGCAATGCTGCGCAGTTGCGAGCGCTCGGTGAAGATGCCGCGGGAAAGCGCTGCAAATCGCTGCTGGTCCATGCCCGGCTCGGTGGCGAGCGTGCCGATCAGCCCGCGCACCAGCTGGATGTTGCCGTTGACGTTGGCTTCGAGCTTGGAGCGGATCGGGTTCAACTCGTCGGCAACCCGGGCGCGGATGCGCGCCTCCGAGACGACCTGGTTCTGATTGTCTGCGAGAATACCTGCGACACAAACGACGAAAGCCGCGATCAGCGCCGGAATGTAACTCGGGGTCAGAACTCTGGAGAGCCTTTTCATTCCGAGGTTGAAAGCATGTCTGGCAGGCACAAAACACCCCGGCGGCACGCGAATGGCTAAGTCTTGAGCCGGATAATCCCAAAAGGGTCTTAATAAACCTTGTTTTAGCCGCCGCTTTTGTTCCGCTCAGCCTTTGTCAGTTTTGTGCTCAGGCAGGTTCTTGTGCTTGGTTTCGGCAAGATCTTCGAGTTCGCCCTCGGTCATGGATTTTTCCATCTCGCGCGAAGCACCCTTCAGGCTCGATTTCTTGACCTCGCCGCGCTTGGCGGCCAGCGCCGCTCCGGCGGCGCGCTGCTGGGCTTTCGACTTGGCTGGCATGGGACACCGCCTTTCGGTTGGTTGCTCTGGCCAACGCGAAAGCGGCGAGGGATGTTCCCGAATTTAGGTGCTTTCGCGCGTTTCGATCATGGCCAATAGCGTCTCCAGCCGGTCGGCATCGCGTGGCAGCTTGTCCTGTCTCAGGCGGGCAATACGCGGAAAACGCATGGCCACACCGGATTTGTGCCGGGTCGAGCGGTTGATACCCTCGAAAGCGACCTCGACGACGAATCCGAAGTCCGGCTCGGCGCGCAACGCCCGCACCGGCCCGAACCGTTCGGTGGTGTTGTCCCGGACGAAGCGGTCAAGGATTTCGAGCTCAGCGTCGGTGAAGCCGAAATAGGCCTTGCCGACCGGCACCAGCGTCTCCTTGCCGTCGACGACGGTCCAGGCGCCGAAGGTGAAGTCGGAATAGTAGCTCGAACGCTTGCCGTGGCCGCGTTGGGCGTAGAGGAGCACCGCGTCGATGTTGTAGGGCGCCCGTTTCCACTTGAACCACGGCCCCTTGATGCGGCCCGGTGTATAGGGGGAATCGAGCCGCTTCAGCATGATGCCCTCGATCACCGGATCGGGCGGGTCGGCGCGCAGCCGGTCGAGTTCGTCCCAGGACGAAAACGGCACCAGCGGCGACAGGTCGAAATGCTGCGGCGACGCTTGCTCGACCAGATCCGTAAGCAGGGCCCGTCGTTCAACGAAACTTTCCGGGCGAACGTCCCTTTCTCCGGCAAAGAGGACGTCATAGGCCCGGATGAAGGCGGGATGGCTATCGATCAGCTTCTGGCCGACCGTCTTGCGGTTGAGCCGTTGCTGAAGGTCGGAAAAGCTTCTTGTTTGCCGGTTGGTGCGCGCGGTGCCACCGACGAGCAGTTCGCCGTCGATGACGCCGGTGAAATCGGCTGCCTCCAGTACGTCGGGAAAGGCGCTCGAAATCTCGTCGCCGCTGCGCGAATAGAGCCGCCTTGTGCCACCGATATTGGCGAGCTGCACGCGGATGCCGTCCCACTTCCATTCGGCAGCGAAATCGTTCGGGTCAAGCCCGTCGAGATCACCTTCGCCGACGGGATTGGCGAGCATGACCGAATGGAAGACGGCGGGCGTCGAAAGCGCCGGCTTTTCGCCCTCTCCCGAGAGCCATAAAAACAGCGGCAGATAGGGCGGCGACAGGCCGTGCCAGAGGGTCTCGATCTCCGAAGCGTCCTTGTCGCCCATCTCGGCCAGCGCCTGCTTGGCGAGCCTGGCCGAGACGCCGATGCGCAGGCCGCCCGTCACGAGTTTGAGAAAGGCGAAACGCGCCGGTGTGTCGAGGCGGTCGAGCATGTCGCGCACGACGCTGCGCACATCGGCGCGGCCCGTGCGTTGCAGCCGCTCCACCGCTTCCCCGAGCGGGATATCCGCCTGCACTGTGCCGGCCGGCGGCTCCCACACCAGCGACACGGTTTCGGCGAGGTCGCCGACATAATCGTAGGAGTACTGGAAGAGCACGGGGTCCATGCGTTCAAGCAGGAGGTCGCGGATCATCGCCGGCTTAACCGTGCTCAGGGACAGCGTACCGGCGATCGCTGCCAGCGCGTAGCCCCGATCGGGATCGGGCGCGGTGCGGAAATAGTCGACGAGAAGGCGGATCTTGGAGTTGCGCTGAGGGCTCAAGACCAGGCGGTCGAGCAGTTCGGCGAAGGCGTGCATCGGTCACTCCCCCTCGTCGTCGTAGCCGACGAGATGCAGCGGACGCGCGGCGATGCCCTGAAGCTCGCACCAGCGCACCAGCGCCTCCTCGCGGCCGTGCGTCACCCACACTTCCGCCGGCGCGATCTCGGTGATCGTTTGGGTGAGCTCGGCCCAGTCGCAATGGTCGGAGATGACGAGCGGCAGTTCGACGCCACGCTGTTTCGCCCGCTGCCGGATCAGCATCCAGCCCGAGGCGAAGCTCGCGATCGGGTCGGCGAAGCGACGCGACCAGCGGTCGGCAAACGCAGCCGGGGGGCCGATCACGATCGTGCCCCTGAAATCCTGCTTCTCGTCGGCCGCAAGTGTCGCCGGGCGAAGATCGCCAAGCTCGATAGCCTGGGTCTGGTAGTAGTCGCAAAGCCGCTGCAGGGCGCCGTGGATGAAGATCGGCTCGTCATAGCCCGCTTCGCGCAGGAGCGCGATCACCCGCTGCGCCTTGCCGAGCGCATAGGCGCCGACGACGTGAGTGCGCTCGGGAAATTGCGTGAGCGATGTCAAAAGCTTGCGTGTCTCGGCCCGGTCGTCCGGATGATGGAAAACGGGAAGGCCGAAGGTCGCCTCGGTGATGAAGACATCGCAGGAAACCGGCTCGAAGCCGGCGCAGGTCGGGTCCCGCCTGCGTTTGTAGTCACCGGAGACGACGATCCGGGTGCCTTGCGTGCGGACCGATATCTGCGCCGAGCCGAGCACGTGGCCGGCCGGATGGAAGCTCACGTCGACGCCGTCGACGGTGAGCGTTTCGCCAAGCGCGATCGGCTGGCTCGTTCCGCAGAAGCCGTCGCCGTAGCGGATGCCCATGATGTCGAGGGTCTCGCGGGTGGCGAGCACCTGGCCGTGGCCGGAGCGGGCGTGGTCGGAATGGCCATGGGTGATCAGCGCTCTTTCGACCGGTTGCACCGGGTCGATGTAGAAGTCGCCGATCGGGCAGTAGAGGCCTTTGGGGGCAGGATAGAGCAGGGCGTCCGGTTTCATGGACATAAAGATAGCCGGCGAACGCGCGTCCGCCAGCCATCGTATCGACCTTTTTCGAGGCGCGGCGTCGGGCGCGCCTCGAGGAGGTTCAGCCGCCCAGAACCAGCGTGTCGCCGATCAGCTTCAGCGTGCGGGCCGCATCGATGTCGATGCAGGCCTTCTGGCTCGGCAGGTCGTCCCAGGGGCTTGGCGGGAACAGCCTGTTGTCGGGGCTCTGGATCGTCTGGCCGTCGGCAATGCCACCGCAGACGACGCGGATCGCGCCGCTTCTGACGGTGAAGAGCTCGGGCGCAACGACATAGGCGCAGGCGCAGCTGTCGTGAACGACCATGCCATCGGGCACGTGCTGCTCATAGAAGGTCACGTAGAACTTCGAGATGTCGGCGAGCAGCTTACCGGCTTCGCCGCCGCGCTCGGCGATGTCGGCGATCATCGCCTTGGTCATGACGGTCTTGGTGGTGACGTCGAGGCCGACGACGGTGACCGGCCATTGGGCGGCCATCACCACGTCGGCGGCTTCCGGGTCGCCATGGATGTTGGCTTCGGCAGCGGGCGTGATGTTGCCGTTGACGTCGAAGGCGCCACCCATGATGACGACTTCGCGCACGAGGGCTGCGAAGTCCGGGTCCTCGCGCAGCGCCAGCGCCAGGTTGGTCATGCGGCCGACCGCGATCAGCGTCACTTCGCCCGGATGGGCGCGCACGGTGTCGATGATGAAGCGATGGGCCGGGCGCGGATCAACCGGCAGGTCGACCGTCTCGGGCACGTCGATGTTGCCGAGGCCGTCATCGCCGTGGATGAAGGTCGGCCAGCCGACATGCGGACGGTCGGGATTGAAGGTCTTGTCGAGGCCCTTGGCGACCGGTGCGTCGATGCCCCACTCACGCTTCAGAAACAGCGCGTTGCGGGTCGTGGTCTCGACCGAGGCATTGCCGAAGACGGTGGTGATGCCGATCAGGTCGATGGCCGGGTGGCGGTGCAGGAACAGCAGCGCCATCGCATCGTCGATGCCCGGGTCCGTATCAAAGATGACTTTGTGCATTTCGTTCTTCTTTTCTTGTTCTTGTGTTTGACGGCCCGCAATGGAGGCAAGATGGCCGTGAAAGTCAATCACCTCGCGGCGAAGCGTCCCCGGACTCTTGTGGCGCATGGTCTTGCCCATGTCGGGTCGCTGTCGCTTGGCTTTGCGCGGAACCACGCGGCGAAGCTGCCGAACTTTCGCCGTCACAATTTAAACTTTCCGAAAGGTCGTCGGCCTAGTCTTGAGGTTCAGCCTTTGGGCTTCCCTTAATTCTGGACATGACGGCGGAGTGACGCGCGTGAAGGCTATCCTCGGCAAGATCCGGCCATCGAAACGGCTGCTGGTCATTCTTACGGCCGCCTTCGGCGTTTCTGCCGCCTCCGGTGGCGCTGCGGTCTATGTCAGCCGCGACGCGCTGATGACGCGGATGAACGAGCCGAAAGCCTCCGGGCTCGAATGCACGCTGATCCGAACGCTGAAGCTCAGCCACAACGGTCAACGGTGGATCCGCATGCACGTCAAGACCGATCGCGCAGACGGCCAGGCGCGCATCCGCACGGCGCTGCGCGTCGTGGGGGCATTGGCCAAGGCCGAGAAGGCCGATCTCTATCAGGTGGTCGTTCTCGATTCCGCCGGGCCCGAGGAACGGGCCCAGGTGCGCGGTGCTGCGGTTGGGGCGCAGGTACTCTTTGCGCCGGGCCCACAGAGCGTGCCAGGCATGAGCGAGACATTCCGCGCGTCCTACAACGAAGGCACGGCAAATTCGGTCGGCGCCTTTCACGGCAAGACCGTCGACCTTTCGCTCGACGATGTGCGCAACCTGATGGCCTCCATGGACGATCATTCACCGTGCATCGATCCCTCGGCGGAGCCGGCAGAGGGTGCAGCCGCCGAGGCCGGCGGTGGCGAGCATGCGAAAGCAGGCGGCGGCGAGCATGAGGCCAAGCCCGAGGAAACTGCCGAGGCACCGGCAGGTCACTAAGACTGCGCTACGGCCGGCGCCAAACCTTAATCGATCCGAAAAGCAAAAAAGCCCGGCGCAAACGCCGGGCTTTTTCGTTTGACAGAAATTCTACCGCCGGTCAGTCGGCCTTCTGGCGACGGGCCGGGAAGAGGATGACGTCGCGGATCGACGGTGCGTTGGTCAGAAGCATGATCAGGCGGTCGACGCCGATGCCGAGGCCACCGGCCGGCGGCATGCCCTGGTCGATGGCGTCGAGGAACTCGTCGTCAAGCTGCTTGGCCTTTTCGCCGCGCGCATGCGCCTGTTCCAGCTGCTCGACCATGCGG
>NZ_DASYGZ010000029.1:0-8112 GCF_035999135.1 Ensifer sp.
GTTTTTGAGCGAGCATGCAAGTAAGGTCCGGCGAAATTCAACGCCAATGGCCAAACACGAAGGAAGCTTGACCATGGAGCAACTCGGCACTCGCAATCTGGCGAACGGCTTGGAAAAACTCGGCTTTACCGACCTGGAAACGGTCCGGTTCAACTTCGAAGCCCCGGAGCTTTATGAAGAAGCCCTTCGCCGTGGCGAGGCTCAGCTGACCGCACACGGCGCACTGGTTGCCCGTACCGGCCAGCACACCGGCCGCTCGCCGAAGGACAAGTTTGTCGTCCGCGATGCGAACACCGACGACCAGATCTGGTGGGACAACAACAAGCCGATGTCGCCGGAGCATTTCGCTCTGCTGCGGAAGGACATGCTCGAGCATGCCAAGGGCATGTCGCTTTACGTCCAGGACCTCGTCGGCGGCGCCGATGCCGACAACGCGCTTCCGACCCGCGTCGTCACCGAATATGCCTGGCACTCGCTGTTCATCCGCAACCTGCTGATCCGCCCGGCCCGCGAGGCGCTCGGCTCCTTCCTGCCGAAGCTGACGATCATCGATCTGCCGAGCTTCAAGGCCGACCCGGAGCGCTATGGCTGCCGCACCGAGACGGTAATTGCCTGCGACTTCACCAACGGCCTGATCCTGATCGGCGGCACGTCCTATGCCGGCGAAATGAAGAAGTCGGTCTTCACCGTTCTCAACTACCTGCTGCCGAAGAAGGGCGTCATGCCGATGCACTGCTCGGCCAATGTCGGCCCGCAAGGCGACACCGCGATCTTCTTCGGCCTGTCCGGCACCGGCAAGACGACGCTTTCCGCCGACCCGACCCGCACGCTGATCGGCGATGACGAGCACGGCTGGGGCGAGGACGGCGTCTTCAACTTCGAGGGCGGCTGCTACGCCAAGGCGATCCGCCTGTCGGAAGCCGCCGAGCCGGAAATCTACGCGACGACCCGCCGCTTCGGTACCGTCATGGAAAACGTCGTGCTCGACGAGCGCCGTGTTCCGGATTTCGATGACGGTTCGCTGACCGAAAACACCCGTTGCGCCTATCCGCTCGACTTCATCCCGAACGCCAGCGCCACCGGCACGGCACCGCAGCCGCGGACGATCATCATGCTGACGGCCGATGCCTTCGGCGTGATGCCGCCGATCGCCAAGCTGACGCCGGAACAGGCGATGTACCACTTCCTCTCCGGCTACACCGCCAAGGTCGCCGGCACGGAAAAGGGCGTCACCGAGCCGGAAGCCACGTTCTCGACCTGCTTCGGCGCACCGTTCATGCCGCGTCACCCGTCCGAATACGGCAACCTGTTGAAGGACCTGATCGCCAAGAACGGCGTCACCTGCTGGCTGGTCAACACCGGCTGGACCGGCGGCGCCTACGGCACCGGCAGCCGCATGCCGATCAAGGTAACGCGTGCTCTGCTCGCCGCTGCCCTTGACGGATCGCTGAACGCGGCCGAACTGCGCACCGACGCCAACTTCGGCTTTGCGGTTCCGGTCTCGGTTCCGGGTGTCGACGACGGCATCCTTGATCCGCGCTCGACCTGGGCCGATAGCTCGGCCTACGACGCGCAGGCCAATCGCCTCGTCGACATGTTCATCACCAACTTTGCCAAGTTCGAAGAGCATGTGGATGGCAGCGTCCGCGACGCAGCGCCGGGCACACAGCTCGCCGCTGAATAAGCATCGTCGGCTATGATTCACGTGAATCCCGGCCCTTGAGGCCGGGTTTTTCGTTTCTTGCTCAAGTGTTTGCAAGAGGTTCGCTCTGTGCCATAGATCGCGTCGAGGTGAACTATGGCCAGCGACCCGCTTTACATCAACGACAGCATCGTCATTGCCGGCTGGGAACTGTCGGAGCAGTTCGTGCTGGCGGGCGGGCCGGGCGGGCAGAACGTCAACAAGGTCTCGACGGCGGTCCAGCTGTTCTTCAACGTTCTGGCCTCGCCCGCACTTTCGGACCGCATCAAGTCCAACGCCCTGAAGATTGCTGGCCGTCGCGCCTCGAAAGAGGGCGTGCTGATGATCGAGGCAAGCCGCTTTCGCAGCCAGGAGCGCAACCGTGAGGACGCGCGCGAGCGCTTGAAGGAGCTGATCCTGAAGGCCGCCGAACCGCCACCGCCGCCGCGCAAGAAGACCAAGCCGACGCGCGGGTCGGTCGAACGCCGCCTCAAGGAGAAGTCCGGGCGCGGTGAAATCAAGAAGCTGAGGGGCCGCCCCGGAGGCGATTGATTCTTTTGGCCGCTCCCTTGCCTTTGAGCGGTCGTGCCCTCTCTTATCGATCAGTGATTTCGTAAAAGGAGATGTTCATGGGCCTTTTCAGTTTTATCAAGAACGCCGGCAAGAAGCTTGGCATCGGCGGCGACGACGACGCACCGGATGCGGAAAGCGTGCAGAAGGAGCTGGCATCCCACGATCTCGGCACCAAGGACGTGCAGGTCGAAATGGCCGGCGACAAGGTCGTGCTGAAGGGCGTCGTGAAGGACCAGAGCGCCTTCGAAAAGGCGGTCGTCGCTGTCGGCAACACGCTCGGCGTCTCTGCGGTCGAAGCCTCTGAGCTCAAGGTCGCCGACGCGGGTGCTGCACCGGCCCCCGCCAAGGCGCCGGTGTTCTACACCGTCAAGAAGGGCGACAACCTCTGGAAGATCGCCGAAGCGCAATATGGCAAGGGCAAGGGCGCCAAGAACACGGCCATCTTCGAGGCCAACAAGCCGATGCTGACGCATCCGGACAAGATCTATCCCGGCCAGGTTCTGCGCATTCCGGATCTCGACGCGGCCTGAGCGTGTCCGTCATGCGGTTTGTTTTCACCGCGCTGGTGGGGCTCTGCCTTGCCGGCGCTGCTTCCGCTGAACCGTTCCGTGAGCCGGCGAAGGGCAGCGTCGAACGTGCTGCCATCCTCGACGCCATCCGTCCGGCGGTCGAGGCCGAAATGCGCGGGCCGGTCGAATTTGTCGTAACCATCATGCGTGTCGTCCCGAATTGGGCGTTCATGCAGGTCGAGCCGCAGCGACCGGGAGGCGGGACGATCGACCTTGCGCAAACCGGGTTGCGCGACGAGGCCGACATGATGGATGGTCTGACGGTGTTCGCGCTGGTCAGCTTCCACAATGGACGCTGGAACCTCGTCGATCATGTCGTTGGGCCGACGGATGTGGCCTATGCGGGCTGGCCGCTGCGCTATGGCGTGCCAGCGGCACTTTTTGGCCTGCAGCAATAGGGGCTTTCAATGCAGGTGCTCCCGAAAGGGGTCAGACATATTCCGGGCTATCTTGATCGCGCCGCCCAGGAACATCTCGTCGAGACGATCCGTTCGGTCGTTGCCGAAGCGCCGCTGTTCGTGCCGGAAATGCCGAAGACAGGCAAACCGATGTCGGTTCGCATGACCAATTGTGGATCGCTCGGCTGGGTCACGGACCGGGATCGCGGCTATCGTTACCAGGCTCAACATCCGGTGACCGGGCGCCCATGGCCGGCCATGCCGGATCCGCTGCTTGAGATCTGGAGCGCAGTCTCCGCCAGCCAAAAAGCGCCGGAAGCCTGTCTGGTGAACTTCTATTCCGAAGAGGCGCGCATGGGCCTGCACCAGGACCGCGACGAGCGCGATCTGGAGACGGCGGTCGTGTCGATCTCGCTTGGCGACAGCTGCCTGTTTCGCGTCGGCGGCAACACCCGCGGCGGGCAGACTATGTCGTTCAGGCTCGAAAGCGGTGATGTCGTCGTCCTGGGCGGGGAGGGACGGCTCGCCTTCCATGGCGTCGACCGGATTTACCCCAATACGTCGACGCTGCTGAAGAACGGCGGTCGAGTCAACCTGACGCTCCGCCGCGTCAATCCATGAGCAACTCTCTGAAGCGGCGCAACCTCGGACGGAAACCGCTTCTCACTTTTTCTGAGATTGCTCTTCCTGCAATTGCTCTGGGCCGACCGCTCAGAGCTTTCTGAGAGCCACCTTTTCCGTCAGATGGTTCGGGCCTTTCTGCAGGATCAGGTCGGCGCGCGGGCGCGTCGGCAGGATGTTCTGGTGCAGGTTCTTGAGATTGATGTTGTGCCAGAGGCCCTCGGCGATGGCGCGGGCGGCGTCTTCGCTGATCGTCGCATAACGATGGAAGTAGGATTCCGGGTTCTTGAAGGCGGTTTCGCGCAGCCGCATGAAGCGGTTGACGTACCAGCTGTGGATCAGGCTTTCCTCGGCATCGATGTAGATCGAGAAGTCGAAGAAGTCCGAGACCATCGGCACGATCTTGCCGTCGGCGGGCAGGTTGCGCGACTGAAGCACGTTGATGCCTTCGAAGATCAGGATGTCGGGCCGGTCGATGACGGTGAACTGGTCCGGCAGCACGTCATAGGTCAGGTGCGAATAGCTCGGCGCCTTGACGTTCGGCTGGCCCGCCTTGATCGCCGACAGGAAGCGCAGCAGCGCGCCGACGTCGTAGCTTTCCGGGAAGCCCTTGCGGTCCATCATGTTTTCGCGCTGGAGCACGGCGTTCGGATAGAGAAAGCCATCCGTCGTCACCAGATCGACCTTCGGGCTCGACGGCCAGCGCGACAGGAGTTGTGCGAGAATACGTGCTGTCGTCGATTTGCCGACGGCGACCGATCCGGCAATGCCGATGACGAAGGGCGTCTTTGTCTCCGACATCGTGAGGAAGCGCTTGCGCTGCTCGAAGAGCATCTGCGACGATTCCACATGGGTCGAGAGCAGGCGCGACAGCGACAGGTAGATCTGCCGGACCTCGCGAAGATCCACCGGGTCGTTCAGCGAGCGCAGCCGCTGCACCTCGTCGGCCGTCAGCGTCATCGGGGTGTCGGCACGGAAGCGCGACCATTCCTCGGCGGTGAAGAAATGATAGGGCGAATAGTCCCGCTTCTGGAGGTTGTCGGGAAGGTCGGCTGCTTCGATGTCTTTCGCCGCGATCGTCATGGGGTCTGCCGATTTGCCTTTTCCTGCAGGCCGGATTGGTTGGTCCGCCGCTGAAGTTCGTTGAGCACATCCTGCAACGGAACGTCTGCGACCTTCAATACGACCATCAGATGATAAAGGAGATCGGCGCTCTCGGCGACGAGATTCGCCCGGTCGTTGCTGATGGCAGCGATCACTGTCTCGACCGCCTCTTCACCGAGCTTCTTGGCCGCCTTCGGCTGGCCGCCCGCCACGAGTTTTGCCGTCCAGGATTCGTCCGGAGCCGCCTTTGCGCGTGTCGCGACGATGGCCTCGAGATCGGAAAGTGTAAAGTCGCCCATGGGAGTTCCTGAGGCTTAGTCGAGGCGCATGGCAATGCCATGCTCTGCCATATAGCGCTTGGTTTCGCCAATGCTATAGGTGCCGAAGTGGAAGATGGAGGCAGCAAGAACCGCGGTCGCATGACCGTCCTTGATGCCGGCGACCATGTGGTCGAGCGTGCCGACGCCGCCCGATGCAATGACCGGCGCGCGAACCGCATCGGCGACCGCACGCGTCAGCGCGATGTCATAACCGCTCTTCGTGCCGTCGCGATCCATCGAGGTCAGAAGGATTTCGCCGGCGCCGAGATCGACGACGCGGCGGGCAAACTCGATCGCATCGATGCCGGTCGGCTGGCGACCGCCATGGGTGAAGATCTCCCAGCGGTCCGTTTCGCCGTCCTTTGAAACTCTCTTGGCGTCGATCGCGACGACGATGCACTGGTTGCCGAACTTGTCGGCGGCTTCGGCCACGAAGTCCGGGTTCTTTACCGCAGCCGTGTTGATCGACACCTTGTCGGCGCCCGCGAGCAACAGCTTGCGGATGTCGGAAACCTGGCGCACGCCGCCGCCGACCGTCAGCGGCATGAAGCACTGTTCGGCGGTGCGGGCGATGACGTCGAAGATCGTCTCGCGATTGTCCGAGGAGGCGGTGATGTCGAGGAAGCAGAGCTCGTCGGCGCCGGCGGCATCATAGGCGCGCGCTGCTTCCACCGGATCACCGGCGTCGATCAGGTCGACGAAGTTGACACCCTTGACCACACGGCCGTCCTTGACGTCGAGGCAGGGAATGACACGGGCTTTGAGCGACATGGTCAGGCCTTTCTCGCGGCGCGGATCAGATCCAGCGCTTCCTTGGGGTCGATACGGCCGTCATAAAGCGCGCGGCCGGAAATGGCGCCTTCGAGCTTCCTTGCGTCCGGCTCGACCATGCGGCGGATATCGTCCATCGAGGCGAGGCCGCCGGAAGCGATCACCGGAATGGAGACCGCGTCTGCCAGTTCCAGGGTCGATGCCCAGTTGATGCCGGTCAGGATGCCGTCGCGGTCGATGTCGGTATAGATGATCGCCGACACGCCGGCGCCTTCGAATTTCCTGGCAAGTTCGATCACGCCGAGCTCGGACGCTTCGGCCCAGCCTTCGACGGCAACCTTGCCGCCCTTGGCGTCGATGCCGACGGCGACCTTGCCCGGGAACTTGGCGCAGGCCTCGATGACGAGCGCCGGATCGCGCACCGCGACCGTGCCGAGAATGACGCGGGCAAGCCCGCGCGACAGCCAGTTTTCGATATGATCGAGCGTGCGAATGCCGCCGCCGAGTTGCACCGGATTCTTCGTCGCCTTGAGGATGGCGTCGACGGCGGCGCCGTTGACCGTCTCGCCGGCGAAGGCGCCGTTGAGGTCGACCACGTGCAGCCACTCGAAGCCCTGGTCTTCAAAGGCGCGGGCCTGGGCTGCCGGGTCGGGATTGTAAACCGTCGCCTGGTCCATGTCGCCAAGCTTCAGGCGCACGCATTGCCCGTCCTTCAGGTCGATCGCGGGGAAAAGGATCATGGGTCTGTCCAATCAGTCGGGCGAAAGCTCAGGGCTTCCAGCGCAGGAAATTCGAGATGAGGGCAAGGCCGAGCGCCTGGCTCTTTTCCGGGTGGAACTGCGAGCCGGCCTTGTTGCCATTGGCAACGAAGGCGGTGACAGGACCGCCATAGTCGGCCTCCGCAACCACGTCGCCGGCGTTTTCGGCCGCCAGATGGTAGGAATGCACGAAATAGGCATGCAGGCCGCTGTCGCCAACCCGGATGCCGTCAAACAGCGGGTGTGCGCGCTTGAGCGTCAGCGTGTTCCAGCCGATCTGCGGGATCTTCAGCGTGGTGTCGGTCGGCGTCATCTCGACGACGTCGCCGGGAATCCAGCCGAAGCCGTGCGTGGTGGTCTTTTCAAGCCCGCGCGACGACATCAGCTGCATGCCGACACAGATGCCGAGAAACGGGCGGCCGGCCTGTTCGACGGCTTCCGTCAGCGCCTGCTCCATTCCGGAAACGGCGGCAAGGCCGCGGCGGCAGTCGGCATAGGCGCCGACACCCGGAAGCACGATGCGGTCGGCGCTCGCCACCCGCTCCGGCCTGTCGGTGAGGTCGATCTCGGCGGAAATGCCCGCCTCGCGGGCGGCCCGTTCGAAGGCCTTGGTGGCCGAGCGCAGGTTGCCCGAGCCGTAATCGATGATGGCGACGCGCATCAGCGTTCTCCGTATGAATCAAAAAGGCCGAGGCCAGTGCCGCCCTTTGCGGGCTGGCGCACGGTCCAATCGGCCGGGGACGGCGGGACAGGCCTCTTTTCGCCCGGGGCCACGCTCGTGAAGTAGATCTCTTCGGCCGTCTCAAGGTTCGGCGCGGCCACGATCGAGCGCAGCGTCCAGTCACGGGAAATCAGGCTGCGCGCAACCAGAACCGGACCTTCGAGCGCGACGACGAGCCGAAGCGCGAGCTGCGCCAGCAGTGACGGCAGGAAGCCGTTTTCGTGGCTCGACAGGAAAATTAATGAAATCTGCAGAACAGCAACTGCGATTCCGATCACCCATTGCCGCTTGGCGAGAAGCCAGAGCGCCGGGAAGAGAAAGGCCCACCAGGAGTAACCGTCGGCGACGAAACGCGCGCGCTCGTCGTCGGCACGCGCACCGGGCGGGGTCAGGATCAGATAAGAAGCCATCTTTTCAGCCAGTGACTGGCCGCTTAGGCAAGGGTCCCCTTGGTGGAGGGAACGCGGCCGGCCTGGCGCGGGTCGATTTCGGTTGCCGTGCGGAGCACGCGGGCGACGGACTTGAAACAGGTCTCGGCGATATGATGGTTGTTGGCGCCGTAGATGTTCTGGATATGCAGCGTGATCCCGGCATGC
>NZ_DASYGZ010000193.1:0-11786 GCF_035999135.1 Ensifer sp.
CGCGGGCGCACCGACGTGCCGAAGATCGTCGACTGGTACATGGAGGGCAAGATCGAGATCGACCCGATGATCACCCACACCATGCCGCTCGAAGACATCAACAAGGGCTTCGAGCTGATGCATTCGGGCGAAAGCATCCGCTCGGTCGTTCTCTACTAAGCTGGAAATGACGCAACTCCGGACGGAAAACCGCTTCACTCTTTTCCTGGAGTTGCTCATGATCCGATTCAGGAAGGCGCCGGAGTCGTTTGATTTTCCGGCGCCTTTTCAGTCCCGTTGAGAAGTTGATTCAAGATGATCTATGTCGATGCAGACGCCTGCCCGGTGAAGTCGGAGATCCTGAAGGTCGCCGAGCGCCATGGGATCGAGGTGACCTTGGTCGCCAATTCGGGACTGCGCCCCTCGCGCGACCCGATGGTGCACAACGTCATCGTCTCGGCCGGTTTCGATGCGGCCGACAACTGGATCGCCGAACGGGCGCATGAAGGCGATATCGTGATCACTGCCGACGTGCCGCTTGCGGTACGCTGCGTTGCCGCCGGTGCGCTTGTGACCGGCCCTTCGGGCCGGATCTTCGACAAGGGCAACATCGGCATGGCTTCGGCCATGCGCGACCTCGGGCAGCATCTGCGCGAGACCGGCGAGAGCAAGGGCTACAACGCCGCCTTCACACAGCGCGATCGTTCGGCCTTCCTCGAGACGCTTGACCGACTCGCGCGGCAGGCGAAAAAATGACCGCGCTGCAGCCACTTGCGTTGCGGATCGCAGGGACATCCGGATGACAGCGACGACGAAGCTCAGGCACTGGCCGTTCTATACTGCCATTCTTTGCGCACTCGCGAGCGTGCCCGTGCTCTGGTTCGTTGCGCGACGCTTTGCGCTTGAAGGCGCTGCGATCACCTTTTTCTGCGTCTACCTCGTGCTCTGCTGGCGGCGCTTGCGGATGATGACCGGCCGACACCTGAAGACGCACGCCAAGAATACCGACGAACCCGAAGTCGTCATCCTGCTGGTGACATTTGGGGCGGCCGCAAGTTCGCTTGTGTCCTTGTTCTTTGCGCTCAACGGTGAGAAGACCGGATCGGCGTTGGCGCTCGGCCTCGCCTTTGCCTCGGTCGTGCTCGGCTGGGCGACCGTCCATATGATGGCGGCCATGCACTATGCCCATGTCTATTGGGTCCCCGCGCCCGATGGTCAGACCGCCGAACCGGCACGCGGCCTCGATTTTCCTGAAACGCCCGAGCCCGGCGGCTTTGACTTCCTCTATTTTTCCTTCGTCATCGGCATGACGGCGCAGACCTCCGATGTCGCGATCACCAAGACGGCCATGCGGCGCATCAACCTGATACACGCCATCGTTTCGTTCTTCTTCAACACCGTGCTCGTCGCCGCCGCGGTCAACGCGGCCGTGCAGCTGGCCGGCTGAGCAATACCAAGGAGCATTCCATGAAAGTCCTCTCCCAGAACACCGCGTTTGGCGGCATGCAGGGCGTCTTTTCGCACGAGTCTAAGGCCTGCAAGGGCGAGATGACCTTTGCCGTCTTCGTGCCACCGCAGGCGACCAAGGAGCCGCGGCCGGTGCTGTGGTACCTGTCCGGCCTCACCTGCACCCACGCCAACGTGATGGAGAAGGGCGAATATCGGCGCATGGCGGCCGAGCTTGGCCTCATCGTCATCTGCCCGGACACCAGCCCGCGCGGGCCGGACGTGGCAGACGAATTGACCAACTGGCAGATGGGCAAGGGTGCCGGCTTCTATCTCGACGCCACCGAGTCCCCCTGGGCCGAGCACTACCAGATGTACACTTACATCACGGAAGAACTGCCCGCCTTCGTCAGCCAGCACTTCCGCATGGACATGAGCCGCCAAGCCATCTTCGGTCACTCGATGGGCGGTCACGGCGCGATGACGATCGCACTCAAGAACCCGGATCGTTTCAAGAGCTGCTCGGCGTTTGCACCGATCGTCGAACCTTCGACCGCGGACTGGTCTATCGGGGCATTCGAAAAATATCTGGGGGCGGACCGCACTTCGTGGAGGCCATACGACGCCTGCGCGCTCGTCAAGGATGGAGCCCGCTTCCCGGAGTTCCTGATCGACCAGGGCAAGGCCGACAGCTTCCTCGAAAACGGCTTGCGCCCGTGGCTGTTCGAGGAGGCCGTCAAGGGAACCGGCATCGACGTGACGCTGCGCATGCACGAGCGCTACGACCATTCCTATTACTTCATCTCGACCTTCATGGACGACCACCTGAAATGGCATGCCGAACGGCTGGCCTGAACCAAACTTTGGCCCGGAGCGACCGATGTCTCAACTCCTCCTCCTCGTCGGCGCCGGCGGCGCAATCGGCTCGATCCTGCGTTACCTCGTCGGCCTGTGGACGATGCACCGCTTCGGGCCGGGTTTTCCATGGGGAACGCTCGGGGTCAACATAACGGGTTCGTTCCTGATCGGCGTCCTCGCGGAACTGATCATGCGCAAGTTCGGTGCATCGCCGGACATGCGCGTTTTCCTCGTCACCGGCGTCCTTGGCGGCTACACCACCTTTTCCGCCTTCTCACTGGATGCGGTCACGCTCTTTGAGCGCGGCGATGTCGTGCTTTCCGCGACGTATGTGGTCGCCAGCGTCGCGCTTTCGCTGCTTGCGGTCTTCTGCGGGCTGGCCCTGATGCGCGCAATAGTCTAAAGGCTGCAGCTAAAGGCGCTGCGCATTCCCGACCAGGAAATGCCGCGCCCCGCTGCACCGTCCTTCAACCATCCGTGCGTCAGGGCATCGTCGTGCAGCGGCGAAAGCATTGCGACAGCCTTGCGCGCCTGGAGCCTCTGTCTTGCGTCGACTTGAACGCAAAGCTCCGGATCGACGCGCAGTGGCGCACAAACAGGAAGCAGGTTCGCTCAGATGGCAGGTATTGAACACAGGCAGGTGGACGGCGACGAAGGCGGAATGCGCCTTGATCGCTGGTTCAAGGTGCATTTCCCGGGGTTGGGTTTCGGCCCCTTGCAGAAGCTCCTGCGCTCCGGCCAGATCCGCGTCGATGGCGGCCGGGTCAAATCCGACACGCGTCTCCAGCCGGGCCAGACGATCCGCATCCCGCCGCTCGGCGTCGATCCCAAGGAAACCAAGACCGGCCCGATCGCCGGTCGGGACCTTCGGCATTCGCCCGATGGCGAACTCCTGTCACGCATGGTGCTGCACGAGGACGCCAAGGTGATCGTGCTCAACAAGCCGGCCGGTCTCGCCGTCCAGGGCGGCTCCGGCGTCAACCGGCATATCGACAAGATGCTTGAGGCCTGGACCAACCAGAAAGGCGAAAAGCCGCGCCTGGTGCACCGGCTCGACCGGGACACTTCAGGCGTGCTGGTCATCGCCCGCACCCGAGGTGCGGCCCAGAAGCTGACCGCCGCCTTCCGCGAACGCGACACCAAGAAGACCTACTGGGCGCTGGTCAAGGGTGTGCCGCGCAAGCGCGAAGACCGGATCTCGACCTGGCTCGTCAAGGAACAGACGCCGGACGGCGACCGCATGCGCATCGCCAAACACGGTGAAGACGGTGCCGATCACGCCATTTCCTTCTACCGCATTCGCGAGCAGGCCGCACAGAACCTCGCCTGGCTGGAGATGGAGCCCTATACCGGCCGCACCCATCAGCTGCGCGTGCACGCCCTGCACATCGGCCACCCGATCCTCGGCGACCCCAAATACTTCGATGCCGACATCAACTGGAGCCTGCCTGGCGGCATGCAGAACCGCCTGCACTTGCACGCGCGCCACATCGATATCCCTCATCCGGACGGTGGCCGCCTGCGGGTGACTGCACCGCTGCCGCCGCACATGGTCCAAAGCTGGAACCTGCTGGGCTTTGAAGAGAACGAGCCGGGCGAGGACGACTGATGAAACTGGCGCTTTTCGACTGTGACGGCACGCTGGTCGATAGCGGCGGACTGATCCATGAGGTAATGGCCCGCACGTTCGAAGCCTTCGACCTCAAGCGCCCGGATATCGCCGAGACCAAGGGCATCATCGGCCTGACGCTCGACATCGCGATCGCCCGACTGCTCGGCCGCGAACATGTCGACGATCAGGCGCTGGCGATGACCGCGCATTACAAATCGATCTTCGCCGGTGTTCGCGGCGAAGCCGGCTTCCAGGAGCTTCTGTTTCCCGGCATCGCCGACATGATGCAGACGCTCGCCTCGCGCGAGGCATTGCTGATCGGCGCGGTCACCGGCAAGTCGCGGCGCGGTCTCACCCATATTGCCGAGACCCATGGGTTCGACCGGATCTTCTTCGTGTCGCGCACCGCCGACGACTGCCCGTCCAAGCCGCACCCGGCAATGGTGTCGGAATGCTGCACGGAAGCCGGGATCGACGCGAAGGACACGGTCGTCATCGGCGATGCGATCTATGACATGCAGATGGCCAAGGCCGCAGGCGCTGCCGCCATCGGCGTCGCCTGGGGCTACGCGTCGGTGCCTGATCTCATCGAGGCGGGCGCGGATTTCGTCGCCCGCACGCCGGCCGACATCATTGAATGGATGGAACACAATCATGCCTGATATTCGCGACGAACTCAGCGGTGCGATGAGCCACGAGGATCCTGTCCGCCGCGCACAGATCCAAATGCTGAAGCCGCTGCCGAAGCGCTTCTACAAGGACGTCGGCGTCGCCTCGACGGATGCCGACACCCATAGTGTGCTCTTGGACGGGCGCACCGTGCGCACGCCGGCAAAGCAGCCGCTCGCCGTCCCGACCCGCAAGCTTGCCGACATGCTGGCAGCCGAATGGGACGCACAGGTGGACGTCATCGATCCCGGTCGCATGCCGATCACCCGCATCGTCAACACCGCGCTCGATGGTGTCGCCAAGGACCAGCGCTCGGTCTTCGACGACATCCTGCGTTTCGCCGGAACCGACATGCTCTGCTATCGCGCCGACAGCCCTGAAGGCCTGGTCGCCCGCCAGAACGATATCTGGAACCCGGTGCTCGACTGGGCGCAAAAGACGCTCGGCGCACGCTTCATTCTTGCCGAAGGCGTGATCCACCAGGAACAGCCGGAGGAAGCGATCGCCGCCTATGCCGAAGGCCTGCGCGCCTTCGCGACCCCGCTCGGCCTCACCTGCGTCCACACGGTCACGACCCTCACCGGTTCGGCGCTGCTGGCGCTTGCCTTTGCCTCCGGCCAACTTTCCGCCGAGGACACCTGGGCGGCCGCCCATCTCGACGAAGATTGGCAGATCGAACATTGGGGCACGGACGAGGAAGCCTTCCGCCGTCGCGAAAACCGCTGGCACGAGATGCAGGCCGCCGCCGCAGTGCTCGACGCCCTGCGGTAACCGCGGCGTCTTGAAGCCAAATGCAAAAATACGGGCTGCGTGTCTCCTCGACGCGCAGCCCGTATCATTTTGGTCGATTGTCAGCTTGCTTCACCGACGCAACACTCCCGTAGCGTCAAGCGCAGTCCCGTTACGTTAGGCGGCCAGCTTCAGGCCGGCGATGCCACTGACAATGAGGGCGATGCAGCCGAGACGGACGAAGGTCGCGGGTTCGGTAAACAGGAAGATTCCGAGGATCACCGTGCCGACCGTGCCGATGCCGGTCCAGACCGCATAGGCGGTGCCGAGCGGCAGGGTGCGCACGGCAAGGCCAAGCAATGTAATGCTGAGGATCATCGATCCAACGGTCAGGACCGTCGGCGTCAGACGGGTGAAGCCTTCGGTGTACTTGAGGCCGATTGCCCAGCCGATTTCAAGGATGCCGGCAAGCAGAAGAAGGAACCAGGCCATTTCAAACTCCTAAGAATGGAGCGAGGCCGTCCCCGCGGATGTTCGGCATCACCTGGAGCCGTGCAGCCGTCTGCAATGCGGGTTCTATCTCACACTCCATGCCCCACAACAAGGCATGCGAGGGCAAATCAGCCCTGCGCCGGCGGCAAGGCTATACCGTTTAGCGCTTTCGTGAAAAGTGCGAAAGTTCCGGTCCGGGCGGCTTGCGAAAGCATCCAATGCACCTCACGGCGCACTGCGCTCGCGGCGCAATTTGTTCCACCATTCCAGTCGCTTGCGGATCTCGCGCTCGAATCCGCGCTCCGGTGGATCGTAATAGGTCTGCCGTCCCATCTTTTCCGGGAAATAGTCCTGTCCGGAAAATGCATCCGGTTCATCGTGATCGTAGCGGTAGCCGTCGCCGTATCCCTCGCCCCTCATCAGCTTGGTCGGCGCATTGAGGATGTGCTTCGGCGGCAGGAGCGAGCCGTTTTCCTTGGCAGAGCGCATCGCCGCCTTGTAGGCGGTGTAGACGCCGTTCGACTTCGGCGCCGTCGCCAGATAGACGCAGGCCTGCGCCAGCGCCAGTTCGCCCTCGGGCGAGCCGAGGTAATCGTAGGCATCCTTGGCCGCATTGCAGATGACGAGCGCCTGCGGATCGGCAAGGCCGATATCCTCGACCGCCATGCGCACAAGGCGTCGGCCGAGATAGAGCGGGTCCTCTCCCGCATCGAACATCCGGCAGAGGTAGTAGAGTGCCGCATCGGGGTCGGAGCCGCGCACCGACTTGTGCAGCGCCGAAATCAGATTGTAGTGGCCGTCCTGGCCCTTGTCGTAGACAGGCGCACGGCGCTGCACGATGTTCTGCAACGCGGTCGCGTCGAAGATCTCGTCACGGCGCGCAGCCCGCCACACTTCCTCGGCAAGCGTCAGCGCCGCGCGGCCATCACCATCGGCCATGCGGATCAGGCTGGCGCGCGCATCGGTGTCGAGCGGCAGCGGTTTGCCTTCCGTCTGCTCGGCGCGCGACAGAAGCTCCTCGATGCTGTCTTCGCCATGCGGCTTGAAAGTCAGCACGCGGGCGCGCGACAGAAGAGCGGCGTTGAGCTCGAAGGACGGATTTTCCGTCGTCGCGCCGACGAGAACGACCGTTCCATCCTCCATGACCGGCAGGAAACTGTCCTGCTGGGCCCGGTTGAAGCGGTGGATCTCGTCGACGAATAGCAGGGTCTGGCGGCCGGACATGCGCCGGGCGCGCGCCGCTTCAAAGACCTTCTTCAGATCGGCGACGCCGGAAAAGATCGCCGAGATCTGTTCAAAGGCGAGCCCCGCCTGCCCCGACAGCAAGCGCGCCACTGTCGTCTTGCCCGTGCCTGGCGGACCCCAGAAGATCATCGAACCGAGCGAACCGGACGCGATCATGCGCGACAGGACACCATCCTCTCCCGTCAGATGCTCCTGCCCCGTGACTTCGGCGAGCGTGCGCGGACGTAGCCGGTCGGCAAGCGGTCTTGCCGACGCCATAGCGGGCGGTTCGGAGGCGGAGAACAGGTCGCTCATCGGAAGAACTGACGGATCACGTGGCCGTCCCGCTCGATCTCGACGCGCCAGAAGGAGGCATCCTCGGCCATCACCTCTTCAAGGGTCTTGGAGGTGTCGATCGCCGTGCCGTTGACCGAGCGCACGATGTCTTTCGGCTCAAGCCCGATGCGGGCTGCCGGCGAGCCACGGTTGATCTGCATCACGACGACGCCCTGCAGCGAGGTCGACATGCGCAATTCATCGGCAAGGCGCGGCGACAGGTTGGCGACGACGGCGCCAGCAAACGGGTTGCGGCCTTCGATCAGCCGCTCGTCGCGCGGCGACGTCTCCGGCGCACGGTCGAGCTTGATCGTCACGTCGTGCGGCTTGCCATTCTCCGACACGGTGACACGCGCCTCATGACCGATGCCGACCGTCGTCAGGCGGTAGCCGAGCGCGTCCGGATGCTCGACATCGATGCCGTTGACGGCTGTGATCACCTGGCCTGGCTTGAGGCCCGCCGTCGCGGCAGGTCCGCCGGCAACGACGGCGGTGACCAGCGCGCCGCGCGCGCGGTTGAGGCCGAGCGCTTCGGCGACCTCCGACGTCACCGGTTCGAAGCTCGCGCCGATAAAGGGACGAACGAAAGCGCCGTTGCCACCTTCGGCCGACGCGACAAACACCTTCACCAGGTTGGCAGGGATCGCGAAGCCGACGCCGTTGGAGCCGCCGCCCTTGGAGAAGATCGCGGTGTTGATGCCGATAAGCTCACCATCCATGTCGATGAGGCCGCCGCCGGAATTGCCAGGATTGATCGCCGCATCGGTCTGGATGAAAAAACCGAAATCGCCGGACGAGACCTGGTTGCGCGCGAGCGCCGAGACGATGCCGCTGGTCACCGTCTGGCCGACGCCGAAGGGATTGCCGATCGCCAGCACGAGATCGCCGACTTCGACGGCATCGCTGTCGCCCAGCGGCACGATGTCGAAGGGCCCTTCGGACTGAATCTTCAGCACCGCGAGGTCGAGCCGGTCGTCCTTGAGCACGATCTTGCAGGGAAACTCGCGGCCATCCGCCAGTGCCACCTTGATATCGTCTGCGCCTTCGATGACGTGGTTGTTGGTAACAACAATGCCGTTCTTGCCGACGATCACGCCTGATCCGAGCGATGACTGCTTCTCCGAGCGGTTCGGCATGCGCTGGCCGAAGAACTCTTCGAAGAAGGGGTCGCCGGAAAAGATCGATCGGCGCTCGACCACCCGTTCGGCATAGACATTGACCACGGCATTGGCCGTCTGCTTGACGAGCGGCGCGAAGGAGAGCTGCATGTCCGTGCGCGATTGCGGGACGGTCTTTGCGTCTTGGGCCAGCGCCGGACAGGTGAGGGAAACAGCAATGGCGAACGCGACAAGCGCTCTTTTACCAACGATCATGTGAAGCATTCTCCTATTCGTCGCCGCTACGTTCAGATAGGATTTCGCGAGAAAAAAGGCAAACGCTGACGCAGGATACGCAAAGTTGACCGCCTTCACGTCCGGCACACGAAAACGTGGTTCGGCGCCCCTTTCACGGTGATCGAAAGTCTGGTGAGTTTGCACAAGACAAGCCTCATAAACCACGTTCGGAACAGCCCATGCCATCCTACCGCCCGCCGCGAATCGTTTCCTCGGAGATCACCCCGGAGAATATCTTCCTCAACCGACGCACATTCCTCGGAGCGGCCGCCGGTGGGGTCTTTCTCGCGGGCGCCGGCACGGGCCTTGCGGCGGCCCTCGGCGCGCCCAAGGGCAAATACACGGTCGACGAAGACCTGACGCCCGAAGCCGACGTGACGAGCTACAACAATTTTTATGAATTCGGCACAGGCAAGGGCGACCCGGCGGCCAATTCCGCGAGCTTCAAGCCGACGCCCTGGACAGTGACGGTCGACGGACTGGTGGGCAAGCCGAAGGAATTCGGGCTCGAGGAGTTGCTGAAATTCCCGATCGAGGAACGGGTCTATCGGATGCGCTGCGTCGAGGCGTGGTCGATGGTGATCCCCTGGACCGGGTTTCAGCTTTCGACCCTGCTCGACAAGGTCGAGCCGCTTGGCAGCGCCAAGTATGTTTCCTTCGAGACGATCGTCAGGCCAGCGGAAATGTCCGGCCAATCCGGCTTCTTCCAGCCGTTGCCCTGGCCCTATCGCGAGGGTCTTCGGCTCGACGAAGCCCGCCACCCCCTCACCCTTCTGTCCGTCGGCGTCTATGGCAAGACACTGCCAAACCAGAACGGCGCCCCGATTCGCCTCGTCACGCCGTGGAAATACGGCTTCAAGGGCATCAAGTCGATCGTGCGGATTTCGCTCACCGAAGAACAGCCGCCTTCGACCTGGAACCTTTCGGCTCCAAACGAGTACGGCTTCTACGCCAACGTCAATCCGTCGGTCGACCATCCCCGCTGGAGCCAGGCGACCGAAAACCGTATTGGCGGCGGTGGTTTCTTCGGGTCCAATCGCCGTGATACCCTGCCCTTTAACGGTTATGCCGACGACGTCGCCGGGCTCTATTCCGGCATGGACCTGAGAGCGAACTATTGACCATGGCCCGCCTGCCTGCGCTCCCGAAACGTTACCATTCGGCCTCGGTCTGGGCGCTCTACGGTCTCGGCCTGGTGCCGGCGGCCTATGCCTTCTATCTCGGTGCCACGGGCCAGCTGCCGGGAAATCCGGTCAAGGAGTTCGAACACCTGCTTGGTATCTGGGCGCTACGCTTCCTCGTCGCGACGCTCGCGATCACGCCGATCCGCGACCTCTTCGGCGTCAACTGGCTGCGCTACCGCCGGGCTCTCGGGCTGCTCGCCTTCTATTACGTGGTGATGCATTTCCTCGCCTACATGCTGCTCGATCAACGGCTGAACTTCCCGAGTATCCTTGCCGACATCGCCCGCCGCCCGTTCATCACCATCGGCATGGCGGCTCTCGTCATGCTGATCCCGCTGGCTGCGACATCCAACAGCTGGTCGATCCGCAGGCTCGGCCCCCGCTGGAACAAGCTGCATCGGCTCGCCTATGTCATCGCCGCCGCCGGTGCGCTGCATTTTTCCATGTCGGTCAAGGTCGTCGGCCCCGAGCAGATGCTCTATCTCGGCCTCGTCGCCGCGCTGCTTGTCTGGCGGCTGGTGCGCAAACCCTATCTCAAGCGCAAGCGGCAGGCGGCAGGTGCACCCGGCCGTCCCGCACCCGGCAACGCTTAGAGCAGCTCCAGGAAAAGTGTGAAGCGGTTTTCCGTCCGGAACTAAAGAGTTGCCCACCCGCCCCGTCGCACGTCTGATGCGGCCGCCCGCAAGACACCGGAGATCCTCGAGCGCTCGTTCCTCGGGGACAGACGGAAATTCACGCAGAATGAGGCGCTGCCCCCCAAAAGAAAAACGGCCGGGTGTCACCACCCGGCCGTTTTGACTTTTACTGCCTTCGATCGGCTCAGGCTGCTTCAGCAGCTTCGGCTTCAGCAGCAACGCGAGCGCGGTCAGCTGCGCCCTTGGCATCAACGTCGCGGTCAACGAATTCGATGACTGCGAGAGCGGCGTTGTCGCCGTGGCGGAAGCCAGCCTTCATGATGCGCAGGTAGCCGCCGTTGCGGGTGGCGTAGCGCGAAGCGATCGTGTCGAACAGCTTCGAAACGACGGCAGCGTCGCGGATCTGCGAGATCGCCTGGCGGCGAGCGTGCAGGTCACCGCGCTTGCCGAGCGTGACGAGCTTCTCGACGATCGGGCGGATTTCTTTGGCCTTCGGCAGCGTCGTGACGATCTGCTCGTGCTGGATCAGCGAAGCTGCCATGTTGGCAAACATCGCCTTGCGGTGGCTGGCGGTTCTATTCAGCTTGCGGCCGGCTTTACCGTGGCGCATGGCTATTCTCCTTCAATGCAGGCTTTGCCTGCCGTTTCCTGGCACATACAGGTGCAACACCTGCTGTTTGACGGGGAAAGGCAGAACAAGCTGCCTTTTGTCTGTTAGTATTGGTCTTCGTAGCGCTTGGCGAGATCTTCGATGTTCTCGGGCGGCCAGGACGGCACTTCCATGCCGAGGTGCAGGCCCATGGAAGCGAGAACTTCCTTGATTTCGTTCAGCGACTTGCGACCAAAATTCGGCGTGCGGAGCATTTCTGCTTCGGTCTTCTGAATGAGGTCGCCGATGTAGACGATGTTGTCGTTCTTCAGGCAGTTGGCCGAACGGACCGAAAGTTCCAGTTCGTCGACCTTCTTGAGAAGCGCCGGGTTGAAGGCGAGTTCGGTGACTGCCTCTTCCTCTGCTTCCTTCTGCGGCTCGTCGAAGTTGACGAAAACCGACAGCTGGTCCTGAAGGATGCGGGCCGCAAACGCGATTGCATCTTCACCGGTGACGGAACCGTCCGTCTCGATGGACATCGTCAGCTTGTCGTAGTCAAGAACCTGGCCTTCGCGGGTGTTTTCCACCTTGTAGGACACTTTCTTGACCGGCGAGTACAGGCTGTCGACCGGGATCAGG
>NZ_DASYGZ010000065.1:0-79451 GCF_035999135.1 Ensifer sp.
GCCGAAGGCTTCGCTCGACGTCGTCATGATCGCGCCGAAGGGCCCGGGCCACACGGTTCGCGGCGAATACCAGAAGGGCGGCGGCGTTCCCTGCCTCGTTGCCGTTCACCAGGACGCTTCGGGCAACGCCCTTGACCTCGCACTCTCCTACGCCTGCGGCGTCGGCGGCGGCCGTTCGGGCATCATCGAAACCAACTTCAAGGAAGAGTGCGAAACCGACCTCTTCGGCGAACAGGTCGTTCTGTGCGGCGGTCTCGTCGAGCTCATCCGCGCCGGCTTCGAAACGCTGGTCGAAGGCGGCTACGCTCCGGAAATGGCATACTTCGAGTGCCTGCACGAAGTGAAGCTGATCGTCGACCTGATCTATGAAGGCGGCATCGCCAACATGAACTACTCGATCTCGAACACGGCCGAGTGGGGCGAATACGTCACCGGCCCGCGCATCATCACCGAAGAAACCAAGGCCGAGATGAAGCGTGTCCTCAAGGACATCCAGACCGGCAAGTTCACCTCGGAGTGGATGCAGGAGTACAAGTCGGGTGCGGCCCGCTTCAAGGGCATCCGCCGCGTCAACGACAACCACCAGATCGAGGAAGTCGGCGCGAAGCTTCGCGGCATGATGCCCTGGATCGGCAAGAACAAGCTGGTCGACAAGGCGAAGAACTAAGCCTTATCGAACGGATGAATGAAGAAAGCCGGGGCGATTGCTCCGGCTTTTTTCGTTGGGCGGAGCCGTGAGCGTTGCCGGTGGCGTGCTCGGTGGTATCGTCGCGGATAATCAATTAGTAATTGCGAATATATTGGTATTCTGACATATTTGCCGGCTTGATCCTGCGTGTCTTCGGAGGGGCGCGATGGGCCGTATGACGATCGACGAGTACGTGAGCGAACGTACGAAGCGATATAGCAGCTCTCTTCTCGCAGAGCTCGGAGTGGCCTTGGCCAAGTCCTCCATGTACAGGAGGGAAGCCGATGGCAGGGTGACGATCGACAGCGACAAAGCTGATGCGCTCATTGCGAACGAGGCTGTACTGAGAGCCGCGAACTCTCACCGGGTTTTCTTGAACGACGGACGTGATGCGCGAAATGCAGGCGGCGAAAGCCGCGTCACCACAACGATTGCCGTGCTTTCGATGCTTGCCGCCTTTCTGGCCGCAGGACTGACGACCTACTCGAACAAGATCGCCGGCGACGCGCTGAAAAGCACCTTGGCGGCTACTGATGCGAAGAACCGCTATGAGGTTCAGATCCTGGTGGCAAACAAGCTCACCGAAGCCGCAATGGCAAGCGCAGACGAACTGACGAACAGATTGTTCGATTTCAACAGCGCGTTTGTGATCGCGAACGACCTTCATGAGGACGGCGGATTTGTGAACGGATGGCAGGCGTTCATCAGCAGATATTGCAGACGATTGAAGGACGAGAATTTCTTTAAAGATGTCGACGACCCGCTGGCGGACACACGAGCCATTTGTGAGAAAAACACCCAGTAGTCGCGCCCAGCTTGCCAAGGGAGAGGAAACATGTCGAGAAATGGCAGCTCCAGAAGAGCGTGGTTGCTGGGTTGTGGCGCGCTTTTGCTCTCTACGGCCTTATCTTTGCTGCCGGATCCCCGGTTCGCATTCGCGCAGGAGACACCCAGCGAGCAGCCGCCGAAAGATCAGATTGGCTTGATTAAATACAAGCGTGAGCGGTTCAGAGACGTAAGACGACGTGTCGACGAAGGAGACGTGACTGGCAAAGCAGTAATGAGCCTCGAGGAAGGCAATTGTCAGATAGGCAAGGCCCTGCTGGCGATCGTCAATGGCGAAGATGAGCAACTGCTCGCGGCAATGAAATCAGCGGCCTCCAGCTACCAAACGGCCATCGAAGCACTCACATTGCTGACAGACGAGAAACGCTTTTCCCAGGATATCAGCAAAAAGGATCTCTCCTTGCTTATCCAGACACAGTTGTTTACCGCTCCGCTCTCTACACAGAACGATCTTCTGAAGCAGTTACTGGCGCTCACGGTAAAGGCGAAGGCTGCAGCGGACCGCATCGGAGCCGGCAACGGAACCAACGCCGACCTGTCGTTTCTGGTTGATGCCTCATCCAAGATTCCGCGCATGCTGATGGCATTCATCGACGTTGTCGTTACCTCCTGAGGCGGACGTAATGAGCCGTGTCGAAGGCTCCCGTGGCGCTGTCAAAACTCCTGCCAGGCCTGTAGCCGCTCGACGGTGGTGGTGGCGCCGCCGCACACGATGATCAGGATGCGTGCGTGCGCGGCCAGTCGGTCGGCATGGGTGTAGGCGACCGAAAGGGCTGCGCCGCAGGCGGGCTCGACCAGCACGCGGTGATCGTCGAGGAAACGGATGCAGGCCGTTGCTGCATCCGCGTCGCTGACGACGACGCTTTCGACGGGGCGGGTCTGTGAGAGTTCAAAGGCGCGCTCGCTGACCTTGCGGGCGGCAAGCGAGGTGGCGATGCCGCTGACGGACGGGAGTTCCGTGAGCGCGCCCGCGTCGATCGAGGCGGCGAGCGATGCGGTGCCTTCGGTTTCGACGGCAAGGATCGGCACATGAGCAAGGCCGTTGCGCTGAAGCCCCTCGGCCACGCCGGCAAACAGCCCGCCACCGCCGACCGACAGCACCACGGCATCGAAGGCGAGACCGGACTTGACGACCTCGTCGATAACAGTCGCGTGCCCGGTCCAGAGCAAGGGGTCGTCGAATGGATGGATGAAGGCGGTATCGGCATCGACGGAGGCAAGGGCGGCGGCATTCGCCTCGTCCCAGGCGGCGCCGTGCACGATCACCTCGGCGCCCTGCTGGCGGATCAGGCTTCTTGCCCGCTCGGTCGTCGTTTCGGGAACGAAGACGGAGACCGGGATCGAGAGGCGGCGCCCGGCATAGGCGACCGCCATGCCGGCATTGCCGCCGGACGACGAGACGAAGCGGCGCTTGCCGGATGCGGCGTGGACTTCGCAGGCGGCGCCGACGCCGCGGATCTTGAACGAGCCCGGCGGCTGCAGCGCCTCCATCTTCAGAAAGACGGGGCGACCGGACGCAAGGCCGAGCGGCACGGATTCGATCAGGGGTGTTTCGATGTGAAGCGGCATGGGATGTTCCATTGAGGGCGCCTTGGACTTGGCGATACCGGTCTGTCGGGTCAACGCGCCCGCCCCGGTTGGTTTGCCGGGGCGCGACCTTGACCCATCGAGGGGCAATTTTCCCTCAGCTGCCAGCCCCTCGCAACCAGGTGCAAACCGGGAAGGGGAGCGACCGCGGGTCGCCAGCCGTCAAATCCAGAGATCGGTGCGGCGACCAGTCAGTTGCGACGCTTGGCTACCATACCAGGCCGTTGAGGACCATGCCTGCAACGAACAGCAGCGAAAGCGCGAGCGACGTCTTGATTGCCGCCGAAGCGTAGTCGTATCGGGGGATCTTGTTTGCCAGCGTTTGCAGCATCCTCACCTCTATTTTGTCTTAGGGGAGTTTCGCGACGGCTTCACCGTGTCCGTCGAGGCCGTCGCCGTTTCGGCGGCGGCACGCTCCAGGCGCTGCGCCTTGAGCTTCTCGGTCTTCTTGTCGCGTGCGACCTTCTCGGCGGCGACGATCGTGCGCGCCGTATGGTCGGTCGCGGCCGCTTTGTCGCTGGCCGATGTTCTGGCCGGTTTGAACGCGGCTTCCGGGGTTGGCTTCATGACGTGTCTCCTGAAGCGGGCGTTCCTTGAACGCCGCGTTCACAGCAGCGCACAAGGATCCAAGCCCATTCATGCCAGACGCCCATTCTCACCGGACGTATGTCCGTCCTCGGTGATATCGCCTGAGCCGGGCGCTCTTGCCGACCGAGCGAGACCTCAGCGGGGGCGTACGGCGCGCTTGGGTGCCGGCAGCAGGCCTTCGCGCTGAAGCTTCTTGCGCGTCAGCTTGCGCTGGCGGCGGATGGCTTCGGCCTTTTCGCGTGCGCGCTTTTCCGACGGCTTCTCGTAGCTGCTGCGTGCCTTGAATTCGCGAAACAGGCCTTCGCGCTGCATCTTCTTCTTCAAGACGCGCAATGCCTGGTCGACGTTGTTATCCCTGACGAGTACCTGCAAAACGTGTTCTCCTGTTTGTCGGTGGCGGCGCGGATCCGGCGCGTGCACCTGTCTGTCGGGCCGGCTTGCGGTCCCGGACTTGATCTATGTCGACGCGGTGGTCGGACGTCCCGTCCTGGGCATGAAAGGCCCCAAGACGCAAAAAGGTCGGGTTGTTTCCCGACCTCTTCCCGTCATTCAAGCGCCTCCCTGCCAGTTCATCCGTGGTCAGAGGAGGGCGAATGACAAATTGTGCTTAGGCCGACTTGAGATTGTCAGCCGAGCTCTTGCCCGACTTGCGGTCGGCAACCACATCGTAGGTCACCTTCTGGCCTTCGGCGAGCGAACGCATGCCGGCGCGCTCGACTGCAGAGATGTGAACGAACACATCGGTGCTGCCGTCGTCAGGCTGAATGAAGCCGAAACCCTTGGTGCCGTTGAACCATTTTACAGTGCCTGAAGCCATGACGATTTCCTTTCAATCGTTGAGTTTGCCAGAAAATACTTCTCTGGCGTTGATCGATATTTGAGAGGAGATCTGGCCGCGCAAAAGCGCCGCGTCAAAGGTCACAAGCAATATTCGATGGGGTGATATATAGACGATACTTTTCGAAACTCAATGAAAATATCGGATTATTCAGTTCCGCATCGAGGGGAAACCATCGCCAAAAGCCTGAAATGGCGGGTTTTTCGTGCGCATTTTTTCTGTCTATTGGCGCCTTATTTCGCTGGTTGAGGACTGAAATCCGGGCTCTTCAAGGGGCGTCCGGCGGCCGACCGTTTGCGGCGCCGCGCGTTCCGCGACGGTGACGGCCGGGCCTTGACCAGCGGCAGACCCGGAGGTTCGCTTGGGGGCGCGAAAAGGCTTGGAAGGGGCAGGCGGCGGCGCGCTTTTTTCTTGCGCACCGCCCGCCTTGGTCAGGCGGTGAAGGTCTGCGGCGAGACCTGCAAGGCGGCGGCGATGCGCTGCAGCTTGGCGGGATCGGTATCGGCGCCAAGTTCGATCTTGGATATTTCGATTTCCGTCAGGCCCGTCGTGACCGAGAGGTCATCGACCGAGTAGCCGGCGGTTTCACGCGAACGTTTGATTGCGGCTCCGATTTTGACGCGGGACAGATTTGCGCCCGGAGCTTTATGTAGGTCTTTCTTAAAGGACATGAAGTGTCTCCTTCGTTGGTCCACCGGCAAGGGACTGCCGGGTGAAGGGGGCCCAAAACTGAAATACGACTCAAATGAGATGATCGCTAACCTAGGGCGTCGCTAATATAAGCGCGAAGTTCGCCGTTGCAAGTTTGCGGCGGTTGTATTGATTAATATCGAATGTATTCAATTTGTTAGGCTGTGACTTTCGGGGTTTTGGCGGCTGAACGCGCTGAAAATCGCCCGTCATCCGGCCTGCCGGCCACCCTCTCTCCGAAGGCAGGGAGACGGGACTTTGTGGCGAGCGGATCGCTCCCAGAGCAGCGTTTGTGACGACACGGCGGCCGACTGTGAGGGGGGCGGTTTCGCTCGCGTGGATGCCTCTTCCCTAGCGCCTCACGCCGCGTCAGTCCGCGGCGTGAACTTGAGACTACGCCAGCCTTGCCTCGATAAGGAACGGGCCGCGGCGCGAGAGTGCCGCATCGAAGAGGGCCGCGAAGGCTTCGCAGGAGGTGGCGATCGCGGCCTCGACGCCGAAGCCGCGGGCCAGCGATACCCAGTCGAGCGCCGGCTGATCGAGGTTCAGCATGCGGCGGGCGTTCGTGCCGATCTCTTCAACGCCGACGTTGCGCATTTCGGCATGCAGGATGGCGTAGGTGCGGTTGGAAAAGATCACGGTGACGACGTCGAGATCTTCGCGCGCCTGCGTCCACAAGCCTTGAATGTTGTACATGGCGCAGCCGTCCGCCTCCAGGCAGATCACCTTGCGATCCGGGCAGGCGATCGCGGCCCCGGTCGCAAGCGGGATGCCTCCGCCGATGGCGCCGCCGGTCTGCATGATGAAGTCGTGCGGGGCCGAAAAGGCCGAAAGGGCGAAATATCGACGGGCCGAGGTGGCCGCCTCGTCGCAGACGATGGCATCCTCCGGCACCTTGTGGGCGACGATGACGGCAATCGCGTCCTCGGTGAGCGTGCCCGTCGGCTCGCCTTCGTCGGAGGCTGCCGCCAGCGCCGGCAGAGGATGGGTCGCGCTGATTCCGAGTTCGTCGCGCAGCGCTTCGAGCGACGCCTTGAGGTCTTCGCCGTGGCGGGCAAGCGTGACGACGGCGCTGCCTTCCGGAACCAGCCGGCCCGGCTTTCCCGGATAGGCAAAGAAGGCCACCGGCTCCGGCGCGCCGACGAGGATCAGCACCTTGACGTCCTTGAGTGTCTCCAGCGCCATGTCGATCGGGTAGGGGATCCGCCGCGGCGCCACCCGCCCGCGACCGCGCTGAGCGTGGGCAACGAGGACCTCGTTGAACAGCTCGATATTTGAGGCCGCAGCAATCCGCCCGGCAACGGCAAGGCTTTCTGCCTTTGCGGCTTCCCCGCTCAAGACCATGGCGACCCCTGCAGGATTCGAACGGATGAGGCGGGCCACCTCACGGACGGTCTCGGGGCTCGCGGGCGACGGCGCTTCGAGGAGCACCTTTTCAGGCGGCGCGTCAGCCGACAGCGGCGCCCAAGACGCGTCTGCCGGCAGGATCATGGTGGCGACGCCCGGTGGCGACAGGGAGGCGCGATAGGCGGCGGCCGCCGTCGGGCCGACATCGCCGGCATCCTTCGCCCGCCGCACCCAGTTCGACATCGGCCGGGCGAGGCCCTCGATATCGCTGGTGAGCGGTGCATCGAGCGCCAGGTGATAGGAGGCGTGATCGCCGACGATGTTGAGCACAGGCGTGCGGGCGCGCCGCGCATTGTGCAGGTTGGCTAGGCTGTTGGCGAGGCCCGGTCCGGTGTGCAGCAGGGTCGCGGCCGACGCCTTCGGCAAGGCCGAGGATGCAGCGCATCTGCGGCTTTCGATCAAGGGCTGCGACGAAGTGCATTTCCGATGTGCCGGGGTTGGCGAAGCAGACATTCACGTCATTTGCCAGCAGCGTGTCGACAAGGATATCCGCACCCGTGGTGCGCGCTCTTTGGCCGCCTTCTCCCATGCGCCTGTCCCCCCGATGGCCTCGGCGCATGATAACTGCACCATGCCGCCGCGCAAGACGCAGCCGACCGGCGTCAGGACGCGATACCGCGCGCCGTCAGGTCCGCTGCAGGGCGAGATGGGCCCCGAGCCCGATCAGCACCGTGCCGCCGGCCCGTTGCATCAGGCGCTGCGCCTTGCCCGAGCGGCGCATTCTCGACACGACGGCGCCGGCCAGAAACACGCAGACGAGGTCGGCGGAGGAAAAGAGCAGGTTGGCCACCATGCCGAGCAGCAGGAACTGCAGCCACACCGGAAAGGCAGCGGAAACATCGGTAAACTGCGGCAGGAAGGCGATGAAGAAGATCGCCGTTTTCGGGTTCAGCACTTCGACGGTGATGCTCTCGAAGAAGGCGCGGCGCGCCGATTTCGCCTCCACCAACGGCATTCCGTCTTCGCCGCTCGCCTTGGCGCGCATCAGCGTGAAGCCGAGCCAGACGAGATAGACGGCACCCGCAAGCTTCACCACCATATAAAGCGTCGGCACCGCATGAAACAGGATGGAAAGCCCGGCTGCGGCGGCAAAGACATGCACATAGCAGCCGATATGGATGCCGAGCGAGGCCATCAGGCCGGCAAGACGACCGCGCGCCACGGTCTGGGCGGCGGCATAAAGCATGGCCGGGCCCGGGATATAGGCGAAGATCGCCGTGGTGACGAAGAAGGTGAGGAGGATTTCGAGCGATGGCATGCTGTTTACACCTCGTCTTGCGGATGCGCGGCCTTGTCAGGGTAACGTTTTAGGGCCTTGCGCGGAAAAGTTGAAGGACAATATCACGGCCACCGGACGAAACGCCCCGGGGTGCCGCGCGTCGGCGGCGAGGCGTTCTTATCGCTGCCGGAATGCCGCGTCAGGCCGGGATTTCTTCCGCGACGAGGCGGTCTCCCGCGCGCTCGCTTGCTGCAAGCCCGGCCGCAACGCCCGCCCGGTCATCGGCGCTGCGGTTCTGGCTCATCTTGCGCTTGCCGTCGAGCCGGTCGATCGGCAGGCGCAGGCCGATGATGCCGCGCAGCTGGGCCTTGACGAAGGCGGCCGGCGCGTCATCCACGCGCCAGGGCTCGGCACGTCCGGCCTCGTGGCGGTTCGTCATGCGGGTGACGACATCGAGCAGCCGGTGCTCGTCGGTGAAGAACTCAGGCTCGCCATAGGCGTGTACGGCGACATAGTTCCAGGTCGGCACCACCTTGCCGTGCTCGCGTTTGGAGGCGTACCAGGAGGGCGACACATAGGCGTCCGCGCCTGCGAAGATCGCCATGGCCTTGCCGATGACCGACATCGCGCCCTGTGGGTTGGCGCGGGCGATATGGCCGTAGAGCGTGCCATTCGGACCCTCGCTCCGGTCGAGCAGCAAGGGCAACGGCGTTGCGAGCAGACCCTCGGCGGTTGCCGTCACCAGGGTCGAAAGCGAGGCGGCATCGATGATGTCGTGCAGGACGCTCAATGCTTCTTCCTTGAAGGCCGGGGGTGTGTACATCGTCGCGCTCCTTGTGCTTGGCCTTTGATAGTTGCAAACTGGACTGACGCGAATATCCAGTTCTCCTATAAATGAGTGGGCCAGTTGATGCATGGAGACGGCCGGGCGAGGGGTGGAGCCACGCGGCGCATCTATGAGGCGCTGAAGGCGCAGATCCTTGACGGCACCTATGCGGCGAGGGCCTGGCTGCCATCGACCCGCGCGCTTGCCGCCGAACTCGGCGTATCGCGCACCACCGTCACGGCGGCCTACGAACAACTTCTTTCCGAGGGCTATCTGGAAAGCCGGCAGGGTGCGCGGTCGCGCGTTGCGCCGCTCGAGCGGCAGCAGCCGACGGCGCGCAGGCAGGCAAGCCCGTCAGGCTCAACACAAACACCATCCGGACAGGGGCTGGCAGCAGAGGCGCGCCTATCGCGGTTCGGCACGAGCCTCGCGGACGGGCCGACATGGTTGCCGCCGGCGTCCGCCGGGCCGATCGCCGATTTTCGCTATGGCGATCTGTCAGCTGCGGATTTTCCGGATGCGGCCTGGCGGCAGGCGGTGAATGCGGCGCTCAGGCGAAGGCGGCCGCGCCTTGCCTATGACGATCCGAGCGGTTCTGCGAACCTGCGCGCAGCGCTTCAGGCCTATCTCTGGCGTGCGCGGGGGCTTCGCTGCGATCCCGGCCAGATCATCATCGTCAACGGCTCGCAGCAGGGGCTGGACCTTGCCGCCCGCGTGCTCGTCGATCCGGGCGACCGGGTGGTGATGGAGGATCCCGGTTATGTCATGGCGCGGCGCGTGTTTGCCTCGGCCGGCGCTTATGTCGTTCCGGTGGCGGTCGACGAGGAGGGGCTGAAGACGGACTTGCTCGACGGCGTCGGCGACGCGAGGCTCGCCTATGTCACGCCCTCGCACCAGTTTCCGCTCGGCGGCGTGCTTTCGGCGCGGCGACGGCAGGCGCTGCTGTCCTGGTCCGGGCGGACCGGCGCCTATGTGATCGAGGACGATTACGACGGCGAATATCGCTACGACATCCAGCCGATCCCGCCGCTCCAGACCATGGCGGATGCCGAGAACGTGCTTTATCTCGGCACCATTTCCAAGAGCCTGTCGCCGATGCTGCGGCTTGGCTATCTGGTCGTGCCGCCGCCGCTCCGGCCGGCCTTTGCCGCCGCCAAGCAGCTGATCGACCGCCATTCGCCCGTTCTCGAGCAGGAGGCGCTTTCGGCGATGATTGTCGATGGTGCCTATGAGCGTCATATCCGCCGCAGCCGGCGCAGCAATGGCCGGCGGCGCGAGGCGCTGCTCGCTGCCTTGAAGGCAGTACTTGGCGATGCGGTGAGCATATCGGGCGCCGATGCCGGGCTGCATGTCGTGGTCTGGTTCGAGCGGCTGGATAGCGCGCTCGAAGCCGTGCTTGTCGAAAAGGCGCGGGCGGCCGGCATCGGGCTTTATCCGGTCGCGCCGCTTTATGCGTCTGCCGGCGGCCGGCCCGACCGGGCGGGGATCGTCATGGGCTATGCGAGCCTCACCGAGACGGAGATCGCGAGCGGCATCGCGGCGCTTGCGGCGGTTCTCGGTGACATCACCGGCAATCGGGGGTGAACGCGCGCCATCACGGTCCGGGCGGGCCACGCGTCTCGCCGCCATCCGGTGCGTCGCATCCGGCGTGACGGCACGTCGTTACCGTTAGCCGCTTGCCTATCGAACCCACCCGGCCATAGTGCGCCATCATTTGGGCTCGTGGCGCAGGACGGTCATGAAGACAGTTTCCATTCATCCGCATCTCCACGATGTCTTCGGCAAGGCGCAGCCGCCGATCTATCTGCTGGCAATCGTCCTCTTCGGCCTCACCGTTGCCGTCGCCTTTGCGCTGTCGGTGTGGCCGGTTCTGGCCGCCGTGTCCTTCTGGCGTGCGGCGCTCGCCGTTCTCCTCGTGCTCGATATCGCCGCCGGGTGCGTTGCCAATTTCACGCCGTCGACCAACGATTTCTACGCCGCGCGTCCGCGCAATCGCTCGGTCTTCATCGCCATCCACGTGCATGTTGTCGCCGTCGCATGGCTTCTCGGCAGCGGACTTGGTCCGGCAATCGTCGTCTGGGCCTATACGATCTCAGCCGCGACGGCCGTCAATCTGCTGGCCGGCCGCGCGGCGCAGACTTTCGTCGCCGGCGTGCTGCTTTCGCTCGGCCTTGCCTTTCTGCCGCTCATCCCCGGGCTGACGCCGCCGATGGCGGCTGTCGCCGGCCTCTTCATGCTCAAGGTGCTCTTCAGCTTCGCTGTCGATCACTACCGGGCCGGATCCCCAAGCCCGTCCAAAAATGGGGGATGAAGCCGACATCCTTGCCTTGCATGACCGTCTTTAATAGCCTTCGACGTGGCGGGCTCAGGGGGCGACTCGATGGCAGTTTCAGCGGCAGGCGAGGCAATGCGAATTCCGACATTCGATGACGTGCAGAAGGCCAGGGGCCGCATTGCCGGGGTTGCGCACCGGACACCGGTGCTGACTGCGCGCACGGCGGATGCCGCGACCGGTGCCCGCCTGTTCTTCAAGGCGGAGAACCTGCAGCGCGGCGGCGCCTTCAAGTTTCGCGGCGCCTACAACGCGATCGCCGCCCTGAGGGAGAGCGGATCGCGGCAGGGCGTCGTTGCCTTTTCCTCCGGCAATCACGCCCAGGCGATCGCCTATGCGGCGCGGCTGCAGGGTGTGGCCGCGACCATCGTGATGCCGAGCGATGCGCCCGAAATGAAGGTCGCGGCGACCCGCGGATATGGCGCCGACGTGGTGTTCTATGACCGCTACGCGGAGGACCGCAGCGCCATCAGCGCCAAGCTGGCGGCCGAGCGCGGCGCCGTGCTGATCCCGCCCTTCGACCACGCCGACGTGATCGCGGGCCAGGGGACGGCGGCTCTGGAACTGATCGAGGAGGTCGGCGAACTCGACCTGATCGTCACGCCGCTTGGCGGCGGTGGCCTGCTTGCCGGCACGGCGCTCAGCGCCGGCGAGCGCTCGCCGGGCGCAATGCTCGTCGGCGTCGAACCGGAGGCCGGAAACGACGGCCAGCAATCGCTTCGCCAGGGCAAGATCGTCGAGATCAAGATCCCGAAGTCGATCGCCGACGGCGCCCTGACGCCGAGCGTCGGGCGGACCAATTTTCCGATCATCCAGCGCAGCGTCAATGAAATCGTCACGGTCAGTGACGCGCAGCTCGTCGAGACCATGCGCTTTTTCGGCGAGCGCATGAAGATCGTCGTCGAGCCGACCGGGTGCCTTGCGGCGGCGGCCGTGCTCCAGGGCGTGATCCCCTGCGCCGGCAAGCGCGTCGGCATCGTCTTGAGCGGCGGCAATGTCGACCTGGCGACCTATGGCGCGCTTCTGAGGTAGGCGGCCGGTGCGGGAAGCCGCCATCGGTCTTTCCGGTTGCCTTGGGCGGCAAAAGTGGCACACTGGACGGCGCATCATGGCGCCGACGGGTCCGTCGCCCGACGAACGTAATTGTAATAATCTGATTTTATAAGGGATTTTGTCTTCGGAACGTTTCGGCCGGAGCGCTGGACGTGGACGAAACCAGAGACGAACAGCGACCTTATGACGCCTTGGCGGACAGCGCGTGCTGCCAACAATGAGACTGCAGAGACCGTGCCCATTCGGGCGCGGCGATGATAGACAACTGGAGGGTATCGTGACGCTTGCAATTAATGATCTCGCACCGGATTTCGAGGTGGGGACGACCGATGGCACGATCCGGTTTCACGACTGGATCGGCGATTCCTGGGCGGTGCTGTTCTCGCATCCGAAGGACTTCACCCCGGTCTGCACGACCGAGCTCGGCTACATGGCGCGCATCAAGCCGGAATTCGACAAGCGCGGCGTCAAGATCATCGGCCTTTCCGTTGATCCGCTCGACCGCCACGCCGGCTGGGCGGCCGACATCGAGGAAACGCAGGGCCACGCGCCGAATTTCCCGATGATCGCCGATGTCGACTACACCGTGTCGAAGCTCTACGGCATGCTGCCGGCGCCGGTTTCCGGCGATCCGACGCAGCGCACGCCCGCCGACAACCAGACGGTGCGCAACGTCTTCGTCGTCGGCCCGGACAAGAAGATCAAGCTGATCCTGATCTATCCGATGACGACGGGCCGCAACTTCGACGAGGTGCTGCGGGTGATCGACTCGCTGCAGCTGACCGCCAAGCACAAGGTGGCGACGCCGGTGAACTGGAAGCAGGGCGACGACGTGATCATCGCCGGCTCCGTCAGCGATGACGACGCCCGCAAGGTCTATCCGGACGGCTGGAAGGCGCCGAAGCCCTATATCCGCATCGTGCCGCAGCCGAAGGGCTGAGGCGGCTGACATTCGGCGCGGCGCGGTGAGGATGCCCCTCATCCGCCTGCCGGCACCTTCTCCCCGCCCGCGGGGAGAAGGGACATGTGGCACCCGCCCGGCCCGAGCTTCGTCGATGTCTCGAAGTCCGGGCTGGGAGCGGTCGCCATGCAAAGTTGCTTGTCGCAGCGACGATAGCGAGAAACTCGGGGCGTGCGGCAACGTCCCTTCGCCCCGCTTGCGGGGAGAAGGTGCCGGCAGGCGGATGAGGGGCCTTCCTCACCGCGCGGATGAGGGGCAACTTGCCTGACCCAACCGCGCCGCAATGCGCCACGATTGGAAGCCGCGTTATCCTCTGCATGGGAGCCGCCGATGATCTTCCGGCAATTGTTCGACAGCGTGTCCGGCACCTATACCTACCTGATCGCCAGCCGCCAGGGCGGCGAAGCGCTGATCATCGACCCGGTTCTCGACAAGGTCGAGCGCTACCTGCAGCTCGTGCGCGAACTCGACCTGAAGTTGGTCAAAGCCGTCGACACGCATCTGCATGCCGATCATATCACCGGGCTCGGGGCGCTGCGCGACCAGACCCACTGCATCACCGTCATGGGCGAGCAGACGGCAGCCGACGTCGTCTCGATGCGGGTTACGGAGGGCGACCGGGTGTCGATCGAGGGGCTCAGCCTCGACGTGCTCTACACGCCCGGCCATACGGACGATTCCTATTCCTTCCTGATGGGGAGCGATTTCGGCCGGCGGGTCTTTACCGGCGACACGCTGCTCATCCGCGGCACCGGACGCACCGATTTCCAGAACGGCGACCCGCGCCAGCAATACGACTCGATCTTCAACAAGCTCCTGAAGCTGCCCGAGGAGACGCTGGTCTATCCGGCGCATGACTACAAGGGCGACACGGTGTCGACCATCGGCGAGGAGAAGCGCTTCAACCCGCGCCTGAGCGTCAAGTCGGTCGATGAGTATGTCGATCTGATGAACAACCTCAACCTGCCGAACCCGAAGATGATGGATGTCGCGGTGCCGGCCAATGTACATATCGGCCTGCACCAGGACGAGATCGCGCGACGCGGCTGGGCGCTTTCCGCCAAGGAGGCGCTGGCACTGTGCGGGCACGCCAGGATCGCGCTCGTCGACCTGCGCGAAAGGTCGGAGCGTGAAAAACACGGCACCATTCCCGGCTCGCTGCATGCACCCTATTCCAACCTGCAGGAAAACATCGCAGCCGGCGGCGTGCTCAACGAACTGGCGGAGGCGACCGGAAAACGCATCGTCTTTTACTGTGCCTTCGGCGAGCGCTCGGCCATGGCGGTCGAGGCGGCCCAGGCCGCCGGCATCTCCAGCGCCTGCCACATCGAGGGCGGCATTGCCGCCTGGAAGATGGTGGACGGGCCGGTCACGCATTGACCTTTGCGCATTGACGCCGGACGAATGCGCGCCATTTCCTATCGTAGCGTTCGTCCGAGCGTTCCGGGCAATGAGGGCAGGGTCACGTCATGCACAAATTCTCAGTCAGCGTCGTCAGGGAGTTCGAAGCCGACAGCGCCGAGGAGGCCGCCCTGCTGATGTATCAGTTTCTGACCCGTGAGGCGGCGCCGCTCACCTACGCGGTCACCGATGTCGCCGGCAAGGCGACCAGCCTGACGCTCGACCGGGACGAGGCGGACGAATTTTCCGGCGTCGATCATACGGCTGACCCCGGTAACTGGTAGTCACGGGCCACCGGCCCTGAAAAGCGGCGATGACCGTCTTTTCCATGCTGAGTTGCATCGCAGGCGGCGCTGTCGCGGGCCGTGCGAAAAACGCCCCAATCCAACCAAAATGGAAGCAAAAACGAGCGGTTGCGAAAACCATCGCTTAAGAAATTTATCATACGAATAGCTAGAATTTGCATGCATCCATTTTCAATTTGTTAGCTATGAGGCTCCGCTTTCCCATGTCTGGCCTGCCGTCATTCCTCACATCTGATGCCAAAGCCATCCTCGATGCGATCAACCGGTCGCAGGCGATCATCGAATTTGATCTCAACGGTAATATCCTCACAGCCAACGAGAATTTCTGCCAGGCCATGGGCTATGCGCTGAACGAAATCGTCGGCCGGCACCACCGCATGTTCGTACTGCCGGAGGAGGCGGCGTCGAGCGCCTATCGCGACTTCTGGGCGCGGCTTTCCCGCGGCGAGTACGACAGCCAGCAATACAAGCGCATCGGCAAGGGCGGCCGCGAAATCTGGATCGAGGCCTCCTACAATCCGGTCTTCAGGGGCAAGACACCCTACAAGGTGGTGAAGTTCGCAACCGACATCACCGCGACCAGGGCAAAGAGCGCGGACGACCAGGGCAAGATCGACGCGCTGTCGCGTGCCCAGGCGGTCATCGAGTTCACGCCTTCGGGCGAGATCATCACCGCCAACGAGAATTTTCTGTCGACCATGGGCTACGCGCTGAACGAGATCGTCGGCCGTCATCACTCCATGTTCTGCGAGCCGGCCTACGCGCACTCGCCCGATTACGCAGCCTTCTGGCGGGATCTTTCAGCCGGGCGCTTTGCCACCGACCAGTTCATGCGCATCGGCAAGGGCGGGCGCACCGTCTTCATCCAGGCGTCCTACAACCCGATCCTCGACGATGCCGGGCGCGTTTCGAAGGTGGTCAAGTTCGCGGTCGACGTTTCCGACCGGGTCTTTGCGGTCAGGGAGATCGGTGCGGGACTTGGGCGCCTTGCCGAATGCAATATCCGCATGACGCTGGACGAGCCTTTCGCCGGTGAACTTGAAGGCCTCCGGCGCGATTTCAACACCTCGATCGGCATGTTCCAGGAAACGCTCTCGGCGGTGCTCAACCAGACCCGCGCGCTCAACAACGACAGCCATGAGATGAAGGATGCGGCCGAGCATCTCGCCGACCGCACGCGCCAGCAGGCAGCAGCCCTCGAGCAGACGTCGGCAGCACTGGAACAGGCGACCGTCACCGTGCGCACCTCGACGGAAAACACCCAGCAGACACGCGCGCTGGTGCAGAGCGCGCGCCAGTCGGCGCACGCCTCGTCCGCGGTGGTGCAGGACGCCGTGACGGCCATGCAGCGCATCAAGGCGGCTTCCGAGGAGATCAGCCAGATCATCGGCGTGATCGACGAGATTGCCTTCCAGACCAATCTCCTGGCGCTCAATGCCGGCGTGGAGGCCGCGCGGGCGGGCGAGGCTGGCAAGGGCTTTGCGGTCGTTGCCTCCGAGGTGCGCGAGCTTGCGCAGCGCTCGGCCAAGGCCGCCAAGGAGATCAAGGCGCTGATCCACAATTCCGTCTCTGAGGTCGCCGAAGGCGTGCGCCTTGTCGGCGATACCGGCAACGCGCTGAAGGAAATCGAGGACTATGTCGCGTCGATCGACACGCGCATCGAGGCGATCGCGACGGCGGCGACCGAGCAGACGGCCGGCCTTGGCGACATCAACGGGGCGGTCAACGATATCGACGCCATGACCCAGAAGAACGCCAGCATGGTGGACCGCACCGCCGACGTCAGCGTCCGGCTGGCGGAAGGCGCGCAGCGGCTGACCGAGCTGGTGAACCGCTTCCAGCTCAACCGCCGCACCGAGCGGCGCGAGGCGGGCTCTTCCGCCGCAAATCGCAGCATCGGCGACCGGCGTCGGGCAACCGACGCAGAGGCCGCCTGATGGAGGCGGGGCCGGACATGCAGGGTGTCCGGCCCCGCTCCCAGGTTTTCCGCGCAAGGCAACCCACAACGTGTGATCGTCCGTCGTTGACGAAAGCCGCGGTTCTATGCATCCTGCCGGCCAGCATGAGAAGCCGGCCGATGGCGGAGGGAACGCCCCGGCTTTGGGCCATATCTGACAGATCCGCATGGCCGCAGCGTCCCTTGGCGCCCGGCACACGACGCATTCCTGATACGCATTCACGACGTCATTCGCATCGATCAATCGAGGCCGGAGGGGACTGTGAAGGGAAAGTCGAGGGTTCTGCCGGCGGCGCTGGCCGCCTGTCTTGCCGCTTCAGTGGCGCTGCCGAGCTTTGCCGCCGATCTGGTGATCGCCATGCCGAACTGGCCGTCCGGCCAGGCGACGGCGAACATCCTGAAGGAAGGCATTGCGAAGAAATTCGGCCTCACCGCCGAGGTCAAGGAGCTGGGCACGCTCAATGCCTTCGTCGGCTTCGAGGCCGGCACGGTCGACATCCAGCCGGAAGTGTGGCGGCCGAACTTCGAGGATGTCGTTCGCAAATACGTGACCGAGAAGGGTGTGGGCAAGCTGACCGAGCGTAGCGTGCCCGCCTGGCAGGGGCTCTGCGCGACGCCTGAAGCTGCAAAGACGATCAAGACGGTCGGCGATCTCAGCGACGCGGAAAAGACCAGGGTCCTCGACACCGACGGCGACGGCAAGGGCGAGATGTGGATCGGCGCCCAGACCTGGCTTTCGACCGGCATCGAGCGGGCACGGGCGGCGGGCTACGGCTATGGCGCGAACCTGACCCTGTTTGAGGCGGAGGAAGAGGTGGCGATGGCGGCGGTGGACGCTGCGGTCGCGACCGAACGGCCGATGGTGTTTTACTGCTATGCACCGCACCACGTGTTCGAGCTGCACCCGATTGTCAGGCTCGAAGAACCGCCGCACGATGCCGCCAAATGGAAGATCCTGCCGCCGAGCGACCCGCTGTGGGTGTCGAAATCGAGCGCCTCGACCGCCTGGGAGGCGGCGCATTTCCAGATCGCCTACGCCACCGCCTTCGGCAAGAAGCATCCCGATGTGGTGAAGTTCCTCGACAAGGTGGATTTCTCGCCCGAGGAAGTGACGAAGATGAGCTACGCGCTCGAGGTCGAACGGCAGACGCCGGCCGACTATGCCAGGAAATGGGCCGAGGACAATGCGGCCCGCATAGACGGGTGGGCAAAGCCATGACCGACAGGGCAGATATCGCGAAAGCCGACCGTTCCTCGTCGCGCGGCCGCCGGGTCGGCCTCGGCCTCGTCGTCGCGGCGCTCTGCCTCGGGCCGCTGGCAGCCCTTGCCCAGACGCAGATCTACGACGCCCGCACCAAGAAGTGGGTGGACTACGACAAGAAGAAGGCGCGGCAATATTTCGCCCGCACCAACCAGGTGCCGGAAGCCTTTCGCCGGCAGGTGGTGCCGTTCCGCACGGCGGAAAAGCCGGGCACGATCATCATCGACGGCAACCAGCATTTTCTCTATCTCGTGCAGCCGGGCGGGCAGGCGGTCCGCTACGGCATCGGCGTCGGGCGCGAGGGTTTCGGCTGGGCGGGCATCGTGCGCGTCGGGCGTACCGCCGAATGGCCGACCTGGACGCCACCGGCCGAAATGGTGGCGCGCGACCCGAACGCCGCCAAATGGGCGGCCGGCATGCCCGGCGGCCCGGACAATCCGCTCGGTGCCCGCGCGCTCTATCTCTACGAAGGCGACCAGGACACGATCTACCGCATCCACGGCACGGTCGAGCCATGGACCATCGGGCTCGACGTCTCCTCCGGCTGCATCCGCATGAACAACGACGATATCGTCGACCTGCATTCGCGCGTCGAGATCGGCGCCAAGGTGATCGTGCTGATGCAGGGGGCGGCGCTCTACAAGGGCGTCTGACGGTCCCGGTTGTTGCACGGCCTCGGGACAGGTGTGTTCGGGGCGTTTTCGAGAGGATTTCGAGCGGTTGCCGGGGGCAAAGGCGGCGGCTCGATTGAAGGCAGTGACAGGTTCAAGATCCGGCGAAAGCGCCGAAGGGGAGGAGACGCGGTGAGCGAGGGGATGTTGCGTTCGAAAGGCTTTCTTCTGGCGGCTGCCGTGCTCGCCGTCATCGCCGGCTGCCAGTCGCCGCCAAAACCGGAGGACATGGCGCGCACTAGCCTGCAGACGGCCCCGGCCGACCTGCAACTGCTGTGCGCCCACGCTGTCGCCGGTGCGGCCCAGGTCGACAGTACCAAGGTGCTGCCGACGAGCTCGCGGGCGCTCGATGCGACCTCCTACAACGTCGATCTCGACGCCGGCGGTCGCAAGTTCACCTGCATCGTCGACACGGCCGGCAGCGTGAAATCGGTCCAGCCGGCCGGCTGATCGGAGCGCCGCAGGAGCTGACGTGCGGGCACGACGACGGTGCCGGCGCGGGTTGCCGGCGACAGGGGCAGCAGCAATCTCGCAAGCGAAGGGCAAATTTGACCAGCGACCGCCTCACGATCCCTTTATTAGCTGAAGGCACCGCCCGACCGGTTTGAGCGCGCGATCGCCGCTTTGGCGAACAGGGTCGCGGCCGAAGGTGATCCCGGCGTCCTTTCCTACCGGTTCTTCGTGAACGGATCGGAGGGGAGCGCCCGCGGTGTCATCGACTACAGCAGCCCCGCCGCATGGATCGGCCATCACGACACCGCCATGGGCTGGCCCGAAATGACGGCGCTGCACGTTGTTGTCGTCCTTTCGGAGGTTGTCTTCCTGGCCCCATGACAGCTGAGATCCAGACGTGGATCGACAATTCCGCGCTGAGGGCGCGCATCAGCAGCGGCTATGACTTCGCCGGTGGCTTTTCGAGGCCGGGCGATGGGTGACGGGAATAGTCCGGCGCTCTGAGGGCTGAACGCCAGCGTTCGCATTCGTCCGGCATGACTCTCGTAAAATCATTTCACTGTTTCATCGATACAGTGAAATGACTTCCGCACGGAAAACGCTTCCACACTTTTCCTGGAATTGCTCTGGCGATCAGTCGCCAAGGTTGAACAGCGTCGCGGGATCGGCGGCGATCGGTGGGGCGTAGAAGGTGAGCCGTGTCGCGTCCATCAGAAGCAGCGGCTGGACCATCTCGCCGGCGAGGTCGGTGATCCGGTCCTGCAGTTCGCGCACCCGGTCTTCGCTTTCGGCCGAGAGATCCTTGGTCTCGTAGGGGTCGGAGGAAAGGTCGAAGAGCTCAATTTTCTGCGGCAGGGCCGCCTTCCAGATCAGCTTCCACTTGTCCCTGCGCACGGCGCCCGCCAGCGGGTCGACATTGTAGACCACCTCGGCCCGCGGCGAGGGCTTGCCCTCGACCAGGGATCCCCAGAGATTGACGCCGTCGAGGGGTTTGTTCTCGTCGAGCGGGGCGCCGGCGATCGCCGCCAGCGTCGGATACATGTCGACCACGTGGACCATGCCCTTGAGCTTTCCGGGCCTGATCATCTTCGGCCAGTTGGCAAGGGCGCTGACACGGGTGCCGCCTTCGTAGAGCGTGCCCTTGCCGTCGCGATAGGGGCCGTTATCGGCCGGCAGCCCACCGCTCACCTTGCTGTCGCCGGCAAAGAGCGAACTGGTCACGCCGCCATTGTCGCTGTGAAAGACGATCAGTGTATTGTCGCGCATGCCCTTCTTTTCGAGCGCCGCCATCAGTTTGCCGACGCCATCGTCCACCACCGAGATCATCGCCGCATAGGCGCGCCGGTTTTCGTCGGCAATGTGCTTGTAGCGGTCGAGATACTCCTGTGGCGCCTGGAACGGCGTGTGCGGCGCGGTGAAGGCAAGATAGAGGAACAGCGGCGCCTTGGGGTCGTGGCCTTCGACCACCTTCGCCGCCTCGTCGGCAAAAAGGCTGTTGTCGAACCCGGTTTCCTCCAGCGGCTTGTTGCCACGGTACCAGTCCTTCACGCCGTGTGACGAATGCTTGAAATGGTCGATCTCGCCGACCAGCGCGCCGTAGAACGTGTCGAAGCCGCGCTGTTTCGGCCAGAACTCCGGCTTGGCATGGCCGAGATGCCACTTGCCGACGAGCGCCGTCCTGTAGCCGGCCTCCTTCAGGGCCTGGGACAAGAGATATTCGTCGAGCGCAAGGCCATAGGATCCGGCGGCCGGGATCACGCCGGTCTGCAGCCCATAGCGCAACGGGTAGCGGCCGGTGAGGAAGGCGGCACGGGTCGGTGTGCACATGGGCTGGGTGTAGAATTCGTCGAAGACAACACCGGTTTCGGCCAGCTTGTCGAGGTTGGGCGTCCTGATGTCGGAGCCGCGGAAACCGAGATCGGCCCAGCCGAGGTCGTCGGCGATGATGTAGACGATGTTCGGAGGCGTCGTGCCGTCGGCGCGGGCAGGGGTCGCCGAGATGCCGCCAAGACCCGAAGGCAGGCCCGCGGCAAGGGCGACCGCTGCCGCTCCGCCGAGCAGCGCCTGTCGGCGCGTCAGCCTCGTCCCGCCTTTGGTCGCCTCGGTCGTTTCAAGGTCACGAGCGTTCGTGCTCGCGTGGCCCGCTTGCAGTCCAGACATGTATACCTCCTGGAAAGCCGGCCCGTCGGATGGCGGGTCGTTTTATTCGACGTCTCTAATATCTACACCTCCCGGTAGCGTCGTCAATCGGCGTGGCGGGGAGGGCGGGGTCGGGTTTTGCCTGACGGCCAGCTGCCCGCCTGCGGCCGCACCGGCAATGCCGGTTGGTGCCGGGCCGGCCCTTGCGGGTACCCCGCTCAACCGCGGGAGATGGTGGGAAATCAAGTCCTTCCGCGCTTGCCTGCGGAGGCGGCTTCCTACGCCCATGTCAGCGGAAGACAGCGAAAATGCCATTGTGCATCGCGGAAGAGAAAATGCTGCGTGGCAATAATAGTTCCGAGTAATATTCGATGATGTTCAGTATATTGTCGGTTTTTTCTTTCAAAAGAGAAAGATATGTGCTCTCATAGGTTTAGTTGGAAGGAGGACATGCCATGCTCTCATTCTTCGAGCATTTTGCACTTTTCGACGCCGCGATCGTTGCTGCGATCTGCACGCTTCTGATCCTGAGTTACTTCAGTCGCGAGGCCTGAGGCGACAAGCGGCAGCCGGGCGGGCTGTTGCCGGACATGTCCACGTCGGTCAAGGACGCGTCTGGTAAAGGCACGGCGCTGATGCCGGTTCGGCCTTTGACATGAGGTCGCAGGTGCGGCGCGCCTTCCGGCGGGGCCGATCGCCGGGCCCTCGCGGTATCGTATTGGCGGCCAGCGCGGCTTTCAGGCAGAGCGGCTTTCAGGCTGAGCGGGTCGCCTCGACATGCAGCCAGCGGGTCGGCTCGCCGTCGTAACCGCTACCATCCGCCTCTTCGATCTCAATCTCCGACCAGCCGGCCGCTTCGAAGCGGGTGCGCAGCCATTCGACCGAGGGATAGTTGAAGTAGCGGCCGAAGCGGTCGTGCCCTTCGGCCTCGCCGGCCTTGAAGCTTGCATGCAGGAAACCGCCCGGCTTCAGCGCCCGGCGAACGCGGTCGAGAACGTCGGTGAGTTCGGCGCGCGGCACATGCAGCAGCGAGGCCTCAGCCCAGATGCCGTCAAAACGATCCCGCCAGTCGATCTCCTGAAACCGGATCACCTCGACCTTGCGGCCGATCCTGAGCTCCGCTGCGCGGGCGAGCGCCGCCGAGCCGTCGCAGGCGGCGATATCGAGACCGTGCTGAAGCATGATGAGGCTGTCGTGACCGCCGCCGCAGCCGAGATCGAGCGCGACGGCGCCTGTAGGCAGGCGGTCCATGAAGGCGGCGAGGCGCGCGGTCGGCGGCTTGCGCTCACGCGCCGCATAGGTTGCGGCATTGTCACGGTAGAAGGCGAGGGTGTCGTCGGGGTCGGGGTTTGCCATTGCTGCTCTTTTCTGTCGAGTGCAGCAGAGGTGTAGCGGAAAGCGACGTGCCCTGCACTTGTGCGCAGCGCATCTGTTGCGTCCCTTCTCATCGAACCGTCGGCGCCATGGCCAGTCCCGGCGACACCGGTCGCGGCGAAACTGTTTGTTTCGCCGGTGCTTTCCCGGTCTGCGATGGAGGCTGCCGGCTCTGCGATGTGGAGAGAGATGACGCGATCAATGCTTAAGCGCGCGCTGCGCCGCATCGTCCGGCAGGAACGCTTCGCCGGCGCCGTCATGCTCGGGCTCCGTCTCCGGCTGCTCTTTGTGGCGGCTCCGGCGTGTCGGCGGTTCGGAGCGGAGGCCGCCCCCGCGCGGTTTGCCGGGCGGGGACGGGAGCGGCTGGTCTGAAGCCTACTGCTTGGCGTTCGACAGCTTGTCCATCACGTCGTCGAGGTTGAAGCTCGCCGGCTTCTGGCGGATCGGGAACTCCTTGAAGCTTTCGAGCCATTGCGCCACCAGCGCCTGCGAGGGGACAACGACAAAGGCGCGGTCGAAGAACCACTTTTCGTATTCGATCGATTCATCGCCGCGCTCGAAGGGATCGGCCCTCAGGTTGAAGAGTTTCGGCGCGCGCAGATCGGTGAACGCGTCGCGCCAGACACCGATACCGGTGCTTTCCTGTGCCTTGAAGACCACCTTCCAGTCCTGGATGCGCACGGAGACCAGTTCGCCGTCGTCGTTCCAGTAGAGGAAATCGCGCCGCGGGCCGTCGTTCACCTCGCCGCGGAAGAAGGGCATCAGGTTGTAGCCGTCGAGATGCACCTTGAAGCTCTTGCTGCCGGCCTGGTAGCCGGTCTTGCACTTGGCGACAATGTCGGGTTCGCCCGCTGCCGCGCAGAAGGTCGGGATCAGGTCGTAATGCGAGAACATCTCGTTGTAGACGGTGTTCGGCTTGATCACGCCCGGCCAGCGGATGCAGGTGGGCACACGGTAGCCGCCTTCCCAGTTGGTCGCCTTCTCGCCGCGGAACGGCGTGTTGCCGCCATCCGGCCAGGTCATCACCTCGGCGCCGTTGTCGGTGGTGTAGACGACGATGGTGTTTTCGACCAGGCCGAGATCGTCGAGCTTCTTCAGGAGTTCGCCGACCATGCCGTCATGTTCGACCATGCCGTCGGCATAGACGCCCTTGCCGGTCTTGCCCTCGGATTCCGCTTTCAGATGGGTGTTGACGTGCATGCGGGTGGAGTTGAAGTAGCAGAACCAGGGTTTCTGGGCATTGTGCTGGCGGTCGATGAAGTCGAGTGCTGCCGCCAGGAACTCGCCGTCGACCGTTTCCATGCGCTTCTTCGTCAGCGCGCCCGTATCCTCGATGCGGCCATCGGCGAAGGAGTGGATGACGCCGCGCGGGCCAAAGCGCTTCTTGAACTCCGGGTTTTTCGGATAATCCGGGTTCTCGGGTTCCTCCTCGGCGTTGAGGTGGTAGAGGTTGCCGAAGAATTCGTCGAAGCCGTGATTGGTCGGCAGGAACTCGTCCTTGTCGCCCAGATGGTTCTTGCCGAACTGGCCGGTGGCATAACCCTGCGCCTTCAGGAATTCGGCAACGGTCGGATCCTCAGCCTGCAGGCCGAGATCGGCGCCAGGCAGGCCGACCTTGGTGAGGCCCGTGCGGATCGGCGACTGACCGGTGATGAAGGCGGCGCGCCCGGCGGTGCAGCTCTGCTCGCCATACCAGTCGGTGAACATCGCGCCTTCATTGCCGATGCGGTCGATATTGGGGGTTCGATAGCCCATCATGCCGCGATGGTAGATGCTGGGGTTAAACCAGCCGATATCGTCGCCCATGATCATCAGGATGTTCGGCTTGCCGCCGCCGGCGGCTGGAGCCGTCGATTGCTGGGCGCTGGCGGAAGTTGCCGAAACCGTCAGGGCGGCTGCGGCCAGCGCACTGCCGCCAAGCAACAGGTCGCGGCGGCTGACGCTCAAGGGCTGTTCACTCTGTTCCTTATTGCTTACCGGATGCTTGCTCATGGCACGTTGCTCCATATCGGCGTGGATGACCGAGGCTTGGGCTGATGAAGGCAATCGGTGGTCGGCGGGGACTCTGCTCCGCCGGTGTGCAGGGAGCAAGGATGTAACAGTTACGTTTGCCTGCCCTTGCCGGCCAAGGGCAGGGCAGACGGCAGAAACTGACGTTGGGTGATGCGATTGACGTATCGTCCAGTGCTCAAAAAGCATGCCAATTTAGGTCAATAATGTTGACATAAATTGGCCTTCGTGATCCTGTCGCTTCACCGTCCGGAGCGTTCCGCTCTCAAGTGGGTCGCTTGAAGCGGAAAGATGCTCTAGAACGACAGGACTGGAGCATCCTTCGTGCGTTCGTGGTAACGCAAGGCGCTCTAAACGACGTGGTGGAGGCGGAGAACCGCTTTCCGCACCAATAATCTTCTTGAGGAAACACCCCATGCTGGATTGGGAACATATCTTCGCGACGCGCTCGAGCCGGATGCGCGCCTCGGAAATCCGCGAACTGTTGAAACTGCTCGATCGCCCCGACATCATTTCGTTTGCCGGTGGCATTCCCGATCCTGCGCTGTTTCCGGACGCCGAATTCAAGGACGCCTATGCGGAGATCTTTTCCGGTCCGGCCGTGAGTGCAGCACTTCAGTACTCGGTCAGCGAAGGCTACAAGCCGCTGCGCGAATGGCTCGCCAAGGAGATGGAAAAGATCGGCATCCCCGCCGGCGCCGACAACATCTTCATCACGTCGGGCTCGCAGCAGGGCCTCGACTATATCGGCAAGCTGTTCCTGTCGCCCAACGACACCGCGCTCGTCACCTGGCCGACCTATCTCGGTGCGCTGCAGGCCTTCAACGCCTATGAGCCGACCTACGACCAGCTGAACCCCAACGGCAACCGCACACCCGAGGCCTATCGCCAGGCCGCAACCGACGCCGGCGGCCGGGTCAAGTTTGCCTATCTGTCTGCCGATTTCGCCAACCCCACCGGCGAGACCGTCGACCGGGCCGGCCGCGAGCGCGTGCTGGCGCTGGCCGAAGAGCTCGACATCGCCGTCATCGAGGACGCCGCCTACCAGTCGCTGCGCTACGACGGCGAGCCGGTGCCGCCGATCCTCGCGCTCGAAATCGAACGCAAGGGCGACATCAACAACACCCGCACGATCTATTGCGGCTCGTTCTCGAAGACGCTCGCCCCCGGCCTTCGGGTCGGCTGGGTCTGCGCCTCGGAAAAGGTGATCCGCAAGCTCGTGCTCCTCAAGCAGGCGGCCGACCTTCATTCCTCGACCATCAACCAGATGGCGATCTGCACCGTTGCCGAGCGCGGCTTCGACCAGCAGGTGGCCAAGATCCACAAGGTCTACAAGCAGCGCCGGACCGCGATGCTCGCAGCGCTCGAAAAGTACATGCCGGAGGGCGTGTCCTGGACGAAGCCGGAAGGCGGCATGTTCGTCTGGGTGACCCTGCCGAAGGGCATGGACGGGGCCACGCTGCTGGCGAAATCGATCGAGACGGTGAAGGTCGCCTTCGTGCCCGGCCGCGCCTTCTTTGCCGACGGTTCGGGCGAAAACACCCTGCGTGTTTCCTTCTCCTGCGCCAACGACAAGATGATCGACGAGGGCATCCGCCGCCTCGGCGACCTCATCCGCGGCGAAGTCGCGCTCGCGGCTTAAGACCTCTAGACTTCCGTTTTTTAATGGACGCGCTCGCTCCGGCGGGCGCGTTTTCTTTTGTCTGGAAAAACCTTCGTCTTTTGGTCAAGATGACGCATTGATCGATGCGGACCTTTCCGGTAGACAGATTGCCGTGACATGACCGGGCGTATCCCGGCCACGTAAGCGTTAACGTCACTCAACGCGTATGATCGAACGGCTGGAAGCGGCTTCGATCTGCGCGACTGTGTCCTGCGGATCGAGGTTTTCGGCCCCAAAGGACACTTTATGGATATCTCTCACAGCTATTCCCAATTCACCCCGCCGCGCATCGAGCGCGTTCGCCATGAACTGAAGCGCCGGTCTCTCGTCGTTTCCGGCATCGAACTGGTGACGCCGGGCATGCTCCGGATCACGCTTTTCGGCGAAGACCTCGCCGATTTCGTCAGCCTTGGGGCCGACGATCACATCAAGGTCTTCGTGCCCGGCGCCGACGGCACTGCGGAGATGCGGGACTACACGCCGCGCCGCTACGACAACGACGCCCGGCTGTTGGCGCTCGATTTTGCGCTGCATGAGGCAGGTCCCGTGACCGCCTGGGCGATGAATGCAAAGGTCGGCGATCCGCTCGAGATCGGCGGGCCGCGGGGTTCGGCGGTCATGTCAGGCGATGTCGAGCGCCTGCTTCTGATCGGCGACGAAACGGCGCTGCCGGCGATCGGCCGGCGGATCGAGGAGGCGAAATCGGGCCAGACGATCACCAGCGTCGCCGTCGTCACCGCGCCGGACGAACGCCAGAGCTTCCGCACCGAGGCCGCGCTCACCACCCACTGGGCCTATCGTCCGCTGGAGGAGGCAAGCGATCCCCAGGCACTGCTTGCGGCCGTGCGCGCGGTGGCGCTCGAACCTGGCACCTTCGTCTGGATCGCGGCCGAAGCCTCGGTCACGCGGGCAATCCGCTTCCACTTTGTTGCCGAACGCGGGCTGCCGCTCCCGTTTCTCAAGGCCTCCGGATACTGGGTCAAGGGCAAGGCCGATACGACCGAGAAGTTCGAGTAGCGCCCTGCGCGAACGGATGGCCAATCGGTTCGAGCAACCGTGCGGCCGTTCCGTCGGGGCGCTTTTGTGCTCCGCCGAGGAGACTATGCGTCTGCGAGGCGGGTTGGAGCCCAGATCGACGCGAAAGCTGTTGGGCGGCGTCAAGGCGCGATTGCCTTGCGCGCGGGAGTCAGGTCATTTCCAAAGCTGCCGGCGAGGCGACGACCCGATCGGGTCGCGCACCGTCGCACCATTGGGTGAACTTCAAAGGGCAGGGCAGGCTTGGACCTTATCGACGATCAAGCGCAATCCGACCAGCCGACGCCGCGCATGCTGGCCTGGGCGCGCAACTCCGCCGCCTATCGCCTGGCGCGGCAGATGCTGACGGAAAAGCAGCTTTTCGACGCCATCTCGCGCAAGGCGCGCGAAAAATTCGAGGATATCAGCGTTACCCAGGTGGAACTGCTGGCGGCCGCTGCCGTCACCTTCGCCTATGACAACGGCGCGCTCAACGACAAGGCCTATGCCGAGATCAAGACGCGCTCGGCCATGCGCAGCGGCAAGTCGAAACGGGCAATCGCGCAGAAGCTGTCGGAGAAGGGCGTTGCCAGGGACGCCGTTGCCGCGGCGGTGGCCGAGACCGACGATCTTTATGCCGCCGTGGTTCTCGCACGCAAACGCGCCTTCGGGCCGTTCCGCAAGACCGATCTCGACGAGAAGCGCACGGCCAAGGAACTCTCGGCCTTTGCCCGCGGCGGCTTCAGTTTCGAACTTGGCAAACGGGTGTTTGCGATGTCGCCCGAGGAGGCCGAGGACATCCTGATGGCCGGGCGGTCGCTCTGACGCCAGGCAGCGCGCTCTTAGACTGTTTGAAAGAACACAATTCCGGACGGAAAACCGGTTCGCACTTTCCTGGAGTTGCTCTAGGCGCGCTTCAGCGCCGGATCGTCGAGCGCCGGATTGTAAAACAGCGACAGCGTCAGGCTGCGGGCGATGCGCTCGGCCGTCGCCATGAACCAGGCTTTCGCTTCCGGGGTCGGGGCGATGTCGTCGAGGGTCGCCGAAAAGAGCGCGAGCCATTTCGGGAAGAGGTCGGGCGTCATGTTGGCGACGCCCGTGTGTGCCTGCACCGGCTTGCCGCCGTAAGCGCCGGTGCGGAAGGCGACGGCCGACCAGAAGCTCTTCATCTTATCCATATGCTCCGGCCAGCGCCCGGAAAGCCTGGCGTCGAAGACGGGGCCGAGCTCGGCATGCGCAAGCACGCGGGCGTAGAACGTGTCGACCAGGTGGCTGACGAAGGCCTCGTTGATGCCGATTGCCTGCATCTCCCTTTCGGCGCGCTCGCGCAGCGCTGCGATATGGGCGGGGCGGCCCTGCAACTCGTTGTCCATCTCAAAACCTTCAGCTTCGGCTTTGCTCATATAAGCGCTCGTTGCGCCAAGCCAAAGGCCGAACGGGTGGTTGCGGCAATCTGTCAGGGTGGGCAGGTGGGGCCGGTTTGCATCGTTCAGCCACGGGCGCGGTTCAACCCGCGCTACGCAATTGCAGATGGTCGCAGCCGTTGCCGCGGCTTCCGAACGCCTGCGCCGCCTGTCACTTAACGCGATGCCTGCACGTCGTAACTGTTACGTACTTGGACAAGCCCCCTGCCGGGCGCATCATCCGCCACGTCTAAAACAGCAGTGCATTTCCGATCGCCTTAGCTAGGAGAGTACGATGAGCATGCGTGACGATAACAAGGCCAATCCCGCTGTGGCCGAGAACGGGGTAACGGACGTCAGCCGTCGTGACCTGCTCTTGAGCGGAACGATCTTTGCGGCCGCCTCGCTGGTGGCATCCGGCGCGTCGGTGAGCCCGGCCAAAGCCCAGCAATCGACGTCTTCGAGCGGCAAGCCGCCGAACATTCTTGTCATCTTTGGTGACGATATCGGCATTCCGCAGGTCAGTGCCTATACGATGGGCCTGATGGGCTACCGCACGCCCAACATCGACCGGATCGCCTCCGAAGGCGCGATCTTTACCGACAGCTACGGTCAGAACAGCTGCACGGCCGGCCGCGCCTCGTTCATCCTCGGGCAGGAGCCGTTCCGCACCGGCCTCTTGACCATCGGCATGCCGGGCGATCCGCACGGCATCCAGGACTGGATGCCGACGATCGCCGACGTGTTGAAAACCAAGGGCTATTCGACCGGCCAGTTCGGCAAGAACCATCTCGGCGACCGTGACGAGCACCTGCCGACGAAACACGGCTTCGACGAGTTCTTCGGCAACCTCTATCATTTGAACGCCGAGGAAGAGCCGGAAGGCTACTTCTATCCGAAGGATCCGGAGTTCAAGAAGCGGTTCGGTCCGCGCGGCGTCATCAAGTCGACGGCCGACGGCAAGATCGAGGATACCGGCGCGCTCAACACCAAGCGCATGGAAACGATCGACGAGGAATTCCTGGCGGCCGCCAAGGATTACATCGACCGGCAGGTGAAGGCCGACAAGCCGTTCTTCTGCTGGTTCAACTCGACGCGCATGCACGTCTTCACCCATTTGAAGCCGGATTCGCTCGGCAAGACCGGCAAGGGTATCCATGCCGACGGCATGGTGGAGCATGACGGTCACGTCGGCCAGCTCCTGCAGCAGCTCGACGATCTCGGCATCGCCGACAACACCATCGTTCTCTACACCACCGACAACGGCGCCGAAATCGCGCTGTGGCCGGATGGCGCCATGACCATGTTCCACGGCGAGAAGGGCACGACCTGGGAAGGCGGCTTCCGCATTCCGATGATGGTGCGCTGGCCGGGCGTCGTAAAGCCGGGCACGCAGATCAACGATCCGGTGACGCTGATGGACTGGCTGCCGACATTTGCGACCGCCGCCGGCATCGCCGACGTCAAGGAAGAGATGAAGGCGGGCTTCAAGGGCACGTCGAAGACCTTCAAGGTTCATCTCGACGGTTACGACCTGACGGGGCTCCTGAAGGGAGAAGCAAAGACACCGCCGCGCGACGCGATCTACTACTTCGACCAGGGCGGCAACCTGAACGCGATCCGCTGGAACGACTGGAAGCTGAGCTTTGCGGTCAACAGCGAAGGCAATATCGCGACGGCGACGCGCGAAGTGCCGAGCTGGGCCAACATCACCAACCTCAGGATGGACCCCTACGAGCGCGGCATCAAGGAAGGCGGCGAATCCATGGAGTTCGTTGGCCGCAACATGTGGCTGCTGGTGCCGATCCAGGCCAAGATCAAGGAGTTCTTCAAGGACTTCAATGATTACCCGTACCAGGCCGGCAGCACGCTCAATGCTAGCGGCATCAGCTATGGCTGGCTGGCGCAGCAGGCAGCGATGAAACGGCTCGGCGAACTGGAAAACCTTGCTCCGAGGTAAGGCGCAACGCACTCCGCCGCCGGCACGTGCCGGCGGCGGATACGCTCGTTGATAACATCGGTAGCGGGCGGCGCACCGTTGCCCACCTTCCTGGGCGCCTTGTCTGCGCGCTGCACTCACCTTTTCCGGGACATCGGACATCCATGGATTTTCTCATCTCGCTTGCCGAAGTCAGCATCCCTGCGTTCGCCGCCGTCCTGCTCGTCGGCCAGCTTGCCGCCCACGAAATCGGCTATCGCTTCGGCGTGAGGAGCAAGGAGCGGGCCGGCGGCCAGATCGAGAATGTCGGGGTCGTCGTTGCCGGCATGCTCGGCCTGCTCGCCTTCGTGCTGGCGCTGACGCTGTCGTTTTCGACCACGCGCTTTACCGAGCGCCGCCAGGGCACGCTTACCGAGGCCAACGCCATCGGCACCGCCTGGCTGCGGGCCAAGGCGATCGGCACGCCGGAAGCGCTCGATATCGCCAAGCTGCTCGAAGATTACACCACGGCGCGCGAGGCGTTCGTGCGTGCCGGGCGCAACAGCGACGCGCTCGCCAAGGCCAACAGCGATACGTCCAAGCTGCAGCAGCAGATCTGGCAGAAAGTCACGACGATCGTGCAGCAGGACCCGGACGCCGTCTCGGCGTCGCTGATGGCGTCCGTCAATGAGACCTTCGACGCGAGCACGGCGGAACGTTATGCGCTCGGCATCCGACTGCCATGGCAGATCTTCTGGTTGCTGATCGGCGTGATGGTCATGAGCATGGGCGCGCTCGGATACCAGTTCGGCCTCAAGGGCCGGCCGGTGCGCTTCCTGATCGTGCTTCTGACGCTGGTCTGGACCTCGATCATCGTCAACATCCTCGACCTCGCCTCGGCGAGGGTCGGCAATTTCCGCACGGACACCTCGGTCTATCAATGGACGCGGCAGGGATTTACGGGCCCCGCGCCGCCGCAATGAGGCTTGGACGACGGATGGGATTTGGTTGCGTCAGACGCCGCCAGGTCCTACTGCATGTTTTGGTCGTTTAATCGTATTCGGTTAAAGGACCAAAACATGCAGAAAATCAAAGTGCTACAGCGACCTTTGCGCGTCTGATAAGACGCGCGGCGCTGTAGTTTCGCGCAAAACTTGCGGAACGGGATCATGCGAATTCGACCTGCGGACGAGAACGACTTCGTGGCGCTCTGCGCAGTCGACACTGTTGCCGCTGCTGACCCGAAACGACGCGACCAGATTTCCGGCTGGCTTGACGCGGGATGCTGTGATCTGGTCGAGCTCGATGGCGCGGTCGCAGCCTATGGCGTGCTGACCCGCCATTTCTTCGGCAACGCGTTCATCGACATGCTGATGGTCGGCAGCGCCCACCGCCGAAAGGGGCTTGGTGCGGCGCTGATCGCCCACTTCCAGGCGATGTGCGCGGGGTCGAAACTCTTTACGTCGACGAACATGTCGAACCAGCAGATGCAGGCCCTGCTGGTCAGGGCCGGTTTCCGCCCGAGCGGCTATATCGACAATCTGGACGAGAACGACCCGGAGATCGTTTTTTACAGCCCCGTCCAGCCGGTCGACGCTTGATCAGGTCAACCGCCGGGCAGCCGACACGTCGCCGAAGCCTCAGGCTGCTTCGCCGAGCTGGGCGAGGTGGCCGGCAAGATCGGTGCCCTTGCCGCCGGCGTTGACCGTGTCGAAATATTCGTGCCAGCCGGATTGGGCAATGCCTGCAACGAGCGCTTCCAGCGCCGTCGCATCCGGGCAGCGCCACACCGCAAAGAAGGTCTGCGATGCCGCATGCAGCTTCGACTGGTCGACCTTGCCGAAGGTGATGAGCTCCACGCCGAGCGCGCTCAGCGAAGGCATGGCGGAGCCGATCGCCGAAAAGAACTGCTGGCGACCCTGACGGGGGAGAGCCAGCCAGGCCGGCTTGGCGCTGTAGAGTTCGGTCAGGTAGTGGGGCATGGTCTGCTTTCCGTGTTTTCTGAAGTGATACAAGTCGGGATGACAGGCAGCTTTAGGCGCCTGTGGAACGGGGTTCCGTGGGAATGGATCGAAGCGCGCGCCGGCAGATGCGTGCGGTTGCGGGCACTGGACTTTCGACGGACCAGCGATCGCAGAGGGCTTGAACCCAATCCGGCCGATCCTTGGCCGCGTCGTTCAGCCAGTTGCCGACCGAATCCTGCACATAGGGTGAGGGATCGGCGTTGAGGGGCTCGATGACGGCGAGCGCTCGCTCGGGCTCCTTCTTCAGGGCTGCGATATGGGCGCACCAGACACCGCGCGGGCGGAGAGCTTCCGAGGCGAAGCGGCGGATGCGCTCGGAGGGGTCTGGTGTCCACTCGGCCACGAGCAGCGCGATTGCCCGATCCAATTCCGAGGCGAGATGGGGACGAACGGCGATCCAGGCCCATTCGCGGACGCCGAAATGCCCGTCGTCGGCAAGGGGCCTGATGGCGGCCAGGCGCGCGGCAAGCGTCATGTCCTTTTCGGCGGCGATCATGAAGCAGGCCCAGCCTCTGACCGTGTCCGAGGGATGGAGCGCAAGCGTCGCCAACGCCGAAGGACCAAGGCGTTCCGCGATCAGCCTTGCGGCGAGCGGCATGCGCCGGGAGATGCCGGCCGAAGCGGCCGCACCCATCTCGGCAACCGCATCGTCGCCGATGCCGGGGAGGGTGCTCAGCATGAGTGCCGCAAAATCGACCGCGAGGCATTCGGTCAGGGTGGCCGCCGGCGCTCCGGCGTTCAGTTGCGTGAGACGCAGGGCGTCGATGCCGGCGACGCCGCGTGTTTGGGTTCTGCTTTCGCTCACGACTATGCTTCCGGCGCGTCCAGCGGCGCGCCGCCAGTTCCGAGGTTTTGCCAGACGCGCTGCAGCAGGCCGTGCAGCGTCTGGTGCTCGTCGGCGGTGAAGCCGGCAAAGAGCGACGCGATCCAGGCGCTGTGTTCCAGAAGCAGGCTGTCTGCGATCTTGCGGCCGGACGCCGTCAGCAGGACCGCGAGCTTTCGCCGGTCGTTGCGGTCGGATCGGCGCTCGACGAAGCCGTCGCGCTCCAGCCCGTCGATGAGCCCGGTGATGGTGGCGCGCGTGACGCCGGCGCGATCGGCGAGTTCGTGTGGCGCCAGGCCCTCGGGTTGATCGGAAAGCAGGAAGAGGATAACGAACTTTCCTTCCGAAAGCCGGTGCGGCGCTAATCTTGCGGCGCAGTCCCGGTCGATCGCGCCGGAGAGCGAAAGCAGTTCGAAGCAGGCGCGCATGTTGCCGGTCTCGGCCGCCGCCCGACGCTCGGCTTCCCGCAGCAGGGCCCGGTGTTTTTGTTCCAGCATTGTCATGAGGCGACAGATAATAAGGCGCCTAATCAAAGTCAACATCGCCCTGGTTCTGGCTGTGGATGAGTGGGCGTCTTCGTCCAAGGCGCGCCGCGATGTTTCAGGCGCTTCCGGTCCTTGATATGGCCCGTGCCGGTGTCGCAAACCGCCGCACACTGTTGCGCGACATGCCTTAGCGCCCGATCATGCGCTCCTGCATCTCCTCGCCGATGAAGCAATTGTAACCCGCGCCGTACTGAACCGGCTGTGGCTGCTCGGCCGGCTCGAACCCGCTCATGTGCGGGCCGGAGATCTCGGTGACGAGCTTTTTCAGGATGGCTTCGGCAAACTGGCTGGCATCGGTGACCTTGACCAGAAAGGCGCCTTCGCCGCCGATCACGCATTCGCGGTAATAGACGTCGAGGTCGGGAATGGAGGCGGTGTCGGGGTGTACCGACGGCATGATCGGCAGGCCGTCGATGACGATGCCGCGGGCCACGGTGGAATTGCGCGCAACAGGGGCTGGAACGCCGGAATTGTTCGGTCCGTCGCCGGAGATATCGATGACGCGTCGGCTCGGCTGGTATGAGGTGAGCTCGAACAGGCGCCGCGAAAAGTTGAGCGTATTGGAGATCGAGGTGAAGGCGATGCGACGGTTCGGCTGGCGGCGCAGCGCTTGCGCGAACTGTGCGGCTGCGTCACGGCCGTCGATCAGCGTCCACGGCGTAACCTGGACGGCCGAACCTCCCCATTCGACATAGGTCACGGCGATGCGCCCGAGCGGCCCGTCTTCGATGGCGCGTATCAGTGCGGGGTTGAGGAAAGCTGCGACATAGCCCTGCCGCTGCAGCCGCTGCTCTTCGACTTCCATCGAATAGGACACGTCGACGGCGAGCACCAGCGCCAGATCGACGCGCAAAGACTGCGCGGACGTGCTGCCGCCCAGGAGACAAGCGCAGGCGACATGGGCGCAGGCAACATGGGCGCAGGCAAGACGGGCGCAGGCAAGACGAGCGGATCGCAGGTTCATGGCGGCCGGGCGTTTCAGTGCTTTCTAAAACGCCATGCTACGCCGAAACCGTCCGGCTGCAATCCCGCGCTCGACGTCAGCGACGAAGGGCTGCCAGAAGCGGTTCCAATGCCTCGATCAGAGGCACTGGCGAAACCGGTTCGCCATCCGTCGACCAGGCATTCTGGAACTCGGCGATTTCCAGGCCGACGACCCGGCTTTCGGCAAGGACCTCGCAAGCTGCGCGCAGGTCATCGAGCGACAGGCCGTCATCATGCCGATAGTCGGTCGGGACGATGCCGGGATTGAGCACATCGCAGTCGAGGTGGATGTAGACGGGCCTGCCGGCGACAGCGTCCGCCAATCTCTGCGCAAGGTCTGTCCCGGGAAGGATATGCGGGATTCGATGCTGGTGGATTAGCTCGATTTCAAACGGATCTAGGTCGCGCTGGCCGACCAGAACGACATTGCCGAGCGACAGCCCGTCGCCGAGGCCGGACTGCCACAGGCCCAAGGGGCCGGCAAGCGCCAGCCCGCCGAGGTAGCCGGTGTCGCTGGCTTCAGGCGTGTTGAGATCACCGTGCGAGTCGAACCAGACGACGACCGCATCCCTATGGTGCCTCGCGACGGCAGGCAGCGTTGCCAGCGAAACCGCGCATCGGCTCGTCGCGGCAAGCGAAACCGATCCCTCCGCGTAAATCGCTTCGAAGCGATCCTGCATCTGCCGAAGGGCCGGCATCGCGGCTTCAAGTTCGATGGACCAGTCCACATTCATCGCCGGCGCGGGAGCGCCGACGACAGCGGCCTCAAGGCCGAGTTTCAGCGCCAGCTGCGACGCAATTGGCCTCGCGCCCGGAATGGCAAGGTCGTTGTGGTCGCCGCAGCGGCCCTGGAAGCAGGTAAGGGCGATGGGCATCGGTGATCCGCTCCAATGATATCGGGGCGACGCGGGCGTCGCTGATTCCTTCAGGGAAGCGACGGTGCCTTGAAGGCGAGGCATGTTCAATGCCCCCGCCTTCAAGGTGATGCCGTCCGCGTTTAAAACACCAGCGAGCGATGCAGTTGCGCGCCGGCCCAGGCGCCGTCACCGACTGCGAGCGAGACGGAGTGGGGGACACGACCGACGTCGCCGCAGGCAAAGGCGCCGGGTATCGAGGTTTCCTTGGCGGCCGTGGCCTTGATCTGCAGCCCCATCGGCGTCTCCTCGATGTCGCAGCCGAGACGCTCGGCAATATCGCTTGCGGGCGTCGTGCGGGTGGCGACGAAGAGGCCGGAGAAGCCCACGCGGCGGCCATCGGTCAGCACCACGTCGGCGTGGCCTTCGAGCCTTGCGACGGGTGTCTCGTCGATGGTGACGCCGCGCCTTTCGAGATCGGCACGCGCGTCTGCGTCAGGCTGAACCACGCCATTGGTGAAGAAAGTGACCTTGCCCCATTCAGGAATGAGCTGCGCCTGGTGGATCGACATCGGGCTTGCGGCGATGACGGCGATCGCGCCCTCGTTCAGCTCATAGCCGTGGCAATAGGGGCAATGGAAGACGCTTCGGCCCCAGCGCTCGGCAAGGCCCTCGATCTCCGGCAGGCCGTCCTTGACGCCGGTTGCAAATAGCAGGCGCCGACCTTCAATGGAGACGCCGTCGGCGGTCACGACGACGAAGCTGTCGAGCTTGCCGCTTGCACTCTCGGCGCGGCTGTCGATCCAGGTGAGTGTCGGGTAGGCGGTGAGCTGCCTGCGGGCGGTCGCGGCGATCTCCGAAGGGTCGACGCCATCCTGGCCGAGGAAACCGTGGGAGTGGCTGGCGAAGCGGTTGCGCCGGATGCCTTCGTCGATGATCGTCACGCTCCGGCGCGCACGCAGCAGCTGGAGGGCGGCGGCCATTCCGGCATAGCTGCCGCCGATGATGATGACGTCCTGTTGCATGGGGTCGGTTCCTTTCGGTTGGGCGCAGGCCAGCCCACCGGTCATTTCAACCAGTGTCCCGACCCGAGCTTTGGGCAACGGAATTCCGGCCGGAAACCGCGTTCAGCCGGTTCCGGAAATGTCGGATGTTAGGGATCGATCACGTCACGACGGGATCAATCGGGTGCTTTCAATGCGATCGAAGCTTGTGCCTGCGCGTGAAATCCTCGGCGAGGTCGGCAAGGGTGACGTGGGCGAAGCGCTCGAGCAGCAGCGCCTCGGCCTCGGCAAAGGCGGTGTCGAGCGCGGCATTGACCGCCTGTTCGACGAGGCATTCCGGCATTTCCTGCCGGTTGCCGATGGCAAAGATCGCGGGTTCGCCGAGCGTTTCGTGCAACTGCCGGAGCGAGATGGCCTTGAGGTCGCCGGTGATCGCCCAGCCGCCGGAGTGGCCGCGGGTCGACGAAACGATGCCGGCATCCCTGAGGTAGCCCATGGTGCGGCGTACGACGACCGGGTTGGTGCTGATGCAAAGCGCAAGCTCGTCCGAGGTCATGGGCTCGCCGCGCTCGGCCATGTGCAAGAGCGCGTGAAGGACGGAGGAAAGGCGGCTGTCTTTTTTCATGTAACTTCGATTATTACGAATCGAGCCGTGATGCAAGCACTCTTCGACGGCGAGGCCTTTTGGGCAAGCGGCCGTCAGGCGCCCGACATCAGGCTTCAGGCGGCGCCTTGGCGCGGGCGACCATGACGATGCCGACGAGCGAAACGGCAAGACCGGCGGCCATGCCGAGCGACAGGGGCTCGGAAAACACCAGCCACGCCCAGATCATCGTGACCGGCGGGCTCAGATAGAGGACCGCGGTGACGCGGGTGGGCGAGGATTTTTTCAGCGCCAGATAGTAGAGGCTCCAGGCGCCGAAGGTGGCGACGAACACGAGCCAGAGGATGCCACTTACGAAGCCGGGGTCGAGAACCGGCAGCACGCTGCCCTCGTGCCCGGCAAAAAGCGCGAAGATCGCCGCTGCCGACAGGCACTGGATGCAGAGGCTCTGATGCACCGGCATGGCGCTTGCCCGGCTGCGCTTTTGCAAGAGCGTCGCCAGCGCCAGTGACAGGGTGCCGAGGACCGGCAGGGCATAGGCAAAAAGCGGGACATTGCCGAGATCGATCGACCAGCCGGATGCGATCACGACGCCGGCAAGGCCGATGAACGAGCCGAGCCATTGCCGGGCGGTCAGGGCCTGACCGAGCACGGGCCAGGAGAGGATGGCGACGGCGAGCGGCAGCATGTCGGCAATCAGCGCAACAAGGCCGGTCGGCACACCCCTGTCGATCGCAAGCGCAAAGCCGGCGAGATAACCGGACATCGCCAGCGCGCCGAACAGCATGTGTGCGGCGGCATCCTTGAGCCGGATACGGGGTCCGATCAGGAGCCCGAAGGGCAGGAGTATGAGGCCGGAGACGAGGCTGCGCCAGAGCAGGATCAGGAAGATCGGCGCATGGTCGATTGCAAAGCGGATGCCGACGAAGCCAGCGCTCCAGGTCATCACCAGCGCCGCTTCGACCAGCACCAGGGCGAGGACCGGCCAGGCGCTTCGAGGATCGCGTCGGGCAAGCAGCGCGCCATCGCTCATCGCCTCAGGCGTCCTTCACGCACTGGCGTTGCCAGTGCCAGTGCTGCCCCCGATGCGCCGGATCGGCCGATGTCCCTGTGGCGGCGTCGGCCGCCGATCGGCACCGTCAGGATGAACAGCGAGCCGACGATGAGGCCCACGCCCACCCAGCCGGCGACCGGCAGGCGCTCGCCGACGACGACGACGGCAAGGACTGCCGCGATGACCGGCTCCAGCAGTGACAACGTCGTCGCCATGGTGGCGGAGACACGGGCGAGACCGTAGGCAAAGAGCACGTAAGCCACGAGCACGGGCACAAGCGCCATGTAGACGCCGACGGCGATGTTGGTCCAGGACGCGAGCAACGGTGCGCCGGTTGCGGCAAGCACCGGCAGCAGCGCCATGCCGCCGATGCCGAAGATCGATCCCATGGCGGCGCGCGGCGGGATACCCGCCTGCATCAGCCGGCGCGCCACCCAGGAATAGAGCGCGTAGAGCAGGCCTGAGAGAAGGCCGAGAAGAATGCCGTAAAGCACGGCACGCGCATCCTGAGCGTCGGCGCCACCATGGCCTGCACTTTCGGAGAAGGTGAGAAGTGCTGCGCCGGCAAGGCCGGCGGCCGCACCCAGAATCCAGCGGGTCGTGAGCTTCTGGCCATCGAAGAAACGCTCGATCAGCGAGGCGGCGAGCGGCGCCGAGCCGATGGAAATGACGGTGCCGATGGCGACGCCGGCCAGATGCATGGAAGAGTAGAAGGCGAGCGGGTAGATCGCGACCGAGAGCGAACCGAGGACGAGCATCGGCCATTGCCCGGCGATGCGGTGCCGGCTCTTGAGGATCGATCTGAGTGCCGTCAGCGCCAGGAGCAGGCCGCCAAGGCCCATGGCGACAGCACCGATGCCGAGCGGGCCGACGCCGGACGCCAAGGTGGCGGTGGTGCCGGTGGTGCCCCAGAGCGCCGAGGCTATCAGCACGCAGGCGATGCCGACGAAAGAAGCGGAAGGCTGAGAGGTCATAATTGGTCCATGATGGAGATGGCGATCTTGCGGGCGCTCTTCAGCCTGGCGTCGTGTCCGTCGAGCCCGGCGCGCGACATCGCGCCTTCCAGCAGGAAGGAGAGGTGCTCGGCCGTGTCGTCGATCGCCGCACCGGCGCCGGGCTTCATTTCGCTGAGATACTGCTTGAAGAGTGTTTCCACCTCGTCCTTCTGCGAGGCGACAATGGCGCGGGCGGGATCGCCGACGGAAAGCTCGGCTGCGGCATTGAGCAGTCCGCAGCCACGAAAGCCCCAGGAATAGGCCATCTCGGCATGGTCGACATAGCTGTCGAAGATGGCGAGCACCCGATCCCGCGGCGTTGCCGCTTGCGACAGGCGCTCGCGATAGAGCGCCTGCCATTCCCTGTGGCGCGCCTCGATATAGGCGTTCACCAGATCGGTCTTGGAGGAGAAGTTGTTGTAGAGGCTCATCTTGGCGACGCCCGCATGGGCCGTGATCGCATCGATGCCGGTGGCGCCGACCCCATCACGATAGAAGAGTTCCGCTGCCGCCTTCAAAAGCCGCTCGCGCGCCGGCGCCCTGTCGCTCATGTGTGCCTCCTGATGTTAGGTAGACCGATCTACCTAATCACGGGCAAATGTCAACCCTGTCCCTGAAATGGTGTCCTCGCGGGGGATGGGCAGCCACCAAGTCTGCCTTTGCCCGGCACCGATCGGAAGGCGGAATTCTGTAATGAAAATGGATCAATTGCCGAGAGTGAACCCGTCGCGCATTGTCAATCCGAAGACAGTCATGGGAGGGGCGGAATGAACACTTTGGAAGTACTTGCCAACATCGCGGAAATAGTCGCCGCAGGCGCGACGGTAGCTATTTCCTGGTTCATATTCGACTACACAAGGAAAAGGGAGATTTTTGAATCCAGCGCCCAGATACAGACGGAATGGCAGATCCACAATCAGATCATCATGGCGGACACCGATCTTCTCCAGATGGAAGCAAACATGCATCCGTTTGGAGAAATCTCCTCGGAGCAGACCAAGAGGATGTATTCCTATTTCCTGAAACTCAATCTCGCCTTCAACAGTTGGTCTGGAAGCGCCCTCCACGTCGACGAGAAGCTCGCGACCTCAACCGTGAACAACACCATCAATATTCTCTATTCGGACCGCGCGTTCATCAGGTCACACGTCTTTCCCAGGGGATATCCGCGAAGCTTCACGTCGATGATCGACGACAAGTGGAGAGAGATGGAAACGAGTGGAGGCAAGCCTCTGCCGATGGTCTGACGTGCGCCATGGCGGGCAGAGCAGGGCTCGCTGGCCCCCGCAACCGGTTGCCTGCGGGTGCGGCGTCAACGGCGGTAACCGTTACGTACTTGCGCGCGGCGCGGGCGCAGACCTTACTTCATGGCGAGCCACATTTCATCGCGAGCCACCGGGCGTGCTGGGCGCGCGGATCGCGGTCAAGCAGAGCGCCAGCAGCATTCAGAAGCCGAAAGTGAGGATGACATGCTCCGACTTACCCTAACGGCGCTTGCGCTCGTTGCCGGCACGCTCAGCGTATCGGCGCAGGATCCTTCCGCCGAAACCCTTCAACGCCGCATCATCGAGCGCCGGGCGACGGACGCGGTGATCTGGGGCATGCCGGCTGTTAATGCCGACCTGATGTTGCAGACCATGCTTTCGACCACCAAGGCCAAGGTCAACGAGGTCGTCTACTGGTCGAAGCCGGTCAACTGGAAGAACCAGACGCTGACGCCCAATCCGGACGCGATCTATCTGATGTCATTCTGGAACGTGAAGGACGGGCCTGTTGTCATCGAGATCCCGCCGGCCGAAGGCGGGTCGTTTGCCGGCAACATCGTCAACGCCTGGCAGATGCCGCTTGAAGACGCCGGACCGCAAGGGGCGGACGAAGGCAAGGGGGGGAAGTACCTGATCCTGCCGCCGGATTACATGGGCGAGGTGCCGGAGGGCTTCATTCCGCTTCGCTCGGACACCTTCACCGGCTTTGCGCTCCTGCGCTCCAACCTGAAGAGCCACGCCGATGCCGACATTGAAAAATCGGTCGCCTATGGCAAGAGGGTCAAGATCTACCCGATGTCAGCGGCGGGAAAGCCGCCGGAAACCACCTTCACCGACGCCTATGACGTGCTGTTCGATGCGACCATCCGCTACGATGCAAGCTTCTTCGACAACCTCAACCGGGTCGTGCAGACGGAGCCCTGGCTCGAGCGCGACCGGGTGATGATCGACCAGTTGAAGTCGCTCGGCATCGAGAAGGGCAAGCCCTTCCAGCCGAGCGACGAGACGAGGAAGCTCTTCGATGCGGCGGCGGCTGAGGCGAAGGCCGAACTTTCCGCCCGTTACGACGCCGGCTTCCCGCCTCTCAACGAAGGCATCAGCTGGTTCCCGGCGGCGCTGGCCGAGATGGTGAAGGCGGCCTCGGACGGCTATGATCATCCCGACAGTTACCCGGTCGATGCCCGCGGCGTGACTTACACGCTCGGCTTTACCGGCATCAAGCGTCTCGGCACGGCGCAGTACTACCTCCTGGCCAACAAGGACAAGGACGGCAACGCGTTTGACGGCGCCGCCAACTACCGGCTGGTCGTGCCGAAGGATGCGCCGGTCAAGCAATACTGGTCGGTGACCGTCTACGACCGCGAGACCCATGCGCTCGTGCGCAACATGGACAAGGCCAGCGTCGCCTCGATCGGCGAGGGCGTGAAGAAGAATGCCGACGGTTCGGTCGACGTCTATTTCGGCGCCAAGGCGCCCGCCGGAAAGGAGGCCAATTGGGTACCGGTCGACCCGGCCCGCAAGTTCGAGCTGCTGTTCCGGCTCTACGGCCCGGAAAAGCCGCTGTTCGACAAGAGCTGGAAACTGCCGGATGCCGAGAAGATGCCGTGACGCCGGGCGCGTCGATGGACCTGCAGCGGCTCGAAGATGGCGGCGCGACGGGTGCCCATTGACCCGGCGCGTGCGGGCCATACCTCTTGCCTGCGGCGGCGGTGTTGCCGCTGATTGCCGAAGGAGCCACCATGTGCGGACGCGTCTATCTGAAGACCAATCTGGAGGGGCTGCTGCGGGCCTTCGGCTTTGCGGAGCGCGGCGGCGTCGAGGCGATCGCCAACCAGTTTCCGCGCTATAACGGCGCGCCGACGCTGATCTACCCGATCATCATCCGCGACGTGATCCGCGATCCCGATCTCTTCGGCCCGGTGTTCGTTTCGGCACGCTGGGGGCTGATCCCGAGCTGGACCAAGGACCCCAAGGCCGGCCGGCCGCTGGTCAACGTCAGGAGCGACACGATCGCCAGCAAGTTTCGCTCGTCCTACCAGCGCCGCCGCTGCCTGGTGCCGATCGACGGTTTCTTCGAATGGAAGGACATTCACGGCACCGGCAAGGACAAGCAGCCCTATGCGATCGCGATGAAGACCGGCGAACCTTTCTGCCTTGCCGGTATCTGGGAAAGCTGGCGCAACCCCGATACCGACGAAGACATCCGCACCTTTGCGATCGTCACCACCGATGCCAATGAAATGATGGCCGACATTCACGACCGCATGCCGGTCATCCTTCACCCTGAAGACTACGAGCGCTGGCTTTCGCCCGAGCCGGAAGCGCCCGAGCTGATGAAGCGGTTTCCGCCTGAACTGATGACGATGTGGAAGATCGGCAGCAAAGTCGGCTCGCCTAAGAACGACACGCCCGATATCCTCGATCCGGTGGATTGAACCGCACACGGCGGCGTGCCACAACCGTCGTGGACCCAAGTTCAGGTTGTGAGCGTCAGAGCGTGCAGTTGATTTACCTCCTCCGCCACGGCGAAACGGTCTGGAACACGCTCGGCCGCTTCCAGGGGCAGATGGATTCTGCCCTGACAAGGCGCGGCGTTGAACAGGCTGACCTGATGGCAAGCCTGCTTCGGGACGAAATCGCCGAAACGGGGCAATCCTTCGACCTCCACGTCAGCCCGCTTGGGCGGGTGCGGGAAACGGCGGAGCGGGTCACGCGTCTGCTGCCGCTTGCGCCCCGCGAGGACGTGAGGCTGATGGAGGTGACTGTCGGCTCGTGGGACGGCATGACGCTGTTTGAGATCGACCAGGAGTTTCCGGGCAAACTCGACGGCGCCGACGCCTTCGACCGGTATTTTCGCTCACCCGTCGGCGAGAGCTTTGACGCCGCGTGCGCCAGGGCGAGAAGCTGGCTCGCCGATGTCACCGGACCGACCGTCGCGATTTCGCATGGGCTGTTCGGACGGCTGCTGCGCGGCGTCCATTGCGGCCTGTCCCGGCGGGAGATGCTGGAGCTGCCGGTGCCGCAGGACGGGTTCTATCGGCTTTCGGATGGAGAATGCCATCTGATCGATATGGCCGCCTCGGGCGTTCCTGCCCAATAGCCATCGACGGCCATTGATGCATCGTTTCTGAAGCATTGTCTAAAATAGGTAGGAGATCGCCGCGCCCTGCGATAGTATTTGTCCTGTAATCTCCCTGGTCCGGACGTCCGGATAAGGCCGCCTTTCCCAAGAGTTGGCAGATCCATGGAGCAGAGACTTGCGGCAGTGCTGGCGGCCGACATGGCCGGTTATAGCAGGTTGATGGAGGCCGATGAGGCGGGCACGCTTGCGCGGCTGAAGACCCACCGCATCGAGTTGATCGACCCGGCGATCGCCAAGAACAAGGGCAGGCTGATCAAGACCACCGGCGACGGGCTGCTGGTGGAGTTCCAGAGCGTGACCGATGCGGTCAAATGCGCCGTCGAGATCCAGCAACGCATGAAGCGGCGCAACGCAGATGTGCCGGAGGATCGGCGCATCGAGTTCAGGATCGGCATCAATCTCGGCGATATCATCTTCGAGGACGACGACATCTTCGGTGACGGCGTCAACATTGCCGCCCGCGCCGAGCAGATGGCCGAAGTCGGCGGCATCTGCGTGACAGCTGCGGTGGCGACACAGGTCGGCGACCGGCTGGAGCTTGCAATCGACGACCTCGGCGAAAAGATGTTGAAGAACATCAGCCGCCCGGTGCGCCTCTACCGCATCGGGCTCGAGGAGGCGCTTCCTGCCGCGTCGCCCGACGAGGCGGCACGCAAATCCGTCTGCAAGCCGACGATCGTGGTGCTGCCCTTCACAAACATGAGCGGCGACCCGGAGCAGGAGTTCTTCGCCGACGGCCTGACCGAGGACATCATCACCGAGCTTTCGCGCCGGCACGAGCTCTTCGTCATCTCGCGCAATTCGAGCTTCGTCTATAAAAATCAATCGGTTAATGTGCGTGAAGCGGCGGCAAGCCTCGGTGCCCAGTATCTGGTGGAAGGCAGCGTGCGCAAGATCGGCGGTCGCGTGCGCGTCACCGTCCAGCTGATCGACGCCGTCAACGACGCCCATATCTGGGCCGACAAGTACGACCGGCAGCTGGACGACATCTTCGCCATCCAGGACGAGGTGACCGCGGCGATCGCAGCCACGCTCCCGGGCCGTGTTGAGGCCGCCCAGCGCGACCAGATTTCCCGCACCAAGCCCGCCAACATGGCGGCCTATGAATGTGCGCTGGCCGCCAAGGTGCTGCACCACAGAAGCACGGTTGCCGACAATGCTCAGGCGCAGTCGCTGATCGACCGGGCGGTGGCGCTCGACCCGGGATACGCCCATGCGCATGCCTGGCGCGCCTGCATCCTCGGGCAGTCCTGGGTCTATGGCTGGTGCGAGGACAAGGAGGCGACCTGGGCGGAGGTCAATGCCGAGCTCGAACGGGCGCTTTCGCTCGACGACAACGACGCCGACGTGCACCGCATCCTCGCCGCCGTCAACGTCAACACCAACGCGTTGACGACGGCGCGCTACCACCAGGAGCGGGCGCTGTTCCTCAATCCCAACTATGACCTCGTGGTGGTGCAGCAGGGCGAGCTCTTGACCTGGCTCGGCCGGCCGGAGGAGGGGGTGGAGTGGATCCTGAAGGCCATGCGCCTCAACCCGCATCATCCGGAACGCTTCTGGAGCCACCTCGGCAAGGCCCATTTCGCCGCCCGCCACTATGGCGAGGCGATCGAGGCCTTCATGCATCTGTCGGCCATGGACGAAACGCAGCACGCCTTCGTCGCCGCCTGCCACGGCTGGCGCGGCGACGCCATCGCGGCGGCCGCCCATATGGAGAAGGTGCGGGCGCTGTGTCCGACCTTCGAGATCGAGGCGTTCCTGGCGACGATGCACTATGCGCAGGAAGCCGACACCGGGCACCTGCGCGAGGGGCTGACGAAGGCGGGGGCGGGGTGAGGGCCGATCCGCGGAAACAAGGAACCATGGAGTAGCGAGACCTTCTACACCTTCGGGAGAGGTGGTCATGGAAGCAGTTCGCGCAGAACGTCGGCTGGTCGCCATTCTTGCCGTCGACATTGTCGGTTACTCGCGGCTGATGGAGGCCGACGAGGCGCGCACGCTGGCGGCCATCAAGGCGTGGCGATCCGAAATCTTCGATCCCCTTCTCAACGATTATCACGGGCGCATCGTCAAGCTCATGGGCGACGGCGCGATCGTGGAGTTCGGCTCCGTGGTCGACGCCGTCGCCTGCGCGGTCGCATCGCAGGACAGGCTCGCCGCCCGTCAGGCGGACATGCCCGCCGAGCATCGACTCTTGCTGCGCATGGGCATCAATCTTGGCGATGTCGTGGTCGAAGGGGAGGATCTGCTCGGCGACGGCGTCAATGTTGCCGCCCGGCTGGAGCAGATGTGCGAGCCGGGCGGCCTGTTCGTATCGGGCACTGCTTTCGACCATCTGCAGGGCAAGTTCGAATTGCCGCTGGAGTTCATCGGCGAGCAGCACGTGAAGAACATCCAGCGGCCCGTGCGCGTCTACCGGGTGGAGTTTCAGGGAAATGCCCGGCCGCGCCGCCGCCACCGCAAGCGTATGCCTGGCTGGGGACTGGTGGCAGCCTGCGCTGCTCCTGTCGTTCTTGGACTTGCCGTGACGTGGATCGTTCTGGGGCGCGAGAGTGCCGATACCGCGTCCGTTGGACAGCAGGCGCTTTCGTTGCCGCAAACGCCCTCGATCGCTGTCCTGCCCTTCGAAAATCTCAGCGCCGATACGGCACAGGGTTATTTCGCCGACGGAATGACCGACGACCTGATCACCGAGCTTTCGAAACTCTCGGGCATCTTCGTGATCGCGCGCAACTCGACCTTCACCTACAAGGGCAAGCCCACCAGGGTGCAGCAGGTGGCAGAGGAACTGGGCGTCCACTACATCCTCGAGGGCAGCGTGCGTCGCGAGGGGAGCCATGTCCGGGTCAATGCCCAGCTGATCGACGCGATCGACGGACACCACCTGTGGGCCGAGCGCTACGACGGCGAGATGAGCGGCGTGTTCGGCCTGCAGGACAGGGTGATCGGTCAGATCGTGTCGACGCTCTCGGTCAAGCTGACCAGTGCCGAGAAAAGTGTTGCTGCGGTGCCGGAAACGACCAACCCGCAAGCCTATGACATGCTGTTGCGGGGTTGGGATCATCTTCGCCGGGACAGCGACGCCGAAACCGTCGCCGCTTCAGACTTCTTCCAGAAGGCGATCGTGCTCGATCCGAGCTACAGCCGCGCCTATGCGTCGCTTGCCGCCGCAAACTGGCGTGCGAGCAACCTGTCCTGGGATTTTTATCGGCGCGAGACCGCCTCGAAGAACCTCACCAGAAATCTGGCAAAGGCGATGGAGAAGCCGACGCCGCTTGCCTACGCGATATCGGCGCAGGTGCTTGCCCAGCAGGGGCGCTATGGCGAGGCATTCGCTGCCATCGACCAGGCGCTGGCGCTTGCGCCCAACGACCCTGACAACCATGTCGGCATGGCGCGCATCCTCAACGCGACCGGGCGTGCGAGCGAGGCGGAACAGGAGGCGCGCCTGGCGATGCGGTTCGATCCCCATCCGGCGCGGGCAACGCTGCGCATGCTCGCCGTCTCGCTGTTTTCCCAAGGGAAAGACCAGGAAGCCACTGACGCCTTTGAGCGGGTCATCGAAAGCAAGCCCGATCTTCTGGCCGACTACGCAACGCTGGTCGCGAGCTACGCCCATCTCGGACGCACGGGCAGCATTCCGCGGCTGATCGATCAATACAACAAGCTCGCCACGTCCGGCCTCGGCGATCCGCTCACCGTCCAGGAAAGCGCTTATGACTGGTATGGCAGCGCGTTCGGCTACCACAGACCCTATATCGCTCGCCTGCAGGAAGGCCTGCGCAAGGCCGGGTTGCCCGAGGGGGCGGGCACGGATCTTGCTCTCGACGACTATGCGAAGCTGATGACGCTGACGAAAGGCGAAATGAGCGTCGACAGAACGATCAAGATCGATCTGGCGGAGGCAAGGGCGCTGCTTGCGCGCGGCGTGCCCTTCATCGACGTTCGGGCGCCGCTCAGCTATGACAACGGCCATCTGCCCAAGGCCGTCAACCTGTCGCTCCTCACGGGCCTGTCGAAGGAAAGCCTCGCCAGGGTGGCGGGACAGGAAGACGAGGTCGCCTTCTATTGCCAGGGCAAATACTGCACCCACGCCGCCTATGCCTGCGCCAAGGCGATCGCCTGGGGCTACACCCACGTCTACTATTTCGCCGGCGGCTTTCTCGAATGGGACGACGAGGGCTATCCGCTGGTGATCGAGGTCGGCAAGTAGCGGGGAGCGAGGGCATGGCTGCGAGATTGAATGCGTTCGGACCTGTCGGCTGGAATGCGCCCGGCCCGAGTGGGCCGGACGTATGCGCGTTTTACATTATTCGCCACCAGCACCCCGCAACTGGGCTTCGATCTTCGTCAGGTTGAAGGAACCGGGCGACTGGCTCGGCGGGTAGTCCTTCATCGACAGCAGGAACTTGGCAGCCAGGCCCTGTATCGGCACGAGGACGTAGGCGCGGTCCAGGAACCAGTCGTTGTAGGTATTGGCGTTGTGCTGCGCCTTTTCGAAGGGGTCGCGGCGCAGATGGAAGAGCAGGGGGACGCGCAGTTCCGTGAAGGGCTCGCGCCAGACGCCAAAGGCCTCGCCGCGGTTTTCCAGGAACACCACCTTCCAGTCGTCGTAGCGGGCCGCCACCACCTGGCCATCGTCGTTCACATACCAGAACTCGTGACGCGGCGAGTCCTTTACCTTGCCTTCGAGATAGTCGACCAGGTTGTAGCCATCGATATGGTTCTTGTAGCTGCGGCCGTTGAGTTCGACGCCTGTCAGGAGTTTTTCCTTGACGTCGGGTGCGCCGGCGATGGCCGCGAAGGTCGGCAGCCAGTCTTCATGCGCAACGATGCCGTTCAGCGTCTTTCCGGCCGGAAAATGGCCGGGCCAACGCACGAAGGCCGGCACCCGATAGGCGCCTTCCCAGTTGGAGTTCTTCTCGCTTCTGAACGGCGTCGTGCCGGCATCCGGCCAGGTGTTGTAGTGTGGGCCGTTGTCGGTCGAGTACATGACCACGGTGTTGTCAGTGAGGCCGAGGTCGTCGAGCAGCTTGAGGAGGTCGCCCACCATCATGTCATGCTCGACCATGCCGTCATGGTATTCGTCGCCGCTCGGGCCGGAAATGCCGGTGTTGCTTTCCTTCACATGGGTGCGGAAATGCATGCGCGTGGCGTTCCACCACACGAAGAACGGCTTCTTGGCCTGGTTCTGGCGGTTGATGAAGTCCTTGGCGGCATCCAGCGTTTCCTGGTCGACGGTCTCCATGCGCTTGCGCGTCAGCGGACCCGTATCCTCGATCTTGCCATCGGCCGAAGCCTTGATGACGCCGCGGGGGCCGAATTTCTTGCGGAACTCTGGATCCTTCGGATAGTCGCGGTTCTCGGGTTCTTCCTCGGCATTGAGGTGGTAGAGGTTGCCGAAGAACTCATCGAAGCCATGCTGCGTGGGGAGGTGCTCGTCGCGGTCACCCTGGTGGTTCTTGCCAAATTGCCCGGTGGCGTAGCCCTGGCTCTTCAGCACAGTGGCCATCGTCACGTCGGTTTTCTGCCAGCCTTCCTTGGCGCCGGGCAGGCCGACCTTGGTCATGCCGCTGCGGACCGGCACGCTGCCGCCGATGAAGGCCGCGCGCCCGGCCGTGCAGCTCTGCTGGGCGTAATAGTCGGTGAAGGCGAGGCCTTCCTGGGCGATGCGGTCGATGTTCGGCGTCATGTAGCCCATCATGCCGCGGTTGTTATGGCTGATGTTCCAGGTGCCGATGTCATCGCCCCAGATGACGAGGATGTTGGGCTGGCCGCCGGCGGGGGCTGCCGCCTGCTGCGCTTTCGCCGGGCTTGGACCGCCTGAGGCGATCATGGCCGATGCGGCGGCAAGGGCGGTGCCGCCCAAGAGCACGCTGCGTCGGCTGACACCCGAGCCTAGAGGGGTGTGGGGGGATGCGCTCTCGTTGTCGGTGGTCATGGTTTCGTCTGTCACTGAACGTCTCCTTCAAGGGATGGCCGGTGAAACTTCGCTCATGCCGGGCCGCATTCTCTCCGGTGCGCTGACGGGCGGGACGGGAGGTTACGGCTTCTCGATTGCGCCCGTCTACGGAGGCGCCAAGACACGCGGCATTTTCGCCTATTCCGATGCCGTGAACAGTTGGACCTAGGGGCAACATGATCGCGCCCTTCGCAGGAGCTGCGAGCGTCCGGAGGGCGGGTTCTCTTGCGATTTTACGCCGACGTTACTGTAACGAACGCCTGCTTTGGACCGTATAGACCTAGAGACGACGGTGAGGGCTTGTTATCGTCTCTTCTCCTTTTGTGAGCAGAAAGGGCGTGCGGGCCGGATGGGATTGGGTGCCTCACTGCGCAGGGCAGGGCTTGCACTGATCGCCGCCGTCGCCTTCGGTGGCAGCGCCTTTGCCGAGCGCATTCTGATCCTCTACGAAAACGAGAGCACGCAGCCGGCGACGATGGAAATCGCGCAAGGGATCAGCCGCAGGCTTGTCGAGGACAAGCGCCATGTCGAGCTTTACTCCGAGCATCTCGATCTCGTGCGCTTCGGCTCGGACGGCGACCGGCAAAGGCTTATCGAATATGTTCGGGCCAAATATGCCGGCAAGCCGCTGGACGCTCTGTTGACGGTGGGGCCGAGCGCGCTGCGCTTCGCGCTTGCCGAGCGGGATCGTTTTGCACCCGGCGTGCCGATCGTCTTTGGCGCGGTGCGCGGCTTCCCGGAGGACGTGCCGATGCCGCCGAATGTCACCGGCGTGTTCAGCCGCTTCGACGTCAAGGGAACCCTTGAGCTTGCCCGCCGGCTGCAGCCGGACGCCAAGCGGGCGACGATCCTCACCGGGTCGGCGCCGTTTGACCGCAGCTGGGAAGAGACCGCCCACGCTCTTCTTGGCAGGCAGTATGCCGGCTTCGACATCGACTATCTCACCGGCCTGTCGCTCGATGGCTTCAAGGCGAAGGCCGCAGCCTTGCCGCCCGACAGCGTGCTTCTGATCCTCACCGTCTTTGCCGATGCCGGGGGCGTCTCCTACATCCCGCGCGATGCGGCGAGCGGGATCGCCGCCACGTCCGGCGCGCCCGTCTACAGCGTTTACAGCAGCTATTTCGACGGCACGGTGCTCGCCGGCCACGTCAGCACCTTCGGGGCGATCGGCGAGGACATGGCAGCGCGCGCGTTGAGGATTTTCGATGGCAAGGGCATCGTGCCGCCGGAAACCTTGAAAGAGGTGGCGCTGATCGATTGGCGGCAGGTGGTCAGCCGCGGCATTGCGCGGGATGCCATCCCTGCGGATGCGACCATCCTCAATTATCAACCGACCGCCTGGGAGCAGTTTCGGCTGCCGATCATGCTCGGGCTGTCGGTGATCGCCGCCCAGGCGCTTTCGATTGCGGTGATCGTTTTTGAGAACCGGCGCAACCGCAGGCTGGAGGACACGGTCTCGACGCAGCGGCTGGAGCTTGCGCACGTGTCGCGGCGCGCGCAGGTGAGCCAGCTTTCAGGGACCCTCGCGCATGAGCTGACGCAGCCGCTGACCTCGATCCTCGCCAATGCCGAAGCAGGGCGGAAGATCGCGTCCGCAGACGATGCCGATCTTCGCGAGATCGGGGAAATCTTCGACGACATCGTTGCCGACAACAGGCGCGCCGCCGAGGTGATCGCCCAGCTGCGCAGCATGATGCGCAAGGGGGAGGGCTCGGTCGAGACGACCGATCTCAACGAGGCCGTGCGCTCTACCGTGGCGCTCGTCGGCCCCGAAATGCTGGCACGCCGGACCCAGGTTTCAGTGAGCCCAAGCCCGGAGCCGCTGCCGGTCAGGGCCAACATGGTGCAGTTGCAGCAGGTGGTCCTCAATCTGATCCTCAATGCCAGCGATGCCATGGCGGAGCTGCCGCCGAAGCAGCGCAAGATTGAAATCACAACAGGCCTCGGCGACAATGGCATGCGGCACGTGACCGTGAGTGATGCGGGGCCCGGCATCGCGCCTGACCAGATGAAGGACGTGTTCAAGCCATTCGTCACCACCAAGGAGAATGGACTTGGGCTCGGTCTTGCGATCTGCCGCTCGCTGCTGGAAGCGCGGGGCGGCAAGCTTGTCTTTGACGGCGAGGTTGCGCGCGGGGCGCGCGCCATCGTCACGTTGCCGCCGGGCTAGAAAGCGTGCAATTCTGGACGGAAAACCGTTTCACACTTTTCCTGCAATTGCTTTTGAGGGAGCGCCTGCGATGGAGGACAGAGCCGGAACCATTTTCATTGTGGATGACGACGAGCGTATCGTGCGCGCCCTGCAGCGCCTGCTGAAGCTTTCGGGCTATCAGGTGACGCCGTTTGCCGATGCGCGCTCGCTGCTTGGCTCGCCCGATCTGCCGGCCGCCGACTGCATCGTGCTTGATCTTGGCCTTCCCGATACGGACGGGCTCTCTGTGCAAGAGGCGCTTGCGGCGATGGACGGGCATCCCTCCGTCGTCTTCCTCAGTGGCTGCGCCGACGTTCCCTCAAGCGTCAAGGCGATGAAGGCCGGCGCCGTCGATTTCCTGGTGAAACCGGTCGAGGAGAATGCCTTGCTCGCGGCGATCGAGGCCGGAGTTTGCCGGACAAGTCGCGAACGGGAGGCCGGTCAGCAGAGGGCGCTTGTCCACGCCAGGCTCGGCAGTCTCACGGCGCGTGAGACCGAGGTGATGCAGCACGTCGTCGCCGGACGGCTCAACAAGCAGATCGCCGGCGATCTCGGCACGGTGGAAAAGACGATCAAGGTCCATCGCGCCCGCATGATGGCGAAGATGGGGGTAAGGACGGTTGCCGATCTGGTGCGGCTGGTGGAGCATGCGCGGTAGAGCGCCGTGCGTTCAACCGAGCGCACAAAGGACGCTCCAGGATAATTTCAGAGAAAGCGGCGACGGCTTTTCGTCAGGAATTGCGAGATACCGAAGAGACGGTGGCCGGCGGAACCTTCAAGGAAACATGGGCGTTTATCGTCGTCAAAACGAGAACAGGGGGAGTTGGAAATGACCGATCAGAAGCCTCTCGAAAAGATGCCGACCCGTGATCCCGCGGAGGACAACGCCTTCTTTCCGTCTCCCTATTCGCTGAGCCAGTTCACATCGCCGAAGTCCAATTTGAGCGGCGCTGACTATCCAGAGCCCTACACAGGCGTGAAACGGGTGCTGATGATCGGCGCCGACGAGCGTTATCTTCTGACCGACAACGGCACGTTCTTCTCGACCGGTAACCACCCGCTGGAGACGCTGCTCCCGATGTACCACATCGACAAGGCTGGCTTCGCCTTCGACGTGGCGACGCTGTCGGGCAATCCGGTGAAGTTCGAATATTGGGCCATGCCCGCAGAGGACGAGGCCGTGAAGTCCTTCTTTGCGCGCTACCGCGCGCAGTTCAAGCAGCCTTTGAGGTTGTCCGAGGTGATCGAAGAGGGGCTTGACGACTATGCCGCCATCTTCATTCCCGGCGGTCACGGCGCCCTGATCGGTCTGCCGGAAAGCGAGGACGTGAAGGCGGCGCTGGAATGGGCGGCGGCCAAGGACAGGTTCGTCATATCGCTCTGCCACGGGCCGGCGGCATTCCTGGCGGTGGGTGACAGCGACATCTATCGTGGCTACAAGATCTGCGCCTTTCCCGATGCGATGGACGCGCAGACACCCGAGATCGGCTACATGCCCGGCCACCTGACCTGGAAATTCGGAGAGAAGCTCAAGGACCAGCTCGGCATGGAGATCCTCAACGACGGTATTTCCGGCGCAGTTCATCACGACCGCAAGATGTTGACCGGGGACAGTCCGCTTGCGGGCAATGCGCTCGGCAAGCTCGCTGCCGAAGCCCTGCTCAAGGACATGGCCGGCTGAAGGGCACGTGGCGCTCTCGTCCGACGCGCCAGTCCTTACGCCGCGTGGCAGACCGCCTCGATGTTGTGGCCGTCGGGGTCGATGATGAAAGCCGCATAATAATTGGCGTGGTAACGCGGGCGCAGTCCCGGAGGGCCGTTGTCCTTGCCGCCGGCGGAAAGCGCTGCGTGGTAGAAGGCGTCGACCTCTTCGCGCGTCCTGGCAACGAAGGCCAGGTGCAGGTGGGCGGGCTTTTCGTCGGTCTGGTAGAGGCAAAGCGACGACTTGCCGTCCGTCGACATCTCGACGCCGTGGGCGCCATGGTCGACGACGCTGACGCCGAGCGGCGTCAGGGCCTTCAGATAAAAGGCTTCGCTTGCCGCATAGTCGCTGACACCGAACTTGACGTGGTCGAACATGATCTCTCTCCCGTGTGCGCATGCGTGCGGAGCAACGAAGCTGTGCTGCGATCGTCTGCGAACTGGCGACCTGTCTGGGGCAAGCGCGGAGAAAATGCAACGATGATGCGTTTCACGGGGGCTTGGGCGGCGCTTTTGCGCGCGACCCTGCGCAGTTGTGCGTCGCCGTCACCGTTCTGCATTGCCCCTAGGTCCAACTGGACCATCGGCATGCCTGGATTAACCTCAAGACATGAGTGAGCCAGGCGCTGCCATCGCAATTGTGGACGACGACGAACTGGTTCGTCGTGCGCTTTCGCGCCTCGTCGCGTCGCTTGCGCTCAGGCCCATCGCTTTCTCCTCGGCCGAGACGTTTCTGCTCGAAGCGCAGGACCGCCTTCCTTTTGCCGTGCTGATCGATCTGCATCTGCCCGGCATGACCGGTCTGGAACTGCTCGACGAACTCGGCCGCCGCGGCATTGCCGTCAGAGCCATCGTCATCACCGGATCGGAGCAGGAGGGCACGCGCGAGCGGTGTCTGCGGGCTGGCGCCGCTGTCTTCCTGACCAAGCCGGTGTCGCGCGATGCCCTGGCCGCGGCGATTGGCACACCCGATGAGCCGATGTCCTGACGGACGCCGACGTCACCCTTCATGCGATTGCTGCCCTATGGGGAGCAGATCTCGCGCACCAGGCCGCGCAGCCAGCGATGCGCCGGGTCGGCGTCGAGGCGCGGGTGCCAGACGAGCGAGATGGTGATGGGCGGCGGGGCTGCCGGCAGCGCGAAGCTCAAAAGGCCTTGTCGAAGCGTGCCGGTGTAGCGCTCGGGCACCGTGGCAACCAGGTCCGCGGCGCGGACAAGCGCCAGCGCCTCGGAGAAGCTGCCGACGGTTGCGGCGATCTCGCGGGCAAGGCCAAGGGGCGCCAGCGCTTCGTCGACCGGCCCGCGCTCGTTGCCGCGGCGCGAGACATGGACGTGGCGGGCTAAGGCGTAACGGCTGGCGCTGATTTCACCCTTGGTGAGCGCATGGCCGGGACTGGTGACGCCGACGAAACGATCGTGAAAGAGCGTATGGGCGCGCAGCTCCGGGCCGGTCGCCTCGCCGATCACGCCGGTCTCAAGGTCGACGCCGCCGTCGCGAAGCGGGCTGTTGTCCCGGTCGAGCTTCTGGACGAAGCGCAGGCGCACACCGGGGGCTTCGCTCGCAACGCGCGAAATCAGCGCCGGCCCGAAATTCTCGACGAAGCCCTCCCGGTTCCTGAGCGTGAAACTGCGCACCAGCCGCTTCAGGTCCAGGTTTTCGGCCGGACGCAGCACGGCCTCGGCTTCCTCCACCAACGGACCGATCCGCTCGCGCAGTGCGAGCGCCCGGGGGGTGGCCACAAGGCCACGGCCGGCGCGCACGAGAAGAGGGTCGCCCGTCGCCTCGCGCAGCCGGGCAAGGGCCCGGCTCATGGCCGAAGGGCTGAGATGCAGGCGTCTGGCGGCGCGCGCGACGCTGCCTTCGGACAGAAGCACATCGAGGGTCACGAGCAGGTTGAGGTCGGGTCTGGTCATTCCCTTTCATAACACGACTGGTCTTTTGATGTGGCGTCAAACGCACGAGTGAAGTGCAAATGCTGCGTCTTTCGCCCTGTCGGACGCAAGACTATTTTTCGGGGAACCGATTTGGAGGGTTTCCCGATGATGACAGCTCAGGCCGTATCGATTGCGTCCCCATTCTTTCGCCGACACACAGGGTTTGCTCGTTGCCTCGCCGGGGCGGCAGGAGGCGGCCGATGACGACGGACGCAACCGAAACCGCGGCGACGCCGGTCGCTTCCGTCCGATGGGTCATGGTGGGCCTTTCGCTTTCGATGCTGCTGTCCTCGCTCGGCACCAGCAGTTCCAACGTGGCCCTGCCGGCCTTGGCTGAGGCCTTCGGCGTTTCGTTCCAACAGGTGCAATGGGTGGTGCTTGCCTATCTGCTGGTGATCACCACCTTGATCGTCAGCGTCGGCCGGCTTGGCGACATCGTCGGCCGTCGGCGTCTGCTTTTGGGCGGCATTGCGCTCTTCACCTTCGCTTCGGTCGTCTGCGGCCTGGCACCGAGCTTCACGCTCCTAGTGGCGGCGCGGGCGGTTCAGGGTCTTGGCGCGGCGGTCATGATGGCGCTGACCATGGCCTTTGTCGGTGAGACGGTGGCACGGGAAAGGGCGGGCACGGCGATGGGCCTACTCGGCACCATGTCGGCGATCGGCACGGCTCTCGGTCCGTCGCTTGGCGGTGCGCTCATTGCCGGTTCCGGCTGGCGGGCGATCTTTCTCGTCAACGTGCCGCTGGGGCTTGCGACGCTACTGGTCGCGCTTCGTCACCTGCCGGTCGAGCGGCGGGCAGGGCAGAAGGCGCGGCCTGAGTTCGACGTGCCGGGCACGCTGCTTCTGGCGCTTTCGCTCGGCGCCTATGCGCTGGCGATGACGGCCGGACGGGGCAGCTTCGGTGCGCTGAATGCTGCACTGGTGGCATTGGCATTTGTTTCGCTCGGCCTGTTCCTCAAGGTGGAGGCAAGGGCGGCCTCGCCGCTGATCCGGCTGGCGATGTTTCGCGATGCGGCATTGAGCGCCGGCCTTTCGACCAACGCGCTGGTTTCGACGGTGATGATGGCGACGCTGGTGGTCGGGCCGTTCTATCTTTCGCGCGGGGCGGGGCTCAATGCGGCCGAGGTTGGGCTGGTGATGTCGGTCGGGCCGGTCATCTCGGCGCTCGGTGGCGTGGTCGCAGGCCGTATCGTCGATCGGCTGGGGACCGCGTCCGTGGCGATCGCCGGTCTCTTGGCGACGGTCGCCGGCTGCGTCGGGCTGGCGTTCCTGCCCGATGTCGCCGGCGTCGCCGGCTATATATCGGGGATCGCGCTGTTGACGCCGGGCTACCAGCTGTTCCAGGCGGCCAACAACACGGCGGTCATGGCGGATGTCGCCGCGGACCGGCGCGGCGTCGTGTCCGGGCTGCTCAACCTGTCGCGCAATCTCGGTCTCGTCACAGGCGCCTCGCTCATGGGCGCTATCTTTGCCTTCGCGGTGGGGGGCGACATGACATCGGCCATGCCCGCGGCCGTGGCGACCGGTCTCAAGATCACGTTTGCCGTTGCGGCCCTCTTGACCCTGATCGCGCTGGCGATCGCGGCGGCAGCCCGCCTGTCTGGACGCCGCAGCCGGTCTTGACCGCACCGCCCGGTAGGACGGTGGTTCGGCGAAGGGGGCGATTGGCGTCGCCTTCCTTTCTTGCTCCTTGGTCAGGCGGCCGCCATGCGCTCCAGTCTGAACTGCAGCGTTTCGAAATCGGGCACGAACCAGAGGGCGTCGCCCTTGTTGGTCTCGCGCACGAAGTCGGTCAGCGCCTTGCTGCCGTCGAGCTTTGCCTGGATGTCGCCGACGATGGCGCAACGCATGTGATAGTTGACGAACTTCTGGAACACCTCGCCGGCGACACGGGTCGAAAGGTCGAGAAAATCCGGGCCGAGCCGTTCGACCGGGATCGCCAGCATATCGGCCTCATGCGCCCAGGCATCGCCGAGAAAATCATTGGCGTCGCCCGGCATCGCCAGAAGGGGGCCAGCTTTTGCGCACTTCAACACGAGTGCCGTTCCGATCTTGATCAACTGTGTCATGCGCCAAGACTTAGGCGGTGAAGCTCTGGGTTGCAAGAGCCGGCCGTGACAGGTGATGTCACGCGGCGAACGCGCGTCGTCCGATGTCAGCGCGGTGCGTCCGGCGTGTCGTTCTATGGGTTGGCGGCCATGGCTGCGATATATCCATGAGAATATATCGATGTTGGCAAAAGTTGAACTTCAAGCCCTAGTTATTCGGCTCGGATTCTTGAGATAATCCCGTCAGAATATTGTGGTTTTGATCTAGATCAATGTCTGTTCCTTGGCTGTACTTACTCTGTGACGGGATGAATTCTTGTCATGAAGTCGTCGCGGGATTGATTTTTACTTCGAGTGGCGCATCTTACCTTGGATTGTGTTGGGGGACGCTGAAATGTCCGAGCTCGTTCAGCCGCAGCCGACCGAAAGGCCGCCGCGCTCGCGGCGTGCGGAACTTCTCACGTTCCTGGTGCTCGCCTTCGGCATCTGGCCGGTCGTCGCCGTCGGTGTGGTCGGCGGTTATGGCTTCCTCGTCTGGATGCTGCAGATCATCTTCGGGCCGCCAGGCCCTCCGGGGCATTGAGGTCAGGCCATGGGGGCTGAAACTCTCTCCCGCCGTGAACTCTTTACCGGCCGCGCCTCCGCAAAGCCCGTCTGCATCCGGCCGCCGGGTGTTTCCGAGGCGAGCCTCGACGCCTGCACCGGCTGCGGCGCCTGCGTCGAGCGATGTCCCACCGGCATAGTCCGACTTGAAGGCGGTCTTCCCCACGTCGATTTTTCCCGCGGCGAATGCACCTTTTGCGGCGCCTGCGCGGATGCCTGTCCCGAACCGGTGTTCGAGGCGAAGGATACCAAGCGGTTTCCCCATGTCGCCGCCATTGTCGACACGTGCCTCGCGCGCCGCTACGTCGCCTGCCAATCCTGCGGCGAGAGCTGTCCCGAGCAGGCGATCCGTTTTCGCCCTGTGATCGGCGGGCCGTTTCTGCCCGAGATCGACGCGGCGAGATGCACCGGCTGCGGCGCCTGCGTTGGCAGCTGTCCCGTCAGCGCGATTGCCGTCAAGACGCTGGAAGCGGAGGTGGCGCATGCCTGAGGCCGCAGGGGCAAGGGCGGGAACGCCCTATCACATATCGAGCGCCGTGATCGCCACGATGCCGCAGGCGACCGAGGCCGTGCTGGCCGAGCTTGCGGGCATGGAAAAGGTCGAGATCCACGGCCATGGCGGCGGCAAGATCGTCGTCGTCCTCGAGGGCAAAAGCACCGGCCAGCTCGGCGACTGCCTGACCAGGATCTCGCTCCTTGATGGGGTGATCTCGGCCAACATGGTTTTCGAGCATGTCGAGATGGAAGAGGAAGGGCAGGAGCCATGAGCGGAGAACTGACGCGGCGTGACATCTTGAAGGCGCATGCGGCCGGCATCGCCGCCGCCACCGCCGGCATAACGCTTCCTGCGGCCGCCCAGCCGGTGCCGGGTGGCGTCAACGCGCTCGAGATCACCTGGTCGAAGGCGCCCTGCCGCTTTTGCGGCACCGGCTGCGGCGTGATGGTGGGCGTGAAGGAGGGGCAGGTGGTCGCCACCCACGGCGACATGCAGGCCGAGGTCAATCGCGGGCTGAACTGCATCAAGGGCTATTTCCTCTCCAAGATCATGTATGGCGAGGACCGGCTGACGACGCCGCTCCTGAGGAAGCGCGGCGGCACTTACGCCAAGGACGGCGAATTTGAGCCGGTCAGCTGGGACGAGGCCTTCAACGTGATGGCCGAGCAGGCCAAGAAGGTGCTGAAGGAGAAGGGACCGACGGCGGTCGGCATGTTCGGCTCCGGCCAGTGGACGATCTTCGAGGGCTATGCCGCCACCAAGCTGATGCGGGCGGGCTTCCGCTCCAACAATCTCGACCCCAATGCCCGCCACTGCATGGCGTCTGCCGCCGTCGCCTTCATGCGTACCTTCGGCATGGACGAGCCGATGGGCTGCTACGATGATTTCGAGAACGCCGACGCCTTCGTGCTTTGGGGCTCGAACATGGCGGAGATGCATCCGATTCTCTGGACCCGCGTCGCCGACCGGCGCCTCGGCCACCCGCATGTGCGCGTGGCGGTGCTTTCGACCTTTACCCATCGCAGCATGGATCTCGCCGACATTCCCATGGTCTTCAAGCCGGGGACCGATCTCGTCATCCTCAACTATATCGCCAACCACATCATCGAGACCGGCCGCGTCAACGAGGACTTCGTCAACAAACACACGAAGTTTGCTCGCGGCGTCACCGACATCGGCTATGGCCTCAGGCCCGACAACCCGGTCGAGGTCAACGCCGCCAATTCCAAGGATCCGGGCAAGACCGAGCCGATGGATTTCGCGGCGTTCAAGGAATTCGTGTCGGAATACACGCTGAAAAAGACCGCGCAGATGACCGGCGTCGATCCGGAGTTCCTGGAGCAGTTGGCCGAACTCTACGCCGATCCCAAGCGCAAGGTGATGTCGCTCTGGACCATGGGCTTCAACCAGCATGTGCGTGGGGTCTGGGCCAACCAGATGGTCTACAACCTGCACCTTCTGACCGGAAAGATCTCGGAACCCGGCAACAGCCCGTTCTCGCTGACCGGCCAGCCTTCGGCCTGCGGCACGGCCCGCGAGGTCGGCACCTTCGCCCACCGGCTGCCGGCCGACATGGTGGTGACCAATCCCGAGCACCGCAAGCATGCGGAGGAGATCTGGCGCATCCCGCACGGCATCATCCCGGAAAAGCCCGGCTTTCACGCGGTGCAGCAGGACCGGATGCTGAAGGACGGCAAGCTGAATTTCTACTGGGTGCAGGTCAACAACAACGTCCAGGCGGGGCCCAATACCGCCAACGAGACCTGGCAGGGCTATCGCAACCCGGACAATTTCATCGTCGTCTCCGATGCCTATCCGACGATCACGGCCATGAGCGCCGACCTGATCCTGCCCGCCGCCATGTGGGTGGAGAAGGAGGGCGCCTACGGCAATGCCGAGCGGCGCACCCATGTCTGGCACCAGCTTGTCCAGGCCCGCGGCGAGGCGCGCTCTGATCTCTGGCAGATGGTGGAATTTTCCAAGCGTTTTGTGACCGACGAGGTCTGGCCGAAGGAGATCCTCGATGCGAGCCCGGAATATCGCGGCAAGACGCTGTTCGAGGTGCTGTTCAAGAACGGCGAGGTCGATCGCTATCCGATGACCGACGTCAGCGCCGAATACGACAACAACGAGGCCAAGGATTTCGGCTTCTACATCCAGAAGGGGCTGTTTGAGGAATACGCCGCCTTCGGCCGCGGCCACGGCCACGACCTGGCGCCCTATGACAGCTATCACGACGTGCGCGGCTTGCGCTGGCCCGTCGTCAACGGCCAGGAGACGCGCTGGCGCTACCGCGAGGGCTTCGACCCCTATGTGAAGCCGGGCGAGGGCGTGAAATTCTATGGCAACGAAGACGGCAAGGCGGTGATCCTCGCCGTGCCCTACGAGCCGCCGGCCGAGTCTCCCGACGAGGAATACGACACGTGGCTCGTGACCGGTCGCGTGCTCGAGCACTGGCATTCGGGCTCGATGACCATGCGGGTGCCGGAGCTCTACAAGGCCTTTCCGGGCGCCCGCGTCTTCATGAATGCCGAGGACGCGCGCAAGCGCGGCATCAACCAGGGCATGGAGGTGCGCATTGTCTCGAGGCGCGGCGAGATCCGCTCGCGCGTCGATATCCGCGGCCGCAACCGCATGCCGCCGGGCGTCGTCTTCGTTCCCTGGTTCGACGCCAGCCAGCTGATCAACAAGGTTACGCTCGACGCCACCGATCCCATCTCCAAACAGACGGATTTCAAAAAATGCGCGGTCAAGATCGTTCCCGTCACCCTCTAGGGTGGATGCGGCTCACTCGGGCCGCGCTGTCGTTTTTTCATGCGGCGATTGCGCACGCAAAACCGTTTCGCAACTTTGCCGGACTTGACCGGCGACGACCCGGCTGGATGGCTTTGGTCGCTGGCCTGATGGTGTTCGTCACCACGGCCGCCGTCGCGCAAGTGGCCGAAAAGCTGGTGCCGCAACTCGAAGGGCCGACGCCGCAGATGGCGACGGGGGCGGCCGCACGGCTGCCGAAATGGGTGGTCGACGACAAGCGCAAGATGCGCGCCTATCCCGACCAGCCGCCGGTCATCCCGCACTCGATCGAAGGCTACGAGCTTTCGGTCAACGCCAACCGCTGTCTCTCCTGTCACAAGCGCGAGTTCACCCAGGATTCCGGCGCGCCGATGATCAGCGTCACCCACTACATGACGCGCGACGGCCAGATGATCGCCGACGTTTCGCCCAGGCGCTACTTCTGCACCGCCTGTCACGTGCCCCAGGCCGACACCAGCCCGCTGGTGCCGAGCACCTTCAAGGACATGAGCGAACTGGGCTTCAAGCCGGCCGGAAGCGAGTGACGACATGATCGCCTGGATCAGGAAAATCATCCTTTGGGCCTGGGACATCATGTGGACGCCGGCCGGCACGCTGGGCTTAGGTTTCCTCACGCTCGGCGGCTTCATCGGCGGCGTGATGTTCTGGGGCGCCTTCAACACGGCGCTGGAGATCACCAACACCGAAAAGTTCTGCACCTCCTGTCACGAGATGCACGACAACGTCTATCAGGAGCTGACGCGCACCATCCACTTCTCCAACCGCTCGGGCGTGCGCGCCAGCTGTCCGGACTGCCACGTGCCGCACCAGTGGACCGACAAGATCGCCCGCAAGATGCAAGCGTCGAAGGAGGTCTGGGGCAAGATCTTCGGCACGATCAGCACTCGACCGAAATTCCTCGCAAAGCGGCTGGAACTGGCCCAGCACGAGTGGGCGCGGATGAAGGCCAATGACAGCCTGGAATGCCGCAACTGCCATTCCTCCGTCGCCATGGACCTGCAGAAGCAGACGCAGCGCGCAGCCGAGATCCACACCCGCTATCTGCTCTCGGGCAAGGCGACCTGCATCGACTGCCACAAGGGCATCGCCCACGAACTGCCCAACATGGAAGGCATCGATCCCGGCTGGAAGATGCCGCCGGAGCTTGAGGGCAAGAAGATGGCGGGCCAGACGCCGATCGACGACCTGAGGCAGGCGATGGCGGATCTGCATATGCAGGCGCAGTAGGGCGATGACACGGGGCCACGCTGGCGCAGTGTGGCCTCCGACGTGCATCGGGCGGTGTGACATGCCCACACCAATCTTTTTTCAGAAAAAAACCGACCCTCTGTCGGGACCGTCCTTTCCCGTTCGTCATTTAGGCAGGAAGGCCAGTTCGGCTTTCTCCACCGGAGCGGGATAGGAAAAAAATCCGCGTGGGCCTTTCGCACGCACATCGCTCTTACTATCTGGGTTTCACCACGCTTAATCCCCAGGGGTCACGAGGACCGGGACAGCGTGACAGAGGAGAATGGACAATGCGCGTAGTGGTTTTTGTAAAGGCGACCGAGGACAGCGAAGCGGGCAAGATGCCGTCGACCAAGCTGCTCGAAGCCATGGGCAAGTACAACGAGGAACTGGTCAATGCCGGCATCATGCAGGCTGGCGAGGGCCTTCATCCGTCCTCACGCGGCGCCCGCGTCGCCTTTAGCGGTGCAGATCGCATGGTCATCGACGGTCCGTTTGCCGAGACCAAGGAACTGGTCGCCGGCTTCTGGATCTGGACGGTCAAGGACATGGCCGAGGCGATCGCCTGGGTAAAGCGCTGCCCGAACCCGATGCCGGGCCCGAGCGAAATCGAAATCAGGCCGGTGTTCGAGGCCGCCGATTTCGGCGACGCGTTGACCCCGGAGATCGCCGCGCGCGACGAGCAGTTGCGCGAGAAGATCGCCAATCAGTAACGGCGCCTCGCCTGAGGGCTGAACCCGAGGACGAATCTCGGTTGCCCCTCTCCTCGGGTTAAACCCGAGGACTAACCCTCTCCCCGCAGGCGGGGAGAGGGGACGAGCCCGGTTCGCGGCGTTTTCGGACGTGGCCGCAGCCAGGCGTGAACGCGGCTTGTCGGAGGCAGACCAGTTGCCTTCAACTGTGACCCTCGTTGGCGACGCGAGCGAGTGCCACGCGTGCCCTTCTCCCCGCATGCGGGGAAAAGGTGGCCGGCAGACCGGATGAGGGGCATCCCCAAACGGGCGGATGTGGAGCAAGACAGGAGCCCCTGACCGCCGCCCCAGTGCCCGAACCAGGACTCTGTCGCCATGAGCGACCCTCTTCGGCAGCTTCCCGTACAGATTGTATTAACCATGTTTGGTTACCTATTCCGTTGGGGTTTCCAACCGGAGTGGGGCAATGGTCAGGGCGAGCGGTTTCGTCATTTTTCTTTTTTCGAGTGTTTCGTTCGCAGCGGCTGCCGATATCGACGGGCCGCTGGTGGGCACGCAGGACGCCTATGAGGTGCCGGTGGAGCAGGCGTCGGGCGGCATCGTCGGATATGTCGAGGGCTCCTACGGCGTTGGCATCGACACGCCCGGTGACATCGACACGGACGCATGGAACCTGCGCGGCGCGGTGAATTTCGATGCCGGCGCGGGCATGAACCTGCAGGTCGATCTCGGCTACACGCGCGCGACCTACGAGGACGCCGATACCAACAGCTATGACGGCGCGCTGCACGCCTACTACCGTGACGATCTCTATGCCGTGGGCGTGTTCGGGCAGGCGGCGCGCCTCGATCCCGGCATCGGCGTCGACCTCAACGACTACATGGGTGGCCTCGAGGCGGCCTATTTCCTCGATACCTGGACGCTGCATGGCGCGGTCGGTTATGGCCAGGCGACCGTCGAGGATTTCGAAGACATCGACGCCAACCATTACATGGGCGCGCTCGGCGCCCGCATCTACGCGACCGACAATCTGCGCTTCGACGTCGACGGATCGCTGCATCGCATCAGCGAGGGCGACCTCGATTATGATCTGCGCAGCCTGAAGCTGACGGCGAACTACCGGCTCGAGAGCATGCCGTCACGCTCTTTGCCGGCTACAAATATACCGACGAGGAGCTATCGGGTCTGAGCGCCTCGGTTTCCGGCGACACCAGCACCATCTTCGGCGGCCTGCGCTTCTCCTACGGTTCCGCCACCCTCAAGGAAGAAGAGCGCCTCGGCCCGGTCTGGGCCAACAATCGCCTGTCGTTCTGACGGGCTGATCGCACCGCGCTGCCCCGTAATCCGGGGCAGTCGTCGCACGGATGAAACGGTCTTCATCCGTGCGCGCTTCAGGCTAGGGCCTGTTCAGGGTGATGCTGTCGCCCACGCCCTATGCTTTCCGCGGCGAGCGGAACAGGAAAGCTTCCACATCCGTCGCCGGGCAGGCGGGTCCTTCAGCCTCATCGCAAACCCCTCAGATAATCGGCCCGGTCGAAGGGGGTCGCACCCAACCGACGGCGAGACGGCTGTCCGCCCGAAATCGGCGCGTAGTGATCGAACGCGCTTTCGAGCACGCCGGCGCCGCTCGTGAGCCCCGGCAATTGTCGCTGGACGCTCTGGGCGATTGCCGAGGGCATGGTCCCCGTCAGCCGGACGACACCACCGCCGATGATCGAATCCGCAGTCGACGCCCCGGATTTCGCGAGAAGCGCGTGGATCGCCGTCAGGGCCGATGCGGGCGCTTCGAGGTTGAAGCGGTCGATCGGTTCGCAGACGACCGTGCCGGCGGATGACAGCGCCGCTGCGAGCACCAGCGGTGTCAACCTGCGAAAATCGACGGCCGTGCTGGCGGGCGACGTCTGTCGCGCTGCCGTCATGGCGACGTGGCAATCGATCACCTGCCAGCCGAAAAGACCCGCCTTCAGCGTTTCGGCAACGGCTTCCTCGACCGCTCTATAGAAGCTCGCGGGCATCTGGCCCACATCCACCTCCAGCGCGAAGGTGTTGCCGGCCGCGGCCGGTCGCGGTTCGATCCTGAGCCCGACGGTCGCGAGGAATGGGTTCGGTTCCCGGAAGATGATCTCGATGGCGCTTGCGCTTCCGGCCGGCCGTTCGACGCAGATGACGGTGCTTTCTTCAAAGATCACCTGAAGACCGAAATCAGCAGACAGGGTGGCCTCGATCACCTCCTTCTGCACCTCGCCATAGAGCGAGACGAACATCTCGCTGGCATCCTCGCTGGCGCGCAGATTGATGAGCGGGTCCTGTTCGGCCAATTGCTGCAGGGCAAGCCACAGCGCCGTATTGTCCGAAGGGCACCTGGGCCGGACGAGGGTTTCGAGTGTCGGCGGTGCGAAGTGAAACGCGTCGGAAGCGCTCCCGCCGTCGCCCACCCGATCGCCGATGCGGGCCTGGGCGAGGCCCCCGACCTTGGCGATGCGGCCGGCGGCCACGTGGTCGACCTTTTGCAGCCGGCCCTGATCGAAGAGCTGGATGCTCGTTATCTTGGCTGCACCGCCGGGGAGGGCGAGATGGTCGCGCGCCGCCACCGTTCCGGACGTCAGGCTCAGAAATGCCAGCTTTTCGCCGCCCCAGCCGCGCTCGATCTTGAAGATCCGGCCTGCGACCGGCGCATCCGATGCCGGCTGCTTGCCGGGCAGGAGCGCCTCGATCGCGCCGATCAGGTCCTTCACGCCGACGCCGGTCATGGCGATGCCGCAATAGACCGGCTGCAGCAGGCCGGCGGCAATCTGCGCGGCGAGCGCCGCCCGCAGCCGTTCGACGGTCAGGCGCTCGGGCGAGAGCACGTAGTCGTCGAGCAAGGTCTCGTCGTTAACCGCAAGCGCGTCGGCGAGCACCGAAAAGTGCGGCTCCTCTTTAAAGTCGATCGCTTGCGTTCTCGCGTTTCGGCTGCCGGCATCGATCGCCGCCGTCATCGCGACCGGGCGGACTGACAGCTGGCTGGCGATCTCCTCGACAATCTCGACGGGCCGGGCACCGAGGCGGTCGACCTTGTTGACGAAGAACAGGAAAGGCACGCCAACGCGCTGCAAGGCGCGCACCAGCACGCGGGTCTGCGCCTGCACGCCTTCCACCGCCGAAACGACCACCACGGCGGCATCGAGCGTTTGCAGCACCCGCTCGACCTCGGCGATGAAATCCGGGTGTCCGGGGGTATCAATCAGGTTGACGACGAGGTCGCCAAGATTGAACGACACGACCGAGGCGGCAATCGTTATGCCGCGCTGCCGTTCCAGTTCAAGGCTGTCGGTCTGGGTGTTGCCGTTATCGACGCTGCCAAGCTTGTCGATCGCGCCGGTATCAAAAAGCAGTCGTTCCGTAAGGCTAGTCTTGCCTGCATCCACATGGGCGAGGATGCCCAGATTCAATGTGCGCATAATCCATCAGCTTCTCAAAAATTCGGATCTGGGTTTCTTGAGAAGGGACTCGGCGCATCGGGGCCTCCAGACTTAAGCTTCTTGCGGATCGCGCAACCCACGGCAGGCGAGGGCGCTTGTGAAATCTAAGGACGCGACGCGAAGGGCGTCAAGCGTCGCCTGACAACTCCGACGCGGTGTTGCAGATTTGTTGGATATGGCCGGAGCCATCGAAAAATGGCGAAGTTCGCACGTCAGGAGGCTACGCGAGGGTAGGTCGAACACAATGTCTGGTCGTACTTATTAGTATATGCTAACTTCCGTCCGCCAAAGAAAAAGGGGGAGGGAAATATGGACATGACCCGTCGTGCCGTCGCTCTTTGCGGCGCTGGCCTGCTTGCATCAACATCGTTTTTACCTGCGAATGCGCTGGAATCGCCGCTTTTCGATCCGGTCGAGGCTGCTGACGATTTCTGGCTGGCGGTGGAGGCCTACATCTACGGCTATCCGCTTGTGACGACGGAGATGACCCGGCGCGTCGTCACGAATGTGGCGCAGCCCGAAGGCAGCAAGGGGCCGATGGGCCACATTATCAAGCTGCGCGAATATCCGAACGCGTCCTTCAAGGACGTCACCGCACCCAACGCCGATACGCTCTATACGACCGCCTTCGTCGATGTGGGCAAGGAGCCGTGGGTGCTGTCGATCCCCGACATGAAGGATCGTTTCTTCCTGTTTCCGATGCTCGATGGCTGGACGACGGTGTTTCAGGTGCCGGGCAAGCGAACGACCGGCGGCGCGGCGCAGGCCTATGCGATTACCGGGCCCGGCTGGCAGGGCAGCCTTCCTGACGGCGTCACCGAATACAAATCGTCGACCAGCATCGTCTGGATCCTCGGGCGCATCTATTGCGATGGCACGCCGGAGGATTATGCGGCGGTGCATGCGCTGCAGGATGAATGCAGGCTTTGCCCGCTCAGCGCCTATGGCAAGGACTGGACGGCGCCGGCCGGCAAGGTCGATCCGTCGATCGACATGAAGACGGCGGTGCGCGAGCAGGTCAACCGCATGGACGCGGTCGAATATTTCACGCTGCTTTGCGAGTTGATGAAGACCAATCCGCCGACGGCGGCGGATGGCGAAGCGGTTGCCAAGTTTGCTGAGATCGGCATCGTGCCCGGCAAGGATTTCGACAAGAGCAAGCTCGACGCCGCCTTCGTCTCGCGCATCCCCATCATGGCGTTCCATCGTATCATGCTGCACTTCAAGTTCAGCGATGGCGACGTGCAGAACATCAACGGCTGGGGCTTTACCACCAAGACCGGTATCTACGGCACCAACTATCTGCAGCGGGCGCTGGTGACCGCGATCGGGCTCGGCGCCAACCGTCCGCAGGATGCGATCTATCCGACGTCGCTGAGGTCCAAGGACGGCCTGATCTCCCGCGCCTACAATGGCTCCGACAAATACGTCGTCACCTTCCCCAAGGGGCAGTTGCCGCCCGTGCGCGGCTTCTGGTCGATCACCATGTACGACGAGAACTATTTCTTCGTCGACAATCCGCTCAACCGCTATTCGATCAGCGCCCGGGTGGGCCTTAAGGAAAACCCGGACGGATCGACCGAGATCTACATCCAGAATGAATCGCCCGGCAAGGACAAGGAAAGCAACTGGCTGCCGGCGCCCAAGGGCAAGTTCATCCTGATGATGCGGCTCTATTGGCCCGACGACAGCCCGCCCTCGGTTCTCGACGGATCATGGATCATCCCGCCTGCAAAGAAGGCGGGATAGGGCAAGCCTAGAGAAACTGGGGAACCTTTGCCTCCAGCAACTCGATCAGGGCAGGGTCCATGAACGCATAGTCGTCCGGAATGCCCAGGCATATCAAACGTTTGTTCCTGAGGGAGGATCGATACTTCTTCTGGACTTTCGCGCGATGGGCCCGCTCCATCACGAAGATGATGTCGGCCCATTCGACCTGTTCCTGCGAAAGCGGGTTTTCGGCGTCGTTGTTGGTGCCGGCCGAAGAGACCTCGATATCCGGCCGCCCCGCGAACACCTGTTCGGCAGTGGGGCTGCGAAGCTTGTTTTGACTGCAGACGAAGAGAACGTTTTTCACACAGGAGCCTTGTCGGAAGCGAAGAGCTCCAGCGGTACCACCTGTGCGGGAATGTGTCCATGCGGACTGGGTCACCGACGGTGAGGTTGAGAAGCGCAGGGGGCTGGGCATTTACGCCGATGCAGCCGTTGCTAAAGCTTGGCAAATGGCAGAAGCTCCCTTCATTCCGTACAGCTCGCCGGAGCCGAAGCAGATACACGCCATGACTGAAGCCTCTGCCGTTCAGCCAAGCCATCGCGGCGATGCCCGCATCTGCCGCGGGTGCTGGGACCAGATGCATGTGCCGATCCCGATCCGCGGGCCGCTGGCGCTGCCATTTCGCGCCTTCGGCATTACCCGCAGCAAGATGAACCCGAACATCTGCACGATCTGCGAGCGCTCCTTCCGCTACGTCAAGAAGCAGAGTCACGTTGCGGCAAGCGCCACCATCCTCTTTGCCGACATCCGCGGCTTCACCCAGCTTTCGGAGCGGATCGAACGCATCCGGCTGAGCGAAATCGTCAGCCTGTTTCAGGATCGTTGTGCTCAGGCGATCTGGGCGCATGACGGCATCGTCAACAAGACGATGGGCGACGGGCTGATGGCGATCTTCAATTTTCCGATCGTCCGGACGGATCACGCGCAAGCGGCGATCCGGGCAGCGCTCGATATCCAGCGGCTATGTGCGGAGGCCCTCGGCCGCCTGCAGCTCGACGATCTCAAGGGCCAGCCGCTCGGCGTCGGCGTCGGCATCCATTCGGGCGATGTCGAGATCGGCGAGTTCTCGAGCTTCCGCAGCGATTTCACCGCGATCGGCGGCACGGTCAACCTGGCGTCCCGGCTCGAATCCCAGGCGGAGGCGGGGGAGATCCTGATCTCCAGAGATACGGCTGATCAGGCCGGGGACCTGGCGTCGGGTGCGCCGACACGGCTCCTGACGTTGAAAGGGATCGATCAGCCGGTGGCGGCAAGGGTTATCGTCAATCAAGGCTGAGAGCGTGTCTCAGCCGGCAGGCCAAGGCCTGGCTCTCGGGCTCGCTCACAGCGCGCCTTCGTCCGTCAGCGAAGTGACTTCGCCGACCTTGCCGCCGGAAACGAGGCAGCGCCATTTGGCACGCTGTGGACCAACGCCGACGATGACCTGGGTGGTGACCTGCGACAGGTCCGAGCTCAACGTCGCGATGTCGGTGTTGTTGGCCTGCCTGGCGACGGCCTGTTCGCAGGCGCGTTCGTCGGCCGGGTTTCCGCCGCGAAGTGCTGCTGCGGTCGCCTCGGATGTCGAGGGGCGTGGCGGCGTCGAGGTGGATGATTGGGAGCAGGCCGACAGGCTGAGGAGGGCTGCAAGCGACGCGATTGCGCCGGTCAGATATCGCATGGACACTCCGCTCCCTCCTTGGGTGATGGCAAGCCAATCAATGCACGGTTGTCTCAATCTTTCACGAAATGAGGAGATGATCCAGTGCACCGGCGATGGGCGGTACGCTGGAGAGCTTGGTATGGGCGCTTTGGTGGGAAACGCCTACGGAGCATGCCGCGCAAAAATGCGCCGCGGTTTGCAATTCGCACATGCGAAAGATCATGACATCAAAGCGCGCCAAGCGAATCCGGAAGATGGTGGCCCGCACTAAAACCAGAGGTCGCGCACGCATTTTCCATCGGATGGAAGGTCTTCAAAGGTGTCAAAGCCGTCGAAGCGATTGACGGGCAGGTCGGCCACCAGCGCAGGCGTTGTGTGCCTCAAGTTGACGCCGATGCGCCGGCGGCCCTCGTCGTCGATCTGCAGGCTGCGCCAGGCCAGGACACCGGCGCAGGTCGGGCAGAAACGGATCTCGAGCGTGGGCTCGGCCTCGTCGGCGCGGATATAGGACGCGGTCTTGCCGGTGAGGGTGACGCGTTCGCCTTCATAATCATAGGCCCAAAGCGCCCCGTGTCGCCGGCACATCGTACAGTTGCAGACGACAATCCTGCCGGGGTCGCCTTCAAGCGTCCAGTGTGCGCCGCCGCAGTGGCATGAGCCCTTGAGCATGAGTAAAAAAAACCTCCGTTGGGTGTGCGGGCGTGATGGTGCATGAACTGGTTGCTGCATGCAACCGGTTCCTGTGCTGTGGCCGTCACGTTTCCCCGGAGGCGGGCGCTGGCGCCCGCAACGGCAGCGAAGTCGGCTATTTATGTGCCTGATCAGGAAGCGTGTTCCGCGCCCGGCTGGCGGGCCGTGTTGTCGAGCGAAGATGGATGGGGTCCCAAAGATCCCATCCGATCCGATGCAGTTCGCGGAAGTCCATGTCAGCCAGATTGTGCATGTGTGATGTCTCCGATTGGCTGGCGGGGCCGGGCTGTCGGGATCGTTTCATCGTTTCCTTGAAACAGTGACGCGATCCAACTCTTGAAAGAAAACAATTCCGGGCGGAAAAGCGTTTCACGCTTTTCCTGGAATGGCACTAATTGCGGTCGAGCCGCATGACCTTCTCCCCGTCCAGCATCATGCCGGTCTCGCGGAAGCCGACGCGGTGGTAGAGTGCGTGGGCGCGGGTGTTTTCGGGGGTGACGCCGAGATAGATGTCGCCGCATTCGGGGATTGTCGCCATGTGGGCAAGGAGCGCGGCAAGAGCCTGAGAGCCATAGCCCTTGCCCTGGTGGCGCGCATCGATCATCAGCCGGTAGATCCAGTGGTTGCCGTCATCCGGATCGAGCGCATACATGGCAAAGCCGACCGGCGTGTCTGCGGCCATCACGGCAAAGCCGACGCATTCGGGCCGCTCGGCCAATTCCGCGAGAGACTCCGCGTTGCTGGCGATGAAATCCGTCTGGTCTTCCTGAACATCCAGCCGGCGGACGGTATCGGCATGGACGGCGTCGACGGGCAAAAGGGTGATCGTCATTCGTTTCCTTCATTCGGCGCTTGGCGTTTGCGGACGGGTCCGTTGTTTCGGCCGCCTTCTCCCCGCGGGGGCGGGGAGAAGGGACCTTGCGAGCGCCGCGACGGCGTTGCGCGTCCCGTCAGAGGCGCGAACGGCGCTGTGGCCCATTTGTCCCCTGATCGACTGGGATCAAAGGAAATGGGCAGCAGCGTTCGGGCTCGGTTCCTCTCGCGGGGCGGGCGGAGGAGACCGGAGGGTCGCGCAGCCAAGGCGCTCGCACATTCCCGATCCCCTTGCAGGGAGAGCGAGAAGCCTGGGAGCCAGGTTTGGCGAAAGCGGGGGTGCTTCCGACGGGTTTCTATCGACGTGATCCGTAGCCAGTTTCTGTTCGCCAGTCCGCGACGCGCGACCGTGGCGGCGTGTCCAGGAAAGGTGAGCCCTTTTCGGACGGGTGGGTTGCGGGAACATTGCAAGCGCGCGATGAAGCCGCGGCATTTTTTGCAAGCAGGCCCGTCGCTTACGCCTCGTCGATGACGCGTGGCTCGGGTGCGCCGTCCCATTGAAAGGTGATGGTGCGGCCCTGGCGGATGTTCTGGATCACGGCAGGACGGAAGACGGCGAGGCACTCACCCTCGGGGTCGCGGGCGGAGGGGTAGATCAGGCCGTTGCCGCCCTCGGCAAGGATCGTGGCGGCGAGCGCCTGGCCGGCCGGATAGGCAATGGCCGTATCCGGATCGAGATAGGCGGCGCCCTTTTCTCCTCGCACGTCATGGAAGCGGCAGGTGAAGCCGGCGATCAGTTCGCGGTAGCGGCCGATGTCGTGGAAGCTGCCGGCTTCGGCCAGTGCCCGGGTGCGATGATAGACGATCTCGGCCTGGCAGGTTTCAAGCGCGCGCGGGCCGAAGGCGCAATACCAGGCGCCGCGGTCCTCGCCGTTGAAGCGATTGCCGGGCGGGCGGGCATGGCAGAAGGCGGCATTGATCAGCGACCAGCCGTAGCCGAAGGTCTCGTTCAAGAGCTCGGTCGGATCGACGCCGGCGGGCAGCGCAAGCGGGCTGAGGCGCGCCGACGTCATCGCCTCCAGCCGGTTGAGGATCTCGATCTCGTCGTCATCGTCGGCCAGCGGCCTGACCGCCGGCTCGTCGATATAGGCGGTCGAGATCAGCCGGACGGTGGCCGGTTCGTTGAAGTCGATCTCAGGCAAGGAAAGCGGCATGCTCACAGCCCGCCGCGCAGGCCATCGAGATAGCGCCTGACCTTCAGCATCACCGGAATGCCGCCCTCGATCATCAGATCGACGGGTGCGCGGCCATAAAACAACGGTCCGGTGTTGACCGCCTTCGGCCATTGGTAGGTGAGCGGGCCGTTGAAGAACAGGCGAAGGCCCTTGAAGATGCCGACGATCAGGCTCGCGCGCATGCGCTTGTCCTGGTCGAGCCTGCCCTTGAAATCTCCCGCCTTCATCCGGTTCCAGGTGGCGATCGGCACGTCGAAGAGCTGGGCTGCTTCCTTGTTCGTCAGGTTCCAGAGCTCGCAGGCCTTGACCACCGCCTTGACGATGACCGCTTCCTCATGGCGGGCAGTCGCCCGATCGGGAGCGAAAGCGGGTTGGGCGCTGGTCATCATTCGTCTCCCATGGAGTGGATGAGTGTATCATATGATATGAAATGGCGATGTTGCGGGAGAAGTCAAGGGGGCGCCGCATCGGCAACGCGGAAGCTGCCCCTCATCCCCCTGCCGGGACCTTCTCCCCGTAGTCACGGGGAGAAGGGGAGTTGCCGCGCCCGCTCGAAACTCTCACCCACGGTCGCCGGGATGTGCGACGCGCCGCACGTCTCCTTCTCCCCGTGATTACGGGGAGAAGGTGGCCGGCAGGCCGGATGAGGGGCAAGCCCTCACCGTGGGATGAGGGGCAAGCCCTCACCGGGGGGGTGAGGGGCAAGCCCTCACCGGGGGATGAGGGGCAAGCCCTCACCGGGGGGATGAGGGGCAGCGCGTTGGCAGCGTCCGGCATAAAGGGCGACCCTCAAAACCTGTCGCGGCTTTCGCTTCTTGGGTCGTCCTCCACCAGGTGCGGCGCGTAGAGGTCGCCGCGCGCTTTCCGTCGCCAGGGGCGCGCGGGATGGTCCGGTTCGATGCGGATGTCTGCGATTGCAAGCCCGGGAAGGCCATCCGCCCGGCACAGGGCCGCCCACTGGCCGTCAGGTGCAGCGATGCCCGAAGGCGCGCTCACGCTCTGGCGTGCATGCGCGGCGTAGCTGACCCAGTAGCTGTTGCTGGCCGCATGCCCGAGGATCTCCGCAGCAAAGGGCGGTGCTGCGGACGGTGACTCGCCGGTGGTCGAAAACAGCACGCAATCGACATCGAGGCGCTCATATTCGGTGAAGAGCTCCGGATAATGCGTCTCCATGCCGAGGGTACAGCCGAAGCGGATGCCGTCGACGTCGAAGGTGACGGGGGCCTTGCCCGGCGAATACATGAACGAGATCTTGGTGTTGGACAGCATGCGCTCGTCATAGCGCGTCGCGAGTTGTCCGCGATCCGAGACGACGTAGAGGCTGTTGTGCGGGCGGTTCGGCGGGGTCAAGGGGTGGACCGAGCCGAACACCGTCCAGAGCTGCAGCTCGCCGGCAAGGCGGATGGTCGCCAGCAGCTCTTCGCGCAGCGCCGCCCAATCGAACCGGATCCAGTCCGACGGGCCGATTTCGGCGGGGCCGATCTCAGACATGATCCGCTTGTTGGGTGCGCATGTGGCGCCCTCGGGAAAGTGAAGGAGCCGCGCGCCGGCGTCGCGCGCCTGCCGCATCAGAGCCCGCATCTCGGCGCCGGCCGCGCGAAGCGCGCTCGCATCGCGCGGGTCGTCAAACAGCGACGTCTGGGCGACAGCGAGACGCAGCGCTCTGGCGTCGGGCGGCGCTTGTGGCGCTCCGCGCAGATGGCTGAGAGCCGCGGTGTAGGATTCCCCGGTTTTTGCGGCGCGGGCGCGCACCCGGCGTTTGAAGTTTCGGTTTTGCGTCATTGTCAGGCCTTTCCCGTCGCGGACGCACGCTCCCCAGCAACCACGCCCGAAACGATCGGACCCAAGACAAATGACCCGAGACTTTTGGTCCCTTTGCCTCCGGTAAAGACCTTGCTGGGGAAGGCCATGGGAGGTTGGGCGTGGGGTCGCGCCTGACATGAAGGGTGTCGCTTCGGGTGCGATTCGTCAATCTTGTTGCCTCCGACGGCGAGACGCGCGGCGGAGAGGCCTCGGCCATCACGGCAAATCGATTTTACTGCGGCAAAGGCGATCGATAGGCTCTCGGCGCAGTTATGGGAGAAAGAGCCATGAAGCGCACATTTGCAGCCATCGCCTTCGCCCTGGCCTGTTCCGGCACGGCCTATGGGCAGGATACCAGCATGAGCTTCTTCGTCACCAGCGTGAACCCCGGCAAGGGCGGCGATCTCGGCGGTTTGCAAGGGGCGGACGCCTATTGCGACACGCTGGCCAAGGCGGCCGGGTCGACGGGCAAGAGCTGGAAGGCCTATCTGTCGACGGACGCGGAAAACGCCCGCGACCGGATCGGCACCGGCCCTTGGGTAAACGCCAAGGGCGAGAAGATTGCCGATGACGTGGCGTCGCTCCACAGCGACAAAAACAACCTGACCAAGCAGACGGCGCTCAACGAAAAGGGCGAGGTGATCAACGGGCGCGGCGACACGCCCAACCGCCACGACATACTGACCGGCTCAAAGGCCGACGGCACGGCGGCCGCCGACACCTGCGGCAACTGGACGATGGGCGGCGGCGAGGGTGCCGCGATCGTCGGCCACAGCGACCGCACCGGATTGAACGATTCCGCCGAAGCAAAATCGTGGAATTCCTCGCATGCGACGCGGGGCGGCTGCACGGTCGAGGCCTTCAAGGGCACGGGCGGCGAGGGGCTGTTTTACTGTTTCGCGACGAAGTAGTGCACCCGTGCGCTTGACTGGGCGCGAGGGTGCGGGGTGGCGTGCCCCGATCGATCACACATGCGGGCCGAGCAGCGACAGGTCGGCCTCGCCGAGGCGGTCCTTGGCGCTCCACAGCTGGTGCCAGTACGGATAGATCACCGGCGGCAGACTGACGGCGTCGAGCAGCTCCTTTTCCTCGTCGGAAAGCTTGAGGCCGGCGGCAGCAAGGTTGTCCTTGAATTGGGCCTCGGTGCGGCCGCCGATGATGACCGAGGTGACGCCCTTGCGGCCGATCAGCCAGGCGAGCGCCACCTGCGCCGGCGAGATGCCGCGCTCGCCTGCAATCGCCACCAGCATGTCGACGATCTTCCACAGCCGCTCCTCGTCGCGGATCGGCGGTTCCTTCCAGCCGGCGAGCTGGCGGGTGCCGTCGGGCGTTTCGTTGCGCCGGTGCTTGCCCGAGAGCAGGCCGCCGGCAAGCGGGCTCCAGACGAGCACGCCGAGCCCCTGGTCGATCGCGATCGGCAGCAGCTCGTACTCGGCCTCGCGGGCCTCGAGCGTGTAGTGGATCTGCTCGCTGACGAAGCGCTGCCGTCCCTCGAGCGCGCTGATGCCGAGCGCCTTCATGATGTGCCAGCCGGAATAGTTTGAGCAGCCGATGTAGCGAACCTTGCCGGTGCGAACGAGGCTGTCAAGCGCCTCCATGGTTTCCTCGAGCGGCGTCAGCCCGTCCCATTCGTGCACCTGGTAGAGATCGATGACGTCGGTCTTCAGGCGCCTGAGGCTCGCCTCGCAGGCGGCGATCAGATGGTAACGCGACAGGCCGCCGTCGTTCGGACCCGGTCCCATGTTGAAGCGCGCCTTGGTGGCGACGAGCACCCCGTTCTTGCGTTTGCCGCCGAGCACGTCGCCGATGATCTCCTCGCAGGCGCCGGTCGAATAGATGTCGGCGGTGTCGATCAGGTTGACGCCGGCATCGAGGCAGAGATCGACGTAGCGGCGCGCATCCGCAAGTCCGACATTGCCGACCTCGGCGAACTTGCCGCCGCCGCCGATCGTCATCGTGCCCATGGTAATCGTGGAAATTCTCAGGCCGGAACGGCCGAGCAATCGGTATTCCATGGTCAGGGTCCTTTGCTTTCGCGCATGGATCGGCCGGGGCGGCACGTTGCCGCCTGAAACAAAGTAGCGGCGAGCGCCGCTGGGGCAAGGTTCCGTCGATCGCTTCAAGCCTGCAATCGGGCGCGGCAGACGCAACCCTGCGATTTGTTAGGGCTGGCTTGATGAGGGCGAAATGATATCGTTCGCGTCGAGAGATGAGGGGAATCACTTTCATGAACCATGCGAAATGGCTGCTTTGCGCAACGGCCGTCGCCGCCGGCCTGACTTTGGCGATTGCGCCGGACAGCGCCAGAGCCGCCGAAAATGGCGCGGGCTTCTACCTGCTCGGCGCGCGCGGCCCGCTGGCCGGCCTTCTGGCGCCGCCTGGCACCTATTTCCAGAACGACAACTACTTCTATGTCGGCGAGCTCAAGGGCAACAAGCAACTGCCGCTTGGCGGCGAGATCGTCGGCGAAGTCAAGGCGAACCTCGTCGGCGTCTTCGGAACCGGCCTCTGGGTGATGCCGGAAGAGGTGCTTGGCGGCAATCTCGGTTTCAGCGCAATCGTTCCCTTCGGCGGACCCAATGTCGATGCGACGCTGTCGGCACCGCGGGCCGGCCGTTCTGCAAACGCCACCGACTCGGTCTTCACCATCGGCGACCCGGTGCTCGGCGCCTCGCTCGGCTGGCATGAGGGCGATTTCCACTGGACGGCGAATGCCAGCGTCAACGTGCCGATCGGCGACTACCGGAAGGGCGAGCTGGCCAATATTTCCTTCAACCGCTGGGCGGGCGACCTGACCTTTGCCGGAACCTGGTTCAACCCGGAAACCGGTTTCGACCTTTCGGGCGCCGCGGGCTTTACCTTCAATGGCGAGAACCCGGCGACAAACTATCGCACCGGCACGGAATTCCACGCGGAATGGGCCGTGACCCAGCATTTCAGCCCGCAGTTTTCCGCCGGCCTTGCCGGCTACTTCTACCAGCAGGTGACGGGCGACAGCGGCTCGGGCGCAAGGCTCGGCGATTTCAAGGGCCGTATCGCCTCCATCGGCGGCACGCTCGGCTACAATTTCAAGGTGGCCGAAACGCCTGTGTCGCTGACCTTGAAGGTCTTCCAGGAATTTGCCGCCAAGAACCGCCCCGAGGGCACCGCCGGCTTCGTCACCATCGCGTTTCCCATCGGCACGCCGCCGGCGCCGGTGAAGTAGGTCTCGCCTCCGGCTGATTGCCCCTCATCCGCCTGCCGGCACCTTCTCCCCGCCAGGCGGGGAGAAGGGACGTGTGGCGACCGCTCGCTCCAACAACAAGCAGCCTCAAACGACCTGCCGACGACGCCTGGTTCGATAGAGCTGCCGCAGGGCTCGTTCCCTCTCCCCGCCTGCGGGGAGAGGATTAGTCCTCGGGTTAAACCCGAGGAGAGGGGCGCCTTTGGGCGTGAAGGAGCCGCGACCGCGCCTACATCTCGAAAAACCGTTCCGGCATCAGGTTGCGGTACGGGAACATGTGGAAATAGGGCCGTGCCTCGGCGAGCACCCGGCGCACGGAAGCGCGTTCGAGCAGGCGCTCGAAATAGGCCGCCAGATGCGGGTGCTTCTCATCGAAGGGCTCGACGATGCCGCCATAAAAGAGCGCCGGTGAAGCGGCGCAGTCGGCGAGGCTGACGCTGTCGCCGGCGGCAAAGGTGTTTTCGGCGAGGTGCTTGTCGGCCATGCCGTAGGCGAGGTTGAGCGTCGCGCGGGCATCTTCGACGCCGCGACGGTCGTTCTCGCCTGAGGATCGGAGCGTATCGGTGACGATCTTCTGCATCGGCACGTGGACGTAAAGATCGAAGAAGCGATCCCAGAGCCGGACCTTCAGGGCCCGATCGACGTCGTCAGGAATGAGCTTCACCTTGCCGGGATAATGGCGGTCGAGGTACTCGATGATCACGGAGGTTTCCGGCATCACCACGTCTCGGGCGCTGTCGGTCAGTACCGGCATCTTGCCGGCGGGCCAGAGCGCTGCAAAGCGGGCGGCTTCCGCCGGATCGAGAAGATCGACAAGGCTGCTCTTGAACGGGGTATCGTTCTCGTAGAGCGCGATCAGCACCTTGTGGCAAAAGGAGGCAAGCGGATGCTGGTAGAGGGTCAGCGACATCAGGGTGATCTCCGGTTCGCGCGGTTCCAAAGGCCTTCGTATCGATAGAACTAGGACCGCGCCCGCGGTTGTCCATCGTCAATGATATCATTTTAGTACTGGTTTAAATATACAAGCGGATTGTGCTCAACGCGGCCCTCGATGTCAACACAACGACACCCGGCCTGCCTGAATTTGCCTGCGGCCATTTGGAAAGCGCAAAAGCTGCCCTAGAATAAAGGGAGTGAGGGCGTCGCAACGCTCGGCGCCCGTCGTCATCGCGACAGGGGAGGATTGCCGATGCGCTGCTTCACGGTACTTGGGCCCTCGCAGACCGGAAAAACCACGCTTGTGGACA
>NZ_DASYGZ010000067.1:0-6035 GCF_035999135.1 Ensifer sp.
CATGAGCACAGATGTCCTGCGATCAACAAAGCGTTTCGTCAACCGTTCATGTAGTGCGTCGGATAATCGATCTTCAATTTCCCGCGTCTTTTCTTGCCAGTGTGTCGGATCGGCCAGCCATCCGGGCCGGTTCGACACATAGGTCCAGGTTCTGATCTGCGCGATTCGCGCCGAAAGTGTGTCGATCTCGCCATCGGTATGATCGGCGCGCCGGACCTGTTCGGCCATGAAATCCTCGTTCACCGTTCCGCGGCGAACGAGATCTCCGTAAAGCGTGGAGATCAGATCGGCGTGCTGTGCCGGCGTTATGCGCCGATAATCGGGCAAGGCGCAGGCTTCCCAAAGTTTTTCGACACGCTCGGCATTGGTCGTGATGTCGATGACTTCCGGATACCGGACCAGATGCTCGAACGCCTGCTGGTCTACCGCAGGTAGCGCCCGGGCGAGGCCCGGAACAGTCGGGGCGGCCTCAAGGCTCTTCTTCAGCGCCGCGATCGAAGAATAGTCGAACGCTTTCGAACGCCATTGCAGCACCTTGACCGGATCGAACTCGTGCGCCTCGATGCGGTGGACAAGTTCATTGTCGAAAGGATCGACACGTCCGGTCACGCCAAAGGTGCCATCGCGCAGATGGCGGCCGGCGCGTCCGGCGATCTGCGCCAGTTCGGCCGGGTTCAGGTCACGGAACTGGTAGCCGTCGAACTTGCGGTCCTGGGCAAAGGCGACGTGGTCGACGTCGAGGTTGAGACCCATGCCGATCGCATCGGTCGCCACCAGATATTCGACGTCGCCTTCCTGGTAGAGCGCCACCTGCGCATTGCGCGTACGCGGCGACAGCGCGCCGAGCACGACCGCAGCGCCCCCGCGCTGGCGGCGGATGAGCTCGGCGATCGCATAGACCTCGTCGGCCGAAAAGGCGACGATCGCCGAGCGATGCGGCAGGCGGGTGATCTTCTTCGAGCCGGAATAGAGCAGTTGCGACATGCGCGGCCGCTCGACGACGGTAATGCCCGGCAGCAGCTGTTCGAGGATCGGCCGCATTGTTCCGGCACCGAGCAGCAGCGTCTCGCCGCGACCACGCAGGTGCAGGATGCGGTCGGTGAAGATGTGGCCGCGCTCGAGATCGCCTGCAAGCTGCACTTCGTCGATCGCGACGAAGGACGCGGTCGTCTCCCGCGGCATGGCCTCGACCGTGCACACCGAATAGCGGGCGCGATGCGGGGTGATCTTCTCCTCGCCGGTGATCAGCGCGACATTGTGGTGGCCGACCTTCTCGACAAGGCGCGTATAGACCTCGCGCGCGAGCAGCCGCAGCGGCAGGCCGATGACACCGCTGTCGTGCGCAATCATGCGCTCGATCGCGTAGTGCGTCTTGCCGGTATTGGTGGGCCCGAGCACCGCAGTGACACCGCGGCCGCTCAGGATCATGGGGTGAACGGACACGTCATCGATCCCGGGCATTCAGAAATTATGACAGCGTCTTTTTCACGCTGGCGGCAAACACATGCCCACGCACCGAGGCAAACGCAAGGGGCGCGGGCAACTAAAACTCATCAACGCCCCTTGCCGCAGAACCCACCATCTCTAGTGGCCGGCGCAAGCGGATCGGGAACAGCCATGGAACGAATCGGAGACGAATCGTTGACGGACTGCGATTCACTGTATGTTCACGACTAGATATAGATTTCAACATCCAACATTGCACCACATGCTGAATCTCATGCCATCTGCGGGCATTGTCGTGCACGATTTGCCTCAATCCCGACCAATCCCCCGTCCGGTGGCCCCAAGGATTCGGAATCCAAGACTCTGGAATGCCTAGAAAATTTTTAACGAATTTCGTCGGTGAATCGACGAACCGAGAGAATGGGAATCGCCTCTGGCCGCCGCGACCACGACGGGAATATACCGCAGCGACTCGTGGACCGCGCATCATTCCGCTTTTGTTCTCCACAAGATATAGTGTCTACGCCCCATCCCGACAAAAGACTTTCAGGCACGACCACGGAACTTCGGCACCCGGAAACGCGCGCATGTGCCGTGCACTCCGCATGAAAACGGCGCCCCGAAGGACGCCGCTCGCAAGCACTGATGACAGCAGCATATCAGACGAAAAACTGTCCGCCGTTCGCCGAAATCGTCGAACCGGTGATGAAGCCGGCATCGTCGGAGGCAAGGAACACCACGCAACGGGCGATTTCTTCCGGTTCGCCGAGGCGGCCGACGGGGATCTGCGGGATGATCCGCTCGTTGAGCACCTTCTCCGGCACCGCCCGCACCATCTCCGTGCCGATATAACCCGGGCAGATGGCGTTGACGGTGATGCCCTTGGCGGCCCCTTCCTGGGCAAGCGCCTTGGTGAAGCCGAGATCGCCCGCCTTGGCGGCCGAATAGTTGGCCTGTCCCATCTGGCCCTTCTGGCCGTTGATCGACGAGATGTTGATGACACGACCAAAGCCGCGGTCGCGCATGGCCGACCAGAGCGGATGGGTCATGTTGAAGAGGCCGGTCAAGTTGGTGCCGATCACCTCGCCCCATTGCTCCGGGGTCATCTTGTGGAACATGGCATCGCGGGTAATGCCGGCATTGTTGACCAGCACGTCGACCGGGCCGAGATCGGCTTCGACCTTGGCGATGCCTTCGGCGCAGGCCTGGTAGCTGGAAACGTCCCACTTGTAGACGGGGATGCCGGTCTCCTGCTTGAAGGCCTGAGCCTTCTCGTCATTGCCGGCATAATTGGCGGCCACCTTGTAGCCGGCATTCTTGAGTGCGATGGAAATTGCAGCGCCGATGCCGCGCGACCCACCCGTGACCAATGCTACCCTGCTCATGCACGCCTCCCACTTGATCAGTTCAGTTTCTCGAATGCCTTCTTCATCAGCTTTTCGCCGACCTGTTGACCGTAGAGCCCCGCGGCCGCCTGGAACTGAGGCGTCGCAAGCGCATCCAGGGCCACCTCGCACTTGGTCAGCGCGAGATCCATCATCACGGTGCTGAGCTGCTCCAGCGACGCTTCCAGCGCGCGGCTGTCATCGTTCAGGGCAGCAACCATCACATTCTTGAAAACGCCCTCCTCGTTGGAGGTCGTATGTTCCAGCATGCACTGAACCAGCCGCGCCTCATCAAGAGGCGCGGGATTGGCCTGTGCGGAAACGATCGGCGAACCGGCCAGCAGGAGGGAAAGAAGAACCCATCTGGCGCTGTTCATGCCGCCAAACCGACTAGAACCGTTCGACGCACATGGCGACGCCCATGCCGCCGCCAATGCAGAGCGTTGCGAGCCCCTTGGAAACGCCGCGGCGCTTCATTTCGAACAGAAGCGTGTTGAGCACGCGGGCACCGGATGCGCCGATCGGATGGCCGATGGCGATTGCGCCGCCATTGACGTTGACGATCGAGGGATCCCAGCCGAGATCCTTGTTGACCGCGCAGGCCTGCGCCGCGAACGCCTCGTTGGCTTCGACCAACTCGACATCGCCGATGGCCCAGCCGGCTCTCGCCAGCGCCTTGCGCGAAGCCGGGATCGGGCCCGTGCCCATCACTTGCGGATCGACGCCGGCCGTCGCCCAGGACACGATACGGGCAAGCGGCTGGATGCCGCGCTTGGAGGCCTGCGCCTCGGTCATCAGCAGCGTCGCGGCCGCGCCGTCGTTGAGGCCGGAGGCGTTGGCTGCCGTCACCGTGCCTTCCTTGTCAAAGGCGGGGCGCAGCTTCTGCATCTGGTCGATCGTCGCGCCGTGGCGGATATATTCGTCCTGGTCGACGGTCACGTCGCCCTTGCGACCCTTGACGATGAAGGGAATGATCTCGTCGGCGAAACGCCCGGCCTTCTGGGCCGCTTCCGCCTTGTTCTGCGAGCCGAGCGCAAACACGTCCTGCTCCTCGCGGCTCAGCTGCCACTGGCGGGCGACGTTCTCGGCGGTGATGCCCATGTGATAGCCATAGAAGGCGTCGGTGAGGCCGTCCTTGATCATCGTGTCGATCATCTTGAAATCGCCCATCTTCACGCCGCCGCGAAGATGGGAGCAATGGGGCGCCATCGACATCGATTCCATGCCGCCGGCGACGATGATATCTGCATCACCGGTTGCAATCTGCTGCATGCCGAGAGCGACGGCGCGAAGGCCCGAACCGCAGAGCTGGTTCATGCCCCAGGCGGTCTTTTCCTGCGGGACGCCTGCCTTCATCGCGGCCTGGCGCGCCGGATTCTGGCCTTCTCCGGCCTGCAGCACCTGGCCGAGGATCACTTCGTCGACCTCGCCCGCATCGACGCCTGCGCGCTCGAGCACACCCTTGATGACGGCGGCGCCGAGTTCATGCGCCGGCGTGTTGCCGAAGGCACCGTTGAAGGATCCGACTGCAGTTCTGGCCGCGCTGGCGATGACGATGGAGGCATTGCTCATGGGACGTTTCCTCAAATTTCTTGCCTGATGGCAGCAGACTGGCAAAGCGCGCGGCCCAAGTCAAACGCCTTGATGCACTGCCACAAAACCGTGACCCGAGACGCGACCGCAAGATTTCGCACTTGCGTCGCCGCAACGCACAAAGACATTGTCAGCGGCGCTCTTTTGCGGATACTCTGAAAAACACAATAAAGACGGGATGATGGGTGAGAGGAGACCCTGATGGCGAAGCATGAAGGCCAGATCGTTATCAAGAAATATGCGAACCGGCGGCTCTACAACACCGGGACCAGCACTTATGTCACGCTCGACGACCTGGCCGTGATGGTGAAGAAGGGCGAGGACTTCGTGGTCCAGGACGCCAAGTCCGGCGAGGACATCACTCATTCCGTGCTGACGCAGATCATCTTCGAGCAGGAGTCCAAGACCGGCAATACGTTGCTGCCGATCTCGTTCCTGCGCCAGTTGATCTCCTTCTACGGCGACCAGATGCAGATGGTGGTGCCGAGCTATCTCGAACACTCGATGCAGGCCTTTACCGAGCAGCAGTCGCAGATGCGCGAGCAGATCAACAAGGCCTTCGGCGACACGCCGCTCAGCAAGAACCTGCAGGTGCCGCTGCAACTTGTCGAAGAACAGGTGCGCCGCAACACCGAGATGTTCCATCAGGCGATGCAGATGTTCTCGCCCTTCATTTCTGCGCCTCCGGTCAAGGAGACCAAGAAGGCGGAGGCGAAGGACATCGACGAGCTGAAAGAACAGCTGCGGGCGCTCCAGACCAAGCTCGACAACCTCGGCTGAACAAAGCCGTCGCATCAAGGTGGGCGGGACTCTTCCGCCTGCACCGACCCTTCGGGATCAAGTCCTCAGAGACCGATCGACACGTCGCGACCGGCCGAGCGCATCGACACGGCAAAGCCGGCGATGACGTCGATGAAGCTGATTGTCATCAGGATGAAGAAGAGCTGCGTTGCCGCCGGAGCAAGCAGCAGGAATTCGATCAGGAAGACGATGAACAGGACCATCGACAACAGATGATCCATCAGCGCCCGGCTGCTCGTGCGCGTCGCCTTCAAAAGTTCGACGAAAAGCAACAGCAAGGCACCGACGATCAGAAGATCGCCGAAGCGCATCGTCCAGGTCGCACCCGACAGCATCGACAGCGACACCATCTCGGCGTTGAGCCCGGAGAGGCCGCCGAACATTCCGATCATCGCGAGATTGTAGATTGCAAAGGGCAGGATCAGCAGCGGGATGGCAGCAAGCATCGGAACTCCATTTTTAGGCGGCGTCTTCACGCAAGGTGCCAGCGATAGCACGGCGTCCAAGCGGGATCATGTCAGATGCAAAAGAAAAGGGCCGGCAGAGCCAGCCCTTTGAACTTTGTCCGCGAACGGAAACGCTTATGCGTTTTCCTTCGGGGTCAGAACCTGGCGACCGCGGTACATGCCGGTCTTCAGGTCGATGTGGTGCGGGCGACGCAGTTCGCCGGAGTTCTTGTCCTCGACGTAGGTCGGGGTCTTCAGAGCGTCAGCCGAACGGCGCATGCCACGCTTGGACGGGCTCGTTTTTCTTTTAGGTACAGCCATTTCATTCTCCACTTATCGGGCAAACACTGTTCAGCAGCCGAAA